>NZ_BSFQ01000006.1 GCF_027922425.1 Pseudonocardia halophobica | reverse complement strand
CGACTGCTCCCGCATCTGGTCCGGGTACTTCCTCGGCGCTGCCATAGCTCCGACCCTTCCGTGGGTTCAGAGCCTCCACCAGACCCGGGGCGGTTCAAAGCCCCTGCGCCGGCCTGACCCTCTACGCCGTCCTCCGCGAACTCCAGACCCTCCTCGGCATCTGGACCGGCGCCTGCCACACCTGCCAACGCCCCTACCCAGACACAACCTAACAAAGCCCTACTAGGCTAGTGACCGTATCTCGCCTCGACGAGATGGTTGAACCTGCGCACCCGTTTCGTCGCTGACCGTAGGTGTCCACTCAGCCACAGCATCATGCAAGCAAGGCGGCCTCAAGCTCCGATGCTGGCTCGAATCGCGACCTCTGCGGCGGACAATGCTAGCTTCTCCGCGAAGGCCAACGCCCACTTTCCCGCGGCCGCGAGATGCTCTTTCATGCTCTTTTCGTCGCCGGCACGAGCGGCCTCCTCGGCCTGTCGCACATGCTCCAGCCGTTCCTTCTCCTGCTCAGATCGCACGCCGGGAGCGAGTGAATCCCGCAGCTCAGCGAGTTCCTTCGCAAGCTCCCGCAGGCTCATGCCGGACTCGATCGACTGGCTGTTGTCGGTGTACGTCGCCCCGACGACCGACTCGCCGGCGAAGTTCCCCCTCATGTCGCCCTGCGAGGAGAAGCTCACAGATCGGTTCGTGGTCATGGTGTCTCCTTGTTGGTTGGTGTTCGTGATGTAGACGGGCGGGGCGTGGTCGCGGATGTCACGCCGCAGTCGGTCGATCTCCACGCCGAGCCTTTCCTCGATGTCACGACGACGCCGAGTGGCCAGGAGCAGCAGCTCCATGCTGCCCATATCCGCCTGACCGACGACGACTCCTCGCAAGCCGTTCCGAATTCCGAGGTCCGTACTTTCGGTCCATCGATCTCGAGCCGCCCGGAGGTTGGCGTCACAGCCGGTCCAGTCCTTCCTGTCGATGGCCCGCTCCGCCTCGATCCATGCTGCCCAGCCCTGGTATAGGCACAATTCCTGGCTCCTGATGTCCCGTTGGATCTCTGGAAGATCGGCGCCGACCACGCGATCGAGCCACCGCTCGCCCAATCCCACAGCGTCCTCCGCCGACTTGGCTGCTTCCTCGAAGTCGTTCTTCTGAACGAAAGTAAAAGCTGCGGACACGGCCCTCAGTACCCGGGCATAGGTATGGCGGTCTGCCAACTCCGAAAGCAGATTCTCCTGGAGCACGGCATCTCGGTAGCCGGTCGTGTTCTGCTCGCGCAACCTCCTGATCTCGTGGTCGTAGCGCGCGGCTGCCTCACGGAACTTGTCGTGCGCGGACTCGTAGCGGGCACCCCGGAAAAGGGCGAGAGCATCGAGGAAGTCACGGTTCATGCGGGCGAGAGACCAGCGATCGGAGCCGACCGGGGAATAGGGCAGCCCGCTCTTCGCCAGCTCCTCGAACCGGTCGACAGCCTCCTGCAGCGCGACCTTGGCCTCCTGAAGGTCTCCGAGAGCGAGCTGTTGGCTTGCCTCGTACTCAGCCTGAATCCCGAGGGTGAGCAGCAGGAAGCCGTCTACCCGATCTCGTCTGTCTGTGAGCTCCTCCCGGTCCGGACTCGGCCCCGGTGTGAGCTCGGCGAGCTCCCGGTGAGTGATCCGCAGGAGAACCCGGTTGAGCTCGACCACCTGCCCGATCGCAGCGGCCGCTCCCCCGAAATCGTGACACCTTGCGTGTCCGGCGGCTCCGGCGATGAAACGCGTCTCGAGCTCGACCTCGAGCGCGAAGTAGGTTCGGTACTCCTCCATCGACAGTCTTCGCCGACCCTCGAACCACGAGACCTGCTCCTCCAGGTCGTCGGGGGTGAGTGCCGAAGCGACCAGGTCAGTCATGATCGTCGCCAGACGCCGGGAACTCCTCCACCACGAAGGGCTCGCCAGGCTGTGAGCGCCGGACCCAGATCCGAGTGCCCGGGGCCGGGTCGTGCTCGACGAGATACCTGTTCAAGGGAACGCGGACGAGCCGGTCCAGCAGCGGACTGCGGATCTGTCGGGCGCCGAAGGCCATTCCGTGCTCGGTGACCTGCTGAGCGATCGCGCGCTCGAGCGGGACACGATCGATGACCAGGTCGAACCCCCGCGCCGACGAGGAGGCGACGAGCTGCCGGAGGAACTTGTCCACGATCCCCGCCACGACTTGTTCGCGCAGGATGTCGAAGGCCACGATGCCGCTGCCAAGCCTCCCTAGCAGTTCCGGTCGGCCGAGCTGCTCGGAGAAGTACCTACGGACGGCCTCCTCGAAATGCTGCGCAATCACGGTATAGCTCGGCGGCGCCGTGCTGAACCCACGGAGCAGGCGAGGCAGCTCGTTGGCTCCCACGTTCGAGGTGAATATCACGATCGAATGCGAGAAGAACGCAGTCCGCCCTCGTCCGTCAGTGAGCCGGCCGTCATCGATGACTTGGAGGAACTTGTCCATCAGGCGGGGGTGCGCCTTCTCGATCTCGTCGAAGAGGATCACGCTGAAGGGACGTTCCATCATCCAATTGGTGAGGACACCACCGGACTCGTGCCCGAGGTAGCCGGGAGGCGCGCCGATCAGCCGCTCGCTCGCGTGCTCCTGGCTGAACTCACTCATGTCGAAGCGCCGGAGCGCAGTCTCGTCGTCGAACACGATCTCGGCGATCGCCTTGGCGAGCTCCGTCTTCCCAACCCCGGTCGGACCCACGAAGAAGAAGACGCCCTTCGGGCGCGTAGCCGATTGATCCCCCTCACTGTGGAAGTCGACGCCACCACGCGCGTTCGCGAGAACGTCGGCCACGGCATCGACGGCGTGAGGTTGGCCCACCACCCGCTTGCTCAGAAGTTCCTTCGCCTCGCGGACGCGACTGATGTCGAGCTGTTCCCAGGGATCCTCACGCAGGCCGAAGCGGTGACGCGTGACGAGTCGGCGCGGCGACGTGACCGGGATCTTGGTCATTTTGGAGGTCGCCCTCAGGCCGCGGATGTCGACAAGCGTCATGCCTTCGGTAAGACCCGCGATTCTGATTGCCGCTGCCGACGCTTCCGATGGAGTCAGCCCGGACCCACCCGTCAGTTGGTTCAGCATCGACCGGACGAAAGCTGCGCGCTCGTCCGCTGTCGGCCGCCCGACCTCTATGGTCGCCACCTGCGGACTGCCCGACCGTACCCACGGCGGAACGGCCTGCAGTTCATTGACCACGAGAACGAGGCGGTTGCGGATCGACTCTCCGGGCAATGGCGAGGGTGCCCAGGTGGCCTCTGCGAAGATCTTCGCCAGCTGGACGAGGTTGCCCTGATGATCTTCTGTGCCTACCGCGTCGCGGCCGAGAATGATGTCCGCCTGGTTGATCACCACTGCGCACGGACGCTCGGTCTGGCAAAGCAGGCGGCGGGCGGCCGTCAAGAAGTCAGACGTCGTCCGTATGCAGGGGTCCTGTGCTGCAGCAGCGCGGGAATGAAGGGGGTCGGCCGAGACGGCGCACAACGTCAACGGTTCGGGGTGCGGGGTGGCTTGCGTACCGGGGGCGCCACCCCTCCGCAGGGTGTCCTGGAAGAAGTCGCGGCTCGCACTGTCCGTGTAAGTCAAGCCGTCGACCAGGTCGAAATTGCCGACCGCGGAGAACCCGGTGACGTGCAGAAATCCTGCGATCGCGTCCCGGAGCGGGTGGAACGTGGTGTCCCAGCACACGAGGTCGTCAACATTTCCGTGAAGGAGCAGATGCTGGTCCCGTGCGATCGACGAATACGCGCGCCCGAACCAACTCGACGCCAAGGGGGCGCTCACGGCGCTTCCTTGGGCCGCGGCATGGGCACCTCGGCCCTGCGCCGCCGGTGTGGCTCCCCGCCACCGTCGCCGTCCCAGGAGACCTTGCCCGGCAGATAGCCGCTCGTCCGCAGCGAATCGTTGAGCCGGTCCGCGAGGCGTTGGAGGGAGGAACAGTCCCGCGCGGGCATCGACGGGCTTCTGGCGAAGACTTCGCCCGGTCGGATGTAGTCGACGCGGTGCGGATCTGCTCCGCCGCCCTCACCAACGACGACCGTGAGCTCTGCACCGCTCAGACGCCGAGCGTGTACGGAGATCGTGCCGTTGGCCGTCTCCGCGAGGGTGGCGGGATCCACGGAGTAGCCCAGCTCGGGGAGGGCCTCGATGATCGCCCCGAGCATCTCCCGCCGTGCGACAGTGCGGTCGATTGCGGTGTCGAGCTCCTGCTCAGCCTCGGCAAGCCGCGCATCGATGCCTCTCACCAGGACCTCGACAGGTTCAAGCGGACCACCTCGAAGCTTCCTGGCCACCGCCTCGATCTCCCGTTCGAGAATCTCCAGGTCCTCCGTCACCACGCGAGCTGCCGTGGCGTCTGCCAAGAGACGTGCATGGCGGGCCTGCAACCGATCGAGCTGGATGGCAAGACCGTCCATCCGGCGAGCGTGGTCCGCTGCGGCCCTGACTTCGGCCATGCTCTTCGCACCGAGCTCCTCGGGCCGCCGGATGGCCTGCAGGATCAAGTCGGTTTCGATCACCAGCAGCTCCTCCTCGGTTGCTGCCCTGAGCGCCGCCTCCTGCTTGCGTTCCAGCGCCTCACCGTTCTCGGGTCTCGGCGAGCTACGCAGGAGGGAGTCAATCTGGTCAGCGACCCGGCGTCGCCGCTCGTCGAGCCGTGCTGTGGCGTGCAGTGCCTGCACCTCCCGGCGGGCACGTTCGCGCTCGGCTCTCTCGTCGAGCATCCTCCGGACCCGTGCGAGACTCGCGCGCACCAGGCTGTACTTCGGGGATCTACTCATCAGGCATCTCGCGATTCGACGAGGTCGGCTGCAGCGGCGAGGGCCTCACGGAAGCCAGGCGTGTGCGGTACACCCAACCATTGGGCCTCGCCGTCCGGGCCGATCTCGATCTGGAGGCCGGCGGGATCGTCCGGTTCGGTGAGAACATCGAGATGCCGGTCGGTCAGGACATGTAGTCGCTGGTTGGTCGAAGCACGCCAACGGAGCGGGGCGTGCCGACTCCTGACATACGGCCCGTCAACGAGCAGGTCGACGAGGCCGAGCAACTCGCGCTGCGCAGGGCTCCCTCGGCGGAGCGCCTCCAGGGTGTAGCCGGTGTAGCAGCAGAGCGAGAGATCGCGGCTCTGCCGGATCTGGCGTACGAGGGCAACGAGTCCAGCAGCCTGAGCGAAGGGTTCGCCACCTGACACCGTCAGCCCGTCCACAGCGAAACTGACGATGTCCAGAACGAGGTCGTCCACCGCGAGCCGCTTCCCGCCGGTGAAGGCCAGCCACTGCGGGCTGACGCAGCCGGGACACCGGAACGGACAGCCCTGAACCCAGAGCGCGTACCGGTTGCCGGGCCCGAGGACATGGCATGAGCGGTGCGTCGCAGCGACGACCAAGCCTTCCGTCTCCCTCATCATCGTGCCGCCAGCACGATGATGACGATGACAGCGATGACTGCGATCACCACCCAGGTCAGAACGGCCGCGCTCGAGATCGGGGACGGCTTGTCGGAACGGTCGGGAGCACCGGACCCCGCAGTATCCGGGGTCGGAGCGGAGCGAGTGGTCGCACCTGCGCCGGTCGCAGTCGCGGTCGATCTTCCCCTCGCGGAGCTCCGCCTCGGAGTCGGCGGCCGCGGTACGGCGTGCCCACCCGGGCGCGAGCCTGGCTGGTGTCCCAGCCGGCGAACCGTCCCTGCGCGCGTCGGACCCAGGGCGAGTGGGAACGAGTCGCCCCAACCATGATCGATACGTTCGCACCACACGCATCTCCCGAGTCCACGATGGTGGAAGTGGTTGGCGTTGACCCGGCAGGTGCTCAGTTCCGACTCGAGGCGTCCGAGGGCTTCCGCCCACTCGCCCGCTGCAGGTCGCGCCTCCGGATCGCCGTGGCCCGGACCGAAACACGCGCGGGCGAGAGCCAGGACAGCCGGTGAGAGGACGTCGGGTGTGATCAGGTCGGGAACCTTGACCAGCCTCTCGGGAAAGACGAGTCGATTGTTCTGGGCGGTGATGTTCTCGCGCGTGTCGGAGTCGCCGTCGACGCGGGAGACCGGGACGCCGTGGAACGGGTGTTGTCCCTCCATCAGCATCTCGCAGACAAGAATAGCCAGCCCGAATTCGTCATGTGCTTCATCGAGATCGCGGCCGCTCCCGATCTCGGGCGGGCAGTAGTCCGGGGTCAGTTTGCTGCAGGAATGACGCGCTCCCGTCCTCGGATCGGAGAACTGGACGGTGTCGCAGTCGATCAGGGTCACCAGGCCGGCTGAGTCGACCATGATGTTCGCAGGACTGACATCCCCCATCACGATGTCGTGCTGGTGGAGGGTGTCCAGCAGCTTGGCAGTTCGTCCGGCGATACCCACGAGAGAGCGCCAGGTCGGCTCGCGCATCGAGATGAACCTCATGTCAGGCTCGAGGAGCTTCGTGAGCCGCTCACCCTCGATCCGGGGCATCACGAACCCCCGCGTCTCACCGTTCTGGTCGACCAACCTCTCCAGCGGCCACGCGAGGTGCACATGCTCGCTGGTGTCACCTCGCAGCTCAGCTGCCGGATGGTGCTTGAGCGCCTCCAGTCGGCGCTCCAGCGCCGGCGACGGGTCGAAATAGAGCTTCGCGCAGAGGTCGTCGGTGCCGACTATCTCCCGGACAACACCCTCCGCGCCCTTGCCCAACGAGCCACCGAGTTCGATGGTCCGACCCTTCGGCAGTCGAAGTATCGTTCCGGACATCGATCACTCCTGCACCATGATGATCATCGTCTTGTCATCGCCGGACGACTTCACGAACGGGTCGGACGCGAGCACGCTCGCCAATTCGTCCCCACCTGCTGAGGCGAAGTGGTCGAAGTAGCGAACGAAGTCCTTGGGCGCGGTGTACCAGAGGACGTCGTCGGCATCCCTCCGATAGGTCAGCAGCGCCTCGTACAGGCCATCGGTGGCCAGCGCGATGCCGCGGATCCCGGCGTCCCAGACCAGACCGGTGCTGCAGTGTTCCTGCCGAGAGTCCGAGGTCATGAAGACCGTCGCACCCCCGTGCTCCCGGACCTCCGCCACAGGCGACAGCAGGAACGCTCCGCCTGGCCGCCGATCTACGACCAGGAAACAGTCGCCCACCGCGATGTAGGCGAGCCACGGCGGCGCGGAGACGACGGCGAGCAGCGTCGAGGCGTAGTCTCCGAGTTTGATCTGTTCCCGGCCGAGGCCCTCGTTCCGCCGGTCCTGCTCGATCCGCATCGAGAGGTTGCCGTCGAAGTTGTCGAGTACGGTGGTCCTGAGGCATCCGCACGCACGACGCCAGCCGACGGCGTCGGTCGGGAGGGATGTGCCGAAGACGGATCTCGCTGCCTCGATGCCGGATCGGACCGCGAGCATGGCGCCTACTTCGGAGCGAGCACGAGACCCGGCTCCGTCGGCGACAACGGCCACCGTAGCGCCGCTGGGCAATACCTCCGTCCCGAACCCGTCCTGATTCGGCGCGCCGGCCTTTGAGTGTCCAGGGCCGACGACGGATCCCTCGACGATCCGCCAGCCAACTGCGGCCCGCTGCCCGCTCATCTCAGGCCTTGCCCTCGAGGAACTCGCGCATGCGCGCGTAGCGGTCCATCTGCTCGTTCACGATGTCGTAGGCCTGATCTGCCGGCATGTCGTGCACCGAGGAGGCCGCGGCCGCTTCAATGCTCGTCGAGACGAGCGACAAGACTTCGGCGAGTCGGGCGTCGGCAAGGAGACGCCAAGCGCGCGGGGCCAGTCCACGTAGGACGAACTCGTCCGCGCCGTCGACACCAAAGGCGAAGAAGAGGAGGTGCCGACCTTCCTCCTGCCGTCGGATGACTGGTGCGAAGTCGCGCCATGCGCTCGTCGGGTGACCGTTCTCGTCCGTCGGAATGCCATCGGTGATCAAGTAGACGAGTGACCGGTTCAACAGCGAGAAGCCATCTCTTCGAAGTTGCTGACGCCGAGCAGCAAGCACGTCGAACGCGTACTGCAGCCCGTCGATCATCGGGGTCACGCCGCCCGCCGTCAACGGCGGCGGGTCGAACTGGGAGACGGGGACGTAGGCCTGATCGGGGTCACCGGACAGATCGACGAGCTTCACGTGTCCCTGACCGAACGTGATCATGGCGATCTCGCCGAAGCGGCGGACGACGTCGTCCTCGACGAGCTGCTGCCGCCAGTCCTGGAGCGCGGCATTGAGCTCGGTGATGCGCTCGCCCTCCATGGAGCTCGACGTGTCCACCACCAGGGTGAGCAGTAGACGGCTCTTGGCCGCTTGTACCGGCAGGTCGCTCAGGCCGGTGGCCGGTCGGTTCACTGTGCTGTCTCCTGTCGTCAACTGCGAGCTCGCCTGCGGACGATGACGGCCTCGCCGCCTGTGCCGATGACGTCGACTTCCTCGTTCGGCGCCAGAACCTGAGCCGACTCTCCTTCGACGGCCGACCACATGACGATTCCGTCGACCTCGGTGTAGCCCCCAGCCGCGCTTACGAAGGTGCGTGTGAGCGGACCTGTGGGAGCGGGACGAACCTGCGGTGGCGGCGTGCGCGCGGGTGGGGTTGGTCGCCGTGAGGGGGCGCCTGTTGCCGGTACACGCGAGGTGTTGATAGAGCCGTACGGCGTCGCCGGGGTGGGCTTCCCCCACGGCGACGTGTTCGACACCGGATTCCGCCTGTGCGCCGTTCGCGGTCCGGGCAACGCGCCGACGGCGGCGCCCAGGACTGCAACGAGGACGGTAAGGAAGCAGCCGGCCAACAAGGCCGCCAGAAACCCCGTCACCGGATGGTCGATCGTCAACGCCGCTGTCTGTCCGTCGGTCGACACGGCGCTCCTGTCGTCGCCGAGGTCCTCGGCCACCTTGCCGAGTGATCGGGAAGTACTGACGATGAGGGCGTGTCCAAGTCGCTTCTGCAGCGCGCACTCGGGATGGTCATCGACTTCCATCTCGCCGTCCGGACACTCGAATCCCACAGACGCCTGCGGAATGAGAAGCACCACTGAATCAGCGCTGGCGGCAGCCGCTTCGTCCAACCGCCTCTCGACCTCCTCCGGCTCAGGCCTGTCCCGGAGGTTGATGACGGACGTCCGTGAGGTCGCGGGTCCCGCGATCATCGAGGCCACGGCCACGAGGGCCGTGGCTGCGACCAGTACGCCTCCGAGCCACAGAGACAACCGCCGCTTTGTTGACATCCTGCGCACAGCCCCTCGTCTCATCGCCGCCACAGATCTTCGGAAGGCCTCATCACGCCCGCATGACCCCTGAGAAGTGGCGTACACGGCTTGATACGGAGGGTGCCTAAGTGGGGCGGCGTCGGGACCCGGGGAGAAGTACGTATTGCGCCTTCAGCTATGCACCACACACCGTCACCAGATTTGACGGGTCTCGGCATCACGCCCGATCACGCAGCTGAGTGCCCGCGCCTTCGCAGTGGACCAATGCCCAGGTTCGGATGTCGCGTCACGTCACGACGCTCGTCAGGCCGGTGCCCGAGTCTCGACGCGCACTGCCTCCTCGTCGTGGACGACCACAACAGCGGGTCGATAACCTGCTTCGCCGAGATCGGTGACGAGAAACCAGCGGTCGTTGGAGTAGGTCAACAGCCGCGGACCCGTGTAGCGGTAAGTAGGACCTCCGTCCGAGTTCGGTACCCGCGCTGCGGTGACCAGGGATCCCCCGCTGAGATCGATGGGCTTTTCGCTGTAGATCGTCACCAGAGGCATGCTGCCGGGATCGGCGGCGAGGTCGCGGGCCGCACCTGTTCCCAAGGTGCGTGCGTAGGTCGTGGCCGCCCAGAACGCGGACAGGGCCAGAACGAGCACGCCGACGACGGCAGCGGCGCGCGGAAGCGGCGCAGGCCGTCCGGGCACGCCGGCGCCGAAGCGCAGCAGCATCGTTGCGCCGAGCGCCAGCAGGCCGGCTCCGGCAATCGGCGGGACAGCCGCGATGACGGCGTAGGCCCGGGCCGTGAGCAGGGCGACGACTACCAGGACGATTCCAACACCGGCTAGGCCCAGACGTATGCGCCGGCCCCACACTCCGAGCTCCTCACGGGCGAGGACGAGCGAGATCACCCAGTCGACGGTCACGAGCGCGCAGCAGACCAACGCGAGGACGAACACGGACGCGGATCCGACGTCCGCGCTCTGCAGTGTGAGGTCCTGCGGGCTGAAGCCGAGCAGCCCGGACTTCACGCCGAACCAGTCATAGAAGGCGCGGGTTCGGACCCATCCGACATAGACGAGGAGACCGGTCAAAACCGTCAGCGGTGTGAGGAAGCTGGACAGAAGCTGCAAACGCGCGGCGCTTCCGCCGCCAGTCGCTGCCCGCGCCACAGCCGACTCGCTCACGTGCCGCCACCCGAGGGCGGTACATAAGCCTTCGATGTTGGTGGAGCGGTGGTTTGCGTAGGTGGCGGCGTGGTCCTTGCAGTCGTCGTGCACGGCTCGGACGGGCAGTCTCTACGAGCTATCGGCGCCGGCAGTTGGACAGGCACGACGGGAACGGTCTCGGGTGTCACGGCGGTAGACGTCGCTGCAGCCGTAGTAGCAACAGCCGGTGTGGTCGGAGGCTGAGCAGCGTGGGTCCGGCCGTTCGCAGCCGGCGCCCGTGTCTCCTCTCGTGTCACGGTCGGCTGGTCGGACTCGGGCGAAACGCTACCTGTCGAGGAGGACGGTGGCGTCGGCGTCACCGCAGGATGGAACGAACCACGGGAGTCCGCTTCGGCAGCGGGCCCGCACCCTGCGCAGAGGAAAACTGCGCTGCTGATCACGGTGAGAATGACGACGCGCATGGAGACCCCCACCTCGGGGAACGGGGAGCGCCCGAGGTGAGGAAGTGGTCGCCCTGCGTATCCGTGGCGTTACGGCACCTTGCGTGTTGGAGGATCTCACCTCCCCCACCCCACGTCCGGCAGCCTCCTGACGAGCGGGTGTTCCGGGTCCACCCCCCGCACCCCGTCCCGCATCAGCGCGAGCTCGCGAGCAGCCGCTGAAAAGTGACCGCGGCGCATCAACACCCCGGCAAGGTGCATCCGGGCGACGAGGGTGTCGAGGTGCTCCTCCCCCAGCTCCCGAATCCGCCGGTCGAGGACGTCCCGGAAGATCGTCTCGGCGGCGGGGAGTCGCCCCTGAAGGAGGTGGACCAGCCCGAGGGCGTCGAGGCTCCGCATGGTCTCCACCTCGTGCGGCCCCAGCACCTCGGTGTGCAGATCCACTGCGGCAGCCGAGGCGCGCGCAGCCGAGTCGAGCCTGCCGTCGAGCCGCAGCAGCCAGGCGGTCAGCGAGGCGCAGCGGAGCTCGTCGGCGCCGACCTCCCGGGTCAGCGCCTCGAAGCGCGGCAGCAGATCGAACGCCTCCGCCCGGCGGCCGGCGAGCCCGAGCACCCAGATCCGTCGGTAGAGCGCGGCGAGGGAGTGGGGATGGTGCTCCCCCAGCACCCGGACGGTGTCCTGCAGAACCCGTGAACTCTCCGCGAGGGCCGTGGACACCCGCCCTGCGGTTCCGACGACCCACACCAGCTGCTCGCGCGTCGCAAGAGTGTCCGGATCACCAGGCCCGTACACCCGGTTCCGCACGGCGTGGATCTCCTCCAACGCCGCCTCCGCCGCCGCCAGACGTCCGGACAGCGCCTCGACGACGGCAGCCCCGTGCCGAATCTCCAGCACCAGCCGGTCCTCGTCGCCGAGCAGCATTGCGGCGTGCGGAGCCAAGCGCGAGAACCGGGCCCGGGCGTCGGCGAGCCGCCCCCGCCGGGTCACGACCCTAGCCAGGTAGTAACGCGTCGTCAGGGTAGCCAGGTGATCGTCGCCCAGCACCCGCCGTCGATCGGCCAGCAACGCCTGCAGCTCCCGGTCTGCCGCCTGCACCCGCCCGCTGCGCAGCAACGCCCACGCCCGGTAGGAACGGCTATCCATCGTGTGCGGATGGCTGGACCCCAGCACCTCCCGCCGACTCCGCACCACCCCCGCAGGTCCTCCTCGGCCTTGCGCGCGTCGCCGAGCGCCAGGGTGAGCCGGGCGAGCGTGTGGCGGGTGCGCAGCGTGCGGGCGTGGTCGACGCCGAGCACCTTCTCCTGGTCGGCGAGGAGGTCGGAGTAGGCGTCGACGGCGTCGTCGAAGCGCAGCTGCCGCATCGCGACCCAGGCCTGCCGGACCCGGACCATCAACGTCATCGAATGCGTCGCGCCAAGGGGCTCCAACTCCTCGCAGAGCGAGGCGAACAGCTCCCGGGCCTCGTCCAGCCCCTCCTTGCCGAACGCGTCCTGCGCCAGCAGGCAGCCGAGCCGGTAACGCGAGTTGTGCACGTCGAGGTGCGCGCGGGTGCCGTGCAGCTCCTCCCGTAGCCGCACGAGCGCGCGCAGCTCCTCCTCCGCCTCGACCGGGTTGCCGGCCATCCCCGTCACCCAGGCCAGCCGATGCCGAGTCGCCAGGGTCTCGCGGTGGAGGGGGCCGAGCAGCTCGGTCCGCTCCACGAGCACCCCGATCAGCCGGCGCGCGGCCGCGTCGAGCTCGCGCTGCTCCGCGAGGACCCAGCCGAGGAGGTACTGGTCGCGCAGGCATGGCCGCTCGGCGGGCCTGCGCTCGTGCTGGTCGGGGAGGCGGGGCTCGGCAAGACGACCACGGCCCGCGCGGTGGCCGCACACCTCGGCGGGCGCAACCGCGCGATCTGCGTGACCGCCCACGACCTCGACGACGTCTGCGACGGGCTGCGCCGGGTCGCCCGCCTCCTCGGCGCGCCCACCCGCCGGCTCGACCTCGCCCTGCGGCCCGTCGACCCGGCTGTGCGGGCCGAGGCGCTCTGGACCGCCGTCGTCCATCGTGTGCGGGGGCTCGACCCGCAGTCGGGGGCGAGGATCGTCCTCGACCGGCTTCCCACGCCCGCCCGCAGCGGTTGGGCGGAGCCGGCGCAGCGGTTGTCCTCGCTGCTCGGGGGCCTGCCGCTGGCCCTGCGGGGTGCCGGGGAGGCCGCGGCGTCGGGTGGCACCGCGCGGTTGGAGGAGATGCTCGCGGACCTGGACCCGAGTGCACTGCCGGGCGGCGACGCCGTCGCGGCCACCTTCGAGGTCTGCCTCGACGCGGTGCCGGGCGAACTCCGGGACCGGGCCGAGGGCCTGCTCGGGGTGCTCGCCCGGTTCCACCCGGACGAGCCCCTGCCCGCCGCTGTCGTACCCGAGGACCCCGAGGCGCTCGACGCGCTCGTGCGGGTGGGGCTGCTCGACCGTCGTGAGGCGGCCGACGGCACCACGGTGGTCCAGCTGCACCACGGGTTCGCGGAGCTGGCACGCCGGAACGCGCCGGCCCGGTCGCACGCCCAGGCCGTCGTCGCGCTGGCAGCGCGAGCTCGGCGCGCTGCTGACCTTGGGGCTGACCTGCAGTGCGCGTGCCGCGTCGGCCCAGCCGGCTCCGTCGTGGGCGAGCCGGTGGTCGACGGCGGCGCGCAGGGTGTCCGGCATGGTGCGCAGAAGCGGGTCGAGACGGCCGGTGGGCTGGTCGCGAAGGGCGTCGACGAGATCGACCTCGGCGAGCCGGGCCTGCTCGCGGGCCTTCTGCACCTCGGCGGCCAGGGTCAGCGCGGCCCGGTCGCGCCCGGGGCGCCAGGCCGTGAGCTGCTCCCCGAGGACGAAGTAGCAGCGGGTGACGAGGTAGCCGGGCACGGCCCGCCCGCCGGGCCGCCACCGCCCGCCGACGACGTCGTGCCGCTTGAAGCGGGCCAACGCGTGCGCCACGGTGGCGTCGAACAGCTCGCTCCGCTGGGCGCCGTCGGTGCGGAGCATCTCCCCGTCCTCCGGTGTGAGCCACAACGGGTGCAGCCCGGCTCGCCTGCGGTGGACGTTGGCCTCCGTGACCAGCGTGTGCCGCAGGAACTGCTGGTGCATGGTGGCCAGGGCGTAGCGGGCGAGGTGCTCGGCCACCCCGTCCCAGCCCGGCCCGCTCGCCCCGCACCCCCGCAGCACCGCGACCGCCTCCTCGTCGCCGATGCGACACAGGAGGCATCGGCACCACTGATCCGGTTCCTGCTTCCGCTCGTGCACGTTCACGGACGCCTCCCCGCAGGTGTCCGGGGGCGTCCACCGCGTCGCCCGCGCCGACCTTTCGCCTTGCCGCGCACTCCGTCCTACGGGCGCGGAGGACCCGGTCCCCTCGCGATCCGCAGAAAAGTGTGGGCAGACGTCCGACGCGTGCGGTGTCGGGCGATCACCCGACACCTACCTCCCTGGCCACCCCCACCGCGGTCGCACGACCACGATCAGCATCCGCTCCCGCCGCGGCGAGTCGCGCGCCACAATCACCCGCAGCGCCCCGCACGCCTCCGCAATCACCTCGGCCGCGGCGGCGAAGTCCTCACGCCTGGTACCCAGACGACAGAACGCGGTGACGACGACGGCCTCGCCACACGGCCGGGCATTGACCAGCAGCGGGAGGTTGCCGGACCGGTTCTCCAACCCGGCCCACACGCACCCGACACGCACCCGGTGCAGCACGACGAGCGCGAGCACCTCCCCCGCCACCCGTTCTCGCGCGGGCCCAAACAGCAAGGACAGCGCGACTGTTCCGACGGTGGTGACTGGCGCGACCCACCCGAACTCGGACCAGAGCACGCCGAGCCCGCCGAGCAGAGTCAGCTCGCGCCACCAGCGGGCGAGGGTGGCGCCGGGCGCGAAGCGAAGCCGACGTTCGGGCTCGAGCCGCCGCAGGTCACGGGGACGGCTGGGGACGGGCCGGCAGGACTCAGAGGGGTGGGCCATCTGCGCCTCCGCACTCGACGCGACGGCCAGGTGAGCCGTCGTGGAGTGCTAGGGCGCGCTGGTGTTGTTCCCCCTCGGAGACACGGGCGGGATCCGGTGACCTGGTCTTCTCCGGATCCAGCGCGGCGGTGCTCAGTCGAGCAGCGCGAGCGCGCGCTCCCCGCGCGAGGGCAACGCAGGCTCGTCCACCCGCCCGATCAGGTCGGGCCGGTGCAACAGATTTCGGCTGGGTCTTCCTCCTGCCCACCAGGGCGGGTGGAAGACGGGGAGCCCGTCCTCCATCATGATCGTCCATTCGCCGCGATGGACGAGGCGATGATGCCTCGGACATAGGAGCACCAGGTTCTCCAGGCAGGTGGAGCCGCCCTTCGACCAGTGTTCGATGTGGTGCGCCGCCGTCCACTGGGCCGGGATGGAGCAGCCCGGCTGAGCACAACCTCCGTCGCGCTGCTCCAACGCCCGCCGCAAGGCCGGGGTCACCAGCCGAGAGCGCCGCCCGACGTCGAGCGGTTCACCCCGCGACCCCAGCACGATCGGCACGATCGCCGCGTCGCAGGCCCACCGCCGCGCGTCCTCCGCCTTGATCGCCGAGGCCAGTGTGCCGTCCCCAAAGCTCAGCAAGCCGGCACCGGAGCCCCGAAGCTCCGTCAGCGGAATCGTCACCGTGACCTGCGGCCGCGCGCCGCCGTCGATCGGCAGGGCCCCGGAGTCGAGCATCCGGCGGCACAGCTCGACCAGCGCGTCGCCCTCCCGCTCGGCGATCGACCGGGGATCCGGCCTCCGCTCGCCCGGCAGGTGCTCGCATCCGGTCTCCTCGCACTCGCCCGGGCCGTGCTCGGGCACCAGCTCAGACAGCGGAGACAGCGCCGTGCGAACAACCGCCGCGGACTCCCGGTCGAACCAGCCGCGCGCCTCGAACCCCTCCCCGCGCGGCATGAACCGAAGCCGAGTCCGCGCCGGCGCGCCGTCCCGCGGCCGGGGCCCGTCCGGGTCGAGCAGTGCCAACGCGTGCTTCCCCGCCCGCCGCAACGCCTCCGGGTCGAGGGTGCGCCCCAGCTCGGCGAGGTCCCGCTCCAGTGGCTTGCGGTGGTCGGCCTCGAGATGCGCGGGCAGCGCGGCGATCGTCTGCTGAATCACCCGCACGTGCTCGAACGAGATCTCCGCGGCGGCGAGCCCGAGCGCCGTCGACGGCAGCTCGGCCGGTAGCTCCTCTCCCAGCAACGACCGCTCCGGCACCACCGCCCGCGCCGCCCGGACCCGCGCCCTGGCCACGGCTACGGGCACCCGCTGCACCGACTGCAGCATGTCCGCCGTGTCCCGGTACCCGTGTTCGGGAGCCAGCCCGCGCGACTCCAGCTCGGCCACCGCCGCGAGCATCCGCGCGTCGATCGCGTTCCGCGCCAGCTGGGCATCGGCGACGGCCGCGAGGAGCTCCTCGTGCGCCATCTCCGCCCAGCCGGTCACGTCCAAAGTGTATCGAACACATGTTCGAGAATCAAGCTCTGGCTCAGCCCTCGGCGCAGCGCCACCCACCCGTCCGCCGACGACCGACGCACTCGAGAAGTCCCGCCCTGAGCGCCGCTGCTGTGAGTGACGCGAGCGGGTGGCGATCGCCCTGCTACGGGTTCTGGCGGGGCGGTTGCCGGCAGTCGGCCAGGCCGATGTTGTCGACGAGCTGCTGGTGCGCGAGCGAGGAGACCCCGCTGCCGAAGCCGGGCCCGGCCATGGAGCTCACCGCCGCGCCGGCGCAGTTGTGGTCGCCGGCTGCCGCTGGAACGGCGGCGGCTGCGACCGCCGTCGTACCGATCGTCGACGTGAAGATCGCCGAAAGGATCAGCCCGGCCTGCACACTTCTCCGCATTCGTCACTCCGCATCTGACTCAACCCTCGGACCGCGCGCCCGCACGACCCGTGCCTCAGCATCGCGTCCGCCAGTGACACGGGTCTGTACGTAGATCTCACCCTTGCCCGAGTCCGACGGCTCGTCATCCGGCCCCGGCACGACCGCCGTCTGCTCGACCTCCGTGCGTAGCGTGAGGAGCCCTCACGACGACCCATAGCCCCTCAGGACGAGTGGCGACGACCGAGGGCCCGGTAGCTCCACCCCGCGGCTTCCCACTTGTCGCGGTCGAGCGCGTTGCGCCCGTCGAGCACCCGCTTCTGCCTGACGACCTTGCCGAACGCCACCGGGTCCAGCTCGCGGAACTGCTTCCACTCGGTCAGCAGCAGCACCGCGTCAGCGCCCTTGGCCGCTTCCTCCGGGGTGTCGGCGTAGTCGATCTGCGGCCACTGCTTCTTGCAGTTCTCGATAGCAGCCGGATCGGTCAGCACGACGTTCGCGCCCTGAAGCTGCAACTGCGCGGCGACGTTTAGCGCCGGCGAGTCCCGGATGTCGTCGCTCTCCGGCTTGAACGCCGCCCCGAGCACCGCCACCCGTTTGCCGAGTAGCGAACCGTCGAGCACCTCACGCGCCAGCTCCACCATCCGGATCCGCCGACGCATGTTGATGTTGTCCACCTCCCGCAGGAACGTCAGCGCCTGGTCCGCGCCGAGCTCACCGGTCCGCGCCATGAAGGCACGGATGTCCTTGGGCAGGCAGCCGCCGCCGAACCCCAAGCCGGCGTTGAGGAACTTGCGGCCGATCCGGTCGTCGTAGCCGATCGCGTCGGCAAGCTGCTTGACGTCCGCCCCGGTCGCCTCGCACAGCTCGGCCATCGCGTTGATGAAGGAGATCTTCGTGGCAAGGAACGAATTGGCTGCCGTCTTCACCATCTCCGCGGTGGCATAGTCAGTCACGACCTTGGGCGTCCCCGCCGCGACAATCGGCGCGTAGACCTCGTCGAGCAGCGCCTCCGCGGTCGGGCCGGTCTCGTCCTGCGGGATGCCGTACACCAGCCGGTCCGGGTGCAGCGTGTCCTGCACCGCGAACCCCTCGCGCAGGAACTCGGGATTCCATGCCAGAGCCGCGCCGGGCACCTTCTCGACCACGAGTTCCGCAAGCCTCGCGGCGGTGCCCACAGGCACCGTCGACTTCCCCACCACCAGCTCACCCGGCTGAAGCACGCCGAGCAGCGACTGGGCCCTGACCCCGTTTCGTGGACACGCTGATCCCCGCACCGTCGGGGGAAGCGAGATGATGTCTGACCATGGCCCGCAAGAACTACTCCGACGAGTTCCGTCGGCAGGCCGTCGAGCTGTACGAGTCCACGCCCGGGGCGACGGTGAAGGGCATCGCCGCCGACCTGGGAGTCGAGCGGACCACGCTGGCGTTGTGGCTCGACAACCTCGGCACCGGCACGCGCACCGCCCCCGACGGGACCCGCAGCCGAAGCGCGCGTTCGGTGCGTGCGCCGCGCCAGAATTCCGGTGCCGTGTCCGAGGCGGATGAGACGCCCGAGCAGCGCCTGGCCCGCCTCGAGGCCGAGAACACCGCGTTGCGGGCGGAGAAGACCAAGCTCGAGACCGAGCGGGAGATTCTTCGCCAGGCGGCCAAGTATTTCGCCGGGGAGACGAACTGGTGACCCGCTTCCAGTTCGTCGCCGACCACTCCGACACGACCTCCAGCCCGCGCCCGGGCTGGACGGTGAAGCGGCTCTGCGCACTGCTCGACGTGCGACGCTCCTCCTTCTACGCCTGGCTCGCCGCCGCCCCGACTCGCGCCGCACGCACCGCGGCCGATACCGCCTTGGCCGAGCGGATCCGCGCCGTGCATGACGGCGACCGCACGTGCGGGCGGCCGCGGATCACCGCCGAACTCAACGACGGCGTCGAGCCGGCTGAGCGGGTGAACCACAAGCGGATCGGACGGGTCATGCGCGAGCACGGCATCGCGGGCTATCGCAGGCGCCGCCGGGTGCGCACCACCATCCCCGAGCCCGCCGACACGACGGTGCCCGACCTGCTCGGACGCGACTTCACCGCGCAGGCTCCGAACACCGTCTACGTCGGCGACATCACCTACCTGCCCCTGGCCGACGGGCGGAACCTCTACCTGGCCACCGTGATCGACTGCTACTCCCGCAGGTTGGCCGGGTGGGCGATCGCCGACCACATGCGCACCGACCTCGTCGCCGACGCCCTGCTCGCCGCAGCCGCGGACCGCGGCAGCGTGGCCGGGGCGATCTTCCACTCCGACCACGGCTCGGTCTACACCAGCCGCGTCTACGCCGAGCTCTGCGACCGACTCGACGTCCGGCGGTTGATGGGCGCGGTCGGGTCCAGCGCCGACAACGCCCTCGCCGAGTCGTTAAACGCCACCCTGAAACGAGAAGTGCTGCAGGACAACGCGTTCTGGCCCGACGAGACGACCTGCCGCCGCGAGCTGTACCGGTGGCTGACCCGCTACAACACCCGACGCCGCCACTCCTACTGCCGCTACCAGACCCCGAACACCTACGAGGCGAGCTACGCCGCTACCGTCCCGGAAGTCGCGTAATCCAGCCCGTGTCCACTATCCGGGGTCAAGGCCCACTCGACCGCGACCTCCACGTACTGCAGGTCCGCCGCGTACTCGCCGCGCTTCTGTGGCGTCCCGACACAGACGAAGTGGATCTGGCACCCCGCCGCCTCCGCCAGGTCGGAACTGAACCGCAGCCGCCCCGAGCCGAGCGACGTGGTGAGCAACTCCTCGAACTCGGGCTCGAAGAACGGCGCGCGGCCCGTCGCCACAGCCCGATCTTGGAGGCGTCGACGTCGACGCCGACCACCTCGTGTCCGAGCTCGGCCATGGACGCTGCATGGACGGCGCCCAGGTAGCCGCAGCCGATCACCGATAGCTTCATCCAGTTCCTCTCGCGCGCACTTCACCCGGACTATCGCTCACCTTCGACTGCCGGCGCGCGCAGCCTAGAGCGAGAATTCCCACACCGCGCGTCACAGCGCATCTCGTGACTACGTCGAACGCCACTCGCTCGTACTGCATTCGGACTGAAGCATGTGTATCATCCGTCACCTGGCAGCCTGTTCGTGGCGATGGACGACACGGAGGTGTTCGGAGTGCGTGGCTACTGCCGTGTGATGCTCACGCACACCTTGTAACACCCGCGCCCGAGCGGCCGACGGACCCGATGCTCCCCAGCGAAGGTCCGCCGACGACGTCGAGACCTGTCTCTTCAGCACGCTCCCCACCTGTTCTTGGAGTCTCCCCTTGCGCATCGCCATGATCGGCACCCGCGGCGTTCCCGCGCGGTACGGCGGCTTCGAGACCGCGGTCGAGGAGATCGGGCTCCGCCTGGTCAAGGCGGGCCACGAGGTGCGCGTGTACTGCCGGGGGGACGACGACTCAGCCGAGTACCTGGGGATGCACCGCGTCCGGCTCCCGGCGATGAAGCACCCCGTCACCGAGACGTTGAGTCACACAGCGCTCTCGGTCGCACACCTGCTCCGCCATCGAGCGGACGTCGCTCTGGTCTTCAATGCCGCCAACGCTCCGCTCCTGCCGGTGATCAGAGCCGCACGGATTCCCGTCGCTGTCCACGTCGACGGTCTGGAATGGAAGCGGGCGAAGTGGGGCCCCAACGGCCGCCGCTACTACCTCGCGAACGAACAACTTTCCGTGGCACTCGCCGACGAACTCATCGCGGACGCCGTCGGGATTCAGGACTACTACCGCGAGCGCTATGGGGCGCAGAGCATTTTCATCCCCTACGGCGCTCCCATTCAGGAGCACTGCGATTTCGCGCGGCTGCGCGAACTTGAGCTCGACGCCCGCGGTTACCACCTGGTCGTCGCGCGCCTCGAGCCCGAGAACCACGTCGACGTCATCATCGAGGGCTACCTGCAGAGCAAGGCCACCAAGCCGCTCGTCGTGGTCGGCTCCGTCCCGTATCCGAGTGACCACCAACGCCGCATCCGGGAACTCGCCGCGACGGATGCGCGGGTCAGGCTCGTCGGCGGTGTCTGGGATCAGGACCTGCTCGACGCGCTCTACGCCGGCGCCGCGAGCTACCTCCACGGCCACTCCGTAGGGGGCACGAACCCCTCGCTCCTGCGTGCGATGGGAGCCGGCGCCAACGTCATCGCCTGGGACGTCAACTTCAACCGAGAGGTCCTCGGCGCGTACGGCAGCTTCTTCGCGCGTCCCCAGCAGCTGGCCGAGCGCATCGACGCGACCGAAGCCGACCTTCCGGCGGCCGAGGCCAACGGCGTCGGTGCGCGCGAGCGCGCGGCAGAGGCTTACGGCTGGGACGACGTCGCACTCGAGTACGAGCAGCTTTGCGTCGATCTCCTGAACCGCACCCGTTCCCGACGTCACCGCACCCGAATCTGAGAGAAGACATGCGGATCCTGGTCACCGGTGGAGCCGGCTTCATCGGCTCCAACTACGTCCGTCACGCCTTGACCGGCGCCTACCCCGCCGTCGAGTCTGCTGAGATCGTCGTCCTCGACGCCCTGACGTACGCAGGGACGATGACCAACTTGTCCGAGGTCGCGGAGTCTCCTCGCCTTCGGTTCGTGGAAGGCGACATCCGGGACGCGGCTCTCGTCTCCGAGACGATGCGCGGCACCGACGTCGTGGTGCACTTCGCCGCGGAGTCCCATGTCGATCGCTCGATCACCGGCGCCGCCGACTTCGTCTCGACGAACGTGGTCGGCACCCAGGTCCTCCTGCAGGCCGCTCTCGACGCGGGCGTGGGGAAGTTCGTTCACGTGTCGACCGACGAGGTCTACGGCTCGATCGACGAAGGCTCCTGGCCTGAGGACCATCCCCTCCAGCCGAACTCGCCGTACTCCGCGTCGAAGGCGTCGTCGGATCTCCTCGCCCGCGCCTACCACCGGACGCACGGCCTGCCGGTGTGCATCACCCGGTGCTCGAACAACTACGGGCGCCACCAGTTCCCGGAGAAGGTCATCCCGCTGTTCGTCACCAACCTGCTCGATGGCAAGAAGGTCCCGCTCTACGGGGACGGGCTGAACGTGCGGGACTGGCTCCACGTCGACGATCACTGCCGCGGCATCCAGCTGGTCGTCGAGGGCGGCCGGCCCGGCGAGCTCTACAACATCGGCGGCGGCACGGAGATGACAAATCGGGACCTCACGTACCGCCTCCTCGCCGCGGTGGGGGCCGACGAGTCGATGATCGAACCGGTCGCCGACCGCAAGGGTCACGATCGCCGCTACTCCGTCGACTGGTCGAAGATCGCCGACGAGCTCGGCTACTCGCCGCAGGTCTCGATCGCCGAGGGCCTCGTCGACCTCGTGGACTGGTACCGCACCCGTCGCGACTGGTGGGAGCCGCTCAAGGCCGGAAGCGCGGTGGCGCGATGAAGGCTTACGAGCTCGGCATCCCCGGGGCCTGGGTCTTCGAGCCCCCGGTCTTCCCCGACAACCGCGGCCAGTTCGCGGCGCCCTTCCAGGTCGCTGCGTTCCGCGAGGCGCTCGGCTTCGACCTGGTTCTCGGGCAGGTCAACCAGAGCATCTCCGCTCGCGGCGTGATCCGCGGTGTGCATTTTTCGGATGTGCCGCCCGGCCAGGCCAAGTACGTCTCGTGCGCCCGCGGGTCCCTCGTCGACGTCATCGTCGACATCCGTGTGGGCTCCCCGGCCTTCGGCGTTGTCGAGACGGTGGAGATGGACCCGACGAGCGGCCGGTCTGTCTACCTCGCGGAGGGGCTCGGCCACGCCTTCGTCGCCCTCGAGGACGACACGACGATGACCTACCTCTGCTCGACGGGCTACAACCCCGGCAGTGAGCACGGGATCTCACCGCTCGACCCCGAGCTCGGCATCCCGTGGCCGAAGGGACTCCCCCAAGTCCTCTCCGAGAAGGACACCCAGGCACCGACGCTGGCCAAGGCCCGCGAGACCGGCCTCCTCCCCTCGTGGGACGCCTGCCAGGAGCTCTACCGCTCGCAGCGGGAAGGACAGCGATGAAGGGCATCATCCTGGCCGGGGGCTCCGGCACTCGCCTGTACCCGATCACTCGCGCGGTGTCGAAGCAGCTGCTGCCGGTCTACGACAAGCCGATGATCTACTACCCATTGTCGACTCTCATGCTCGCCGGCATACGCGAGATTCTGATCATCAGTACCCCGGACGATCTCCCCGGCTTCCGCCGGCTCCTTGGAGATGGCTCGGAGCTCGGCCTGCAGCTCTCCTACGCGGAGCAGCCGTCGCCGGATGGCCTAGCCCAAGCATTCATCATCGGAGCCGACCACGTCGGCGACAATCCTTCCGCTCTCGTCCTGGGCGACAACATCTTCCACGGTCCTGGCTTCAGTAGCCGCCTCGCAGCAAGCATTGAAGGCTTGCGTAGTGGTGCAGATGGCTGCGTCCTGTTCGGATATCCCGTCAGAGACCCCGAACGGTACGGCGTAGGTGAGGCAGACGACAACGGACGCCTCATATCAATCGAGGAGAAGCCACTCAAGCCACGCTCCGACCGGGCGGTAACCGGCCTTTATCTCTACGACGCCCAGGTTGTAGAAATCGCTAGGTCACTCAAGCCGTCAGCTCGCGGCGAGCTAGAGATAACGGACATAAACAGGACCTATCTCAGTCAGGGAACCGCACGCCTCGTCGACCTGGGCCGTGGATTCGCTTGGCTCGATACCGGACTTCACGACTCGCTGCTTGAGGCCAGCCAGTACGTCCAAGTGCTTGAGCACCGGCAAGGTGTCCGCATTGCCTGCATCGAGGAAGTCGCGCTACGCATGGGATTCATCGACTCGGCAAGGTGCTACTCCCTCGGCGAACGTATGGCGAAGTCCCGCTACGGGCAGTACGTGATGTCTGTAGCTTCCTCGGACGCGTTCGCACACGCATGAGCCACCGTCGAGCGCGCAGGCCACAGTCGCCCGACACGAATCTGATAGCGCATCGCGGCACGAACCAGTGGTGACGGGAACAGAAACTCATTATGACGATCCGACAGGTTCTTCTCCTAATCCGCGGCAATTGGGTGCTACTTCTGATCGCAATCGCACTGGGGATAGCCGCAGGTATTGGAGTTCATGCAGTCCGACCCGCTGCCTACACAGCGACGGCAACGCTTTACGTAAGCGCCCAAAGCGGTGATACCCCTCAAGGGGCGTTCCAAGGAGCGCAGCTCTCTCAGCAGCGTGTCACCTCATACGTGGAATTAGTGACAAGTCCGCGCGTAACCACAGAGGTTAAGCGCCGCCTCAACCTTCCACAGACGCACGCTCAGATCGCCTCGCACCTCGCCGCGTCAAGTGCCCTCAACTCGGTGCTCATCGACATCCAGGCGAGCGACCCAAACCCCAACACCTCGGCCCAACTCGCCGATACTGTCGCCGACGTGATGACTGAGCTCGTAGCAGACCTCGAGCGCCCGTTGAACGCCGGCGTCCCAGCCGTGCAAGTCAGGCTTGTCCAGCCCGCTCCGGTTCCAACCGACCCCTCCTCGCCGAGCATGCCCTCGCTGGCAACATTCGGCGCTCTTGGTGGACTCATTATCGGCGCTGCGATCGTCGTCGTGCGCAACTCCCTTGATACCGCCATCCGAGACACTGATACCATTGTGAGCGCAACTAGCGCGCCGAATCTCGGCTCTATAGCCTTCGAACCGACGATCGAGACCAGCCCTCTTCCGATAAGCACAAATCCGAGAGGACGAGCTGCCGAAGCATTCAGGCACGTCCGAACCAATCTACAGTTCGTCGACATCGACCAAGAGAACCGAGTCTTCGCAGTTACCAGCAGCCTTCCTGCCGAAGGCAAGAGCACTCTGACGGCCAACCTAGGACTTGCTCTCGCTGCCACAGGCGAGCCCACTCTACTAATTGAGGCAGACCTGCGTAGGCCCAAGCTTGCCGAGCTGTTTGGCCTCGAGGGCAGCATCGGCATGACAACGGTGCTTACGGGGCAGACCCATCCGAGCCAGGCCATCCAGAATTGGCGCGGACAACTTGACGTTCTCGCCAGCGGCCAGCTTCCACCAAACCCTAGCGAACTGCTTGGATCAAACGCGGCAAAGAAGCTAATCGCAGATCTACGGCCTCGCTATAGAAATATTCTCATTGACACGCCACCGATCCTTCCAGTAACCGACGCAGCTGCTCTGAGTTCTGCGGTCGACGGAGTGATCCTCGTCGTGAGCGAAAAACAGACATCGATCGGCCAGCTGCGTGGATCGGTCGATCGCCTCCACAGCGCCAAGGCGATAATAACGGGGACTGTATTTACGATGGTGCAACGAATCGGAGACAAAAGCGGCTACTACGGCGGCACCTACTACCAGACCGAACCGTCCAAAATCGCTAAACATAACCAGCAGCGATGACCGCTCCCCGCTACTCTATGAACAGTTCACCAAAAGAAACTGCCGCACACGATGCTTGCCAACTTCCAGACACTTGGCACGCCCGAGTGGCGGTCGGCATAGCAACATACAGGCGACCAGACGGCCTGGAGTGGCTGCTTTCAGCGCTTGCGTCGCAGATCTCTGCAAATCCGTTCGAAGTGGTGGTTGCTGACAACGATCCACTAGAAAGCGCCCGCGCCACAATCGATCGACTCTCTAGCCTACTTCGAATTCGGTACCTGCAGGTCTCAACGCCTGGGATAGCAGCCGCGAGGAACGCCATCATCCAGAGCGCGATTGACGTCGACTATATCGTGTTCATAGATGACGATGAGATCCCTTCGCCGGGTTGGCTCTCTAACATGGTTGAGGCCCAAGCTAGGAGCGGACAAGCCGGGGTCGCAGGACCTGTTCGATACGTCTACGAGTACCCTCCCCCACGATGGGTCCACTCTGGGGGATTCTTCATATCTCCAGACTTTAGCGAGGGTTTCTCGATGCCTCATGCCGCGACGAATAACCTGCTGTTGAATCTACGCTTGTTACGCGCTAAGGGCGGGATACCCCGCTTCGATGAAGCACTCGGGATTACGGGCGGATCCGATACTGATTTCACACGTCGATTGATCCGGTCTGGAGAGACTATAGTCTGGACAAAGACAGCCGAAGTCATCGAAATCGTCCCAGCAGCGCGCTGCACTGCACGCTGGGCTATTCGTCGGGCCGTACGAACAGGCAACAACGCTGCGCAAATCGTACTTCGCGCTGACACTTGGTCCCTCCGAGGCAGAACACGAGTGTTCGTGGGCGGAATTTTACGCCTCCTCGGCGGCTCAGCTGAGTTGGCGGTCAGCTGGCTGCCGCTAGCACAATTCCGTGCCGGCAGGTCGATACGCCGTGCATGTCGGGGCTGGGGAATGCTTAGAGAGCTTGCTGCGGTACGGGTAACGGAGTACAAGCGATGAGAGCAATTCTCAATTATCTCCGAGCTTCTCGCACAAGCCCGAACCTGCATCGTCGCGTGCTCTACCTCGCCGTCCACGACATCACCTATCCGAGAAATCGCCGAATCCGTTCATACCTCTCCGAGAATTATGGCATCGACTCCGAATCTACGGAACTTGAACAGCACGGTGGCTACCTTCGCCGAAGCGTTCGGATGCTCATTGCTGGTCTACGCAGATCCAACAATATCGGCGCGGTTGTGCTCGCCGAGTTCAACGTGCAGTATTGGTGGATCGGCTATATCATTGGCCGCTTCCGCCGGGTTCCGGTGATCACTGATAGGTTCGTGGGTCTTTACGAGACCAACGTCGAGGACTGGCAACGATTCTCTTCTCGATCCATAAAAGCACGAGCGCATGGACTGTTCGATACTCTCGCAGTTCGTTTTGCCGACTATGTTCTTATCGATACCGAAGTCCGGGCTATGGAGCTACGTTCCCAGACCTCACGCGCACGAGTCTTCTCGCTTCCGGTGGGTGCACCTGATTGGGCAGTTCCTCGGCCGCGCGCTAGATCCGCCAGTGATCCTCTAAAGATCTTGTACTACGGGAACTACATCCCGCTGCACGGACTTTCTACCGTGATGGCAGCTGCGGAAACCCTAGCTCGAACGGGTAAGACCTTCGCTCTAACGATGGTCGGGGATGGCGAACTACGGGGCGAGATCGAGAGCGCCTTTCGTCGTGGCACAGCCTCAGAACACGTCAGCTTTCTCGACCCCGTGCCCGAGCATCAATTGTCGGAAATTATAAGCGAGCATGACGTGGTCTTGGGAATCTTTGGCGATTCACGAAAAGCGGCTTCCGTGATCGCCAACAAGGTTTGGCAGGGACTGGCATGCGGCCGCACAGTCATAACACGTAATTCTCATGCCCTCGGCGAGATTGCAAGTCTTACTGAGGGACAACTGGTTCAGATTGAGGCGAGCAATTCTGACGAGTTAGCTTCAGCGCTTGCAATGATAGAGCCCGTACCTGACGACGGCGAAGCGAGTGCAAGCCATATACGACTTCGAGAATATGTCGACTCAAGGTATGCCATGTTTGCCGCAGCGCTGATGCAACGCCTTGAAGGAGCACTTGATGAGCCGTGACACGAGCGTGAAGCGGCACATCTCCTACAAGCGCGTAGGAAGACTTGGGTTGTTCGCGCTCGCTCCGGCGATCGCCGCAGTAAGCCCACTGGTGACACTCCCCGCCATTACCAGTGCCTTTGGATCAGGCGGCTGGTCGGCAATTGCCGTGGGGTTCTCCGTTGGCGGCGCTGCCGCGACAGTTATTGAGATGGGGTGGGGGTTGACTGGCCCTCAGGCTGCGGCTGCCCAGTATCGTACGCGCACCAGCAACCTCATCGCTCTCAGCCTAGCGACTAGATGCATCGTGATGCCTCTGGTCGGTACTGTGGCCGCTCTCGTCGCCTTCATCGCTTCGCCCTCGTACCCCGTCGTAAGTCTAATGGCGGCGGTCGCGACCAGCGTTGGCGGATTGGGCTTCCCATGGCTCTACATCGGTCTGAACAAGCCGCTACTTCTGCTTGCCAATGACGTCGCTCCGCGGGTACTCGGTTCGGTTAGTGGCGCGCTGATTCTCGGCCTCGGCGGTAAGCTCGTTTTCGTCCCCATAATGCAGGCAGTAAGCGCACTCTATATTATTGCAGCCGGTCTTGTATGGTCTCACCTAACACTCGCTGATCTCAGATCGATTGATAGGTTCGACTTTCGTCGCATATTTCGATTGCAGCTGGCTGCTATGAGCGGCCGCCTCGCCAGTGCTGTCTACATAGCCCTACCAACCACACTAGTAGCGCTGGTGGCACCGGGATCTGTCGCCATCTTCGCGGCGGTCGATCGGGTTCAGCGCACTCTTCTGAACGGCCTCAGTGCACTACCCAATAGTATGCAGTCGTACGTTGCCCTCGCACCTCCGGGGCAGACTAGGTCCCGCCTATACAAGACCGTTCTCCTCAATGTGGCAGCAGGAGCAACCGCTGGGGTCTTGCTTGTTGTATTTGCCACTTCGGTCTACTCTTTCCTTTTCAGTGGGACAATCCACCCCACGCTTTTCGCGGTATGCAGTTCGGCGCTTATTATTACCGCTACGTGTATGTCGCGCGCCACTGGAGGACTCGTCCTTGTGAAGCTGGATCGCGTTGGATCAGTCGCAATCAGTGCGGTGGTTGGCTCGATTATAGGCCTCACGGGTATCGTCCTCGGCGGACATTTGGGTGGGTATGAAGGCGCCCTTGCAGCCATGGCGCTGGCCGAGCTATCAGTGCTCGCTACTCAGACCGCTACACTAACCCGGTTCCGGCAGCTTGGAACCCAGCTAAGAACTGAAACCTCGGCGAGCCGCTGATGCCGAGCCAGCTTGCCGCGGTTCGCGGGTCCGACAAGGCCCTTCTTGCACTGCTCCTTGTCAATCTGTTGTTTCTCCGGTACATGCGCGAGGCAGTCCCGGCGTTGTCTGCCGTCCCGATGACCGTGTTCACCGTCGTAGCCTGCATAGCAGGCGCGCGAGGTATAGTGAGAAACTCTCAATTCCTCATACTGCGACGTATCCTATTACCGTTGCTCCCTCTATTACTAATTGTTCTTATAAACTTTTCTCTCCGCGGCGTTAAGTTGGTTGGCGTAGGCAACGTGCTGACAGCCTTGCTGCCCGTGGCGGCGATTGTCTACTTCGCTCATCTGACCTGTCAGTACTCAAACGACGCATTGGCTCGAGTTGTCGCAGTCGTGTCTCAAGTTCTGAATGTGTACTTCGTCGTCAACTCGGCTATTGTTTATGTACAGATCTCAAGTCAACGGTTCTTGATGGAGCCGTTTCTCGCGCACAATCCCAACGCGTTCGATCATATGGACGGACTCATTGGCTCGAACGGTGCGAGCGTGTTGAACTTCGTATGGCTTGCCACGTTCGGGCTTAATGTAACGCGGATTGTACGCAGACAAGGACACCCCGCACTGCCGATCGTCGTTGTGATTCAGCTTGGCGTAATGGCTGATATATCTACCAAGAACGACAACAAGATGTTTATCCCGATGTTTGCCGTCTTTGGGATTGTGTTGCTATATTTTGTTGGCAAGTCTAGCTGTGTCACCGGGCGAATGAAAGGAGCTGTTGGAGCGTCCCTCGCAGTTCTCGCTACGATTGTGATTTCCGCGAATGGGTTCTTGAGTAACTCCGGTTCATCATATCGCCCTGTAGATAATTCATCATATGTGGAGATTATCCTCCCGTCCAGCACCGTACCCGACGCAAGAAACGAGCGTGCATACCTAAACTACGTTGCCTATCGCGACTACCATGCAGCGAGTCTCGGCGCTGGCCTCTCAAACGTAGATGATCAGAAGCAGCGGATACACGTTCACCTGGGCATCAATAGCGGATCGTTGCTGCTAATTCAAGGTGGGGTTATTTATCTGGCCGGTCTAATCGCTTTGATGGTCGCAGCGCTTGTGACTGTTACCGTCGCCCGAAACCGGATACGTGCAGGAGACGTGATGTCGATTGGGCTCCTGATCCTCATCACAACATTTGCCTCGCAGATGTTCAGAGATCAATTCTCCAGCGTCGCAATCGGTCTGTTCTTTGTAGCGATCTCGACGCTCGACGGACAGCCTGGCGTCGAAGGCGAAGTCCGACAAGAAGCCCGCTCAAATTAGAACTTTCCCTTCCTGGGAATCAGATACGCGAAAAGTGGCTCTAGGGCCTATGTACGGTTGACGACACGCGTACACGCAGCAGACGAGGAGTTACCCGGCAGGTGAGCGGGATCCGGTTGATCGCCTTTCATCCAAGCGTTGAGCTTTATGGCTCCGATCGAATGCTCCTCCGCGTAATTGAGGCAATACAGTCATCGACAGAGATAACTGTGGTGCTTCCGTCGACCGGCCCGCTGAGCGAAATGTTGACGCAGTTGGGCGTCGAAGTACGAACAGACCCCTCAATGGCTGTGCTTCGCAAGGAGATCCTTCGATCGCCTACGAAGCTCGTTCTACTATCACTCAACGCGCTCTGCAGCCTAGTACGCACAGCGATCATGATTCGTGAATCGCGAGCGAGCATCTGCTATATTAGTACAGTAACTATTCCCGTTCCGATCCTCGCGGCACGCCTCCTACGTGTTCGGTCGGTGCTGCACGTACATGAGGCAGAGACCGCACTCCGTCCCGTTTTCATGAAGCTGCTTACCTTTCCAGCTCGGTTGGCAAGCGATGTTATCTGCATAAGCCGCGCCGCCCGCGATTTTGTCTCAAATGGAGGTCGCTGGCGTGAGGTTGATGAGAAGACTATTATTGTTCCGAATACCGTCCGCACTCCTGGATTGGTTGATCCGCTCCCCCATGAGAGACCCGAAATTCTGCGGCTTCTGCTACCCGGGCGACTCTCGCCTCGGAAAGGAACGGATGTTGCGGTCGCAGCGCTCGCCGAGCTACGTACTCGTGGGATTCGAGCCGAGCTAACTATCATTGGTAGTGCATTCAGTGGCTACGAGTGGTACGTTTCGGAGATCCGGAAGGTGGTCTCGACGCTCAAGCTAGGCGCTTTTTGCACTATTCACGACTTCAGATCAGACATAGATGATGTTTATCGAGAGCACCACGTGGTTATTGTTCCTTCGCGTATCGAGCCATTCGGTCTGGTAGCGCTCGAGGGGATGGCGCGTGGCCGCATCGTCATTGCTAGCGATGTAGGCGGTTTAAGCGACATTATCCATAATCGCCATGACGGAGTCCTGTTTCCGCCTGGGAGTCCGACCACCCTCGCGGACGCGGTCGAATACGCATGGTTGAACTGGCAGACAGCCCTTCAGATCTCTAGCAACGCCGAGCGGACGGTAGCCATAAGATACTCTGAAGATGCGTTCGCTCGGAGTATCCAAATGGCTCTCCTAGGCGGAGAACAGGACGCCTGAGCCGCTTTCCGGTGCGCTCGGTTAGATTCGCACGGCCCGTTGCGTCGTCGGATCGTGCCTGGAATGCGCATGTAAGGCCGTCTGGCGGTCGCGAGGACGGGAGTCCGCCCGCAGATACACACGGGACCAGCGGCACCGCCACCCCCTGATGTTGCCGTCCTCCTTTGCCTTGGCGATCGCGTCCCGGAGGGACCTGGCCAGGGGCTACGCAGCCGGCGAGTGTCACGCCACCGGTCCTCGGCGCGGGTGGCTCTACCCCGCCCGCTCCGCGAACCCCAGCGCGTAGTCCGGGTACCACTGCCCCGCCGGCGGCTCCCCCGGCCGGCACGCGCCGTCCGACTCGCCCGGCCGCTTGACCCACAGCAGGTCGTCGACCAGCGGGTTGCCGCTCTGGGTGGTGGGCCTCGCGCCGAGGGCACGGCCGGGTGGGTTGCAGAAGCTCGGGGCACCGTTGACCTGATCGGACCCCACCGGGCCCGCGCCGTTGCGGCTGGTGTCGATCACGAAGGGGGCCCCGCCCAGCGCCTCGGAGATCTTCGTGCCGTAGGCGACGTTGTCCTCGGTGGTCCAGAAGTTGGCGACGTTGAGCGCGAAGCCGTCCGCCCGCTTCACCCCCGACCGGTCCAGCGCCGCGGCGAGAGCGCCGGTGTCGGTGATGAAGCCGGGGTTGCCGGCGTCGAGGTACACCCGCGCACCCGCCCCCTTGAGCTGGTCGATCGCCTCGCCGAGAAGCTCGTAGCGCTCGTCGCGCAGGTTGCCGTCCACGCAGCCGGAGATCTCGTGCGGCACCGCGTCGGGTTCGAGGACCACCGTGGCGCCGGCACCGTCGAGCGCCGCGGCCAGGCCCTTGACCCACTGGCGGTACTGGCCGCCGTCGGTCGCGCCGCCGCCGGAGAAGCTGCCGCAGTCCCGGTGCGGGATGTTGTAGCCCACCACCAGCGGCTTCTGGCCGGCCTGCTGCGCGCGCCCGACGTACGCCCGGGTCTCGGACTCGACGGCTGCGGGATCAGCGGAGACCCACAGCGGGACCGGCTGCTCGGCGATCTTCCGGATTTCCTGGGCGTCGTCCGTGCGGCCTTGTTGCTCCCACGTCATGACCTGCGCCGCGGCGGGTGTGGTCGGGTCGACGTAGAAGCCCGTCGGCGAGGTGACCGCCGAATCGGCCGTGGGCGTCGCGCTCGGCTGCTCCCCACCCGAGGAGCAGCCCAGTGCAGCGGCGGCCAGCACGCCACCGGACAGGAGGCTGCCCAACCAGCGGGACAGACGACGTCGAGCCACGTCCACCGATTCTGGCAGAGCGGTCTCCGCGCTCACGTGACGTGCACCCAGTGCGCCTTCGAAGGCGTGCCTGCGCCGTCGACCAGGAACAGCATGTAGTAGCCGGGCGGGACCAGCGTCGGCTGCTCGGGGATCGCGAGGTCCAGCGTGCCATTCGGGTTCGTCGTGACGTCCAGGGCCACGCTGCGCTGCTCGACGTCCGTGGCGTGCGTGGCCGCGGACGGCCGGATCAGCCGCGCCTTCGCGATCTGCCCGGCCTCGGGCGAGGCGACGGTGATCGTGGAGCCGAGGGCCGCGGTGTCCGGCGCCGTGGTGATCGTCGGCTGCGGCCCGTGGACAGGTACGGCGGCGTGTAGATCTCCAGCCGCTGCTCGAAGGGCGCGGTCTTGGTGTCCGCGGCGTCCTTGAACAGCGAGTTGCCGCCGAGGGTCATCACCTGGCCGGTGGGCAGCAGGATGCCCTCGGAGTGGTAGTCGCGGCCGACGAACGGGTCCGCGGCGGCCGAGAGCGTGTTCGTGTCCGGGTGGTAGAGGCTCGCGACCAGGTTGTCGCTCGCGCCCTTGCCGCGGTAGTCGCGCGAGCCGTTCGCGATCAGCAGCGAGTCGTCGGGCAGCTGCACGACGTTCGGGTAGCGGGTCGGCACCGGCAGGTCCGGGCCGGGTGTGTACGCGGCCTTCGGGCCCTTCTTGAGGTCGATGACGTCGATCCGCTTGCTGGTCAGCGGAGACTCGCCGACGCCGCCGCCCCCGACCACGATCATCTTCTGGTCCTGGACCGGCCCGGCCCAGGCCGAGCCGCTCGTCTCCATCTGGTCGGCGTCGCGCAGCCCGGCGACGGGCTCGAACGAGTTGTCCCCGGGGTTCCAGAAGCCTGGGACGCGGCCCTGGTCGGCGGGGCCGTAGCCGGCGTTGGAGCCGGTGTAGAAGAGCGTCCCCTCCTTCGCGGTCTGGAAGATCGCGGGGTAGGTCGGGAAGTAGCGGAACAGGTCCGGACGCTCGGTCCAGGTCTTGCTCTTCGGGTCGTAGATCTCGTTCTGGCCGGGCAGGATCACGCCGCTGCCGTCGAGCCCCGAGGTCGTGAGCACGGTGCCGTCGGGCAGGCCGGTCAGCGTGGGGTACCAGCGCTTTTGGTTCATGTCCCCCACCCGCACGTACTCCTCGGCGAAGGGGTCGAACTCGTAGGCCTGCTCGATGCCCTGGTAGTCCTGCTTGTCCATGGTCATCTTCTGGCCGAGGCCGTAGACGTTGTCCGCGTCGGCGCCGGTCAGGCCGGTGATCGTGTACTGCGTCGGGACGTCGGTGACGCCGGCGGTGCCGGTGTCCTCGGACTCGACCCACACCTTGCGTCTCGCTCGCGGTGACGGTGACGTTGCCGCGCTTGCCCATCTGGGTCTTGGTCGCGGGCTTCACCGTGAAGGCGTTGGTGGCGAGGTACTTCCGGCTGTCGGGCGCGACGAACTCGGTGCCCTTCGGGAAGTCCCGGCCGGCGTCGGGGTTCTCGTTCTTGACCACGAGCTGGCCAGCCGCCTTGGTCACCGCGCCGTCGAGGATCTCGTAGCGCTGGGTGCCGCCGGCGACGAGCAGGTTGCCGTCGGAGAGGAAGGCGTGCCCGCCGCAGAACATGTCGTCGGGCGTGAGCACGATCCGGCCCTGCCCGGTGGCGGGGTCGTAGACGAGGGACGTGAAGGTGCCGGCGTCGAACTGGGTCTGGTCGTTGCCCGAGCCGGCGATGATCAGCAGCTTGCCGGTGGGCAGCAGCGCGGCGTGGATGGCGTTGACACGCAGGTCGGAGGGGAGGTCGATGACGTCCCACTTGCCGTACTGCGCCTTGTACTCGGCGCTGTTGATCAGCTTGTCGTGCTGGTAGTCGCTCACGAACGCCACCGCGGGCGGCACGTTCACGGCGAGCAGGACGCCGGGGACCGTCACGAGGGTGGCCAGCTTGCGGTGCCGGACCAGCCGTCCCAGGACGGCGCGAAGGGCGCGCTTCACGCGATGGCTCCGATCTCGTCGTCGGTGTTACGGGGAGCGGGGACCGCACCCGGTCGCAGCAGGCCGGGCTGGGCCGGGATGTGCGGCTGCGGGCGGAGCGGGCGGACGGGGGCGGTGGCGCCCACGAGCTCGCTCGGGGACTGGGTCCCGGTGGCGTCGTCGTCGCGCTCGAGGAGCCAGATGGCCAGCGGGGCGAGGCTGACCAGCAGCGCGATCGCCGGCCACATCATCACGTCCACGTTGGCGTAGCCGAGGACCACCGAGGTGACGAGCGCGGCGGCGAGCAGGGCGGACCACTGCAGGTGCCGACGGAAGGTGTCCACCCGGTCCGGCGACGACGCGTCGGCCTTCGGGGTGACCACGAACTTCGCGGGCCGGCGCAGGACCGTGGCGGTCAGCGCGCTCGCGTAGATCGGCGCGGAGAGCACCGACATCGCCATCCCGCGCAGCCCGGCGCTGCCCGTCTCCTCGTAGGGGCTGACGTTGTAGCGGCGGTTGCGGATGTAGACCCACGCCTGGAAGAGCGTGGCGTCGACGTAGAGGGCGAGCCACAGCTCGGGCGGGACCACGATGCCGGCGACGCCGAAGGCCAGGTACAGCGTGGCGTTGACGGCGCCGAGGATCCAGCCGACCGCCATCGACGGGTAGAAGGTCGTAATCAGCAGGTAGTGCAGCATCCGGCCGGGCGTCAGGCGCAGGAACCGGCGCCAGAAGGTGCCGGAGAGGATCTCGAAGGTGCCGCGGGACCAGCGCAGCTGCTGGCTGAAGTAGTCGGTCCAGGAGGAGGGGCCCTCCCCCACCGCGACGACGTCGGGCGTGTAGACCGAGCGCCACCGCCGGCCGGTCCCGGGGTTGCGGCGGGTGTGCAGCGCCAGGCCGGTCGCCATGTCCTCGGTGATCGAGTCCGCGAGGCCGCCGATGCACATCAGCGCGTCGATGCGGACGGCGTTGTTCGTGCCGACCAGCATCGGGATGCCGTAGGCGTTCGCCGCCCGCTGGATCACGCTGTGGAAGGGGAACTGCTGCGACTCGGCGGCCTTGGTCACGAAGTTGTCGACGTTGGCGTAGCACTGCGGGCCGACCACGAACGCGACGTCCGGGTCCCGGAAGTAGCCGAGCATCCGCTCCGCGTAGTTCGGCAGCGGGACGTGGTCGGGGTCGACGGAGAGGAAGACGTCGTAGCGGTAGCCGTGGGCGTCGACCCAGGCGTTGTAGTTGCCGTGCTTGGTCTTCGCCTTGAAGAAGCCGCGGGGCTGGTTGTAGGCCTCGACGCCCTTGCGGGAGAAGTGGTGCACGCCCGTTTCGAGGCACATCTCCTTGACCGCCGGGGCGTCGCCCTCGTCGAGGAGCCAGACGTCGAACCGGCCGTCGTGGCGGATCCGCCGGGCCGCCTCGAGGGTGGTCCGGACCATCTCGATCGGCTCCTTACCGGGCACGATCGTGGTCAGGAACGCCACCCGTAGGCCGCTGTCCGGGCGGACCGGGATCGGGTCGCGGGCGAGGATCGAGGCCAACGACAGCGAGACGACGTTGACCAGGCGTAGCGCCTCGACCAGCGCGATCGAGGCGATGACGAACACGTTGGCGGCTTGGGCGAAAGTGTTGCCGTCGACCTCGGGGCGGTGGCTGGGGTGCAGCAGCCACAGCACGAAGCCGATCTCGACGGCGACGTTGAGGACGACGATCGCGAGGGACCCCGCGTAGCGGCGGGGGCCGTCGGACTTGTGCACGCCCTTGAACTCGACCTGGTAGGGCCGGTCGGCGGGTGGCTCGGTGATCGGGCCGGAGATCTCGCTGAAGGCGCGGACGCGTTCCTGTTCCCCGACTGGACTCGCCACTGCTGATCCCATCTGACGTGCAGGCCTCGACGGGGCGCGCGGCGGCACGCTTCCCCGGCACGGAGGTCAAGTCCGCTGGCGTGGTGTGTGACGGCTGACGCGTGATCTTCTTGTTCTGTCAGGCGCTGAGCGCCGGGATGGTGTCGGTGGAGCTCACCTCCTCGTTGCCGGCGATGGCGTCGGGGACGGCGGTGACGCGGGCCCGTGCGAGGACGTCGAGACCGAGGTAGCGGCGTCCTTCGGCCCATTCGTCGTGCTGCTCGGCCAGGACCGCGCCGACGAGGCGGATCAGGGCATCGCGGTCGGGGAAGATCCCGACGACGTCGGTGCGGCGGCGGATCTCGCGGTTGAGTCGCTCGCTCGGGTTGTTCGACCAGATCTGGCGCCACACCTCCTTCGGGAAGGACGTGAACGCCAGCACGTCGGTGCGAGCGGTGTCGAGGTGCTCGGCGACCTTGGGCAGCTTGTCGGCCAGGGTGTCGAGGACCCGGTCGAACTGGGCGTGCACCGAGGAGGCGTCGGGCTGGTCGTAGACCGAGTGCGTCGAGCTCGGACGCCACGATCGAGACCTGCGACTTCGACAGTCTGGTGATGCCGAGGGACTCGACGAGCTTCTCCATCCGCCGAGTCGACACGCCGAGCAGATAGCAGGTCACCACCACCGTGGTCAGCGCCCGCTCCGCGCGTCGGCGGCGCTCGAGCAGCCAGTCCGGGAAGTAGCTGCCGGACCGCAGTTTCGGGATCGCCACCTGCAGCGTGCCGGCGCGGGTGTCGAAGTCGCGGTGGCGGTAGCCGTTGCGGGTGTTGGTGCGCTGCTCGGAGCGTTCGCCATAGCCGGCGCCGCACACCGCGTCGGCCTCGGCCGACATGAGCGTGTTGATGAACGTGGTCAGCATCTGCCGCAACAGGTCCGGGCTCGCCTGGGACAGCTGTTCGTGCAGGAACTGGGTGGGGTCGATACTTGAGGGCGTGGTCATCGCGTGATCACCTTCCGGAGACTGTGAGAGGCCTTCAGAAGATCACGCGGTGGCCGCCCTACACCTCGACCCGCCCGTCACCGGGCCGGTCGTACACCACCTTGGTGGACGCCACTGGCACGGAGAGTGCTGGGACGCTGCCCGTGCATCACCCTTTCGAGATCGCGTTGCGTGGCGTTACGTGCGAGTAAGGTCCGGACTGTTCGGTTTCCCGCCTGGCGTAGAGCCCTTGCTGCGCTGTTCGGAGTGCAGGTTGAGGCAGAGCGGACTACTCACGGCGCTCTACCTGGTCCGCGCTGCGTCTCAGAAGGTCTCCCGGATCACAGGACCAACGCCTCTGGCTCCGCTCGTTCCGGTCGCCAGATAGCTTCGATCATCACTTGTGACGATCAGTGACGCGTTGGGCTAACAGGGTCACCGGGATGGCCGACAAGCGGAGCAGATGTGGATCGAGGGGGTCCGTATCTGGAGCCACGAGGAGTAGCCCGACATGACCGCCGCGTTCGACGAGCTCACCGTCGACCTCAGCAGCGTTCCCGTCCCCGCCCAACGCCCGGCGCCCATCGAGGCCGTCCGCGCGCTGGAGCTGCCGCCGGCGCGGCGGGCCGGGACCATCTGGTCGGTGCTCAACGCGGTCGTGGCGGTGCTGATCGTGCTGCTCGTTCTGCCGGTCCTGCTCGGCGTCGCTCTCGCCGTCAAGCTCGACGGAGGGCCGGTGTTCTTCCGCCAGACCCGCGTCGGACAGGACGGGCGCCACTTCCGGATGGTCAAGTTCCGGACCATGGTGGTCGACGCCGAGGCGCGGCTCGCGGCCCTGCAGTCCGCCAACGAGGCCGCCGGGCCGCTGTTCAAGATCGCGCGGGACCCCCGGATCACCGGAGTCGGGGCGGTGCTGCGCAAGTACTCGCTCGACGAGCTGCCCCAGCTGTTCAACGTCATCGGCGGCACCATGGCCCTCGTCGGCCCCCGGCCCGCCCTGCAGCGCGAGGTCGACCTCTACTGCGCCGCCGCCCGTCGTCGGCTGATGGTCAAGCCCGGCATGACCGGGCTGTGGCAGGTCTCCGGACGCAGCGACCTGTCCTGGGGCGAGTCGATCACCCTCGACGCCCGCTACGTCGACACCTGGTCCCCCGCCCTGGACCTGAAGATCCTGGTCCGGACCGTCGGCACGGTCATCAAGGGCGACGGGGCGTACTGAGCAGGAGCCATCGCCATTGAAGCAGATGTCAACACGCCTGCAGCGACGGTACTTCGAGATCGTAGAGCTGCTGCTGTTCGGCAGAGATGACCTCTCCGGCGTCAGTGCAGATGCGGGCGATCGCTCCGAGGACATCGGTGTCCCACAGGCTAACCGTCCTGTCCACGCTTCCACTCGCCAAATAGCGCCCGTCGCGGCTGAAGGCGAGATGCGTAACTGCGTCGGTGTGGCCCGTCAGCGGCTCACCGACGCTGGTCGGGTTCGCACGGTCGGCGACGTTCCACAAACGGACCGTCTTGTCGGCGCCACCCGTTGCCAGGATTAGCCCGTCCGCACTGAACGCGAGGCTCGGCACATAACCCGAGTGACCGGTCGCTATCGCACTTATCGACGCGATGGAGTTCGGGTTCGTAACATCCCAGAGTTCTACTCGGCCATTGTCGTTACTCACCGCGAGTGAGTGACCATCGGGGCTGAAAGCGAGTGCGTCGACCGTGGCGCCCGCGACCTGCCAATAGGACGAGTGAGGTTCTTCTCCAGGTGAGCCGCCTATCTGGAAGATGCCGAGACTGTAGTCGTCGTACCCTACAGCAATGGTGCGTCCATCGGGGCTGAGGTCCATCGAGTGGATCACAGGGCCTGCGTCGGCGCCCTGACCGACTTGTATTGGGCCTCCGACCGCAGACGGTTCTCGCGAGAACCCGATGTCCCAAATCTGTACACGCCCGTCGGAGTCACCGATCAACATTGCGTTGTTCGTCACCCCCAACCAGTACAAGTTTCCGGACGGGGACAAGATCGGTTGTCCATCGGGTATCACGCGATCGGGGACGCTGGCGTCCCACAACTGCACACCCTGAGGACTACCCGTGATTAGTAAACGCCCGTCCGATGTGAAACCGCCGACGATGCTCGTGTGAGAATCCGTCTTCGACCCGGCCACGGGGACCGGCTCCTCCAGCCCGGGCAGCTGCCAGAACCACAACGAGGGACCAGAGGTAGCGGCGTCACCTGGGCCGGAAGGACCGGCAGTCGTACCGGCGACCGGCGAGGTCCCAGTCGCCAGAGTCCGCCCGTCCGGACTGAACCCCACCGAATTGACAGGTTGAGAATGCGTTGCGATATTCGGCAGATCCCACACTCGGAAAGTCCCGTCGGCGCTGGCGGTCGCCAGCAAGTTTGCCTCAGAGCGGAAGGCGACGGACCACAAAGGGCCTTTGTGCCCCTTCAGGGGTGTACCCATCAGGGCTGCACCGTCAGCGCTGCCGAGATCCCACAGTCGCACCGTACCTTCGTCTCCCCCGCTTGCCAGCATATTTCCCGCCGAATTGTAGGAAAGTGAGGTCACCGAGTTGTGACCGGCCAGTGGCGCACCTCTCGGCCGTACACCGTTGGCGCCTCCAGGATCGCTCGCATCCCATAACCTAACTTTGCCATCGCCGCCCCCGCTGGCCAAGGTCCGGCCGTCCGGGCTGAACGCGACCGAGGTGACGAAAGCCGTGTGACCTCGCAGAATCAGGACCTTGGAGTTGGCAGTTGAAGGGTCGGACACATCCCAGAGCCGGACCGTCGAGTCCCCGGCGCCCGTGGCGAGATGCCGCCCATCGCGGCTGAATGCGACTGAATAGACGAAGTTGCTGTGGCCCGAGAGTGGTGGGCCGGCCGGCTTCCAGCGCGCCGGATCCGTGACGTCCCACAATTTCACGGTATTGTCCGAGCTTGCGGTTGCAAGTGTCCGACCGTCCGGGCTGAAGGCGGCCGAGGTGACCCAGGCGCCGTGATTGAACGTCCCGTCCACAGGTGTGAGATCACCCTCGGCACCTACCCTCCAGAGATGCATCGCGCCATTGCCGTCACCTGTGAAGAGCAGCTTGCCGTCCGGCCTAAAAGCAAGCGCGCGTACCGCGTATACAGTCACTCCGACCGGCGACCCCACCGGAGCCACATGGCCCTCGCGGTCGACCTTCCACATCTGCAGGGTGTTATCCGCGCCGGCAGTTGCCAGTAAACTTCCGTCTGGACTGAATGCCACACAGTAGACATCTTTCCCGCCGAGGGTGAACGGTCTCGACAATGCCCGCGCTCCCGTCTCGACCAATTTCGTGTAGAGAGCCGGAGTCGGCGACATCCGATACGCGGTGACGAGCAGCTGAGCCGCGAGGGATTGGTCACTGTCCAGTAGCTGATCGGCCTTGGCGAGTAGCTGGTTGAACACTGCGCGGTCGCGTTGTGTGTCTGCAACGGCGCGCTGCTGCAGGGCGAACACCGAAACACCGGTCACCAGGACCAACAGGACGGCCAGCGCGGCTACTCCGCTCTGACGAGCGCGTCGGGCACGGCGTCGGTACCGGACGGACGCGGCCATGAACTCGCGAGCGGTGACGCTGAGCTCGGTGGGTGGCCGTGTCATCGCCCAATCGCGGGCAGTCGCCAGTCGGCTCCCGCGATACAGAAGAGACGCATCCCTGTGCTCGTTCTTCCAGGCTGCCGCTGCATCCTCCACCGCTTGGTGCAGGAGCCGCTCGGCCCTGTCCTGGTCGAGCCACTCCCGTAGCCGCGGCCACGAACGTATGAGGGCTTCATGAGTGATCTGCGCGCCGTGTTGATCCAAGGTGATCAGGCGTGCGTCGGCGAGCGCATGGAGTGCTGCGCTCGCAGGTGCCCTGTGCGGCAGGACCTCGAACATCGAGTCGTACGAGAGGCGGCGGCGCGTGTCAGGCGTATCCGCACTGATCCGGACCATCGCAAGGAGCAACCGTCGTGCTGCCTGCTGAGCCGCGACGTCCAGAGACGAGAAGGTACGGTCGGCGGTACCGGCGATCGCCCCGACCACGCCGCCCACCTCGTGATATCCCCGGACGGTCAAGAGGTTGTTGCGGCGGCGCTGCCACGTGGCGAGCAGTGCGTGCGAGAGGTAGGGCAGAGCGCCTGGATCGTATTCGGCACTTCGGTCGTAGCTCGGGACGGCGCCGGTGTCGCGGAGCAAGATGTCGACGAGGCCGGGCTCCAGTTCGAGGCCGGCCTCTTGGGCGGGTTCGACGATCGCGGCCCGCAGCTCGCGGTAGGACATGGGCCCGACGACGATCTGGTTGCTCTCGAGCGCGGTCACCAGAGCGGGGAAGCGGGCACACTGCCCATGAAAGTCCGACCGTAGTCCGAGAACGACCAGAGCCAGGGCGTGCTCCCCGGCTCCGGCCACGGCGTGCAGTGCAGCCACGAAGTCGTGCCGCACCTCGTCCGAGGTCACGTGAGTGAAGAGCTCCTCGAACTGATCCACGACGAGCACCACTCGCTGGTCGGTCCTGTTGACGGCAGACCGCGGAGCGACGACGTCGGCAATGGCTTCGCGCACGGCCCGCGGCCCCCGGACGAGGTGTGCCGCCAGCAGACCCGCGTCTTGACCGGTGAGCCGCGCGAGCCCGGCCGCCAAGGCGCGGAACGGGTCGGGTCCCGGCGTGATCGTGATATGCGGCCACGCTGCCGAACCCGTCACCCCCAGGTCCCCGTGTGAGATCGCCGGAAGGACACCCGCGGCAAGTAGCGACGACTTGCCGGATCCCGAGGGCCCCGCGACCACGGTCACTCCACCGGTACGGGTGCGCTCGGCGAGGCGGCTCAGTACGTGCGCCGTAAGAGCGCCCCTGCCCCGGAAAACCAGATGGTCCTGAGCCGAATACGGCTCCAGTCCGCGGTAGGGACACGTTCCTCTCCACTCGGGTTCCGTCGGCGCGTCGGGCGGCTCCGGTTCGTTCCTGTACGCGCGGTTGACCGCCAGCGCCACGTCGCTCGCGAGGTTCCCGGTGCGAAGAATCGGCTGGGGGCGGCCACGGACCGTCATCCTGCGGGACAAGTAGTCGTAGAGATGCTGCAGCCGGATATGGGCCGGCGCCGTCGGCACGCCCTCACACAACGCACGGACCAGTTCCCCGCTGAACCCGGTGTACTGCTCACCTACAGGGGCCAGGGCATGCTCATCGCGGTCGGCCGACACGAGAAGGGCGCCGCTCGGTACCGGAACGTGCGCCCGGTTCGAGTAGCAGCAGTCCAGGACGACGATGACTGTGCGCGCCTGACAGTTCAGCACCGCCTCGGCGATCTCGACATACGACAATGCCTGAAATCCGGCCTTACCCCGCGTCAGGTCGATCGTCGCCCGAGTTGCCAGGTGAAGGTTGCCCGCAGCATTCAAGACCCCGTGCCCGACGTAATACACCAGAAGGACGTCGGTGGCCGCAGACGACGCTCCGATGATCGCGTCGAGCGCCCTTTCCGGATCGGCCGGATCGATCAGGGAACTCACGTTCTCCGTGCGAACTCCGCAGACATGAAGCAGGCAGTGTTCCACGGCGCGCACGGTCGCCGGGACAGCCGGCACCGGCGGCAGGACCGAGCCCGCGCCGTGCGACCCCGTTCCCAGCAGAACGACTCGGACACCCGCGCCGTCCAGGCCGGTCATTCCCGGTTCGCCCCGGCCTGGCCGCGTCGAACGGAACGGACCTCGGCGACTCGTCCTGGTCCATCGGGGTCGGCGTGCTCCGGCTCTTCCTCGATCATCGCGGAGAGACGCTCCGCCAGGTCGCCCACTTCCTCAGCCCGGACCGTGCGCGCGTGACTCGACTCCAGTTCCACGCTTGCACCGCTCTCGGACCTCACGACCAATTTGAGAGTGCCGGTGCGGTTCTTCAGCCAGGTGACCAGCGCGGCGGTGAGCACTCCCGCCGCTGGATCGGCGATGATCTGCAGGGCTTCGAGCGTCGGCCCCAGGCTGTCCGCATCAGGTGCTCTCTGCACCTCGCGGACACGACCACGCAGGTCCTCCTCCTCCACGAGCCATGCACGTAAGGAGCGAAGATCATCCGACGAGACCGCGGGTCCCTGCAACTCGATCCGCACGTTCATGCGCGACTCCTCCACACGCCTGATCCCCGATTCTCGACCGTTGACGACGAGAACAGACGCTGACGCGTCGCGAGTACGTGAGCAATACGTAGTTCTTCCCATACCCGGGGAGATTCCGAGGGTTCCGACGGCGGGCCGCACCATGCGCAAGGGCTCAGCGTCGGATACGCAGGTCCACCCGGTACTCCTCGGAACCCTGCTGCTCCCACGGCCGACGGTTCACGAGCTTCAACAGTGTGGGCCCCTCGCGGAGCGCCCGAAAAGTGAAGCGATGGACTCCGCTGCCCCCACGCCGGTTCTGATCGAACTCGTACGTATCGTCGACCACCTGCAGCGCCGAGGGATCGATCTCCGGAAGCCACTGATACCCGGACGTGGGTGTCTCCGGAAGGCGAACGACGATCTCGTCCCCGACCGTCGCGGAACGCCTCGAATTCGCGTCGGCTGCGCTCAGCTCCACGCGCCCTCCTCCACCTGTGCGGTCAGGCGTGCACGGCGTCGTCCCGCTTCGGGAGCAGGAGGCTGTCCCTGCTGCCGGTAGGCACACGCTACCGCGGCTTCGGTCGGCGTCGCGACCCATTCTTCACAGCAGGTCCGGTATAGGCGGGTACGCAGTACTGCGTATTCTTGGAGGCGCTTCAAGCCCGCACAGATACTACGCAGTACTGCGTACTCGCCCGAGCAGTCGCCGGGACGACAATGATGCCGCGCCACCGAGTGCGACGAAGTCGGTCACTCGGGCCCGGCGTCGTCGTGTTCCCAGGCCGACCAACTGACGGGGGTTGATCGAGATGTTCCACGGGCTCCTCGGAAACGGAATTCTCTACCATCGGATGAGCGAAGATCCGCAGCACGGCATGCGGCTCGGCCGGCACCAACTGCTGGACGCCCGAAGCTTGGCTTACATGGTCGAGAACGACGTGGCCGCCATGAACACGACTCTGAAGGACCGCCTCTGGCAGCGTGTCGTGACCATTCTCGATCAGGGGAAGCTCGGTTCGTGCACGGGCAATGCCGGCACCGGTGCCCTGGGCACCGAACCCTTCTACAGTGCTGTCGGCCAGAAGGTTCTTCCCGATCCGGACGACGAACGAGCCTGCGAGAAGTTCGCGGTCAAGCTCTACTCAGAGGCAACCGAGATCGACCCGTTCCCGGGGTCGTACCCACCCGAGGACACCGGTTCGTCAGGGCTCGCGATCTGCCGGGTCCTGAAGTCGAGGGGCACCATCAAGGGCTACACCTGGGCTCGCACGGCCTACGGATTCCTGACCCTGCTCCAGTCGGGCCCTGTGCTCCAGGGCATGCCGTGGTACCGAGCGTTCTTCCAACCGGACGCCGACGGATTCATCGACGCGGACCCGACCTGGACGTCCAGCGGGATCGCCGGAGGTCACGAGGTCGAGGCGCTCGGCGTCGAGCTCGACACCCGTGACGTCTTCGACAGCGTCATCACCTACGCCAACAGCTGGGGTACGGGCTGGGGCGACCACGGCATGTTCCGAATGCGCCTGCGCACCTATGAACAGCTGAACGGGGTCGACCTCAAGCAGTTCACCCTCTGATTCAGCCGGTCCGGCCGTTCCACCGACTCCTGAAGGGTTCGTTTACATGAGTGGCATTCCACCGGTCATCATCCGCAACCCAGGCGAGTTCGACATCGTCGGCAACACCATCTCCGTCGTGGGCGTGCGGTTCCCCCATGATCGGGGAGGCATCAGCTATAAGGGGTAGCGATGCCAGAGGTACGGAAGCGATACGACCGGGAGTTCCGTGACGGGGCGGTCCGGATCGTGGAGGAGACGGGCAAGCCGATCGCCCAGGTCGCCCGCGACCTGGGGGTTAACGAGGGCACGCTGGGCAACTGGGTGGCCCGCGCACGCGAGGCCCGCGAGGACACCGAGGGCCTGTCCCGGGGCGACGTTGAGGAGCTCAAGCGGCTCCGGGCGGAGAACGCCGAGCTGCGGATGGAGCGTGATGTCCTCAAGCGATCCGTGGTCCTGTGGGTCAAGGAGGCGACGAAGTGAGCGTGGCCCGTTTCATCGCCGACCAGAGGACCTTCCACCGGGTGCCGCACACGCTGGCCTGCGCGCTGCTCGGGGTGTCGATCTCCTGGCTGTACAAGTGGCTCGACCGCGCCAACAGCCCCGACGGTGGCGCGACCCCGACCGAGCGGCGCCGTAGCGCGTTGGACGCCGCCGTGGCCGTGGCGTTCGACGACGCCCAGCGTCTGCACGGCTCGCCCCGTCTGCACGCCGACCTGCGTGAGGCCGGGTGGAAGGTGTCGGAGAAGACCGTGGCGGACTCGATGCGCCGCCAAGGCCTGGTCGCCCGCCGGATTCGCCGCCGCAACGGGCTGACCCGCCAGGACAAGGCGGCGCCGAAGTTCCCGGACCTGCTGCGCCGGGCCTTCACCGCGGCCGAGCCGAACCGCCGCTGGGTCGGGGACATGACCGAGATCCCCACCGCGGCGGGCAAGCTGTATCTGGCCACGGTGATCGACCTGTACTCGCGGCGGCTGCTCGGCGCGGCCACCGGACTGCACCCGAACGCCGAGTTGGCCTGTGAGGCAATCCGGATGGCCGTCGCGGCCCGCGGCGGCGCGGACCGGATCGCAGGGGTGATCTTCCACACCGACCGCGGCTCGACCTACACCGCGGGCAACTTCACCGCGCTGTGTCGGCGGCTGAACATCCGCCAGTCCATGGGCCGGGTCGGGTCGTGCTTCGACAACGCCGCGGCGGAGGCGTTCTTCTCCAGCCTGGAGTGGGAAGTACTGTCCCGCAACGACTTCGACACCACCAGCAGGGCTCGGGCGGTGGTCATCGACTGGTGCTACGGCTTCTACAACCACCGGCGACGACACAGCGCCGCCGCCGGGCTCCCACCGATCATCTACGAGAACGCCGCCCTCACCCGAGACGCGGCATAGGGAACCCTCCACGATTTCGGGGGAACCACGGCGTCGGAACCGGATTCGAGGGGGTGCTCGCCGCTCGTCTCCGCGACGACCACTCAAACGTGCTCGACGAGACCACGTTCAAGGTGGGTGGGACCGGGCTCTGGGACACATTCCTGGTCAGCTTCACAGTGCAGACGCGTGTCCCGTCCACCTACCTCGGCTCGGTCGAGGTGTTCGAGTACTCGTCGGGCGGGTCGGCGACGGAGCTGCACAAGCAGGTCGTCCGTGTGGCCTTCGGTCCCGCGCTCGTGCAGCCGTACGAATACGTGGGGTTCGGCGAGCACATCGTGGGGGCCGGCGAGACGCTGTCAGGGATAGCACGGCTGAAGTACAACAATTCGGCGCTGCACGAGATGCTCTTCGCTGCCAACCGCGATCGACTGGCGATCCCAACAAGATCCAGACCGGACAGGCCCTCCGCATACCCGAACGGCCGGCCGACTGACGGTGCCCCGCCAGTCCGTCACAGGCGATCCGGGCCGGCCGAGTCGGCGGCGGAGCCTCGCGGCCGGGCCCGGCGCACGACGGTCATGGACATCAGTGTGCAGGTGGACTGCTCGGCGGCTGGATCGGACGCACCACGAGGTCACCCTCGTCCGGATACGCCTCGGCGAGAGCTCCGGCGGGGGTGAAGCGGGCCCTGAAGGTGAGATGGGCCCCCGGTCGGGCATCTGCCAGCAACTCGTGCCGGAACCCGACGGGCAGATCCTCACCCTCGTGCCGGGACAACAGGTCCGCCTTGTCCGGCACGGGACGGGCCACCTCGACGTGGACGATGACGACATCCCAACCCGCACGCTGCGGATGCGGCTGCCTGCCGACGAGACGCCCCGACAGCCACGTCAAGTTCTCGACGACCTGCACCACGTCATCGCCTCATCGCTGCTGGGTCCGCAACCGGTGTACATCCGACGGTCCGTCCCGCGCCAGCGTGCCAGAACCACCCCTGACGCGGAACGGACCGCGGCGACCGGTCAGACGGCTCCTGTGCGTCCGGAGTCGACCAACTGCTCGAGGGTCGCGAGATCGGACTTCAGCTTGGCGAACGCGTCGGACACCTGTCCATTCGGCTGGACGGAACCGAGACGCGCTGCTCTGCGCTCGGCAACTTCCGGTGCAGGGCGTGGCGTTGGAGCAGGGCTCACGGACACCGTTGCCGACATGCTCGGCCCCGAAGCCGAGATCCCGGTGACGGACACCGACGTCACATGACCGGTGTAGGAGTTCGAGTCGGGGTTGGACGTCGGCGTGAACGCCGTGTTCCCGCTACTACCGGGATACACGTCGCCGGAGTCCCCGCGGTTGCGGCCCCGCTCGAGGTCCCGCTGCGCGTCGGCCTGCACCAGACCCACCATGTAGTGGGTCTCGTCCGAGTTGTCCTGCTGAGTCTCGTCGATGTGCCAGATGAGCAGCCCCGGCCCCGGGAGCAGCCGGTCGTAGCCCGTCCGCTGACGGTTCTCGACCAGGAAGTACTCCGGCCTCCGCTGTCCGTCGAGCCAGAGACGATGGACCGTGCGTGTCGACTTGACGTCGGTGAAGGTGACCGTGCCCGTGCTCGTGACGTCGACGTCGGTGACCCAGCCCTGCTGAAGCTTGCACCAGGCGGACGGATGGGCCGGTACGTCGCCGCCTCCGTTCCATGAACCACCGCCCATGAGGCACCAGTTGCCGACGCCCTCGGAGCTGTAGTCGATGTCGTACAGATCCGGGAAGCCGAAGAGCAGGTGGCCCAATTCGTGGGCGCACACACCGATCCTTGCGTCCTCCGGGATCGTGAGGTAGGCGTAGATCTGAGTGGCGTCGGTGCTGTAGGGCGAGGCGAGGACCCACTTGTGCGACCAGATGTCACCAGGATTTCCGGTGGCCTCGCCCCCGGCACCCGCATGTACGACGATGAACGCGTCGACGAAACCGTTGCCGTCGTTGTCGTAAGGCCCGAAGTCGATACCGGGATCCGCGACCGTCGCCGCGTCGAGTGCCATCCGCTGGGCTCGCGGCGTGCCCGAAGGGCGCCCGATCCCGAAGTTGTTGTTGGCGTACCACGCGAGGCTCTGTCCCAGCCGGAACGGACCGACCACCTCACCGACGAGGTCGACCATTCCTCCGGTGACCTCGCGGTAGTACTCGGCGACGCTCCCGGAGGGGAGTACCCCGCTCGAGAAGAACAGCTCCTCGAAATGCTCGTTGCTCTCCTGCATCGGCCGGTCGGGGAAGTCGACCAGCACGACGACGACACGGACCTTGCCACGCAGCGGCGTGCGGTCCGCCGCTGCACGACCGATCTCGCGGGCGGAGGTGCCCAGCGGGAACTGCCTCGGCGGGAATATCGTCCCGTCGCCGTATCCGGGCCACCGCGGACGACCGGGCAAGGCGAGTTGCCGGAGGACGGGTGAGCTCGCGCTCTCGCGCACTTCACGAAGCTCGTCACGCAGGCGCTCCCTGAGTTCAGGGCTGGGCGACACAGCGCAAAGATCTCGCCACACTGCAATGGACATGTGCCGGCTCGCTTTCGTTCACACGACGCTTGGGGCGTGCTTCCACGTCAAGCGTCGTGACGCAGGAATTTCGACCCTTTCACAGCAATGACAGGCCATCGCCGCGTTCCGGTCAAGTACGCAGTCCTACGTAACCCGACCTGCGGATACGCGTGATTCTCGAAAATGCGTACGCAGAAGTACGCATCGCCGGCATCTCACCGATCACATAGGCTTCGCGGTACGGGCCTCGCCTGCCCCCGTTCCACGAAGGAACGCTTCGATCAGCGGTATCGGGCGGCCAGGTCCGATCACGGGTACACGAGTCGACTCTACTCTCGAGTCGCATGTGGATATCCCGATCCACGTATTCCAGCCACCACGACAGGAGGTCGAACATCATGAGCACAACGATTCCCGACGAGACGACGGCCGTCGAGACCGAGCAACTCGCCGGGCCGGACGCGGTAGCCCCGGCGGCCGGTTTCATCGCCACGATCCGGAAGCACGGCGTGTTCACCCAGCTGTTCAATGTCGCCGGTGTGAACAAGGGAAGCGCAGTGTGCGTCAGCCTGTCCGAGATCACGGCGAGCACGCCCGGTGGAGCACTGGACACGCCGTTCCTGGGGGATGCGGCGATGAAGGTCTACAACGTCGTTCCTCTCGACGGCGGCCAGGTCCGCCTGCGTGGAGAGGTCGCGTGGGGCGTCGACCTGAACGTCCGGGTCATGTTCATCGTGTCGTAGGCACGGCCGAGCGACGAACCGCGCCGGACCCCGGAAGGCCGTCGTGGAGCCTCGGCGGAGGCTCCACGACGGCCTCGTGCGCGCGCCCCTTGTGCGGGCGACGCCGAGGTGTCCGGAAGGTCGTACAAGTACGTACGCGCAAGCGGCTCGCTCGTCGTCGAACAGGGGATACCCTGCGTGACGCGGTGGATGGGGCGTGCGGGGTATGGCCGACATCTTCTTCAGTTACAAGCGTGAGGACCGCGGCCGCGTCGAGCCGATCGTGCGGCTCCTCGAGCGGGAGGGGCTCAAGGTCTGGTGGGACCCGGACCTGGCCGCCGGCGAGCGGTTCGACGAGGTCATCGCCGAGGAGATCGACGCGGCGCTCTGCGTGATGGTCGCGTGGTCGGTGCACTCGGTGAGGGCGCCCTGGGTACGGGACGAGGCGTCCCGTGGCATGAGACGTGGCGTGCTGGTGCCGCTCAGTCTCGACGGGACCGAGCCGCCGCTGGGCTTCGGCGTGATCCACACACCAGACCTGCAGGGGTGGCAGGGTGACGAAGCGGACCCGCGGATCCGGCACCTTGTGACGGACGTGGTCGGCCGGGTCACCGGCACCGTCCCCGAGCCCGGTCCGGATCTCGTGCCCGAACCTCCACGGGTGTCCCGGCGGACGTTGCTCCAGGTCGGCGTCGGAACGGGCGCTCTTCTCTTCGCGGGCGCTGGCGGCTGGGCCCTCGACTCGTTCATCGGCCGCCGGCTGCCATCCACCCGGATCGAAACCTTCTCCATCGCCTCCGTCGACTCGACCGGCGCGAGGCTGCCCGATCAGGGCGCGACCGCGGACGTCTTCGACCTGCCCGTCGGGAACACGACGATGCAGTTCGCGATCGTGCACGGGGGCAGCTTCCTCATCGGCTCCCCCGACAACGAGCCGGGCCGACGTCCCATCGAGGGGCCACAACAGCAGATGACGGTCGCCTCCTTCGCGATCGGCCGCACAGCCGTCACCCAGGCCCAGTGGGCGGCGCTCGTCGGGGCAGCGCGGGAAGCGATCGAGGTGCCACTCGACCCCGCCCCGTCGTCCTTCAGCGGAGCCGGCCTGCCGGTGGAGACGATCAGCTGGAAACAGGCCACGGAGTTCTGTGCCCGGCTCTCGGCCCTGACCGGGCTCGTGCTCCGGCTGCCGAAGGAGGTCGAGTGGGAGTACGCCTGCCGCGCCCACACCACCACCCCCTTCCACGTCGGGCCCACCATCACCGCAGATTTGGCCAACTACTGCGGGACCGGCGGTGCAGTAGCGGGCCGGAGCGGCGAGGTCGACGTCTCGAGCATCGAGTACGGCGGGGTCGTCTACGAGAGCGGGGCCTACGATCAGGGGCCGCTCGGGATCTTCCGCGGTACGACGGTGCCCGTCGGGACCTTCCCGCCGAACCGATTCGGCCTGTACGAGATGCACGGGAACGTGTGGGAGCACTGCGCCGACGCAGGGCCCGTCGAGTACCGGAAGACGGGCGCCGATGGACAGGTCTCCGGGGACGGCAGCGGAAGCCGCGTCCTGCGGGGAGGCTGCTGGTCGCACAATCCGGCGATCTGCAGGTCGGCCTACCGCGACGGGATGGACGCGGACTTCAGCGGCTGGCAGGGGCGGGTCGGCATGCGGGTCGTCTGCGAGATCTAGTCCATCTCGTTGTCTCCGGTCATGCCGGTCCCGGGCGTGGTCGACTTGTCCTTCGTGGTCGTCATGCCGTCGTTCGGGCCCATGTCCGTCGGTCCGGGGTTCTGCGGCTTCGGTTTCGTGGTCGTGTTCGGCCTGGCCGGCTGCTGGGACGTCGGCTGGGGCTTCGGTCGCGTCGTCGGTGCCGGCGCAGCAGTCGTGGGCCTGGGTTTGGTCGTCGTCGCGAGAGGTGCGCGCTCAGCTCGCGTGCTTGTCGTGGTGGAGGGCGTAGTCGCCGTGGTGGTCGGGGTGGAGCGCGCCTTCGCCGTGGTGGTCGGGGGCCGCGACGACGAGTTCGGTGGGACGGCCGGAGGGACCACGGGTGGAGCGGCCTCGTCCTCCGGAGTCAACGGATTGTCCGCCACCCCGCTCGCTGATCGCACGAACGCCGGGCTCAAACCTGCCGGACAACTGACGACGGCCGGCGTGACCCGATTCAACGTCACGGTCAGTGCGGTGTAGACGGCGCAGCGACCCGACATCCGATCAGGGCCGAGGCCGTTCCAGCCGTAGGTGCTGGCTTTCTGATAGCTGGCGAGCGCGCCGGCCTGGTCGCCGCGGCACATCTGGATCGCGGCAGCGAACAGCAGGACCTCGCGGGGACCGGTGAGCTGGTCCCAACGGGAATTCAGCGCCTGCTGTCCCGGGTCGCACCCGGTCCGGACAGCGCGATACACCTGGGCGTCGGGATCATCACCGATCACGTCCGCGACCAGCGCCCAGTCGTAGCTCGGCGCGAAGGTCGGCAGTGGTTGGGGGGCCTCAGACCGCCCACCGCAGGCGGCCAGCAGCAGGGCCGCGCCCACGAGTCCCAGGGCGCGGGCCAGCCACTGCCCGCGCCCGCGAGCGGACCGGGCAGGACGGCACGCGTCCCTACTGGCCACCGGTCGAGGGTCCCAGGCCGGACCGCCGCCGTCATCGGCACGATGGCGGAGTGCGGGGTGCAAGAACTGCGTATGGACAGCTACGAACGGTCAGCATCTGCCGGACGTGGTAGCCAGGCCTCGTGCGGACGGGCCGATTAGCGCGACGGAACGATCTTCTCGACGATCCGGTAGACCGCGTCCGTGATCAGCACGACGGCGTCGTGATGCGCCTGCTGGGGCTTGCCGATCGGGTCGACGACCGACAGCTCCTCGCGGTCGAGCGGCACGAGCCCGCGCTTCAACCGAGCCTGCTCCACCAGCTCGTGCGCACGCTTCACCGGGTCACCCTCGGGGAGCATGGTCTCGTCGACGGCGTCGGCCAGGGCGGCGAACTCCCGCAGCGCGAACGTGTTCTTCAGTCCGGCCGGCTCCCGCTCCACGACGGCACTGCGGTGGCGCAGGCTCGCACCCAGGACCAGGTCGGAGCGGCGCACCATAGGGCTGCGCAGCTGGCGGGCCCGAAAGGCACCGGCCTGTGCGGGCCCGTCCAGACCCCAGGGAGCGAGCTCGTCGCGGGTGTCGGGGTGCATCATCTCCCCCACCACCGCGTTCACCCCGGCGCTGGAGATGTCGAAACGCGCCGCCTCGCGGCCCCCGAGCTTCCCCACCAGCAGGTGGCGGGTCATGATCTCCGCGGCCGGGGAGCGGCAGAGGTTCCCGGTGCAGACGAAGAGCAGGCGGAACATGTCGGCCCGCTCGGGGTCGAGGTCCGGCCGGGAGTGTCTGCCCACGACTCCCAGTGTGACTGCTCGGTTCTGGACCTGCCCACCGCCCACGTCGCCCGGTGAGCGGGTGAAGGCCGAGGCGGACAGGGGCAGCTCAGGAACCGAGCCCGCCCGCATCACCTCACCGTCAGGGCCGTCGGATCGGCGTCACGCATCAGCGAACCCGCTTCGACGAGGTGCGACGACGGCGAGAGGTCGTCGCGGCCTTGTGGCCGTCCACTTCTCGGCTCGGGTGATGCGGTCGAGGACTTCCCGGCCGCGGCGGCCCGCCGATGAGATGTCGCCTCAGAGCGGATCCAGCACCTCCTCCACGACCTGTCCGTCGATCTCCCCCGTGTCGATCGCCCAGTGCGCGAGCGCTTCGAGGTAGCCGGCGGTCTCGCAGGAGTCCTCGTCGCCGCGCAGGCCGGGGATGCCGTCGGTGTCGCTGAGGCGGTTGCGGAGCCGGTCGAGTCCGGTGCGGACGCTGGCGGGGGTGGTGCCGCCGAGGCGTTCGGCGATCTCGCGATAGGTGGCCGGCCGGCTGCCGGCGAGGGTGAGGACGGGTTCGCAGAGGGCTGCGAGCATGCGCCGCTCTCGCTCGGACAGGCGCGAGGCGCCGTAGCGGGTGACCCGCCCGTTGTCCCGCACGGGCTCCTCGAACGGGCCGAGATCGGGTGGGCTCAGCATGCCGCGGGCGTCGAGGTGCAGCGTGTACTCGGCGCCGTAGCGACCGGGGATGTCGATACGGACCTGCTCGAAGGGCATCGACCCGACGGCCATGCCGGGGCGGATCCGCAGCTCGGGGCCTGGCATGGCCAGAAACCGGATGGCCTGTGTCTTGGAGGTGTTGCGGATCAGCACGCCGTCGCGCAGCCCGGTGAGCGAGCCGGCGTCGCGGGAGACGAAGTCGTCGAGCGGCTCGTGGCCGATGCGGATGTCGCGGTCCTCCCCGCGCCCGAAGGTCACCTCATCACCGGGGCGCAGCGCCCAGCGCCGGGTCCCGGAGCGGACGATGACGAAGCCGGGGACGGGCGCGTTCACGAATTCCTCCTACGGGACGGGCACCCGGCCCGTCGAGCAGCTGCGGGTGGTCGTTACGCCGGTTTCATCATGATTGACGATCTCGGCTAACGAGATCACCGATCTTGGCGAACGGCGTTGTGTGGCGGGGGATTTCGACATGTTCGGCCCGTACCGGCTCGAGGAGTTGCTCGGCCGGGGCGGGATGGGTGAGGTGTACCGGGCGTTCGACACCGAGCACGAGCGCGACGTCGCGGTCAAGCGGCTGGCGCCGCACCTGGCCGACGAGCCGGAGTTCCAGCAGCGGTTCCGCCGCGAGGCCCATCACGTGGCCCAGCTGCGCAACCCGCACGTCATCACCATCCACCGCTACGGCCAGATCGACGGGCAGCTCTACATCGACATGCAGCTCGTCGACGGCGGCGACCTGCTCAGCCTGATCGAGCGCTCCGGGCCGCTGCCGGTCGAGCGGGCGGTGAAGATCCTCGAGCAGATCGCCAGCGCCCTGGACGAGGCGCACGAGAGTGGGCTGGTGCACCGCGACGTCAAGCCGTCGAACATCCTGCTCGACGGCAGGCTCGCCGACTTCTGCTACCTCGCGGACTGGGGCATCACCCGCGCGACCACCACGCGGCGCAGCCACTCGCTGACCCGCACCGGCGCGCTGCTGGGCAGCCTGACCTACATGGCCCCCGAGCAGTTCGACGGCGCGGTCACCCACAGCTCCGACATCTACGCATTGACCTGCGTGTTCTTCGAGACGATCACGGGGAAGCGGCCGTACTCCGGCGACGGGCTGCCCGTGCTCATGCACGCCCACATGAACGTCCCGCCGCCGCGCCCGTCCGAGGCGGTGCCCGGCCTCACGATGTTCGACGACGTCGTCGGCACCGGGATGGCCAAGGACACCGCCTCTCGCTACGGCACCGCCGGTGAGCTGGCCCGCGCCGCCCGGGCCGCCCTCGCCGCGGCGTCGCCGCCGGCACCGGTCGCGGCAGCGCCCGCGGCCGTCGCGACCTACGTCCCGGCGCCCGAGACCGACGTCTCGCCCGTCCCGGCCCCGGAGACCGACGTCTCCCCCGCGCCGGTTCCCGCGGCGCCAGGCGCGGCCCCCGTCCACGCCGACCTGATCGACCCGGCCCGTGCCACCCGTCAGGCCACGCGGCCTCTCGACCCGCCCGCCGCCGCCGCCCCGCCGGCCGGACCCGCGCGCGACCGGCGCCGGCTGCTGCCGGTGACCGCTGCAGTGGCCGCGATCGCGGTCCTGCTCGCCGCCTGGGTACTGCTGCGCGACAACGGGAACACCGAGCAGGCTCCGGCGGCGCAGGCCCCCACCCCGGCGCCCGTCACGGCCACGCTCGCCCCGGCGGCGGCGCCCGCGGCCACCGGGCCGGTCATGACCGAGGCCGTGTTCACCGGCCGGACCAGCGGCAACGAGCTCACCCTCGCCGTCGGGATCAAGGACGGCCGCGCCGCCGGCTACCTGTGTGACGGCAAGCAGGTCGAGGCCTGGCTCGAAGGGACCGTCACCGGCGACAAGCTGGTGCTGCGCGGCAAGACCGAGGCCAACGCCGTGACCGCCACCCTCGACCAGCGCTCGGCGCTGGGCATCGTCACCGCCGGCGGCGTGCAACGCCCCTTCTCCGCCCAGCTCGCCCTCGGCGAGGCCGGGCTGTTCGAGAGCCGGCGCACCGTGGCCGGCCTCTCCACACGGATCGGCTGGATCGTCCTGCCCGACGGCAGCCAGGTCGGTATTGCCAAGCGCGGCGACGTCCGCGAGCCGGCCCCGGCACTCGACCCGAGGACCCTGCAAGCCGTGGACGGCGGCGAGACCGTCACCGCCCAGCGCCTGTCGGGCGCGTCGACCGTGCTGGGCTGATCCCCCGCGTGGCGACGCACGGTCGCCACGGTTCTCGGCCGGCTTCCGGTCCACGGCAACTCCTCGCAGGTCGTAGCGGGTGTGTCCCCGACCGTCCCGCCCAGCGGTCGCCGCTCGTGGTTCAGGGATGAACCGCCACCGGCAGCCGCTGATCGACAGGCTTCTCCTCGTCAGCACGACCCGAGCCGAGGAGCCCGAGATGAACCGCACCGCCCGTTTCGCCGCCGTCGCCGCCACCGTCGTCGGGGCCTTCCTCGCCACCGCCGGCGCCGCGACGGCAGCCGAGCCGACCCCGCCGATCGGTGCCGCCACCGTCCAGCCGGTCCGGTCCGCCTGCCCCGAGCTCGACGACTGCTACGGCCCCGACGAGATGTCGGCCTTCGGGGCGGAGGCCGTCCGCCAGGTGAACCGCTACGCGCAGCAGATGCGGCCGGACGTGCCGCTCCCGCTGTACCGCATCCTCGAGCGGGGTACGTCGGCCACGAGCTCCTGCGTCGACGGGTACGGGGACCCGGAGGCCGACGAGAACGCCGCCTTCTACTGCTCCGCGGACCAGACGGTCTACCTCGGCGAGGAAGCCCTGTGGACCTTCTACGGCAGCTACGGCGACGCCGCCGCGATGCTCGTCGTCGCCCACGAGTGGGGTCACCACCTGCAGTTCGCCGGTGGAGGTCCCGAGGCGACCGACCTGGAGCTGGAGAACCAGGCCGACTGCATCGGCGGGTCCTTCCTCGGCGAACTGGCCCACGACGGCACGTTCCGCCTCCGCGACGTCGCGGACATCGCGCGGATCCTGCCCGACAGCTCCGAGAACGGTCCCGACCGCACGCACGGCTCGCTGACCGAGCGCACGTCCGCCGTCGCGCTCGGAGCCGCGCGGGGGCTGACGGCCTGTGACCGCTACGTCCCGGGCTCGGACCTCGCCACCACTTTCTGACGCTCCTCCACCGACGACAGGCCGGCGGGTCGGCCGGCCCGTCGCACCACATGAGGAAAGATCATGACCACGCCCTCTTCCCGCTCGCGCGGACGCCTGGCTGTCGGTGTACTGCTTCTCGCTGCGCTCGGGCTCCTCGCCGTGCCGGCCACCACCCTCGACCTCTCGGCGGGCGTTCCGAGCCTCGCTCGTGCGGCGGTGATCGCGGCGTCGAAGAATCCGTGCCACGACTCCGCCGTCCCGCGGGGTCTGGAGCTGCCCGCCGGAGGCAGCGAGAACGCGTACGTCGTGACCGGGCCGAACTACACCGCCCGGGTGTGCAGCGACGTCACTCTCCGGCTGACGACGGCGACGTATCCCGTTGTCGCCCGGGCCTGCCTGCAGCCGTCGAGGGGCGGGCCGATGCAATGCGGTGCCTGGACGCCGCTGGGCGAGCCCGGGGAGTGGGAGGAGCTGGCCGTCGACGTCCTCGGTGACACGAAGTGGCAGTTGCAGATGTACTCGGAGGGCGGGGCCCAGTCGGTCGGCGTCGAGTACACGAGTGCGTGAGACGCCTCGTCGGGCTGCTTCGGCGGCAGCGCCAGACCGATGATCACGCAAAGGGGGATACGTAGGCGTACTTGTCCGGCTACTCGGCGCTACCGCGGCTCCTCGACGCGGTCGGCCTCCGCGTTGCCCTCCTCCCCGGCCGGGTCCGTCGCCGACGCGGCCTTGACCACGAGTTGCCCCCACTGCCCCCGCTCGCTCCGGAAGACCCACTCGACGCGTTCGATCTCGCGCGCGAGGTCGGCGCCCGGCAAGTCCCAGTCGATGCCGGCTTCCTCGAGATTCCGCTCGGCGTCGGAGTACAGCTTCGCGAGCTGCGGGAAGCCGATCAACGACTCGTACGCCGTGACCGCCCCGGCGAGAGCCCCGAGGACGGCGGCCCCGATCGCCCAGGCCGCGCGGGCGGTCCCGTGCACCGCCTGCGAGACGACACCGGCCACGGCCGCGGCCATGAGCAGAACATTGCGGACGAGGACGACCTGGTCGTGGGCCGTCTGGTACTCCCTCGCCCGCGACGCGTACCACCTCCGCTGGTCCTCGATGCGCATCCGCCGGTACAACGCGCGGAACTGCCCGTCCCGGTCGCTCATACCGGCTCCTCTCCCCGCTTGATCGCGACGACCGCCCGTCGCAGCCGGGTCGTCCGGTCCTCGTCGGCGTACCGCCCTGTGCGCGACAGATAGCGGAAGTAGGCGGACTTCAGCCGCTCCGCCTTGATCCGCTCGTCGAGAAAGGTGTCGAGCGCGCGGAGCTCGCCTGCGGCACGGCCTGCGAAGGCCAGCAGGAGTCCGAGGACGGCGAGCATGATCCCCGGCCACCGCTCTTCCGGGAACACGGCCTGCAACCCGCCCAGCCCGGTGAGCACCGCGGTCCCGAGAATGATCACGACCTGCTGGCGCCGGTACCGGTTCTGCTGCCTCAGCGCGGCGTGATCGGCCGCGCCGAACTCCGGCCCGACGATCTCGTCAGCGAGCTCGATGTCCGCCGCAAGCTGCGGATACTCCGCGGCGACCGCAGGGGCCAGCACCGATCTGTTCCGTGCTCGTACAGGCCGCAGGCTCGGGAACCGGGCGAGCAGCGCCGGGCGTCTCATCGATCATCTCCTCGTCGTGTCGGGGAGTGACTCGTCGCCGGCTAGCCGGATGTGACTCCGAGCATCTCCCCGAGCACGGACCGGAGTTCGCCGGGCGCCTGGATCGGTACGGACCGGACGAGGTCCCGGCGGCTCGCGATCCGGGCTGCGCGTGGATCGGCGGGGCCGCCCGCGATGGCGTCGGCGATGGCGTCGGCGGTGCGTCCGGTGCCGGTCAGGACGAGCACGGGGCGCTCCCGCTCGAGGCTGCGCTCCACGTCCGCGTAGGCGATCTCCCCGCCGTTGACGAGCAGCGTCGCTGTCGGGAGATCACCGGCCACGAGGTCGGCCACCATCGCGAGCCATGGCGCCTCGTCGCCCCAGGTGTCGCCCGGAACCAGCAGGAGATGCGTGTGGTGCGGCTCGGGAACCGCGGTATCGGCCGTCCCGGCACCGACCGGCGCCACCGTGCCGTGCGCAGCCACCCCGACCAGCGGGAAGCGCCCGCCGGCCGTCGACCGGGCCCGCCCGATGGCGCGCATCACCCCGGCGTCGGTGCCGCCGTCGACCACCGCGATCCCGTGCTCGTCGAGGAGCGGGACGAGCACTCTGCCGAAGAGACTTCCCGTGCGGTCGAGGACGAGCCCGTCCATCCCGTCCGCGCCGCCGACGAGTACGAGAACCGGCCGCACACGGGACAGTCCCACTCCGCCGAGCACATCGCGGAGATCCTCGCCGGACATCTCGACAATCCGGGGGCCGTCGTCCGCGGCCGGTCGAGAGGGCGCCGGACCAACACCCCGTTCGTCCATGCGTCCCCCGCTCCTCGTAGGCCCGAACCCTACCGACGAGTGCTGACCGGTGACCTCGCGCTTCAGGAGGGTATGCGAGCGGTACCGCCGTCGGTACGCACTTCGCACATGTTCGGGTCAACCTGTTGGCCCTTTGCGTGGCGCCCTCCACTTGCCACGATCTGTGACACCACGATCTCGCTCCGTGCCCTCACGAGGGATGCGACGGTGCAGTTCGACGAGCGGGGGCCCGTCGGCGTGGGAGGCGGCAGGGGGGTTCGCCGCGGCCTTGATCGGCCGTGGCGAGGTCGGGAGCAGTGTGGTGGACGATCGAGGCGATCGGTCCGTGCGCGTCTTCATCTCGTACGCGCATGGTGTGCCCGAGCACGAGGCGGACGTCAGACGGCTGTGGGAGCTGCTGCGGCACAACGGTGTCGACGCCGTGTTCGATCGAGTGGCCGACGAGGAACCGCAGGACTGGTCCACATGGACCCGGGAGCAGGTCCGCACCGCTGATCACGTCCTGCTGATCGCGTCGCCCGCCTACCGTCGCCGGTTCGAGTCCGACGTCGGAGAGGAGGACGAGGCCGGCCCGGGGCTCGGGGTGCAGTGGGAGGCCCGCTTCATCCGGTCCGAGCTCTACCGGGACCAGGCAGGCGCCCGGCGGAAGTTCTTGACGGTGCTCCTCCCCGGCACGAGTACTGCGGACGTCCCTTACACGCTCCAGCCAGGTGTGGTGACGGAGTACCGCGTGGAGAGCTTCACGGTGGAGGGCGTGACGCGGCTCCTACGCTTCCTCACCGGTCAGCCGGCCATCGTGTCTCCTGAGCTCCGCCCGGTCCCTCGGCTCGCCCCCGACGACCCGACGCCACGGATCGTCCTCCACATCACCGTGTCGGGAGGCTCCCCTTGGACACGGCGAAGGGCCGCGGAGGTCCTCACCACGAAGGCGCCGGCGGATGCCGAGGTGGTGACGGAGAGCCTCCTCGAGGGTAGCTGCGAGGTGTACGAGCGGGAGGTGACCCTTCGGGCCGACGACGTGTCCGCTGCCGGGCTGCTTCTGGACGACCTGCATTCGTTCACGCGGCACGAGAAGGCGAGGTGCAGCGTCGGAGCGGACGTCGACCACACTGGCGGAGCCACTCCGAGCCGGCTCGCCGAGCGGCTTGCAGGTTGTCGCGCGACCGCACTGATGCACCGCGTGCACGGTGCCTCGACGGTCGTGGCGATCTCGCACGCCTTCCACGAACGAGCCGTAGCCTCCTCGGGCTTCTTCCCGCCCCTCCGGTCATTCCGCGAGGTCGCCGCAGACGCTGCCGACGGCCGCACGTGCTGGATCGCCGTCGCGGGCCGTTCGGTCTGTCCACCGTTACCGGCCGGACGTTCGGAACGCCCCCGGGGGAACGGCGAACCCAGCCCGGATTGGTCCGTGCAGCACAACAGTGGCCCCGTGGTGATCCAGCGCGATCACGGCTCCGTCCACATCGGTCACATTTATGGTCCGGGAGAACGATGAGCACGCCCGATGACTCGGAGCAGGCCCCTGCTGCGCCGTCAGCGCCCGCTCCCGGTCCTGCCGGGGGAAACCCAGGAGCCTCGTCGAGCGGCATCGGGGACGGCTCTGCGCCGGCCACGGGCACGGACCGGAAGGCGTTGCAGGACGACGCCGACCAGGCTCAGCTCCTCCGCGGTCGGAAAGCCCTCCGTCCCATTGCCACCGCCATGATCACCGGCGGTCGTGATCAGCGGGTCCACGTGGGCGACCGCATCTACGTCGGTGGCCCGCGGCAGCGTGCGGCCGAGGCCGGTCAGGTCCGGGAGGAACGGCTGGAGCTGCTCCGGGAGCAGTACGTGGCCGTGCCGGGGTACGACGAGATGCTCACCGCCCTCGATGCGCGGCGGCTACTCGTCCTCGTCGGGCATCCCGGTAGCGGCCGCGCGACCACCGGGCTCCACCTGCTCGACACGGTGAGCGAGGGCAAGGTCTTCCGGTTGGGGCCGGGAACCGACCTCGGCGACGTCGACGAGCAGACGATCGCCGAAGGCACCGGCACCCTGGCCGAGATCACGGAGCGACGCCTTCCACCCACCGAGGCCCAGGCCGACCGCCTCGCCGCCCTCCTGCAGCGCCGCCGAGGGTACTTCGTCCTGGTGGCGCCCCCGACTCCGGCCGTCCTCCACGCACTCGGCGACTACCTCCTGGAGTGCGCCCCGCCGCCCTACGAGGCGCTCCTGCAGGGCCTCCTCGAGCTTCATCGCCGTCCGGACGACATCATGACTGTGGACGAACTCCTGAGGTGTGCAGAGGCACCAGAGGTCCGGGAGGCTCTGGGCCCCACGCCTCGCCCGGCCGAGATCGCGGGGCTCGCACTTCTGCTGGTCGATCACATGAAGGAGCGGCTGACGCTCGAGGAACTGCGCACCGCCGCGGCCGGGTTCCTGTCCCGGCGGATCGCCGAGTATTTCGCCGACCTCGGCGAATCGGTGCGTCGCGACGTCACGGAACGCAGGCTCAGGACCGCTGCGCTCCGGATGGCTCTCGCTGTATTCGACGACCTCCCGCTGCACATCATGAGCACCGCAGCGGCCGACCTCGCAGACCTGCTGGTCCACGCCGGCGGGAACGCACCCACGCTCGGCCGCCCCGTGGTGTCCGAGACCGACGACACGGTCCTGGCAGCACTCGACGCCGAGACCGCGGAAGGTGACGTCACGATGGACGGTGTGCCGGTGCCGTCGCAGGTCGTCCGGTACCGGGACCGACGGACGCCTGCGGTTCTGCTGACGTACGTGTGGCAGCGGCACCTTCCCCTTCGCGAACCGGTCGTGGAGTGGCTGTGGCGGCTGTCCGCCCACCCGCAGGCCCTCGTGCGCAACCGGGCGGCCCAGGCAGCGGGCCTGCTGGCTGCTGCGGACTTCACCCACACGTTCCCGGCTCTCATCGCCCGAGCCGCCGAGGTGCGCCCGCCCGCGAGGGCACATGATCCGGACCGCGACACACCAGACGATGACGACGCGGACGACGAGACGTGGATCGGACGGCGGACCTTCGCCGCCCTGGCGCTCGATCACGCTGCTCTCGACGAGCGGACGCGCGAGGTCGTCGAGGCGCAGTTGCGGCGGTGGCGCCGCTCGGACGAGCTGGCCCTGCGCTGGACAGCGGCGCGCTGCCTCGGCTACGGGATCGGCAAGCGCTCGATCGACAGATCCTTCGAGGAGCTCCGGGTGATAGGCACACCATGGGAGTTGATCGCGCCCGACGACGTGCCCGGCCGGCATGCCGCGCAAGTCTGGGACCTGCGCCTCGTGAGCGCGCTCAGCGCAGCACGGCTCTTCGCCAACGCAGACGACCGCCATGCGGTGCTCCGGAAGGTGCGCGATTGGCTGAGCCACGAGCGTCCGAGCGTGCGTGAACTCGGTCAGCAGTGCGTCGTGCTCATGGCCGGACTGCGGATGTCGTCGATCGGCAGCGACACGGAGGTGTTCGGCGACCAGCCGCGGACACAGGCCGATCGCCGGCGGTGGCCGATCCTTCTCGGCCTGCCGAACGAGGACGGGAGGTTGTGGGAGCCCGTCGGTGACATCCTCCGCTCGGTCCTGTCCGAACGCTTCGCGGGATCGGTCCTCATGAACTCCATCGGCTCGTGGTGGCAGATCGCCGAGGATGATCCCGCCACACTCGACGCCTTCCTGGGACTGGTGCCGCATCTGGTCGACGGGGAGCGCGATCGACGGCGGCTGCTCCATGCCGTGGACAGCCGTCGGCGTCGGTGGGCGGACCCCCTGTCCCCCCGCTCTGCGGAGCGCATCACCGCAGCGATCGCGGCCACGGCGTCACGAGAGGGCGCCTCGGCATGACCCAGCCCGACGGGAAGACGCCGGATGACCAGAAGCCCCGTGAGAATCGATCGGACCGGGACGCGGTGGAGGGAACGTCTCGGCCGCACCGATCGGACGCCGTGGCGGGCGGATCGAATTCGCCGTCTGCGCTGCAGGGCGCGGACCCCGTCCTGCGCGAGCGGCACCAGACCCGGTTCTCCGCACTCCGGTCCCGGCCACACCCGAGCGCTCGGGTGGCCTTGGTGATCATTGACGCGAAGGGCCGCTCGCGGTTGTTCGAGCCCCATGCCCGACCGACCGCGGGCGAGCTGTTCTGGGCCGGCGCCGGGACGGTCTACGAGGTCGACACCGGCCTCCGGCACACGACGATCGAGTTCGACCTGCCGTCCAAGGGGGACACGTATGCGTTCCACGCGAAGGCGAGCGTGCGATGGCGGGTGACGGACCCGATGCTCGTCGTGCAGGATGCCGTCCGCGACATCCGGGAGGTCCTGACCGCTCCGCTGGAGGAGGTCCTCGGGACCGTCACGCGCCGCTTTCCTGCGGAGGCGGTCGCCGAGGCCGAGATCGCGGCGCTCGACGAGGCGCGACGGCACGACGTCGGGAGCGTCTACGGGTTGCGGACGTCCGTCTATCTGCGGCTGACGATGAATGCGACCTCCGTCCGTCAGCGGACCAGCATCGACGAGATCGGCCACCGGATCGAGCTCGAGGACCGGACCCACCGGCTCCGTGTCCTCCAGGAACGGAACAGCGACGACGTGCTCGGCGCGCGGGTGGATCGCTACCGCGTGCTCCTCGCGGAGGGCGAGCTGGCACAGGTTGCCTTGCAGGTCGCCCACAACCCCGATGACGTCGCGAAGGTGGTCGAGATCCTCCGGGAGGAGCGCCACGAGAACTGGCGGCACGCGACCGAGTTCGTCAGCAGGCTCCTGGAATCGGGCGTGATCGAGAGGTGGGAGATCGACGAGCAGGCCAGAGTGGCACTGCAGCTGTTGAAGGATTCCGTCGAACGCTTCATCAGGCCGCCGGAGCATCCACCCATACCGATACCCGACCAGTCGCGCCCGGCCGACGGGAAACAATGATCGCCTTCCTCCAGGGGCTATTGCTCGTGGTTCTCGTCGGCCTGGCGGCCGCGCTCGTGGGAAGCCGGGTGCTCCCGACCTCTCTCCGAGTCATCGCGCGCATGACCGAGGATGTGGCCGTCGTGGCCGCGGGCGTGCTCCTTCTGCCCGAGTACTGGATCAGCACCGGCTTCCGCTCGCGGGGCGCGCGGCCGCCCCTCGTCGCCTACGAGTACGGAGCCGCGGTCGCGGGTGCCGTGATCCGTCTGCAGCAGCTGTGCGGGCTGTCGATCCGGCAACTCGCCCGGCTCGCCGAAGCACTACCGCCGCCGATCACCGGCGCCGTCGCGGCAGTGACGACGGCCCTTCTCCTCCTGGCGTGATGCGACGCGGGGACTCTGGACAGGAGACCACAGACCTCGTGCCGGCCACGACGATGCCGCACGACGCCTTCAGGGTGGTGCTGTGGTCCGGACCACGCGGTACAACGATGTCAGCGCCGGACGCCGCCGTCATCGGCCTGACGGCACAGTCCGGGGTGCGGGATGTGCGTATGGACAACTACGCACCGTCAGAAGCATCGCCGGGCTGCGTAACGCGCCGGACACTCTCCGCGACCTTGGTGACACGTGCGTCGAAGGTCAGGGGAGTCGGTGGACCGCGAGGGCTACGCGCTGGGCGTGGACATCGGCATGTCCACGGTGGCCGCGGCGGTGTGTCGACAGGGGATCACCGACGCCGTCGTCCTGGCCGGCGTGGCTGCCGTCGTGCCCACCCGCTACCGGCTCGACGAGCACGCACAGGCCGTTCTCGGTGAGCCCGAGGGGCCGATCCGGCCGCTCGGCGACGACGCCCCGCCCGGTGCCCTCGTCCGTCTCCTCCGGACGATCGTCGACGTCGTCTCGGACCGGGAGGGTGGTCCGCCGGACGCGGCGGTGATCGCCCACCCGACCTCGTGGGACGAGGCGCACCGGGACAGGCTCGCCGCCGCGGTGCGCCTCCTCGACCTGCCCGCGACGCGGATCGTCACGACCCACGAGGCCGTGGCCGCGCACCTCGCCGCCACCGAGGAGGCCGGCGACGCGCGCTCCGTCGCCGTACTCGACGCCGGTGCGACGCAGTGCACCACGGCCGTCGTCGTGCGGCGCGCCGGTCGGTTCGAGGTCCTGTCCACGGAGACCTCGCCCGGGGCCGACGGGGCGGACGAGACGCTGCGCCGGCGACTCGGTCCCGACGTCGAGCTGTCGGTCTCCGCCGTGCGCCGCGCTCGGGAGGAGCTGACGACCGCAGCCGACACAACGGTCGTCGGCGTCGGCGGCGAGGTCCACCTGGACCGCCGGCAGCTCGAGATGGTCCTGGCGCTGCCGATCAGCAGCGCGGTCCTCGCACTCATGGCGACCCTGCGGGCAGCCGGATTTCCCGAGGGCCGCGGCGACGGGCTGCGGTGCGTGGCCGTCGTCGGCGGATGGTCCCGCACACCGCTCCTGCGCGAACTCCTGGAGCAGCACCTTCCCGCCTCGGTCCTTTGCTTCCCGGGCGAGCCGGACATCGTCGCCGCACGAGGCGCCGCGGTGCTCGCGGAGCACGACCGGGTGGTGCTCGCAGAGGCGGAGCCCGTGGCGTGGGACGACGACGTCCAGTTCACCGTCCACCGGCCCGCAACCGTCAGTGCGAAGACCTGGACCCCACTGCTGCTCTTCGCCCACAAGACCGACGCCGTCGTCGACCCCGACTCCGGGGAGACGGTGGACCCGACGCACCTCGTGCAGAAGGCCGCCGAGCGGGCGGTCGCCGACCGCTCCGAGCCGTACGGGTCGGTCGCGGCCCCTGCCGCGCAGCGGTTGGCCCACGGCGACGAGATCGTGGTCGAGCCCTGGCTGCGGGAGGGCGAGGTCAACCCGCCGTCGGCTGCCTTCCGTTGGGAGGAGGCCGTGCACAAGGTCGAGTTCCGCATCCGGGCGTCGGAGCGGGCGGTCGGCCGGTCCCTGAGCGGCGGGGTGCGGATCTTCCTCGGCGTGGTGCTCATCGGCGAGGTCACCTTCCGGATCGCGGTGACCCGCGGCCGGCAGGCCGCGACGCCGCCGCGGGAGCGCGACGTCGCGGTCCGGTACCGCAAGATCTTCGCCTCGTACTCGCACCGGGATGCGGACATCGTGCGGGCGGTGTCGTCGGCGGTGTCGGTGATCGGGGACCGGTACATCGTCGACTCCGCGGCGCTGCGGGCCGGGGAGCGGTGGGAGCCGCGGCTGCGGGAGCTGATCGAGGAGGCGGACGTCTTCCAGCTCTTCTGGTCCCACAACGCGATGCGGTCCGAGCATGTGCGCGACGAATGGGAGTACGCGCTGCGCCTCGGACGGGAGGGGTTCGTCCGACCGGTGTTCTGGGAGGATCCCCGGCCCCAGGACGTCGCCGCCGGGCTGCCGCCGGAGTCGCTCGACCGGCTGCACTGGTCGTGGCTCCACCCCCCCGTGCCGACGGCGGCGCGACGGCCTGCCGGTCCGCCGCCCCGTCCGGCGCTCCCGCCGCCCGAAGCCGCGGTCACGGTGCCGCATTCCCCGCCGCCTCCCTCGGCTCCGGCGGGCGCACCATTGCCCCCTCCGACCGTGCGGATCGGGACACCGGACCTTCCGCCGCCCTTCGGGGCTGCGGGTGACCGGTCGGCTCCGTCCGCGGCCGGGGCCCGGCGGAAGAAACGCCACCTCGCGCTCCTCGCCGCCGCGGCCGCGCTCGTGATCGTCGGTGGCGCGGCGGTGGTCGGCCAGGTCAACAGCGGGCCGACGGGCGGCGCGGCCGTCGCGGCGGCTCCACCGGCCCGGGGCGCCGACAGTGCCGGATCGTTCCGCGCCATCGGGACCGACCGCTCCGCCCTCTCCCCCGACGGCGCGACGCTCTACCTGGCGGCGACGGGTGGGGTGCGTGCGCTCCCGGCCACCGACCTCGCTGGCGGAGTGACCATCCCGGTCACGGGCGGCGAGGTCCGCGCCCTCTCGGTCTCCCTGGACGGGTCACAGGTGTTCGCGAGCCTCGGCGGCGCCGTACCGGCCGTCGTCGTGCTCGATCCCGTGGCACGGTCAGAGGTCGGCCGCTTTCAGCTCCCCGCTGCCGCTGCCTCCGTCCGGCCGGTCCCGGGACGACCGGAACTGGTCGCCGCCCTTCCCGGGCGCCGGGCGGTCGCGCTCGTCGACACGAGCACGGGCACCGTCACGACTCCGCCATCGCCCCTCGCGGCGGACTGGCTACGGGTCGGGCTCGACGGCCGGGCCTGGTTCCTCGCGAACGCCGACACGGCGGCCCTCGGAGTGACACTCGCGGACAGCGCCGTGGGGACCACCATTCCCCTGCCCGGTCCTCCCGCGGTCATCGCGATCAGGGAGACCGGCGTCCGGCAGCAGCTGGCCGTGGCGACCGGGGCGACCGTCGCCGTGCTCGAGTGGCCGGGCGGCGCCGCCACCGCGTCGGTGCAGGTCCCGACCGGGCCACGAGCACTCGCCTGGGCACCGGAGGGCGCCATCCTCTACGTCGCGGACGCTGCGGGCTCGCTCCTGGTCGTCGACACGGCACGGGCGATCGTCACCAGGACGATCCCCGTGGGAGCGGTGGCGGCGGAGCTCGTCGTGAGTCCCGACGGGCGCTACGGCTACCAGTACAACGCGGACGGGTCCGTGACGAAGGTGGATCTTGCCGGCTGACACGCGGCAGGTCGTTCCCGGGGCTGCCCTCCCCGGAGGCACCTGCGCGTGTCGCGCACGAAAGGATCCGGCGCGGACGAGGGAGGTGGGCGGATGGTCACGGACAGGCAGAGGGCGCGATGGGCGCGGTGCTGGGACGGGAGCGTCGACGCGACGGACCGGTCGATGCGCCGACTGGACAAGGTGCTCTTCCGCGACTGCCGAGCCTGGGTCTGCGCGCAGGCGGCGGGCACGGTCCTCGAGGTCGGTGTGGGAACCGGGTTGAACCTGCCCCACTACTCGTCCGACGTCCGGCTGACCGGCATCGACCTGAGCCCGGCGATGATCCAGGCGACGCAGGAACGTGCCGCGGGGCTGGGCCTCGACGCCGACCTCCGGGTGGGCGACGCCGAGCACCTCGACCTCCCCGACGCGTCCGTCGACACCGTCGTGTGCACCTTCGTGCTCTGCAGCATCCCCGATGATCGGCGAGCGGTCGACGAGATGGTGCGCGTGCTGCGCCCGGGCGGCCGGCTCCTCCTCGCCGACCACGTCGCGTCGTCCGTGGCGGTCGTCCGGCTCGTGCAGCGCATGACGGAATGGATCTCGATCCCCGTCGGCGGTGAGCACTTCCGGCGACGTCCGCTGGACCACGTCCTCGCGGCCGGACTGCAGGTCGAGCGACGCGAGCGGTTCGCCCTCGGCGTGGTCGAGCGGCTGGTCGCACGCAAACCAGGAACCTGAGCCTTCAGACTCCCGCGGCCAGACCGCTCGGCCGGACCGCCTCGGCGATGACGTCGTCGACCAGGAGGTGGTCGGGATGGGCTGCCCGACCCGGGTGGGCCGACGCGGCGAAGCGCCCGAGACGCTGCAGATCGTCGGCCGGAGCCGAGTGGAGGCAGGCCCGAAGGGCGGACCACGTCGCCTCCGCCAGCACCACACGAAGCCGGGCGTCGGACGCGCCGTCGCCACACGCCGACACGAGTTCCGCAATGCGCACCTTCACCGCCTCGGACTGCCGTCCCCGCAGGCCGATCCGGTTCGCCTGATCAGAAAGAATCGAGTCGCACGAGTACGACTCGAGCGCATTGATCAGAGGGCCGGCGTCGCCCGCCGTCCCCGGGTCATAGGACGCAGGGTGTACGCCGGCCTCGTAGCCCGCCTCGTACCCGCAGAAGTAGATCGGGGCACTGCTGCTCGCCTCACGGCGAACGCCCAGGGCGAGGTCGAGCAACGAGAAGGGCCACTGCAGGTTCCGCAGCGTCACCAAGCCGGACCGCTCGGCCGCCGCCGCCATCAGCTGCGCGGACTCGAGGGCCGACTGGCCGTAGAAGGCGATGTCGGGTGAGTGCAGCCGGATCGTGCCGCCCTCGCACCATTGGCGCAGCTTGCCCAGGATGAGGCTGTTGTCCACGACGTGTGTGAACCGCACGGCCGAGGTCACCGGGAGAGTCACCCCCGACAGCAGAGCCTCGCCGATCTTCTTCGTGGCGGCGTAGACGTCGCGGGTGAAGTAGCGCACCGCCTTGCCGGTCGAGGCGAACACGAGCCGGCCCGCTCGCACCTCCTCGGCCGCCCGGAACACGTTCCGGCTGCCCAGGACATTCGTCTCCACGGTCCGGCGCACCTCGCGCTCCGCCGCACCCGGGTCGCGGACGGCCGCCAGGTGGAAGACGGCGTCGGGCCGGATCCGGCGGAACGCGGCACCGACGTCGTCGGCCGACCGGACGTCGACCTGCTGGTACTCGACTCCGGGCACGAGGTGTCGAGGACGAGTCATACCGCGGTTGAGGCTGACGATCCGGCGGTGTGGTGTCGCGGCGAGCTGCTCGAGGAGCGCGGTACCGATGCACCCCGTTCCGCCGGTGACGAGAACCGTCTCCCCGGCGAGATCGAGGGGCCGCAGACCGGCTACGCCCCGTCGGACGACTGCTCGGAACCGGTCGTGCTCGGCGGTCCCTCCGGAGATCCGTTCGAGCTCGTCGGTCGAGCTGGAGAGCAGGCCGGCGGACTTCTCGTCCAGGACGGACAGTCCTGGAGGGACCGAGTCGAGCATCCGGCGGACGATCTCGGCGCGGGTGCCCGTGGGCGGGGCCATGCGGGTCTCCTCCGGGGCGGACGAGGGGAACGGATGTTTCCTCGACGTTTCCCACTGCCTGAGAACCGTGCATCACGGGGTGCTCGCAATGGGAGACGTCCGCGGACGACTGACCCGCGAATACGCTCATATTCGCCGGTCCGGCGGAGATCGTTACCGATCCCCACCCTTCCATCCACTGTTCTGATGATCTCGACGGTCGCGCACGGTCGGCCCCGACAGGACTGCGACGACATTAACACGCAGCGTCAACGCCTCTGTAACAATCCAGGCGCCGTGCGCTGCGAAGACACGGGTTGAGTGTGATCGACACCACCCGACGTAACGACTGAGCGTGGCGCACCGAGCCATGCCGCAACGCGACGACGCCGTCCGCGTCCGCTCCCCGAATCAGCACGCTCACGCCCATTCCCCCTGCCCTGGAGAAGTCATGCGAATTGTGGTGACCGGCGGCGCCGGATTCCTCGGATCGCACCTCTGTGACGCCCTGATTGCACGCGGTGACACCGTCGTCTGCGTCGACGACCTGTCGACCGGCCGTGCCGGGAACGTCCAGCATCTGACAGTGAATTCCCGTTTTTCGCTCGTCGTCGCAGACGTGTCGGCGGAGCTCACCGTCCCCGGTCCGGTCGACGCCGTGGCCCACCTCGCGAGCCCGGCCTCGCCGCCGGACTACCACCGCCGTCCATTGGAGACGATGGCGGTCGGCAGCCGCGGGACCGAGAACGCGCTGCGCCTGGCCGAGGCCAACGGCGCCCGCTTCGTGCTCGCGTCGACCAGCGAGATCTACGGCGACCCCCTCGTGCACCCGCAGCCGGAGTCGTACTGGGGCAACGCCAACCCCATCGGCCCGCGCAGCATCTACGACGAGGCCAAGCGCTTCGCCGAGGCGCTGACCTCGGCGTACCGGCGGACGCTCGGGGTCGACACCGGGATCGTCCGCATCTTCAACACCTACGGTCCCCGCATGCGGCCGCACGACGGACGCGTGGTGACCAGCTTCATCGCCCAGGCGCTCAACGGGGACCCGCTGACCATCTACGGCGACGGCACCCAGACCCGCAGCTTCTGCTACGTCGACGACCTCGTGGCCGGTCTCGTCGCGATGATCGAATCCACCGACGCGGGTCCGGTCAACCTGGGCAACCCGGTAGAGCGGACCGTCGGCGAGCTCGCGGAGCTCGTCCTGGGGATCACCGGTTCGGACTCGCCCATCGAGTACCACCCCCTGCCGATCGACGACCCGACCCGCCGCAGGCCCGTCATCACCCGGGCGCAGGAGGTCCTCGACTGGAACCCGGAGATCCCGGCCGAGGTGGGCCTACAGCTCACCGTCGACTACTTCCGTCAGAACCTGGACGAGGTCGTGGCCGCCCGGCCGGCCATCGCCGGTGGCCAGATGGACGGCGCCCCCACCGTCGAGGTTCCCGCGCAGGTCGGTCCGGCTGCCGTCGGGACGACACGGGCGGCAGTGGCCTGACCCGGCCGCACCGCCCGTCATCGGCACCATGACCAGCGCATTCCCCGACCCCGGCCGCGGTCGTCCCGCAGTCCCGTCCTTCCCGACCCGAGAGGGCCATCCGATGCACGGAGCCGCGCGCCGACAGTCGGCCGCACAGGCTCGAGACGACCTGTCCACCGCGGTCACGACCCGCCTCCGGATCGTGCCGCCCGTCACGACCGCTCCGGCGCCGCCGACCGATCCCTACGAGGCCGTGACCGAGCTGTCGCAGGGACAGATCACGCGGATCGATCGGGACGGCCCGGCCTTCGACCGCCGCCGCAACCGGCGCCGCAGAGTGGACCCGAGGTCGTTCGTGCCGGTCCTGTCGACGCGTGACCGCGTGGTCGTCGCCCTGCTGTCGGCGGGCTGGGTCGCCTGCCTGGTCTACTTCTGGGTCTGGTGGTTCCAGCCGAGCCACCGCGTGACCTGGGTGGGTCTCGCGATCAACAGCTGCCTGCTCGTCTACCTGTCCTGCCTGCCGATCTACTTCATGGTGGGGGTCAACAGGCTCAAGCGGATCTCGCCCCGGATCGGGGTGCCGCCGTTGCGGGTGGCCTTCGTCGTCACGCGGGCGCCGTCGGAACCGTTCGAGGTCGCGAAGGCCACCCTGCAGGCGATGCTCACGCAGGACTACCCCCATCCCTACGACGTCTGGCTCTGTGACGAGGCGCCGACCGACGAGATCTGGCGGTGGTGCGCCGAGCACGGCGTGCGGATCTCGACCCGCCAGGGCGTCACGTCGTACCACCGTGACTCCTGGCCGCGTCGGACGAAGGTCAAGGAGGGCAACCTCGCCTACTTCTACGACCACTACGGGTACGAGCACTACGACGTGGTGTCCCAGCTCGACTGCGACCACAAGCCGGAACCCGGCTACCTCGCGGAGATGGTGCGCCCGTTCGCCGACGACGCCATCGGCTACGTATCCGCCCCCAGCGTCTGTGACACCAATGTGGACCGGTCGTGGTCCGCGATGGGTCGGTTGCACCGCGAGGCGACCTTCCACGGGCCGGCACAGCTCGGGCACAGCGCGGGGCTCGCGCCGGTGTGCATCGGCTCGCACTACGCGGTGCGTACGCAGGCTCTACGGCAGATCGGCGGCCTCGGCCCGGAACTGGCCGAGGACTTCTCCACCACCTTCCTGCTCAACTCGGCGGGTTGGCAGGGCGCGTTCGCCATCGACGCCCACGCGCACGGCGACGGGCCGCTGACCTTCTCCGCGATGTTGGTCCAGGAGTTCCAGTGGTCCCGGAGCCTGACCGTCGTGATGCTGGGCCTGGTCCCCCGCCACCTGCCCCGGCTGCCCTGGCGGCTGCGGATCCGGTTCGTCTACGCGCTCATCTTCTACTCGCTGCTGGCCCTCACGACCGTCGGCGGACTCACGTTGGCTCCGATCGCCGCCGTCCTCGGAGTGCCGTGGATCAACGTCGACTACGTGGGCTTCCTGCTGCACTGGTGGTCGATCTCGATCTGGGTCCTGGTGCTGGCGATGCTCCTCAAGCGACGAGGCCTCCTCCGGCCGGCCGATGCGCCGCTGATCAGCTGGCAGAACTACCTGTACTGCCTGACCCGGTGGCCGTACATCGCGCGGGGCGTCGCCGTCGGGATCCTGTACAAGATCCGGCCCCGGCCGACGACCTTCAAGGTCACGCCCAAGGGTGCAGGCGGGCTCGAACCGCTGCCGCTCCGGCTGATCTTGCCGTACGTGCTGGTCACGCTCGTCATGTCGGGCGCCTCGCTCTACGCCGAGAGTTTCACCCAGGCTGCGGGCTACGTCTTCCTCTGTCTGCTCGCCGGGGTGACCTACGCCGGCGTCGGCATCGCCGTCCCGCTGCTCCATGCGCAGGAGGCGGCCCGCATCGCGGGGCGACGGTTCGCCTCCGCCGTTCGCCAGACCGCGGCGGTGCCGCTGATCGTGGCCTGCCTCGCCGTCGCCCCGGTCGCCGTCGCCGTCGCCCGGTACCCCGCCTACTTCGTGTCCGTCTTCGGCTGGTAGCCGGGACCGGAAGGAACCACTATGCCCGAGACCGTTCTGGTAACCGGCGGCGCCGGTTTCATCGGCAGCCACACCTGCGTCGAACTGCTCGACCACGGCCACGAGGTCGTCGTGGTCGACGACTTCTCGAACAGCTCGCCCGGCGCGGTCGACGCGGTGATGAAGCTCGCCGGCCGCCCGCTGACCCTGCACCACGCGGACCTGCGCGATCGCGCGGCGCTCGACGCCGTCTTCGTCGACCACGACATCAATGCCGTGATCCACTTCGCCGCCAAGAAGGCCGTCGGCGAGTCGGTGCGGATCCCGCTGGACTACTTCGACATCAACATCGGCGGCACCACGGCCCTGCTACGCACGATGAACGACCACGGCGTGCACCGGCTCGTGTTCTCGTCGTCGTGCTCGATCTACGGCGACACCAGCAAGGTCCCGCTCGACGAGGACGACCCGGCCGGGCCCACAAACCCCTACGCCCGCACCAAGTACATCTGCGAGCAGCTGCTGGGCGACGCATGCGTGCGGTACCCCGAGATGTCGGTGATCGCGCTGCGGTACTTCAACCCGATCGGCGCGCACCCCAGCGGCATGCTCGGGGAGGATCCGACCGGCGTCCCGAACAACGTCCTGCCCTACATGGCCCAGGTCGCCGTCGGACGGCTCGACGAGCTGCCCGTCTTCGGTAACGACTACCCGACCCCGGACGGGACCTGCATCCGGGACTACATCCACGTCGTCGACGTCGCCGACGGACACCGGGTCGCGCTCGACCACCTCGACGACGAGCCGGGTCTGCGCGTGTTCAACCTCGGCGCCGGGCGGGGCGCCTCCGTCCTGGAGCTGATCGCCGAGTTCGGCCGCGCCGTCGGGCGACCGATCCCCTACCGCATGGAGGGCCGCCGCTCCGGCGACGTCCCGATGCTCATCGCCGATCCCGGCCGCGTCGAGCGGGCGTGGGGCTGGCGGACCACCCGCGACCTCACCGCGATGTGCGAGGACGCGTGGCGCTTCCAGCGACTCAACCCCTCGGGCTACCCCGCCACCTGACCACCAGGGACACACCATGCGCATCACCGTCATCGGCACCGGCTACCTCGGCGCCGTCCACGCCGCCTGCATGGCCGACTCCGGCCACGAGGTGCTCGGCGTGGACGTCGACCCCCGCAAGCTCGCCGCCCTGTCCGAGGGCCGGCCGCCGTTCTTCGAGCCGGGCCTGCCCGAACTCCTGCGCCGGACCGTCGACGCGGGGTCCCTCCGCTTCACGGACTCGCTGCAGGAGGCCGGGGAGTTCGGCGAGGTCCACTTCGTCTGTGTCGGCACCCCGCAGCAGCCGGGTTCCTACGCGGCCGACATGAAGTACGTCGACGCGGTCGTCGACGGGCTGGCGCCGCACCTGCGCGACGGCAGCCTCGTCGTCGGCAAGTCGACGGTCCCGGTCGGCACGGCGGCCCGGCTCGCCGGGCGCATCGCCGAGCTGAACCCGGCGGTCGACGCCGAGCTCGCCTGGAACCCCGAGTTCCTGAGGGAGGGCTTCGCGGTCCAGGACACCCTCCGCCCGGACCGGCTCGTGGTCGGCGTGACCTCCGAACGGGCCGACGCGATGCTGCGCGAGGTCTACGCGCCGATGCTGACGGCCGGCTGCCCGTACATCAGCACCGACCTCGCGACGGCCGAGCTGGTCAAGGTCGCGGCGAACTCGTTCCTCGCCACGAAGATCTCGTTCGTCAATGCGATGGCCGAGGTCTGCGACGCCGCGGGTGGCGACGTCGTCACCCTGGCCGACGCGATCGGGCACGACACCCGCATCGGGCGGCGGTTCCTCTCGGCCGGCGTCGGGTTCGGCGGCGGCTGCCTGCCGAAGGACATCCGCGCGTTCATGGCCCGCGCCGGCGAGCTCGGCGTCGGCGAGGCGCTCTCCTTCCTCAAGGCGGTCGACGAGGTCAACATGCGGCGTCGCCAGCGCACCGTCGACCTGGCCCGCGAGCTGGTGGGAGGGTCGTTCCTCGGTAAGAACGTCGCGATCCTCGGCGCCGCCTTCAAGCCCGACAGCGACGACGTGCGGGACTCGCCCGCGCTGAACATCGCGGCCGCGATCCAGCTGCAGGGCGGTCAGGTCCGGGTACACGACCCCGAGGCGATCGACAACGCCCGCGCCCAGTTCCCGACGCTCGACTACGCGCTGGACATCGAGAAGGCGTGCGAGCGGGCCGACCTCGTCCTGCACCTCACCGAGTGGACGCAGTACCGGGAGCTCGACGCCGGCCGCCTGCTGAAGGTGGTCCGCGAGCCGGTGCTGATCGACGGGCGGAACACCCTCGACATGGCCGCGTGGCGATCGGCGGGATGGACGGTGCGTGCGCTCGGCCGTTCGCAGCACTGACCGCAGTACCGTGACCTGGCCGGCGGCCCGACCCGGGCCGCCGGCCAGGCGCCTTTCCGTCCCGCAGCCCGACCGTTCCGGAGGATCTCCGTGCCCACCCGACGGCAACTGCTGTCCGCCGCCGGACTTCTGGTGGGTGCGGCCGTGACTGGATGCAGCGCTCCCGAGGTCGGAGCTGTCTCCGGCCCGATCCCCCGCGAGCGGATCCGGGGTGCCGACCTCTCCTTCACTCTGCAGATGGAGGCGATCGGCGCACGGTACGACGACGGCGGCGTGACGGCACCGGTCGAGCGGCTCCTGGCGGCCCGCGGTGCGAACCTCGTTCGCCTGCGGGCGTGGGTCGACCCGCCCCCCGGATACAGCACACTCCAGTCCGCGCTCACGCTCGGTCGACGGGCTCACGACGCCGGTTGCGACATCCTGCTCGACCTGCACTACTCGGACTTCTGGGCCGACCAGTACAGCCAGTCCGAGCCCGGGGCCTGGGCCGACCAGGACCTGGGGCGCCTGAGCGAGACCGTCCGGGGCTACACGCGCGACGCCGTCGCGGCGTTCGCGCGGCAGGGCACGCCGTTGGCGATGATCCAGGTCGGCAACGAGATCACGACGGGGATGCTGTGGCCCGTCGGCAAGGTCTACGAGCGGGGCCACGAGCACTGGGACGCATTCGTCCAGCTCCTGAAGGCCGGTCTCGCGGGAGCGCTCGACGGGGCCACCGCACCTCTGGAGACGATGGTCCACATCGACCGAGGCGGCGACAACGGCGGAGCCCGCTACTTCTACGACGCGGTCACCTCCCGCGGAGTGGAGTTCGATCTGATCGGCCTGTCCTACTACCCGTTCTGGCACGGCTCGTTGGACACACTCGCCGCGAACCTCGGTGATCTTGCGCGCCGGTACGGCAAGGATGTCGTGGTCGTCGAGACCTCGTACCCGTGGACGCTCGAGAGGGCCGACGGCACGGAGTACTACGCGGCGCGCCTCGACGAACTGCCCGATGCAGCCCGGTTCCCGGCGACACCCGAGGGCCAGGCCGCCTACTTCGAGGGGCTGCGGACGGTGGTGAACGGGGTGCCCGACGGCCGCGGCCGCGGTTTCGTCGTGTGGGAACCCGCCTGGCTCCCCGGGGTGGGCTGGGACCACGGCGAGGGCAACCCCTACGCCAACCTCACGATGTTCGACTGGAACGGGGCTGCGCTGCCGTCGCTCGCGGCCTTCCGGCCATGACCCCGCATCCTCATCAAAGCTGAGTATCTCCAGCACCGAGGGTTAACGAACGGGCACTCCTCGGCGACCATCGGGGCAGAGACTCCCGCCGCGCCCTGCGGCGGGTCGTACTGATCGGCCCACCGCCCCGATCAGTGCGCGAACGGCCCGTCCCCGCGCTCGGGGGCGGGCCGTTTGAGTATCAGGCGGCCTGGGCCAACCACGGCTCCCAGGCCGGATGCGGCTCGACGGCCAGTACCAGCACTCCCCCCGCTGCTCGACTCGGCGGCTTCGGCGTGATTCGCAGGGCCCAGCCGATCTCGTCGATCAGCTTGTCGGCCTTCTTCGAGTTGCAGGCTCTGCAGGCGGCGACGCAGTTCTCCCAGCTGTGCGCGCCGCCCCGGCTGCGCGGGATCACGTGGTCGATCGTGTCGGCCTTCTTGCCGCAGTAGCCACAACGCCGAAGGTCGCGGCGCAGGACGCCGGCCCGGGTCATGGGCACCGCGCGGCGGTAGGGCACCCGCACGTACCGGGAGAGCCGCATGACGGACGGTGCGGGGACAGTCAGGTTCTCCGAATGGAAGGCCGCCCCTTCGAGGGCGGCCTGCACACACTCGGCTTTACCGGAGAGCATCAGGACGATCGCGCGTTTGGCCGTGACGACGGCGAGGGGCTCGAAACTCGCGTTGAGCAGCAGCACCCGTGAACCCGGCGGGAGAGCCGTCACCCCGGCACTCCCTGCCCCCGTCTCCCCCTCCCCGGGTTCGGGGACGGCGACGAGGGGTTGGGGTTGTCGATCCGGCACGCGACCACCTCCGCTCGGATGAGGTAAGTCGACCATACGAGAGCCGGGTTACGCACGTGTGATATTGAGGCGGACACGCGGTGCTGGTGAGCGGCCATGATCGGCCGCCGAGTGGCCTCGGTCTCCACCGGCCGGTCGGGGACACTTTGTAGATGCTCGCCGCCGTCGTCCTCGTCCTCCTCGTGGTCCTGGCGGGGTTCAGCAGCGAGACGGGGCTCGTGGGCGCCGCCCTCCTCGCTCTCGTCTCCGTTGCCTGGCTGCTGGTCAACAAGCCGATGGAAGGCGTCGTGCTCGTCGCCGTCTCCGAGAGCAAGGGCTTGACCGGCGGCGATCTCGCGGGCATAGCAGGTCTGGTGGTTGCCGGAATCCGCACTTGGCAGGTTCTTCGCGCGCGGCGTCGTCAGAGATGACGATGTCGGCGGCTTCCTGTCACGCGGGGGCTCCGGCCGGCGATGAGCCTGTCGAGTCCCGCCGAGAGAGGAACGCCGTGTCCAGCCCCCGCCGCCCGCTCGTCCTGCCCGACATCGAGCCCGCCACCCAGCTCCTGCCCGTGGTGCCGCAGCACGGCGTGCCCGAGCCCCGGGTCAAGTTCGACGACTACCTGGCCGAGCTGCCCGAGCCCGTCGAGGTCAGCCGGCGTCGGGACCCGCTGGTGTGGGCTGCCGCGGCCCTGCCGGTGCTGGCGCTGCTCGCGATCCTGCTGATGATGTTCCTCTGACTTCTGGAGCGATCGCTCAAGTAGCCTGGCGGGCATGTGGTTCTGGCTCGCCGGTGCGATCGTGGCCGAGGTGACCGGCACGGTCGCCCTCCGCTTCTCGGACGGCTTCAGCAAGCTCTGGCCGTCGGTGATCGTGGTGCTGGGCTACGGCATCGCCTTCTACTCGCTCTCCCGGGCGCTCTCCGGCGGGATGCCGATCGGCGTCGCGTACGGGGTGTGGGCGGCCGTGGGGGTCGCGCTCATCGCCCTCATCGGTGCGTTCTTCCTCGGCGAGTCGCTGAGCTGGGTGCAGGTCGGCGGGATCGTGCTGGTCATCGCCGGGGTGCTCGCGTTGGAGCTGGGCCGGACCTCGCATGCCGCCTGAGATCGCCGACGGACGGCTCCGCAAGGGGGCGATCCGGCGTCGGGCGTTGCTCGACGCCACGCTCCGGCTCGTCGGCCGGAGCGGCGTGGCGGCGGTGACGCAGCGGGCGGTCGCCGCGGAGGCGGAGCTGCCGCCCAGTGCGGTGCTGTACTACTTCGCGAGCGTTGACGAGCTGCTGATCACGGCGCTGCGGGAGGTCAACGACCGGTACGTCGACGACCTGAGCACGGTCGAGTCACTCGAGGGCCTAGCCGACCTCATCGCCGACTATGCGGCACAGGACCGTGAGCGCACGATCGCCGAGTACGACCTTTACCTGCTCGCCGCGCGCCGCCCCGACCTCCGCGGCGAGTTGGAGCGGTGGGACCGGGCGTTGGATGAGCTGGCCCAACGCCTGGCTCCTGACCGCGCCGAACTCGTCGCCGCCGCCGTCAACGGCCTCTATCTCCGCGCCGCCACAAGCGGGATTGACCGGTCCACGGCGGCACGGATTCTCGGCGCTCGAAACACGTGATCACAGCGGGGAACGTGCGGCCACGCTGCGGCGGGGGGATGACCGCAGCGTGGCCGCACCGGCTGACGAGTGCCGTGTGAGGGGGACACCCGCCGCCGTCCTACGCGTTGCCGAGTGGTTCGTCGGCCGCCCGGGATCCGTTATCAGCTCGTGATCTCCGAATCCAGCGTGATTCAGCTGGCCTCGTCGCGCGCTGCCGCCACGGTGGCGGCGATGCGGCGAAGCCGCGTCTCCGGCTTCTTCGCCCGGGCGAGGGCCTCGAGGTGGGCTCGACGGGTGGAGGGTGTCATCGCCTCCCACCCCGCGGCGGCTTCCGGGTCGTCGTCGAGAGCGGCACGCAGGTCGGGAGGCACGATCCCTGCCTGGGCGTCGGCCAACAGCATCCACATCCCGTTGGCCTTGGCGACGTCGATCGCCGCCTGACCCGCCGGCGTCATCTGGCCCTCCGCGATCAGCTGTGCGACGAGCTCGCGGTTGATGGTGCTCCACGCGCTCTGCGCGCTGCGCGGACTGAACCGCTGCTTGCGGGACGACGCGTCGTGCTTGCGGGAGAGGCCGTCGATCCAGCCGAAGCAGAGCGCCTCCTCGAGGGCCTGCCGGTGTGTGAGCCCGGGCCGGCCGGAGCGGGCGTGCGGGATGACGACCCAGGCCTCCTGTGCGGTCTCACCGTGCTTGGCGAGCCACGCGCGCCACTCCGCCGGGGTGGTCGCGTCGAGCGGCTCGGCCTCCACGGCTCAGCTCCGCACCGCGTCCAACGCCCCGAGCACGTCGGCGACGAGGTCGTCGGTGTCCTCGCAGCCCGCCGACAGCCGGAGGAGCCCGGGTGGGACGGCGTCGCCCCAGCGCGCCCGCCGGTCGGCGGAGGTCTGGAGCCCGCCGAAGCTGGTCGACGACGACACCAGCCGAGATGCGGCGAGGAACTCCCCCACCGCCTCGGCCGAGGGCAACGTGAAGCGCAGGATCCCGTTCCAGCGCCGCATCTGCCGCGACGCCACCGCGTGGGAGGGGTCGGAGGGCAGGCCGGGCCACCGGACATTCGACGCGGCGGGGTGCCCGAGCAGCGCCTGGACCAGCGCGTGCGCGTTCTTCGCCTGCCGCTCCAGCCGCAGGTCGAGCGTGCCGAGGCCCCGGTGCGCCAGCCAGGTCTCCATCGGGCCGGGGATCGCGCCGCTGCGGGTGCGGGCGGCCCGGACGCGTCCAGCGAGGATCGGGTCGGCGCACGTCACATGCCCCAGGACGACATCCCCGTGCCCGGCCAGCGCCTTGGTGTCACTGGCGATGACGAAGTCGGCCCCCAGCGGCAGCGGCTTCTGCCCCAGTGGCGTGGCGGTGGTGTTGTCGACGGCCACCAGCGCGCCGGCGGCGTGCGCGGCCTCGGCGATGGCTCGGATGTCGCACACCTCGAGCCCCGGGTTCGACGGTGTCTCCAGCAGCACGAGGGAGGCGCCGTTGAGCGGTTCCCACGCCCCCGCCGTCCCGAACTCCCGCACCTCGACGTCCATTGGCGCGAGCTCCTCGGAGGCGACGAGCCGGGCGATGTAGTACCCGTCGCTCGGCAGGACGACGGCGGTGCCGGGGCGGGCGCACAGCCGCATCACCGTGGACAGTGCGGCCATGCCGGAGGCGAACGCGACGCACTCCCCGCCCTCGAGGTCGCCGACCGCGGCCTCGTAGGCGCTCCACGTCGGGTTGCCGGCGCGGCCGTAGAAGTACTCGGGCTGCGGGTCGTGCGGGAGCCCGAGGTCGAAGGTCGCCGACAGCACCGGGCCGGGGTGCACGGCGTCGCCCACCGCGCCCGGAGGATGCCCGCCCCAGACGCAGCGCGTCCCGTCCCCGCTCATCGTCCTCCCAGGTCAGCGGTGGTCGTGAGTGCCGACTGCCGCTCTAGGGGCAGTTGCCACTCACGGGGTCACTCGGGCTTCGGCGCCCGCGAGATCAGTTCCTTCGCCATGGCGGTGGCCGAGTAGCCCTCGTGGCACACCCGCCGCACGGCGTCGGCGATCGGTAGTTCCACCCCGTGCCGTTCCCCGAGCTCGCAGATCGACACACAGGATTTCACGCCCTCGGCGACCTGCCCGTGGTTGGCCGCCTCGGCCTGGGCGAGGGTCTCGCCGCGGCCCAGGTGCTCGCCGAAGGTGCGGTTGCGGGAGAGCGGCGACGAGCACGTCGCCACCAGGTCGCCGAGCCCGGCGAGCCCGGCGAAGGTCAACGGGTCCGCGCCCAGCTCCGCGCCCAGGCGGGCGGTCTCGGCCAGGCCGCGGGTGATGAGCGAGGCGCGGCTGTTGTCGCCCAGCCCCATCCCCGCCGCGATCCCGACGGCCAGCGCGATCACGTTCTTGCCCGCGCCGCCCAGCTCGCAGCCCACGACGTCCGTGTTGGTGTACGAGCGGAAGTAGTCGTTCGAGGTGGCGGCCTGCAGTTCCACTGCCCGCTCGTGGTCCGCACACGCGATCACCGTGGCCGTCGGCTCGCCCTGTGCGATCTCCCGCGCCAGGTTCGGTCCGGAGACGACGGCGATCTGCTCCGCCGGCACCGCCGCCACCTCGGCGATCACCTCGCTCATCCGCTTGAGCGTCCCCAGCTCGACGCCCTTCGCCAGGCTCACCAGCGTCCGCCCCGGCGGGAGCAGCGGCTTCCAGTCCGCCAGGTTCGCCCGCAGCGTCTGCGACGGCACGGCGAGGACGACGGCGTCCGCACCGTCGAGCGCCGCCGCGGCGTTCGACGTCGCGGAGAGGTTCTCGGGGAGGGCGACACCGGGCAGGTAGTCGGCGTTCTCGTGGCGGTCGCGGATCGCAGCGGCCACCTCGGGCCGCCGCGCCCAGAGCACGACCTCGCGCCCGGCGTCGGCGACGACCTTGGCGAACGCCGTCCCCCACGACCCGGCACCGAGGACCGCGATCTTGGCGAGGCCCCTCACGCCGGCCCGCCGTCCCGCTCGGCCTCCGGGGTCGCCGCCTCGGCGGTCCGGCCCCCGGCGGCCCGGCGGTAGAAGCCCGGCGGCGGCGTCTCGTCCCGGACCTCGGCGAGCAGCTCCTTGCAGCGGGTCATGAACAGCTCGGTCACCTCGCGGAGGATCGTCGCGTCGATCGGCCTGCCGCGGTACGCGGACAGGTCGATCGGCGCGCCGGCCTTCACCGTGATCTGCGTCCGCGGCAGTGGCCGGAACTTCTTGTTGTAGTGGTCGTACACCTCACGGGTTCCCCAGTGCACCATCGGCAACACCGGCACCTCCGACGACAGCGCCAGCCGCGCCGCCCCCGTGCGCGAGTGCATGGGCCAGCCCTCGGGGTCCCGCGTGATCGTGCCCTCCGGGTAGATCACCACGACCTTGCCCTCGGTCAGTCCCTCGACGCCCGCGCGGAGGCTCTGCTGGGCGTCGGCGGAGTCGCGGTAGACCGGGATCTGCCCGGAGCCGGCCAGCACCTTCCCGAAGACCGGGATCTTCCACAGGCTCGCCTTGGCCAGGAAGCGCGGCACGCGGCGGGCGGTGTGCACCCACAGCGCCGTGTACACGGGGTCCAGGTAGGAGATGTGGTTCGCGACGACCAGCGCCCCGCCCTCCGCGGGCAGGTGCTCACGACCCTCGTAGTGCGGGCTCCCCGTCAGGTACGACAGCGGATAGAAGACCGCGGCCGCCACCCCGACCCAGAACCCGCCCTTCTCGCGCGCCACCGGTGCCCCTCTCCTGTCGTCGATCGACGCCGATCCTTCCCTGCCCGCCCGGGCGCGGTCCACCGACACGCTCCCCGAGTGGAACGATGGGGTGGTGAGCAGCCGCGAAGTGGGTCTGGTCGTGCCCGTCAAGGGGCTCGACGCGGCCAAGTCCCGGCTGCGCGGGGCGGCCGACGGCGGGGTGGGCGACCCGGCCCGGCACGCCGAGCTCGCCCTCGCGCTCGCCCTGGACACCCTCGACGCCGTGCTGGCCGCCGGGCGCGTGGCCGCCGTCGTCGTCGTGACGAGTGACGCGACCGTCGGGCGGGAGCTGGCCGGGACGGGTGTGCGGATCGTGCGCGACGAGCCGGCGGCGGGCCTCAACGCCGCTCTCGTCCACGGGGCCGCGCTGCTGCCACGCGACCTCGCCCGCGGCGCCCTGCAGGCCGACCTCCCGGCCCTGAAGCCCGAGGAGCTCGACGAGGCGATCGCGCAAGCCGCCACCCGCGCCTTCTGCACCGACGCCCAGGGCGACGGCACCACGCTCCTCCTCGCCCCCGCGGGTGCCCCCCTCGATCCCCGCTTCGGCCCCGGCTCCGCCGTCGCACACAAGGAGTCGGGCGCCGTCCCGCTGACCGGTGAGCTGCCCGGCCTGCGCCGGGACGTCGACACCGAGGCCGACCTCCGCGAGGCCTGCACCCTGGGCGTCGGGCCCCGCACGGCCGGGCTCTTCGTCTGCCGGTAAGGCCTGGTCAACGGCCGGGAGCGGGTCGATAATCCAGGCTTGCGGGGAGGCGCGTGATGACCGTTCTCTGGATGGTTCTCGTGGTCGTCGGCTTCATGATGCTGGTGAGCGCCGCGACCAGTGTCCGCGTGGTGCAGCAGTTCGAGCGGGGGGTGGTCTTCCGGTTCGGCCGGCTGCAGCCGCAGACGAGAGGGCCCGGGCTCGCGACGCTCATCCCGATCGCGGACCGCATGCAGAAGGTCAGCATGCAGGTCGTGACCCTGCCGATCCCGGCCCAGGACGGGATCACCAGCGACAACGTCACCGTCCGGGTCGACGCCGTCGTCTACTACCGCGTGGTCGACCCGGTGCGGGTGGCCGTCGACGTCCAGGACTACGGCTCGGCGATCCTGCAGGTCGCGCAGGCCTCGCTGCGCTCGATCATCGGCAAGAGCGAGCTCGACGACCTGCTCTCCAACCGCGAGCGGCTCAACCAGGGCCTCGAGCTGATGATCGACAACCCCGCGGTCGGCTGGGGCGTGCACATCGACCGCGTGGAGATCAAGGACGTGGTGCTGCCGGAGTCGATGAAGCGCTCGATGTCGCGGCAGGCCGAGGCCGAGCGCGAGCGCCGCTCCCGGGTGATCACGGCCGAGGGCGAGCTGCAGGCGTCGAAGCAGCTCGCCGAGGCGGCCCAGGTGATGGCCGCCAATCCCGCCGCGCTGCAGCTGCGGCTGCTGCAGACCGTCGTCGAGGTGGCGGCGGAGAAGAACTCCACCCTGGTCCTGCCCTTCCCTGTCGAGCTGCTGCGGTTCCTGGAGCGCTCGACCCCCTCAGGCGGCGCGTCGACGACGCAGGACCGCGGCGGCGCGCCACCCGGCGATCACCAGGGCGGCGATGCCGGCGAGATCGCCGCCGGTGAGCCCGTGGGTCGGGGCGACGATCAGGAGGGTCGGCCCCTCCATCCGCCCGTTGACCAGGAACCACAGCACCGCGACGGCGGCGAGCGCGACCGCCCCGCCCAGCCCGGTCTCCCCGCTGACGGCGGCGAGCACGACGAGGGCGACCAGCACGAGGGAGGCGACCATCGCGTCAGCCTGCCCTGGTCGGTGTGAGGCGAGGAGGAAGCTCGCCGAAGACAATTCGGGCGCTCCGGCCCGAATCGCGGCACCCGCGGCGCTGCTTTAGGCTCAATTCTCCCGGCAGCCGGATCGGTGGAGAAGACGCCACGGCCGCCCGTGAATCGCGCCGTCCCGACGTCGGAGTTCCCCAGGCATGGATTCCTTCATTCGCCCTGCCGTCGAGGTGGTGCGATCAACGGCCGAACTCGACGCGCTCGAGAGCGGGTGGGGCGAACTGCTCGACGCGGTTCCCGATCATTCGCTGAGCCGGACGTTTCTCTACAACCGCGTCGCGTGGACGCATCTGGCCGAGCCCCGCGGCGCCGAGCTGGCGGTGATCACCGTGCGGCGCGGCGCCGAGCTCCTCCTGATCTGGCCCCTGCACGTCGAACGCCGACGCGGCCACACGACGGCCGCCCACCTCGGCAACCGGAGCACACAGGAGTACGCCGCTCCCCTGGTCCGGCCGGGCGAGCACGCCGCGGAGGCCCTCGAGCTCGCGACCGCGCACGCGACCCGGCTCGCCGACGTGCTCGCCGTGTACCACCAGCCCGAGGCACCGCTCCCGGTCGGCGGTCGTCTCGGTTCGCTCGCATTCGCCTCGACGACCTCCTCGCCCCTCGCCGTCCGGCCCGCGGACGGGTTCGACGCCTGGCTGGCCACCCGGCCCCAGAAGCTGCGGTGGGAGATGCGGCGCAACCGCCGTCGTCTGCAGAAGGCCGGCACCGTCGCCTTCCGCAGCTCCGACGGCGATCCCGCCTTCGGGCACCGGGCGGTCGACTGGATCTTCGCGCGCAAACGCGAGTGGCTGGTCCGCCGGCACAAGACCACGCCGTGGATCAGCGACGGGTCGGGCGAGGTGTTCTTCCACGAGTTGCTCGACGGGACCCCCGCCGGTGCGGCGGTTCGCCCGCTCGTCGTCGGCGTGACGCTCGACGACGAGCTGATCTCCGCCTCGGTCTGCTACCGCTCCGGGCGCGCGCTCGAGGGCTTCGTCATGGCGTTCGACGAGTCCCGCGCCTCGCTGGGCGCCGGCAACGTCCTCATCGAGGAGTGCGTGCGGCTGGCCTTCGACCTCGGCCTCGACTTCGACTTCCGCATCGACGCCTTCGACTACAAGCTCCGCTGGGCCGACCGCGGGACGACCCACCACACCCGGTTCGTCCCGTGCACCGTCCGCGGCCTCGCCCCGGTCGCCGCGCGGCACGCGACCCGCGCCTACGCCGAGCTCAAGCGGGCGTCGACGCCCCTGCTCACCCGGTACGTCCCCGGCGTGCTCTCCGCGCGGGCCCGGCACGAGCCGCCCCGACGGGTCGCCGCCGCGCTCGTGCAGGACGTGCGCGCCCGCCTGCTCAGCCCGCGAAGCGGCGACGCAGCGGCCCCACCACCCGCGGCAAAACCGTCCGGGTGACCGCGAGCGTCCGGTTGATCGCCGCGCCGAGCACCGGCACGGTGGTCAGCCGGTGCAGCGCCAGGTAGAGCCCCGGCGTCCGGCGCGCGACGAAGCGCCGTCGCTCGACCAGCAGCCGGGCGAAGTCCCGGGCCGGGCGCTCGACGTACCGTGGGACGGCCTCGAACCAGGCCGCGCTCGACCGGGCCTGCCGCGCCGTGACCTCCAGGGCCTCGGCGCGCTCGCGCCCGTACCCGGCGAGGGCCTCCGCGAGGGTCGGCGCCTGCTCCAGGTGCCGGGCCAGGGCGATCGCGTCCTCCAGCGCCAGCCGGGTGCCCGAACCGACGCTGAAGTGGGTCGTGTGCGCGGCGTCGCCCACCAGCGCGAGGGTCCCGTCCGTCCACGCCGAGTTGCGGACCGTGGCGAACCGCCGCCAGGGGGCAGTTCCGCGCGCCTCCTCCTGCAGGACGAGCTTGTGCCCGTCGAGCTGCTCGGCGAAGGTCGACTCGAGCAGGCGCAGCGTCTCGTCCGGACCGAGCGTGTCGAGGCCGAGGGCCCGCCAGGTCTCCTCGGTCGTCTCCACGATGAAGGTGCTGCCGGCCTCGCCGAAGGCGTACGCGTGCGCCCACAGCCAGCCCGCCGGGCTCTTCACGAAAGGGAAGCTGAACGAGGAGAACTGCTTCTCCGTGCCCAGCCAGATGTAGCGGTTGCGGCCCTCGACGACCTCCGTACGGATGGCGGAGGCCTGGTCCCGCAGGACGCTGCGCACTCCGTCGGCCGCGACGACCAGGTCGTACCCCTCGAGGTCGGCCGCGCGCCCGATCGGCCGCTCGAACTCGACGCGCACCCCGACCTCGCGCGCCCGGTCGACGAGCAGCTTCTGCATGAGGTGGCGCCCCATGGCGTAACCCGACGCGGTGAACCGCACGTCGGATCCGTCGAGCTCGACGACCTGGTCGTGCCAGGTGTAGCGGAATTCCCGCAACGACTCGGCGAAAGGCGGGTCGACGGCCTCGACCTGTGCCACGAGGTCCGGCCAGAAGACGACGCCCCATCCGCGCGGCGCGCCTTCCGCGGCCCGTTCGAACACGGTGACATCGGTGACGCCGGGGATTCTCGTCGCGAGAACGGCGAAGAAGAGCCCGCCGGGGCCGGCGCCGACGCACGCGATCCGCATGGGAGTCATCGTGCCAGTGACGCATTCTCCGGCCGGCTTCGCCCGTGGATCATCGGGATCCGCCCGGCGGACCGCGGCACGGTTGCGATTTCCGGCACAAGCGACCCCGCCGTCGCAGGTCAACCGCCATTCGTGATCCGCTCGTGACCGAGAGTTCACCCGGATGTCGGTCGCTCCGACGAGTCGGAGGGGCGGCCGGTGCGGAAGAATCCCGGCGGTGAGCACGGGCCCCGAGAACACCGAGACCGGCGCCGCCGGGACCAACGGCCGCCGCCGGTCGACCGCGAAGAAGGCCGCCCCGCGCCGCCGGGCCACCCCGGTGCGCGCCTCGCGGGCCGGCGCCCAGGTCGAGGCGGCCGCGCCCGGGCCGGCGCCCGTTCCCACGAGCGCGAGCACCGCCACCGCCCCGACCACCGCGAACGGGGCGGGCGCCGCCCCGATCGGACCGCCCGCGCCGACCACCCTGGCCGCGCCGAGCGGGCTGCCCGACGACCGCTACCTCAACCGCGAGCTCTCCTGGCTGGACTTCAACGCCCGGGTGCTCGCGCTGGCCGAGGACACCAGCCAGCCGCTGCTGGAGCGCGCGAAGTTCCTCGCGATCTTCGCCAGCAACCTCGACGAGTTCTACATGGTCCGCGTGGCCGGGCTGAAGCGTCGGGACGAGACCGGCCTCGCCGTGCGCAGCGCCGACGGGCTGTCCCCGCGCGAGCAGCTCGCGCGGATCGCCGAGCGCAGCCAGCAGCTCTCCGAGGCGCACGCCCGCGTGTTCCTCGACGAGGTGCGCCCCGAGCTCGACGAGAACGGCATCCACATCCGCCGCTGGAGCGACCTGTCCGACGCCCAGCGTCTGCGCCTGTCGGACTACTTCGCCGCGCAGGTCTTCCCGGTGCTCACGCCGCTGGCCGTCGACCCCGCACACCCCTTCCCGTACATCTCCGGGCTCTCCCTGAACCTGGCCGTCACGGTGCGGGACACCGACAGCCGCACCGAGCGCTTCGCCCGGGTCAAGGTGCCCAACAACGTCCCGCGCCTGGTCCGGGTGCAGGACGACGAGGGCAAGCCGGGCCGGGACGTCACGTTCCTGCCGATCGAGGACCTCATCAGCGCCCACCTCGGCGAGCTGTTCCCCGGCCTGGAGGTCGCGGAGGTGCACGCCTTCCGCGTGACCCGCAACGCCGACCTCGAGGTCGAGGAGGACCGCGACGAGGACCTCCTGCAGGCCCTCGAGCGCGAGCTCGCCCGCCGCCGCTTCGGCCCGCCCGTGCGGCTCGAGGTCGTCGACACCATGAGCGAGCACGTGCTGGAGCTGCTGCTGCGCGAGCTCGACGTCGACCCGGGCGACGTCGTGACCGTGCCCGGGCTGCTCGACCTCACCTGCCTCTGGGAGGTCTACGGCGCCGACCGCCCCGACCTGAAGGACGAGCCCTTCCGCCCGGCCACGCACCCGGCCTTCGGCGAGCGGGAGATGCCGCGCAGCGTGTTCGCCACGCTCCGCGAGGGCGACGTCATGGTCCACCACCCGTACGACTCCTTCTCGACGAGCGTGCAGCGCTTCATCGAGCAGGCCGCGGCGGACCCGAACGTGCTGGCGATCAAGCAGACGCTCTACCGGACGTCGGGCGACTCGCCGATCGTCGACGCCCTGATCGACGCGGCGGCGGCCGGCAAGCAGGTCGTCGCGCTGGTGGAGATCAAGGCGCGGTTCGACGAGCAGGCCAACATCCGCTGGGCGCGCGAGCTGGAGAAGTCCGGCGTGCACGTGGTCTACGGGCTGGTCGGCCTGAAGACGCACTGCAAGACCTCGCTGGTCGTGCGCCAGGAGGGCTCGACGATCCGGCGCTACTGCCACATCGGCACCGGCAACTACAACCCCAAGACCGCGAGGCTCTACGAGGACATCGGCGTGCTCACCGCCGACCCCACGATCGGCGCCGACCTCACCGACCTGTTCAACTCGCTGACCGGCTACTCGCGGCAGACGTCGTACCGCAGCCTGCTCGTGGCGCCCTACGGCGTGCGGCGCGGGATCGTCCGCCGCATCGAGGACGAGATCGAGTCGCACCGCTCCGGGGACCCCACCGCGCGCGTCCGGATCAAGGTCAACTCCCTGGTCGACGAGCAGGTGATCGACGCGCTGTACCGGGCCTCGCAGGCCGGGGTGCCGGTCGACATCGTGGTCCGCGGGATCTGCGCGATCCGGCCGGGCGTGCCGGGGCTCAGCGAGAACATCCAGGTGCGCTCGATCCTCGGGCGCTTCCTGGAGCACTCCCGGATCTTCCATTTCGGGGCGGCCGACGAGTACTGGCTCGGCAGCGCCGACATGATGCACCGCAACCTCGACCGCCGCGTCGAGGTGCTGCTGCGGGTCGCCGACCCGAAGCTCGCCCGGCAGCTCGGCGACGTCTTCGACTCCTGCCTCGACCCCGCCACCCGCTGCTGGGTCCTGGAGGGCGACGGCACGTGGGAGCCCTCCCCGCCGAAGGGCACAGACCTGGAGAAGGTGCGGGACCACCAGGCGGAGCTGATGATCGCGCACGCCTCGCGGTCGCAGGTCGACGAGTGAGGGCCGGCCACCCGGATGTCTGACCTGTACGCGGCGCTCGGGGCCGACGTCCTGGCCGCGGGCACGGTCCTGTGGCGCTCGACCAACGCCGGGCCACAGGTCGCACTGGTGCACCGGCACAAGTACGACGACTGGGGCTTCGCGAAGGGCAAGCTCGACAACGGCGAGTCGCTGGCCGCCTGCGCACTGCGCGAGACCTGGGAGGAGACCGGGGTGCGGGCGCGGCTCGGCGCCCGGCTCGGCGACGTGCGCTACCGCGTGCCCGAGGGCAGCAAGCTCGTCCGGTACTGGTCGGCCGAGGCGCGGGAGTCCACGGGGTTCCTGGCCAACGACGAGATCGACGAGCTGGTCTGGCTCCCGCCCGCCGAGGCGGGCGTGCAGCTGAGCTACGCCCACGACGTCGAGGTCCTCGAGCGGTTCACCGCGCCGACCTCGGTGTTGCTCCTGGTCCGGCACGCGAAGGCGGGCAGCCGCAAGGACTGGGAGGGCGACGACGACCTTCGCCCGCTCTCCGGCGTCGGGCGCACGCAGGCCGAGCACCTGGTCGACTTCCTCGGCCGGTTCGCCCCGGAGCGCTTCCACTCCGCGGTGCCGGTGCGCTGCGTCGACACGATCTCCCCGTACGCCGACGCGCACGGCGCGAAGATCGAGCGCGAGCCGCTGCTCGGCGAGGAGGGCTACTGGCAGGACCCGGCCGCGGGGCTCGCCCGCTTCCGCGAGCTGCTCGCCCGCCCCGGCCTGACCGTGCTCTGCAGCCAGGGCGGGGTGATCCCCGACGTCGTCGAGACCCTGCTCGACGAGTACGACCCGCTGGTCACGGGCGTGCCGGACCCTGAGAAGACCCCCGTGCCCTCCCGCAAGGGCAGCACGTGGGTGCTCACGACCGACCCCACCGGCGCCCTGAGGACCGCCGACTACTACCCCAGCCCCACCTGAACCAACGCACTATGGAGCCATAACGCCGTCAGGCCGGGCTCTCTGGCGCGTTATGGAACCATAATGCGCTGGTCCGCGGCCCTCGGAGCGCGTTGTGGAACCATGATGCGGCTCGGGATTACTTCTTCGCCTTCGCCTTCTTGGCCGGCTTGTCCTTGACGACCTTGGCCGCCGCTTCCTTGACCGCCTCCTTGGCCGTCGTCTTCTTCGCGGCCGGTTTGGCGGCGGCCTTCACCGGCGCCTTCTCGGTGGCCTTGGCCTTCGTCGCGGTCGCCTTCGCGGCCGTGGAGCGGGCCGTCTTCTTCGGCGCCGGGGCCGCGACGGCCTCCTCCGCGGCGAACGAGCCCGACGAGCGGGCCGCGCGGGTCGCGGGGCGCGGGCTGCGCGCCGGGGCCTTCTTCGCGGTCGCGGCGGCGCCGTCGTTGCCGGCCACCGTGGTCCGGAAGGCGGTGCCCGGGCGGAAGGCCGGGACCGTGGTCGGCGGCACCGGGACCGTCTCGCCGGTGCGCGGGTTGCGGGCCACGCGCGCCGCCCGCGCCCGCGCCTCGAACACGCCGAACCCGGTGAGGGTCACCGACCCGCCGGAACCGACCGTGTCCACGATGATGTCCAGGACTCCGTCCACTGCGGACGCCGCGGTGCGCCGGTCACCGAGGCGCGCCGCCAGCGCGTCCACCAGCTGGGTCTTGTTCATGGCCCCGCACGGTAGAGCCTCCTGCGCCGTTCGCCAAGGGTCTTCCCGCCGAAGAGCCGTTGCGGCACAACGAAAACCGCCGCCGGTACGGTGCGTGACCACTGTGGTCACGCGCAGTACCGACGACGGTCCGCCGACGGAGGCCCGGATCAGGCCGTGGTGACCGGCTTGTGCGCGGGCCGGGAGCGCTCGAACGCGTCGATCGCGTCCTCGTGGCGCAGGGTCAGGCCGATGTCGTCGAGCCCCTCGAGCAGGCGCCAGCGGATGTAGTCGTCGATCTCGAAGGGCACGGTCAGGTCCTTGGCCTGCACCGTCTTCTCCTGCAGGTCGACGGTCACCTCGGTGCCCGGCTCGTTCTCCAGCAGCTTCCACAACAGCTCGACGTCGGGCTGCTCGACCTGCGCCGCGACGAGCCCGGCCTTGGCCGAGTTGCCGCGGAAGATGTCGGCGAAGCGCGCCGAGATCACGACCCGGAAGCCGTAGTCCATCAGGGCCCAGACGGCGTGCTCGCGCGAGGAGCCGGTGCCGAAGTCCGGGCCCGCGACCAGCACCGATCCACGGGAGAAGGGCTCCTGGTTGAGGATGAACGACTCGTCGTTGCGCCAGGCCGAGAACAGCCCGTCCTCGAACCCCGTGCGCGTGACGCGCTTGAGGTAGACGGCCGGGATGATCTGGTCGGTGTCCACGTTGGAGCGGCGCAGCGGCACGCCGATGCCGGTGTGGGTGCTGAACTTCTCCATCAGACCAGGTCCTCCGGGCTGCTCAGGGTGCCGCGCACCGCCGTCGCCGCGGCGACCAGCGGGGACACCAGGTGGGTGCGGCCGCCCTTGCCCTGGCGGCCCTCGAAGTTGCGGTTGGAGGTCGACGCGCTGCGCTCCCCCGGCGCGAGCTGGTCGGGGTTCATGCCCAGGCACATCGAGCAGCCCGCGGAGCGCCACTCGGCACCGGCCGCGGTGAAGACCTTGTCCAGGCCCTCCTCCTCGGCCTGGAAGCGCACCCGCATCGAGCCGGGCACGACCAGCATCCGGACGCCGTCGGCGATCTGCTTGCCGTCGAGGATCTCGGCGGCGGCCCGCAGGTCCTCGATCCGGCCGTTGGTGCAGGAGCCGACGAACACGGTGTCGACCTTGATCGACCGCAGCGGCTGGCCCGCCTCGAGGCCCATGTAGGAGAGCGCCTTCTCGGCGGCGACGCGCTCGTTCTCGTCCACGATGGCGGCCGGGTCCGGCACGGTCTCGCCCAGCGGCAGGCCCTGGCCGGGGTTGGTGCCCCAGGTGACGAACGGGGTCAGCGCGTCCGCGTCGATGTCCACCTCGGCGTCGAACACCGCGTCGGCATCCGTGCGCAGCTCGCGCCAGGCCTCCACGGCCTCGTCCCACTGGGCGCCCTTCGGCGCGTGGTCGCGGCCCTTCAGGTAGGCGAAGGTGGTCTCGTCCGGGGCGATCATGCCCGCGCGGGCGCCCGCCTCGATCGACATGTTGCAGATCGTCATCCGCGCCTCCATCGACAGGTTGTCGATGACGTTGCCGCGGTACTCGAGCACGTAGCCCTGGCCGCCGCCGGTGCCGATCTGCGCGATGATCGCGAGCACGACGTCCTTGCTCGTGACGCCCGGCCGCAGCCGCCCGTCCGCCGAGTGGACGTTGATCGCCATGGTCTTGAACGGCTTCAACGGCAGCGTCTGGGTGGCCAGCACGTGCTCCACCTCGGAGGTGCCGATGCCGAACGCCATCGCGCCGAACGCGCCGTGCGTGGAGGTGTGCGAGTCGCCGCAGACGACCGTGGTGCCCGGCTGGGTCAGTCCCAGCTGCGGCCCGACGACGTGCACGATGCCCTGCTCGGCGTGGTTCATCGGGTAGAGCCGGACGCCGAACTCCTCGCAGTTGCGCCGCAGGGTCTCCACCTGCGTGCGCGAGACGGGGTCGGCGATCGGGGCGAGGACGTCGAGCGTCGGGACGTTGTGGTCCTCGGTGGCGAGCGTGAGGTCGGGGCGGCGGACCGGGCGGCCGGCGAGCCGGAGCCCGTCGAACGCCTGCGGGCTCGTCACCTCGTGCACGAGGTGCAGGTCGATGTAGAGCAGGTCGGGCTCCTGCCCTGCACCGTTCTCCGCGCCCTTGCGGACCAGGTGCTGGTCCCAGACCTTCTCGGCCAGCGTGCGTCCCACCGCTGCCGCCTCCTTCGTCGGTTGTGCGCTGCGCCCCGGTGGTGGATTCCCAGATCGTGGGAAGTTAGTATCGAGACGTGAGACAGTCTAGCGGCATCGGCGTGCTCGACAAGGCCGTGGGGGTGCTGCGTGCAGCAGCGGACGAGCCGATGGGGCTCTCCGAGCTCTGTGAGGCCACCGGTCTGCCCCGCGCCACCGCGCACCGCCTGGCCGTCGGGCTGGAGGTGCACGGCCTGCTGCAGCGGGGTTCCGACGGCCGGTGGCGGCCCGGACCCACCCTCGCCGAGCTCGCGGGCGGGCACTCCGACCCGCTGCTCGAGGCCGCCGGCGCGGTGCTGCCGCGGCTGCGCGACATCACCGGCGAGAGCGTGCAGCTCTACCGGCGGGACGGCATCCACCGGGTCTGCATCGCCGCGGCCGAGCCCGCGTCCGGACTGCGGGACACCGTGCCCGTCGGCACCCGGTTGCCGATGACCGCCGGCTCGGGGGCGAAGGTCCTCGCCGCCTGGTCCGACCCGGCCACCCAGCGCTCCGTGCTCGCCGGCGCCACCTTCACCGAACGGCTGCTGGTCGACGTCCGGCGGCGCGGGTGGGCGCAGAGCGTCGCCGAGCGGGAGTCCGGCGTGGCCAGTGTCTCGGCGCCCGTGCGGGACGCGCAGGGCCAGGTCGTGGCGGCCGTCTCGGTGTCCGGACCGGTCGACCGGATCGGCAGGCGGCCGGGTGTGCGGTGGGCGGCGGACCTGCTGGCCGCGGCGGAGGCGCTGCAGCACCGTCTGTAGATCGGGTGGCGCCGTGTGGCGCAGCGGAGTTGCCCCGTGCCCGAATCGGGCGGTCCGTGACGCTAACGTGATCTCCCACGCTGTCGATGGACAGAGTGGACGGGCGCCCCGCTCCCCAAGCACGTCGGCGCCGAGGACCGACCGAAGACGGTGACGATGACCTACCTGCTCGGTGTCGACGTGGGCACGACGAGGACCGCCGCGGCGGTCTCGCGTGCCGACCGGCCCGGGTCGCCCGAGATGGTGTCGCTCGGCGACCGCTCCACCGACGTCCCCTCCGTGCTCTTCCTGGGCCCCGACGGCGAGGTGCTCGTCGGCGAGGCCGCCGAACGTCGCGCGGTGACCGACCCCGACCGCGTCGTGCGCGAGTTCAAGCGGCGCGTGGGCGACCCGACCCCGATCGTCGTCGGCGGCCGCGCCTGGGCCCCCGAGGAGCTGTGCGCGCGGCTGCTGCGCTGGGTCGTGGACAAGGTCGCGGTGCAGGAGGGCGGGCCGGCCGACCGGATCGCCGTCACGCACCCGGCCTCCTGGGGCACCCACAAGCGGGACCTGATGGCGGCCGCGGCGCACGCGCAGGGGCTCACCGTCACGTTCCTGGCCGAGCCGCAGGCCGCCGCGCTGCACTACGCCGCCGGCGAGCGCGTCCCCACCGGCTCCACGATCGCCGTGTACGACCTCGGCGGCGGCACGTTCGACGCCGCGGTCGTGCGCAAGGACGGCGGCTTCGGCCTGCTCGGACGGCCCGAGGGCCTCGAGCACCTCGGCGGCGTCGACTTCGACCAGGTCGTGTTCGACCACGTGGCCGAAGGTGCGCCCGAGGCGTTCACGGGGATCGACGAGGCCGACCCGGCCGTGCTGGCCGCCGTCGCCCGGCTCCGGCGCGAGTGCACCGAGGCCAAGGAGGCGCTGTCGGCGGACACCGAGGTCACCATCCCGGTGCTCATGCCGGCGTACCGCGGGTCGGTGCGGCTGCACCGCAGCGAGTTCGAGGAGGCCATCCGGCCCTCGATCGCCGAGACGGTCGACGCGCTGCGCCGGGCCGTCGAGTCCGCCGGCACCGACCCGGAGACGCTCACCGCGGTCCTGCTGGTGGGCGGCTCGTCGCGGATCCCGCTCGTCGCGCAGCTGGTGTCCGAGCAGCTCGGGCGGCCGGTCGCGGTCGACACCGACCCGAAGAACGCCATCGCCAAGGGCGCCGTGCTGGCCTTCCTCCCGCAGGCGCTCCTGGGCGCCACGGGCGCGCACCCGGCGGTGGGCGGCGCGCTGGGTGGCGCGCTGGGCGGTGCGGCGGTCTTCGGCGGTGCCGGCATCCAGGGCGCGGTCGGCCCCGACGGCGGGCCGGCCACCCAGATCGCGGGCACCGGGGCCTGGGCACCCCCCGCGGCGACGGGCCAGTGGGCGCCGGGCGCCACGGAGGCGTGGGGCCCGCCCGGGCCGCCGCAGGGCGGGGCCCCGTACACCGATCCCGCCTACGGCGTCTGGTCCGGTCCCGACTCCGAGGCGCCCACCGAGGCGCTGCCGACCAGCGCCGACGCCACCCGGTTCGGCGGCCCGCCGGCGCGTCCGGCGGTCGGCGGCGGGCTCTTCGACTCCTACGCGGAATACGACGACACCCCGCCCAGCAAGGGCCGCTCCCCCTTCCTTATGATCGGGGCGGGCGGGCTGGTCGCGGCGGTGGCGCTGGTCGCCACGGTGGCGCTGTGGCCGGACAACAACCCGGTCAACGCCACCAGCCGGATCGACACCAGCCAGATCGCGCCGGTCCCCACCCCCGAGCCGGCCACGGACGCCCCCACCGCCACCGTCGAGCCCTCCCCCGAGGAGACGGCACCAGAGCAGGCGAACCGGGCCACGCCGCGCACGCAGGCACCGGCGCAGAACCCCCAGCCGGTCAATCCTCCGCCGCCGGTGGTGCCCACAACCACCACCACACCTCCGCCGCCGCCGACGACCACCACCACAACCCCGCCGCCGCCGACGACGACCACCACCACCACCACTACGACGACCACAGCGCCTCCGGCGGACGGCGGGCAGAAGCCGCCGGCGTAAGAGGGACTGCCGGGCCCAGGCGCTGGCTAGCAGCGCACTGGGCCGACGCAGCGCAGTCCTCCTCGTCGCGCCTTCGCGCAGGTTGGTGCGCTGGCGGCAGACGACAAGAAGTGGTGCCTCGACCACCCCAACCGTCGAGATGAACGTCAGGGCTGATCCGGCCGCGTCCGACAGCCCTGAGGTTCATCTCGACCCGGTGCCCCACTGCAGCCTGGCGAGCATCTCCGTGAGATGAGCACCACTGCAATCCCGCGCCTCCGGAACTGCGCCGGTGCTCGTCACGAAGCGCGCGAGAAGCGAGGAGCCGCGCCCCTCCGCTGAGTTCCGCCTCACAGCGGGAAAGCATTGTGGGCCGGGCCTCGTCATCGCCCGCGAAATGACCCGGAAATACGAAGATCCCCATCCCGCGAACGGGATGGGGATCTTCGAGTAGCCCCGACGGGATTTGAACCCGCGCTACCGCCTTGAGAGGGCGGCGTCCTAGGCCGCTAGACGACGGGGCCAGGACCAACACACGTACCACCAGCGAAGATACCCACCCCGGCGAACCGGGATGAGGAACTTCGAGTAGCCCCGACGGGATTTGAACCCGCGCTACCGCCTTGAGAGGGCGGCGTCCTAGGCCGCTAGACGACGGGGCCGCGGCTGGCCGTACAACCGAGGAAACGTGTGTTTCCGCTGGGGTACCAGGACTCGAACCTAGACTAACTGAACCAGAATCAGTCGTGCTGCCAATTACACCATACCCCAAGGAGACACGATCACCGGCGGGCTGCCGGAGCAGTTCCGGTGTCCGCGTCCCTTGCAGAGAAGACTCTAGACCACGCCCTCCGAGCCCTGCACGGCACCCCCCAGCCTCCGCATGGAGCGGTCGCGCCCGAGCAGCTCCATGGACTCGTAGAGGGGCGGCGACACGGTCCGCCCGCTGATCGCGACGCGCACCGGGCCGAAGGCCTTCCGGGGCTTGAGGCCCAGGCCGTCGACCAGGGATGCCTTGAGCGACTCCTCGATGGCCGCCGTGGTCCACACCTCGAGCTGCTCCAGACCCTTCACGGCCGCGGTGAGGACCGGGTCGGCGTCGGGACCCAGGGTCTTGGCCGCGGCGTCGGCGTCGAGCTCGAAGTCCTCCTCGGCGACGAAGAGGAACTTGAGCATGCGCGCGGCGTCGGAGAGCACCTGGCTGCGCTCCTGGACCAGCGGCGCGGCGGCGGTGAGGACCGGGTCGTCCGCGGAGACGGTCACGCCCTCGGCCGCCAGGTACGGGACCAGGCGCCGGGCGAAGTCGGCCGGCTCGAGCGCCCGCAGGTGCGCGGCGTTGATGGCCTCGGCCTTCTTGAGGTCGAAGCGGGCCGTGTTCGACGACACGCGGGAGACGTCGAAGGCGGCGACCATCTCGTCGAGCGAGAAGACGTCCCGGTCGTCGGCGATCGACCAGCCGAGCAGGGCGAGGTAGTTGAGCAGGCCCTCGGGGACGAAGCCCCGGTCGCGGTAGTGGAAGAGGTTCGACTCGGGGTCGCGCTTCGACAACTTGCGGTTGCCCTCGCCGGTCACCAGTGGCAGGTGCGCGTACACGAACGGCCCGTTGCCGATCCCGACCCGCTGCAGCGCCTCCAGCAGCGCGATCTGCCGCGGGGTGGACGAGAGGAGGTCCTCGCCGCGCAGGACGTGCGTGATGTCCATGAGGGCGTCGTCGAGCGGGTTGGTGAGCGGGTAGAGCGGGGTGCCGTCGCCGCGCGCGAGCACGAAGTCCGGGACCTGGCCCTGCTTGAACGTGATCTCGCCGCGGATCAGGTCCGTGAAGGTGATGTCGCGGTCCGGCATCCGCAGCCGGTAGACCGGCTTGCGGCCCTCGGCGCGGAAGGCCTGCTTCTGCTCCTCGGTGAGGTCGCGGTCGGCGTTGTCGTAGCCGAGCTTGGGGTCCCGGCCGGCCGCGCGGTGCCGCGCCTCGATCTCCTCGGCGCTGGAGTACGACTCGTAGACCTCGCCGGCCTGCACGAGCCGGCCGAGGGCGTCGCGGTAGAGGTCGCGCCGCTCGCTCTGCCGGTACGGGCCGTGCGGGCCGCCCTTCTCGGGGCCCTCGTCCCAGTCGAGGCCGAGCCAGCGCAGCGCGTCGAGGATCGCCTCGTACGACTCGAGGCTGTCCCGCTGCGCGTCCGTGTCCTCGATCCGGAAGACGAAGTCGCCCTGGTGGTGGCGGGCGTGCGCCCAGTTGAACAGGGCGGTGCGGATGAGTCCCACGTGGGGGGTGCCGGTGGGCGACGGGCAGAAGCGGACGCGAACTGTACTCATGGTGGGGCCAGGGTAGCCCTGGCGCCCGAAGGCTTTCCGGCGTACATTTCAACACATGATGAATAACGACCGCACCACCGCCTGCGTCGTCGGTGGCGGTCCCGCGGGGATGGTCCTCGGGCTGTTGCTGGCCCGGGCGGGCGTCGAGGTCACCGTGCTGGAGAAGCACGCGGACTTCCTGCGGGACTTCCGCGGCGACACCGTTCATCCCTCGACCCTCGAACTGCTCGACGAGCTGGGCCTCGGCGCGCGGTTCGACGCGATGCCGCACCGCCGGGTCGACAGCATCCGGGCGATGCTCGACGGCGGCACCGTGCAGATCGGGAACTTCTCACTGCTCCACCACCCGCGGCCCTACGTCGCACTCACACCGCAGTGGGACTTCCTGAACCTGCTCGCCGCGGCCGGCGAGGAGGAGCCGACCTTCACACTGGTCCGCGACGCCGAGGTCACCGGCCTGCTCACCGACGAGGACCGGGTCACCGGCGTGCGCTGGCGGGACCGGGTCACCGGCGAGGAGCACACCCTGCAGGCCACGCTCACCATCGGCTGCGACGGGCGCGGCTCCACGGTGCGCGAGGCGTCGGGGCTGCGCAGCCGGGCGTTCGGCGTGCCGCTCGACGTCGAGTGGTTCCGGCTGCCCCGCCTCGAGGGCGACCCCGAGGGCGGCGTCGGGCGGTTCACCCGCGGGCACTTCGCGGTGATGATCGACCGCGGCGACTACTGGCAGTGCGGGTACCTGATCCGCAAGGGCGGCGACGCGGAGCTGCGCGCGAAGGGCATCGACACCCTGCGGACCCGGTTGTCGCGGCTGATCCCGTGGACCACCGACCGCGTCGGCGCGCTGCAGAGCTGGGACGACGTGTCGCTGCTCGACGTCCGGCTCGACCGGCTCCGCCGCTGGTCGAAGCCGGGACTGCTGCTCATCGGGGACGCCGCGCACGCTATGTCCCCCGTCGGCGGGGTCGGCATCAACCTCGCGGTGGCCGACGCCGTCGCGGCGGCCCGGATCGTCGGCCCGGCCCTGCGTTCGGGCCCGATCTCGCCGGTGCGGCTGGCCGGGGTGCAGGCGCGGCGGTGGCTGCCGGCGGCGGTGATCCAGGGCGTGCAGCGCGGGCTGCACCGGGTGATCCTGGGCGCGGCGCTCGACGTCGACCCCGACGCCCCGGTGCCGCCGGCGACCGAGCTGCCGCGGGTGGTGAGGTTCGCCCAGCGCCACCCGAAGCTGCAGCTCGTACCGGCGCGGCTGTTCGGGCTGGGCCTGCTGCCCGAACACGCCCCCGCCTGGGCCCGGCGCCCGCAGGCCCCGGTGCAGGAGCCTGCGGAGGTGTGAGAGCGGAGGTGTGAGACCGGTCAGACCGCCACGGGCATGCGGGTGCGGAGGGCGGCGAAGGCGAGGGCGTCGACCAGCGCCAGCCAGCTGGCCTCGACGACGTTGGAGTGCACCCCGACCGTCGTCCACTCCCCGTGGTGGTCGCTGGTCCCCACCAGCACCCGGGTGACCGCGTGCGTGCCCGCCGAGCCGCCGGGCGTGAGGATGCGGACCTTGTAGTCCGACAGCTCGACGTCGGCCAGCCACGGGCAGGACGGTTCCAGGGCGGCGCGGAGGGCGGCGTCGAGGGCGTGGACCGGGCCGTTGCCCTCCCGCGTGGCGATCCGCCGCTCGCCGTCGACCAGCAGCTTGACCGTGGCCTCGGCGACCGCGTCGGCCCCGGCGCGCTTCTCGATGATCACGCGGTAGGACTCGAGCGCGAACGGCACCGGCGACTCCTCGCCCAGCGCCCCGCGCATCAGCAGCTCGAGCGAGGCGTCGGCGGCCTCGAACGACCAGCCCTGGGCCTCGCGCTCCTTCACCGTCCCGACGACCGCGGAGACGGCCTCGGGGCTGCCCGCCATGTCCAGCCCCAGCTCCGCGCCCTTGAGCTCCACGGACGCGCGCCCGGCCATCTCGGTGACCAGCACCCGCTGCGTGTTGCCGACCTCGGCGGGGTCCATGTGGTTGTACAGCTCCGGGTCGACCTTGATCGCGCTGGCGTGCAGCCCCGCCTTGTGCGCGAACGCCGACGCCCCGACGTAGGGCTGATGCGTGTCCGGGGCGAGGTTGGCGATCTCGGCGAGGGCGTGCGAGGTCCGGGTCAGGTCGACGAGGCCACCGGCCGGCAGCACCGGCATGTCCAGCTTCGTCACCAGGTTCCCGACGACGGCGAACAGGTCGGCGTTGCCCGTCCGCTCGCCGTAGCCGTTGGCCGTGCACTGCACGTGCGTCGCCCCGGCCTGCACCGCGGCGACGGAGTTGGCGACCGCGCAGCCGGTGTCGTCCTGGCAGTGGATGCCCAGCCGGAAGCCGGTGCGCTCGGCGACCTCGCGCACCACCTCGGCGAGCCCGAGCGGCAGCATCCCGCCGTTGGTGTCGCACAGGACGGCGACGTCCGCACCCGCGGTCATGGCCGCGTCGAGCACCCGCAGCGAGGTGTCGGGGTCGAACCGGTAGCCGTCGAAGAAGTGCTCGGCGTCGACGAACACCCGGCGGCCCTCGCGGCGCAGGAAGGACACGGTGTCGGCGACCATCGCGCAGTTCTCCGCGACGTCCGTGCGCAGCGCGCGCTCGACGTGCCGGCGGTCCGACTTCGCCACCAGCGTCACGACGGGTGCCTGGGAATCGAGCAGCGCGCGGACCTGCGGGTCCGCCTCGGCCCGCACCCCCGCCTTGCGCGTCGAGCCGAAGGCGACGAGCACGGCGTGGCGCAGCTGCAGCTCCCCCGCCGCGGCGCGGGCGAAGAACTCGGTGTCCTTGGGCAGCGCCCCGGGCCACCCGCCCTCGACGAACCCGACGCCGAGTGCGTCGAGGTGCCGGGCGACGGCGAGCTTGTCGGCGACGGAGTAGGAGATGCCCTCGCGCTGGGCCCCGTCCCGCAGCGTGGTGTCGTAGACGTGGAAGGCGTCGCCGAGCGGCGTGCCGGCGGGCGTGGTGCGGGACATCCGGGTTCTCCGTGTGTGGTGGGGGTCGGGCGGGGGCGGGCAACAAAAAAGACCCCCCGCGGATGCGAGAGGTCTGCGCGTCGGCTCGAGGAGCTGCCGACGCGCTAGCAGATAATGATCACGCTGGTGGGGCGCACGCTGGCAGTCTGCCCGGCGCGTCCCGCGATGTCACACAGGCTTCCCACATCGTGAGAGACCCTGTTGTCCTGATGCAGTCGCCTCGAAGATGGGGGACGACGTCGTGGACGCCGGTGTCCGCGACCCGTACCCCCGGAGGACCGTTCGTGTCGATCTCCCTGACCGTCCTGTACAACCCGCCCGCGGACGCGGCCGCGTTCGACAAGCACTACGACGAGGTGCACGCCCCGCTCGCGGCGAAGCTGCCGAACCTGGAGTCGTTCACGATCGTCCGGCCGGGCCCCGGCCCCGACGGCTCGGCCCCGCAGTACCACCTCATCGCGACCCTCACCTTCAGCTCGGCCGAGGTCATGCAGGAGGCGATGGGGACCCCGGAGGGCAAGGCCGCCAACGACGATTTGGCGAACTTCGCGCAGGCCGGCGCCACGATGCTGATCGGTGAGCTCCAGCGGGTCGTCTGACCCGGACGCACGACGGCCGGGCACCCCGCGTGGGGTGCCGGGCCGTCGTCGTGCCGGAGTGGCTCAGGCCTCGGTGGAGGCCGGCTCCGCGGTGCGGCTGGACACCAGCGCGGCGAGCCGGTCGCCGATCGCCTGGGTGTGCCCGGTCGCGCTGTGGTCGCGGGTCGCGAGGTCGAACGCGACGGCGGCCTCGACGCGGCGGGCCGCGTCCTGCTGGCCGACGTGGTCGAGGAGCAGCGCGACCGACAGCACCGCGGCGGTCGGGTCGGCGATGCCCTGGCCGGCGATGTCCGGCGCCGAGCCGTGGACCGGCTCGAACATGCTCGGGTTGCGGCCGCTGGCGTCGAGGTTGCCGCTGGCCGCGAGGCCGATGCCGCCGGTCACGGCCGCCGCGAGGTCGGTGAGGATGTCGCCGAACAGGTTGTCCGTGACGATCACGTCGAACCGGCTCGGGTCGGTGACCAGGTGGATCGTGGTGGCGTCGACGTGCTGGTAGGCGACCGAGACGTCCGGGTGCTCCAGCGACACCTCCTCCACGATCCGCGACCACAGCGCGCCGGCGAAGGTCAGCACGTTGGTCTTGTGCACCAGGGTCAGGTGCTTGCGGGGGCGGCGCTCGGCGCGGGCGAACGCGTCCCGCACCACGCGCTCGATGCCGAACGCGGTGTTGGTGCTGACCTCGGTCGCGACCTCGTGCGGGGTGTCCTTGCGGAGCAGGCCGCCGGTGCCGACGTACGGGCCCTCGGTACCCTCGCGCACCACGACCATGTCGATCTCGGGGTTGCCGGCGAGCGGGCCGCGGACCCCGGGGTAGAGCCGCGCCGGGCGCAGGTTCACGTGGTGGTCGAGCTCGAAGCGCAGGCGCAGGAGCAGGCCGCGCTCGAGGATGCCGCTCGGCACCGACGGGTCGCCGACCGCGCCGAGGAGGATGGCGTCGTGCTGCTGCAGCTCGGTGAGGACGGACTCGGGCAGCAGCTCGCCGGTGGAGTGCCACCGGGCCGCACCGAGGTCGTAGGTGGTCGTCTGGACGTCCGGGGTGACCTCGGTCAAGACCTTCAGGGCCTCGTCGATGACCTCCGGCCCGATGCCGTCGCCGGGAATGACCGCAAGGCGCATGCTGCGAAATGTCCTCTCTCGATACGCCCCACCACGGCGTGCGATCGGGCGGCTATCGAACGCTACCCGCTGGTGCGGCGGTGACCGGCCACCGTCCACTCCATCGGGGTCACCCGGGGCGGTGAAGTCGTGCCAGCCGGCACGCCGATCCGGCCCGACACACCCCCGAGCGGGTCAGATTGTGCGCCTGCGGCTCGGAGCGGCCGACGGCGGGGTCCCGCCCGCTGTGCGGCCCGTCACCCGGATGGAGCAGCAGCCGGGGCGAGCGGGGCGGTGACGAACCCGCGCGCGGGACCGGGGGCGGGAGCGGCGAGGGGGACGGCGTGCCCGCCGGTGGCGTTCTGCGGCAGCACGACGAGCAGCTCACCGTCCGGGGCGGGGATGCGGGTGCCGACGTCGGCGGGCCGCAGCAACGGCTCCGCGGACGGCCGCTCGGCGAGCGGGTCCCACGCCTCCGGGACGTCGACGACGTCGACCGGCGCGGTGGGCTCGGCGCCGGGGTTCGTCACGTCCGTCGGGCCGTAGTCGCCCTCGACGACGACCTGCATCCGCAGCGGCGCCGAGCCGGCGGCGGGGTCGATGCCGAGCGCGGACAGCCGCACCGGCAGCACCCACGTGTCGGTGTCGAAGACGTTCGTGTCGGTGTCGCCCTCGAACCCGTTGACCGGTTGCGCGTCGACCTCCGCGGGCCCCTCCGGGGTCTGTCGCTGCAGGTCCAGGACCTGCGCGACGAGCACGTCCGTCCCGCCCTCCTTCACCAGCCCGACGGCGCGGTCGACGGACCCGTCGCCGTCGACGTCGAACCCGACGGTCGGCACGGTGGTCGCGCCGACGTCGGGCAGGGTGCCCCACATGGACACGGCGATCCCGATCGTGTCGCCGGCCCGCGCCACGCCGACCCACCGGACGTCGCCGCCCTGGCCGGTGTCGTTGGCGACGCAGCCGGTCGACAGACCGGCCCGGCAGCGCGGCAGCTCGGGGCTGGTCGCGAGCAGCCGGAACACCCCGGCGCGGGAGCGGTAGGCCTGCGCGCCGCTCCCCTGGTCCAGGGCGGTGCCGGCCAGCACGACGTCGCCGCCGTCGAGGGTCGCGGTCTGGCTCGCGACGGGCTTGGGCGCGGAGGTGACCGGGACGCGCACCTCGCGCCCGCCGGCAGTGAGCACGATCCGGCCCGACGCGTCGGCGACGAACTGCCGCGCCCGGCCGCCCTGGGTCGCGGCCATGGTCGGGTCGAGGGTCTTCCGGAGGGCGTCGGCCTGCGCGGTGAGCCGCACGGTGACGTTCGCGGGGCCGTCGACCTGCGCCGGCTCCACCGAGATCGTGACGCCCGGCATCGTGGTGATCGGCTCGTACCGCAGCTCGGCGGCGCCGCTGACGTGCAGCGTCCTCGTCACCGAGACGGTGCGGCCGGCCGGCACCTCGACCACGCCGAACCCGACGCCCACCGCACCCGGCTCCTCGGCGTCGGCGGCCAGGACGGACGGGTCCTGCGCGGCGCGCGCGTCCACCCGGCCCGCTCCGACCCGCATCGGCGCCATCAGGTCCCCGGCCGGGCTGCGGACGTCGGCGGCGGTGGTGACGATCGCGGCCTTCACCTCCGCCGGCGTCCACTCCGGGTGCGCCTCCCGCACCAGCGCCGCCACTCCCGCGACGAACGGGCTGGCCATCGAGGTGCCGGTCTTGCTCGACCGCCCGGCCCCGCTGCCCACGGCCGCGGAGACGATCGACTCCCCCGGCGCCGCGACGTCCGGCTTCACGCCCGGGCCGCGCCCGCCGCGGGCCGAGCTCTCACTGATCGTGTCCGCGATGCCGGGGACCTGCACGGACGCGGTCTGCGCGAGCGTCCCGTCGAGGTGGACCCGCAGCGTGCCGGCCTGCAGGGCCGGGCGCAGCGCCGCCGTCGAGGGGCCGTCGAGCTGGAACATCGGGACGGCCGCGTTGCCCGCGATGCCCACGCCGCCCGGTTCCGGGGCCTCCGACGTCAGCAGCACCCCGGCCGCCCCGGCGGCCTGCGCGTGGTCGGCGCGGACCGCGGAGCCGCAGCCGCGGGCGCCGTCGCCCTCCGGCCACTCGAGCCAGACGATCTTCCCCGCGACCCCCGAGAAGGGCGCGCAGCCCTCGGCGTTCGCGGCGGGCAGCGCGACCACGTCGCCGGTCGCGTCGGGCGTCCCGGAGAAGTCGACGCTGTACTGGCCGGTGACCCGCCGCGGTTCGGGCGCGACGACCTCGGCGCCGTCGAGCAGCACTCCGGCGTCCCGGACGTTCGCCACGGCGATCGCTCCGGGGGCGGTGGCCGGGGCGCCGGCGGCGTCGGTGACGTCGCCGCCGTTGCCGGCCGCGGCGACCACGGTGACCCCGTTGTCGATCAGCTCCTGCACGAAGTCGTTGACCGGGTCGTCGGCCGGCGCGAAGTCCGAGCCCAGCGAGAGGTTGACCACGTCGAGGCGGTCGGAGAAGTCGCCGTCGCCGTCCGGGTCGAGGGCCCGGTCGAGGGCGAGCGGCGTCAGCGCGGTCGCGCCCGAGCAGCCGAACACGCGGATCGCGTACAGCTCGGCCTGCGGCGCGGCGCCCGGGCCGATCCGCATCGCGTTCAGCGCGTCCGGGGTGAGCCCGGAGTAGTCGCCGCGGAAAGGGGTGCCGTCGGCGTTCACGCCGAAGCCCGCCGCGGTGCCGGCGACGTGGGTGCCGTGGCCCTCGCAGTCGAGCGGGTCGTCGTCGGGCTTCGGGACGGTCTGTACGGGGTCGGTGGCCGCGGAGTCGTAGGCGTCGCCGGCCAGGTCGATCCCGCCGACGACCTTGTTCGTAGGGAAGGTGCCGCGCCCGGCGCGGGCCGCGTCGAAGGCGGCGACGGTGCCGGGGCCGCCGAAGTCGGCGTGGGTGTGGTCGATGCCGGTGTCGACGATGCCGATGCGGACGCCCTGCCCGAGGCGGCCGGTGTCCTGCCAGGTCTGCAGGGCGCGGCCGAGCTGGTCGGCGGAGGCGTTGCTCGGCCGGGCGTCGGTGATCCGGCGGACCGAGCGCACGCCCGGACGGGTCGCGAGGCGGGCGGCGGTGTCGGCGTCGGCGCGGATCGCGACGCCCGGGACCGCGTTCATGGTGCGGTAGAGCTCGCGCTCGCCCTCGGTGCCACCGAGCCCGCCGAGCAGGCCGGCGACCTTGGAGTCGATGCGGGCCCGGGTCTCGGCCGCGACCTGCGTGGCGACGTCCCGGCCCCGCGGCAGGGCCGAGGTGTAGTCGGCGACGGCGGAGGTGTCGTCGAACTCGACGAAGACGGTGTGCAGGGTCGACGTGCCTTCCTGCGCTCTCTCCTGCGCACTCTCCTGCGCCGCGGCCGGGCCGGCGGTGAGCAGGAGCAGCGAGGCCGTCAGCCCCGCGACGCCGAGACAGGTCACCCTCCGCCACCGCGCGCCGTGCACCGACCACCCCTCCCACCGACCGGCGGACGCGGTGCGGCGGAGCAGAACCTAGATCTGCCGACGCTGGGTGATCGCGGATCCGACAGGTGCGCACCGCATCGGGTGAGCGCTTCGTACACGGGCGGGTGTGATCAAGAGCGGCCCGCTTGACGGTCCCCGGACGCAGGAACGGCGGACCCTCTCACGAGGAGTGAGCGGGTCCGCATACACGAACGGCACTCTCGCTCGTTCCTCGTGAGCGAGAGTGCCGTCCGTTCAGGTGTGGGTCAGTCCTCGAAGCTGATCAGGCGCGTGGTGCGGGCACCGACCGAGGCGCCGATCGGCTCGAGCACGCCCGGGTCGACCGCGCGGTCGACGCGGAGCAGCATGATCGCGTCCGTCCCGTCGGTGGTCTGGCTGATCTGCGCGGCCTCGATGTTGACCGCGGCCTCGCCGAGCAGCGAGCCGACGCGGCCCATCACGCCCGGGCGGTCGGCGTACTCGAGGAGCAGGACCTCGCCCTCGGCGCGCAGGTCGAAGTGCCGGCCGTTGACCTCGACCAGCTTCTCGACCTGGGCGCGGCCGGTGAGCGTGCCGGAGACGGTGATGGCCTCGCCGTCGGGCATCGCGGCGCGCAGCTGCACGACCGAGCGGTGGTTCTCGCTCTCCGGGGCCGTGGTCAGCTCGACCGAGACGCCGCGGTCCGCGGCCAGCGCCGGGACGTTGACGAACGTGACCTGGTCCTCGACGACGTGGGTGAACACGCCACGCAGGGCGGCCAGCGAGAGCACCGAGACGTCCTCGGAGGCGAGCTCGCCGGCGACGTCGACCGTGACCGAGGTGGGCAGCCGACCGGCGACGGCGTAGAGCACGGTGCCCAGCTTCTGCACCAGCGGCAGCCAGGGCCGGACCTCCTCGCCGACCGCCCCGTTGATCTGCACGTTCACGGCGTCGGGTACGAACTCGCCGGCCAGGGCGAGCTGCACCGACTTCGCGACGTCCGTGCCCGCGCGGTCCTGCGCCTCGGCCGTCGACGCCCCGAGGTGCGGGGTGACGGTGATGTTCTCCAGCTCGAACAGCGGGCTGGACGTGGTGGGCTCGGAGACGTAGACGTCGATCCCCGCGCCGCCGACCTGCCCGGAGCGGACCGCCTCGGCCAGCGCGTCCTCGTCGATCAGGCCGCCGCGCGCGGCGTTGACGATGATGACGCCCGGCTTGGTCAGCGCGAGCTGGTCCTTGCCGATCAGGCCCAGGGTCTCGGGGGTCTTCGGCAGGTGGATCGTGATGAAGTCCGACACGCGCAGCACGTCCTCGAGCGACAGCAGCTCGATGCCCAGCTGGGCGGCGCGCGCCGGGGCGACGTACGGGTCGTAGGCGACGAGCCGGACGTCGAACGCCGCGAGGCGCTGCGCCACGAGCTGGCCGATCTTGCCGAGGCCGACCACGCCGACGGTCTTGCCCTGCAGCTCGACGCCGCCGAACTGGCTGCGCTTCCACTGGCCCTGGCGCAGACTGGCGTCGGCCGGCGGGATGTGCCGCGCGGTGGCGAGCAGCAGCGCGATGGCGTGCTCGGCGGCGGAGACGATGTTGGAGGTCGGCGCGTTGACGACCATGACGCCGCGCGCGGTGGCGGCGGGCACGTCGACGTTGTCCAGGCCGACCCCGGCGCGCGCGACGACCTTCAGCCGGGTCGACGCGGCCAGCGCCTCCGCGTCCACCTTGGTGGCGGAGCGGACGAGCAGGGCGTCGGCGTCGGCGATCGCCTCGAGCAGGGCGGGGCGGTCCGTGCCGTCGACATGACGGATCTCGACGTCCGTTCCCAGCATCTCGACCGCGGAGGGCGCGAGCTTCTCCGCGAGCAGGACGACGGGACGGGTGGCGGCTGCGGTACTCACGGCGACGCGATGCTCCACGGATCAAGGGGCGGGCAGGACTCGGACCGACGTCGATTCTAGGTGGACGGTCCGACAGGACGACCCCCGGCGTAGGTCCGCTGATACCACTTCCGGGTCACGAGCCGGTGAAAAGTGCCGAACCGGACACGGCTCAGGCGCCCTGGACCTTGTCGGCGAGCAGCTCCCAGCTGCGCCACCAGCTCTCGCGGTCGGCGGCGGGGCCGGCCACGATGAGCTCGTCGGCGTCCGCCGTGGCGGCGAAGTCCTCGAGGTACTTCGCGACGACGTCCGGCGTGCCGACGGCGGTGTAGCGGGTCATCGACCGGATCTGCTCGCCCGCGTGGGTGTCGAGCACGGCCTCGGCCTCCTCGTCGGTGAGCTTCCGGCCGCCGCGGCTGTAGAAGAGCCGCACGCGCTGGCGCTGCACGGCCCGGCGCAGGGTCTCCGCCTCCTCCGTCGAGTCCGCGGCGATGACGTTCACGCCGGCCATCACGTGCGGCTCGGCGAGCTGCGCCGACGGGCGGAACTCCTGCCGGTAGAGCGCGACCGCCTGCTGAAGCGCCTCGGGCGCGAAGTGCGAGGCGAACACGTAGGGCAGCCCGAGCAGCGCGGCGACCTGCGCGCCGTAGAGGGAAGAGCCGAGGATCGACAGCGGGACGCCGGTGCCGCGGCCCGGGTAGGCGTTCACGTTCGGGACCAGGCTGGTGTCGCCGAGGAAGGCCTGCAGCTCCTGGACGTCCTGCGGGAAGCGCTCCGACGCCGTCGGGTCCCGGCGCAGGGCGCGGAAGGTCTCCTGGTCGGTGCCGGGCGCGCGGCCCAGGCCCAGCTCGATGCGACCGGGGTGGAGCTCGGCGAGGGTGCCGAACTGCTCGGCGACCTGCAGCGGCGAGTGGTTGGGCAGCATCACGCCGCCGGCGCCGAGGGTGATCCGCTCGGTGTGCGCGGCGACGTGGGCGATGAGCACGCTGGTCGCCGACGAGGCGATCGAGCGCATGTTGTGGTGCTCGGCGTACCAGATGCGCCGGAAGCCCCACTGCTCCGCGCGCTGCGCCAGCCTGGTGCTCGCGTCCAGGCCCTCCCGGACGGACTCGCCCTCGGAGACGGTGGCGAGGTCGAGGATCGACAGCGGCAGGGGCAGGGACACGGCGGGCACCTCTCGTCCGGCGGGCACAGACCCACGTGTCAACGCCGCCGGGGCCCGTCCTCTTCCGCGAGCGAGCGCCGACACACGACGGCGGCGCCCCCGCTCACGCGAGGACGCCGCCGGAACCGCAGGTCAGGTGGGGTAGTGAGCGGCAGGTGCCCCTCTAGGGGCAGTTGCCGCTCACGGGGTCACTTGGCCTTCTCGCCCACCCAGCTCATGAGGCCGCGGAGCTTCTCGCCGACCTGCTCGATCGGGTGCTCGGCACCCTCCTTCTGCAGGCGGGTGAAGTTCGGGCGGCCGTTCTCGTCCTCGGCCACCCACTCGCGGGCGAAGCTGCCGTCCTGGATCTCGCCCAGGATCTTCTTCATCTCCTCCTTGGTCGCGGCGTTGACCACGCGCGGGCCGCGGGTGAGGTCGCCGTACTCGGCGGTGTCGGAGATGGAGAAGCGCTCGTTGGCGATGCCGCCCTCGTACATGAGGTCGACGATCAGCTTGAGCTCGTGCAGGCACTCGAAGTAGGCGATCTCCGGGGCGTAGCCCGCCTCGGTGAGCACCTCGAAACCGGTCTGCACCAGCGCGGCCGCGCCGCCGCAGAGCACCGCCTGCTCGCCGAACAGGTCGGTCTCGGTCTCCTCCTTGAAGGTGGTCTCGATGACGCCCGCGCGGGCGCCGCCGATCCCGGCCGCGTAGGAGAGCGCGATGGCCTTGGCGTTGCCGGAGGCGTCCTGCTCGACGGCGATCAGGGCCGGAACACCCTTGCCGTCGACGTACTGGCGGCGGACCAGGTGGCCGGGGCCCTTGGGCGCGATCATGACGACGTCGACGTCCGCCGGGGCCTTGATCAGGTCGTAGCGGATGTTGAAGCCGTGGCCGAAGGCCAGCACGTCGCCGCTCTTCAGGTTCGGCGCGATGTCGTCGGCGTAGATGAAGCGCTGCTTCGTGTCCGGCGCCAGGATCATGATCAGGTCGGCCCACGCGGACGCCTCGGCCGGGGTGAGCACCTCCAGACCCTCGTCCTGCGCCTTCTGCCGGCTCTTCGAGCCCTCCGGGAGGCCGATCTTCACCTCGACGCCGGAGTCACGCAGCGACAGCGCGTGCGCGTGCCCCTGGGAGCCGTAGCCGATCACGGCGACCTTGCGGCCCTGGATGATCGACAGGTCGGCGTCGTCGTCGTAGTAGATGTTGACACTCATGACGGGTGGTGAATCCTCTCCGAAGGGGTCTTGCGCAAGTATCGGTATCGACGCTCGGACCCTGACAAGCAGGTCCTCAGCGGGCGGAAGTCGCGGTGATGGACCGGGGTCCGCGGCCGACGGCCACCATCCCGGACTGCACCATCTCGCGGATCCCGTAGGGCTCCAGCATCCGGAGCAGCGCGTTCAGCTTGTCCATCGTGCCGGTGGCCTCGACGGTCAGGGCCTCGGGGGCCACGTCGACCACCTTCGCCCGGAACAGCTGCACGGTCTCCAGGACCTGGCTGCGCACGCTCGCGTCGGCGCGCACCTTGACGAGCAGGAGCTCACGCTGCACCGAGGCGGTGGGCTCCAGCTCGACGATCTTGATCACGTTGATCAGCTTGTTCAGCTGCTTGGTGACCTGCTCGAGGGGGAAGTCCTCGACGGAGACGACGATCGTCATCCGCGAGATCCCCGGTGTCTCGGTCTGCCCCACCGCGAGCGAGATGATGTTGAAGCCGCGGCGCGAGAACAGGCCCGACACCCGGGCCAGGACACCGGGCTTGTCCTCGACGAGGACCGACAGCGTGTGGGTCTCAGTCATCGGACGCCCCGTCCTCCAGAGCCCGCTCGGTGACCTCGCTGACCTCGTCGACGCCGGCGGACAGCTCGTCGCCCTCGAACAGCGGGCGGATGTTGCGGGCCGCCATGACCTCGTCGTTGCCGGTGCCGGCTGCGACCATCGGCCAGACCTGCGCGTCCGCACCGACCGTGAAGTCGATGACGACGGGCTGGTCGTTGATCTCCATCGCCTGCCGGATGACCCGGTCGACGTCGTCCTTCGACTCGGCGCGCAGCCCGACGCAGCCCATCGCCTCGGCGAGGAGCGTGAAGTCGGGGATGCGGTGCTTGTGCGTGCCGAGGTCGGTGTTGGAGTAGCGCTCCGAGTAGAAGAGCGTCTGCCACTGCCGGACCATGCCGAGGTTGCCGTTGTTGATCACGGCGACCTTGATCGGGATGCCCTCGATCGCACAGGTGGCGAGCTCCTGGTTGGTCATCTGGAAGCAGCCGTCGCCGTCGATGGCCCACACGACCTTGTCCGGCGCGCCGGTCTTGGCGCCCATGGCCGCGGGGACCGCGTAGCCCATGGTCCCGAGGCCGCCGGAGTTGAGCCAGGTGCGCGGGTTCTCGTACTTGACGAACTGCGCCGCCCACATCTGGTGCTGGCCGACGCCCGCGGCGTACAGCGCCTCCGGGCCGGCGATCGCGCCGATCCGCTCGATGACGTACTGCGGCGACAGCGAGCCGTCGTCCGGCCAGTCGTAGCCGAGCGGGAAGGTGGTGCGCCAGTGGTCGAGCTGCCCCCACCAGGCCGACAGGTCGGCCACGTGGTTCTCGCGCTCGGCCCGCACGGCCTCGATCAGCTCGGTGAGGATCTCCTTGCAGTCGCCGACGATCGGGACGTCCGCCCGCCGGTTCTTGCTGATCTCGGCCGGGTCGATGTCCGCGTGGACGATCTTCGCGTCGGGGGCGAAGCTCGCCAGCTGGCCGGTGACCCGGTCGTCGAACCGGGCGCCGAGGGCGACGAGCAGGTCCGACTTCTGCATCGCGCCGACCGCCGAGACCGTGCCGTGCATGCCGGGCATGCCGACGTGCTGCGGGTGGCTGTCCGGGAACGCCCCGCGCGCCATCAGCGTGGTGACGACCGGGATGTTCGTCAGCTCGGCGAGCTCGCGCAGCTCGGCCGAGGCCTCGGCCTTGAGCACGCCGCCGCCGACGTAGAGCACCGGCTTGCGGGCGGCCGCGATGAGCCGGGCCGCCTCCCGGATCTGCTTGCCGTGCGGCCGGGTGGTCGGCCGGTAGCCCGGCAGCTTGAGCTCCGGCGGCCACGAGAAGGTCGTCCGGGCCTGCAGCGCGTCCTTGGAGATGTCCACCAGCACCGGGCCGGGTCGGCCCGTGGCGGCCAGGTGGAACGCCTCGGCGATCGCCCGCGGGATCTCCGCGGCGTCGGTCACCAGCATGTTGTGCTTGGTCACCGGCATGGTGATGCCGGTGATGTCGGCCTCCTGGAACGCGTCCGTACCGATCAGCGGCCGGGCCACCTGGCCCGTGATGGCCACGACGGGGACGGAGTCCATGTGCGCGTCGGCGAGCGGGGTGATCAGGTTGGTCGCACCGGGGCCCGACGTCGCCATGCAGACCCCGACCTTGCCGGTGGCCTGCGCGTACCCGGTGGCCGCGTGTCCCGCGCCCTGCTCGTGCCGGACGAGGACGTGCCGCACGCTCGTCGAGTCGAGCAGCGGGTCGTAGGCCGGCAGGATCGCCCCGCCGGGGATGCCGAAGACCGTGTCGCACCCGATCGACTCGAGCGAACGCACGAGGGACTGGGCTCCGGTCACCTGCTCCGGGCCGGATCGCGGCCCGGGCACGACGTCGGGACGCTGGCCGGGGGCGCCGTTCTGGCGGCCCGCGGGCACTCCTGCGCGTCCCGGCGGCGGTGCCGGTTTGGGTCCCGGGGTGCCGGGACGGGGCGTGGCGGTGGTCATCTGCGCTGCCTCGCTGCTGTCGGTGCCGATGATCTCGGTGGTGTCGGGTGCGCCCTGGACATGAAAAAACCCCCGCCGCCTGGGCCAGGCGTGACGAGGGTGGCGCGTCGTGGTCCGAGTACTCGGGAGCTACTCAGGCGTGGACGCGCCTGGGAAGTACGAGAATTCGGAGGGCGGACATGGCGACGACGTTAACACGCGCGCGGGAGAGGGCGTCAACCGGCTGGGACGCGGGGTCCCGGATCGTGGGACCGACAGCAGGACCGGCACCGGCAGCGGCTTCGGGACGGCGCGTGGAGTGTCGGTGCGAGGTGCGACCATGGGGGACGTGAGCGCAGAGCACACCAGCAGACCCGGCATCGCGGAGGGGCACGTCGCCTCGACCGACAGGCTGCCCCCGCGGGCGGTCCCGACGCGGCTGTCCTTCCGTCGCTCGCCGCTCGCGCTCGCCGGCGCCGCCTTCTTCCTGGTGGCCGCGATCCCGTTCGCGTTCGGGGCGCCCTGGCTGTGGCTGGTCTACGTGCTGCCGCTCGCGTTCTCGTACTGGATCGTGCGGGTGCGCACGGTCGTCGACGCCGAGTCCGTCACCGCTCGTCGTCCGTTCTCGTCGCGGCGCGTACCGTGGACGGAGATCAGCTCGCTGCGACTGGGCAAGAAATCCCGGGTCAGCGCGGTGCTGACGGACGGGACCGAGCTACCGCTGCCGACCGTCCACGTCCGCGACCTCCCCGTACTGGCCGCCGTCTCCGGCGGCAGGCTGCCCGATCCGGCACAGGCGGGGGCTCCGACGCCGGAGCCCCCGTCGACCCCCGAAAGGACCTGACCCCGATGCCGGCCCTCCGTTCGAGAGTCACCACGCACGGCCGCAACGCCGCCGGTGCCCGCTCCCTGTGGCGCGCCACCGGCATGGGCGACGACGACTTCGGCAAGCCGATCGTCGCGATCGCCAACTCCTACACCCAGTTCGTGCCGGGGCACGTGCACCTCAAGGACCTCGGCGACCTCGTCGCCTCGGCCATCCGCGAGGCCGGGGGCGTGCCGCGCGAGTTCAACACCATCGCGGTCGACGACGGCATCGCGATGGGGCACGGCGGCATGCTCTACTCGCTGCCCTCCCGCGAGATCATCTCCGACGCCGTCGAGTACATGGTCAACGGGCACGCGGCCGACGCGCTCGTCTGCATCTCGAACTGCGACAAGATCACCCCGGGCATGCTCAACGCCGCCATGCGGCTGAACATCCCCACGGTGTTCGTGTCCGGCGGGCCGATGGAGGCCGGCAAGGCCGTCGTCGTCGACGGGGTGGCGCACGCGCCCACCGACCTGATCACGGCGATCTCGGCGTCGGCGTCGTCGGCGGTCGACGAGGACGGGCTGTCCATCGTCGAGCGCTCCGCCTGTCCGACCTGCGGTTCCTGCTCCGGCATGTTCACCGCGAACTCCATGAACTGCCTCACCGAGGCCCTCGGCCTCTCGCTGCCCGGCAACGGGTCGACCCTGGCCACCCACGCCGCCCGCCGCGAGCTGTTCCTCGAGGCCGGCCGAACCGTGATGGCCCTGGCGAAGCGTTGGTACGAGCAGGACGACTCCTCCGCGCTCCCGCGCAACATCGCCACCCGCGAGGCGTTCGAGAACGCCATGGCGCTCGACGTCGCGATGGGCGGCTCCACCAACACGGTGCTGCACATCCTCGCGGCGGCGCAGGAGGGCGAGATCGACTTCTCGCTCGCCGACATCGACGCGATCTCCCGCCGGGTGCCCTGCCTGGCCAAGGTCTCGCCGAACTCGGACTACCACATGGAGGACGTCCACCGGGCCGGCGGCATCCCCGCCATCCTGGGCGAGCTGTGGCGGGCCGGGCTGCTCAACGAGGGCGTGCACTCCGTCCACTCCCCCTCGCTGGCGCGGTGGCTGTCCGAGTGGGACATCCGCGCGGAGTCGCCCTCGGAGACCGCGGTCGAGCTGTACCACGCCGCGCCCGGCGGGGTCCGGACCACCGAGGCGTTCTCCACGGAGAACCGCTGGTCGTCGCTGGACACGGACGCGGCCGGCGGCTGCATCCGCGACAAGGCGCACGCCTACACCGCGGACGGCGGGCTGGCCGTGCTGCGCGGAAACCTCTCGGAGCGCGGCGCGGTGATCAAGACCGCCGGGATCCCCGAGGACATCTGGCGGTTCGAGGGCCCGGCGCGGGTCGTCGAGAGCCAGGAGGAGGCCGTGTCGGTCATCCTCACCAAGCAGATCCAGCCGGGCGACGTCCTGGTCGTCCGCTACGAGGGCCCCGCCGGCGGGCCGGGCATGCAGGAGATGCTGCACCCGACCGCGTTCCTCAAGGGCGCGGGCCTGGGCGCGAAGTGCGCGCTGGTCACGGACGGGCGGTTCTCCGGCGGCTCCAGCGGCATCTCGGTCGGGCACGTCGCGCCCGAGGCCGCGGCCGGCGGCGCGATCGGTCTGGTCGAGGACGGCGACCGGATCCTCATCGACGTCCGCGAGCGGACGCTGCAGGTCCTGGTCGACGACGAGGTGCTCGCCGAGCGCCGCGCCAAGATGGACGCGAGCGAGCGGCCGTGGACCCCGAAGGACCGCGACCGGGTGGTCTCGAAGGCCCTCCGCGCCTACGCCGCCATGGCCACCAGCGCCGACACGGGTGCCGTCCGGCACGTCCCGTAACCCTCTCCCGTTCGCATTGTGGAACCATAATGCGCATTCCGACCGCCCCTGAGCGCGTTATGGAACCATAATGCGCTCGGAGCGGGGGGAATTCGCGCATTATGGTTCCATAATGCTGGCGTAGGTTGGGGCCATGACGCTTCCAACGCGGACCCTCGGCGCCCTCACCGTCTCGGCCCAGGGGCTGGGCTGCATGGGCATGTCCCAGAGCTACGGCACCGGGGACGAGACCGAGTCGATCGCGACGATCCACCGGGCGCTCGACCTGGGCGTCACGCTGCTCGACACGGCGAACGTCTACGGCGCCGGGGCCAACGAGGAGCTCGTCGGCCGGGCGATCGCCGGGCGCCGGGACGAGGTCGTGCTCGCCACCAAGTTCGGGATCGTCCGGGACGCCGACGGCGGCCAGGCCGCCCGCGGGGACGTCGCCTTCGTCAAGCAGTGCTGCGACGAGTCGTTGGCCCGCCTCGGCGTGGACCACATCGACCTCTACTACCAGCACCGCGTCGACCCGGACACGCCGATCGAGGAGACGTGGGGCGCGCTCGCCGAGCTCGTCGCGGCGGGCAAGATCCGGTACGCCGGCATCTCGGAGGCGGGCGCGGCGACGATCCGGGCCGCGCACGCCGTGCACCCGGTCACCGCGTTGCAGAGCGAGTGGTCGCTGTGGACCCGCGACATCGAGGCGGAGATCGCGCCCACCTGCGCGGAGCTGGGCATCGGCATCGTGCCCTTCTCCCCGCTCGGCCGCGGCTTCCTGACCGGCTCGATCACCTCCGCGGCCCAGCTCGGCGAGAAGGACATGCGCAGCGGGCTGCCGCGGTTCTCCGCCGAGAACCTGTCCGCCAACCTCGCGATCGTCGACACCGTGAAGGCGCTGGCGGAGAAGCGCGGCGTCACGGCCGGGCAGCTCGCGCTGGCCTGGGTGCAGGCGAAGGGCGAGCACGTCGTGCCGATCCCGGGCACCAAGCGCCGCACCTACCTGGAGCAGAACGTCGAGGCGGCGACCCTGGACCTCACGCCCGAGGAGATCACCGAGCTCGACGCCGTCGGCGCCGGTGTCGCGGGCGATCGCTACCCCGAGCACCTGCAGCGCACCGTCGGCCGCTGACCCCTGTGAGTGGCAATAGTCGCTATAGCGACTATTGCCACTCACGGGGTCTGACCCGCACGAACGGCACTCTCCTGCGCTAGGGCTGCACGACGGGGCCGTTCGTGCACTCGGTGAGGGCGGGGCCGAGGCGCGAGAGGGACTCGGCGGCCGTCTCGATCATCTCGACGACCCGGGCGGCGCCGAGGTGGTCGGCGGCGAAGCCCAGGTACTGCACGTGCACGTGGGCCCGCGCCCACTCCCGCTCGACGGCGGCGAGCGGGCCGGACAGGGCGGGTGCCTCGGCGTGGTAGGCCGCGTCGTCCGAGGTGCCCTGGGCCTCGAGGACGGCGAGGTCCAGGCCCGCCGGGGCCATCCGGGCGTTGCCCCAGTCGATCAACGCGGTCCCGAGCAGGTTGCCGCGGTGCGGGTCGCCGTGGCAGAGCGTCCGGGGCAGGAGGGTGAGCGCGGCACGGATCCGCGGGTCCGTCGCCCACTCCGCCACCAGCCCCGCCGCCCGCTCGTACTCCGCCTCGCCGGTGCGCCGGGCCGCGCCGCGCACCGCCACGAGGGTCCGCTCGCAGAGCGCGGCCCACCACGCGGCGTCGACCACCGGGATGCCGCGCGCCCGCTTGCGGAACCAGTGCCGGTGCACCCGGGCGAGGGTCCGCCACACTTCCGCGGGCACCGGGTCCCCCTCGGCCGCAGGTTCGCCGTCGACCCAGGTCAGCACGAGCGGATCGGGGTGAAGCATCCGCGGCGCGACGACGCCCTCGACCACGGCGACCGCGCGCATCGCGGCGACCTCGACGGGATCGGCGGGCTTGACCACGACCGACAGCGGCCGGTCGCCGACCCGCAGGTCCACGCGCTCGACGCCCTCCGCGACGTACCCCCCGGCCAGCGGGCTCCGGCCGACGACCTCGGGGGTGCCGCCCAGCCGTCGGGCGACCGCGGTGAGCCAGTCCGTCACCGCAGGCCGAACAGCACGCCCGCCGCGACGGCGACCCCGACGACCAGGAAGAGGATCGACCACGGCACCGGCCGGCGCTGCCAGGTCCGGCCGCTGTCCAGCGAGATCCGCCCGGCCCCGACGAACAGCAGCGCGGCGACTCCGGCGCCGAGCGCGACGTCGAGCTCCAGGGCGTTCGGGGAGACCGCGACGAAGAACGGGCTGCCCCACTTGACCACGACCGCGCAGATCTTGACGGCGAGCAGGCCCGCCGCCGCGAGCGGCGTGAACAGCCCGAGCACCAGCAGCGCGCCGAGGATCAGCTCGCCGAAGCCGAGCGCCCACGCCAGCGTCGAGGCCTGCCGGAAGCCGAGGCCGGCCAGGATCGTGGTCGTCTCGCCGATCCCCCGGCCGCCCCACATCGAGAAGACCTTCTGCAGGCCGTGGGCCACGAATATCCCGCCGACGCCGAGGCGCAGCAGCAGCATGCCGATGTCGGCCCCGCCGCTCCACGCGACCGGCCGCCGGTCCGTCTCCGGCTCCGGGGGCCGGGTCCCGCCGAGCGTGCCGATGTCGAACTGCCTGGTGGGGTCGGTCATGGCGCCGAGGGTATCCGCGCCCGGCCCGCCGTAGGCGTCGCCGACCAGCGTGTTCACCAGGTTTCGCCCGGTGGCGCGGGGGCACCCCGACGACCATGGCCGACACTCTCGACGGACCCGAGCTGCACCACGACACGCGCAAGCTGGCCGAGGGGGCCAACTTCGCCGCGGTGGCGACCGTCTTCCCGAGCGGGCTGATCCAGAACCACATGATCTGGTGCGGGATCAAGGACGGCAGGCTCGTGCTCAACACCGAGACCCACCGCGCGAAGGCGCGCAACGTCGGGCGGGACTCCCGGATCACCGTGCTCATCCGGGACGAGGACAACCCGTACCGGTACGCCGAGGTCCGCGGGCGCGTCACCGACACGACGACCGGCGACGAGGCCCGCACCCACATCGACGAGCTGTCCCGGAAGTACAACGACCAGGACTACCCGCCCGACATGATCAAGTCCGAGCGGGTGATCCTCTGGGTCACGCCCGAGCGGCAGACGATCGTCGACCAGAGCAACGACGTCGGCACCGAGGACTAGTCAGTAGCCGTTGCGCACCACGTTCGGCGGCTCCTCACCGCGTGCGAAGTAGCCGAGCTGCTCGCGCATCACGCGGAAGGCGCGGCTCATCGCGGCGGGGACGCTGCCGCCCACGTGCGGGGTCAGCAGCAGCCCCGGCGCCTCCCACAGCGGGTGGCCGGCCGGCAGCGGCTCCGGGTCGGTGACGTCGAGGGCCGCGCGGAGGCGCCCGCTGCGGAGCTCCGCGAGCAGCGCGTCCGTGTCGGCGACGGGCCCGCGCGCGCCGTTGACCAGCACCGCGCCGTCGGGCATCGCGGCCAGGAAGTCCTTGTCGATCAGGCCGCGGGTCTCGTCCGTCAGCGGGACGATCACCACGCAGACGTCGTGCTGCGGCAGCAGGTCGTGCACCTCGTCGATGCCGTGCACGCCCTCGCGCTTCCGCCGGCCGACCAGCGTGATCGTGACCTCGAACGGCGCGAGGCGGCGCACGAGGTTCTCCGCGACGTCGCCCGCCCCGACGATCAGCACCCGCTTGCCGCCGAGCTCGTCGGTGATGTGCTGGGTCCACTCGCCGCGCTCCTGCGCCTGCACGAACCCCGGCAGCTCCCGGTAGACCGCGAGGAGCACCGCGACGACCCACTCGGCCGTCGCGCCGCCGTGCGCGCCCTTGCCGTCCGAGAGCAGCACGCCGTCGCGCAGCTTCCCGATCCACGCCTCCGCGCCCGCCGTGAGCAGCTGCACCAGCTTGAGGTTCGGCAGCTGCTCGGCGAGCTCCACGACCCTGCCGGTCGCGAGGAAGGGCGGGACGAGGACCTCGGCCTCCTCGGCGCCCGCGGGGAGCGGCTTCGCCGGGTCGTAGACCAGCGGGCGGAGGTTTGGCAGGTCGGCGAGGGCGTCGGCACCGCGCGGGTGCGGGACCAGGACCACGGTCATGCCGCCGACGCTACTCACCGGCCGCTCACCTCACCGCGCCTAGCCTGATCACGTGCGCCACCGCCCTCCCCGCCTGCGGCTCGCGCTGGTCGCCCTGATCGGCCTGCTCGCGCTGCTCGCGGGCTGCGCGACCTTCCCGGACCAGGGCCCGCGGGACTGGCAGGAGAAGACCGAGGGACAGGGCGAGCTGGGCGGGCCGCCGTCCGTGCAGGAGGCGCCCGGGGGCGAGCAGGGCGACGAGAACGGGGACTCGGCCGATCCCGGCGCCCCGCAGACGCCCGCGGGCTGCGACGACCCGGACCCCCAGGTCGTCGCCACCTGCCTGGACCCCGTCGGGGCGCTCGCGGTGCTGCCCAACGGCGTGTCGGCCCTGGTGGGCGAGCGCGCGACCGGGCGGGTGCTGCGGGTCGAGCGCGGGAAGGACCCGGTGCTGATCACCACCGTCCCGGTCGACGCGGCCGGCGGCGGCGGGCTGACCGGGCTGGTGCTCTCCCCCACCTACCAGGAGGACCAGCTCGTCTACGCCTACGCGACCACGCCGGAGGACAACCGGGTGCTCCGGCTCGCGCCGAACGAGCCGCCCAAGCCGGTGCTGACCGGGATCCCGAAGGGGCCGTCGGGCAACGGCGGCGCGCTCGGCACGGACGCCGGCAACACGCTGCTCGTCGCCACCGGCAACGCCGGCGACCCGGCGCCGGCCCCCGCCGCGCTCAACGGCAAGGTGCTGCGGATCGACACCCTCGGCCGCCCGGCCGCGGCCAACCCGAACCCGGGCTCGCCGGTCCTGAGCACGGGTCTGAGCCAGCCGGGTGGGATCTGCACGGACTCCTCCAACGAGTCGGTGTGGGTCACCGACCGGGCGGCGTCGCGCGACGTGCTCTACCGGGTCGCGCCCGGCCCGCTCGGTCCCGCCGCGTGGACCTGGCCGGACCGCCCGGGAGTCGCGGGCTGCATGGCGCAGCCGGGGGTCGTCGCCGTCGCGCTGACCGGCGGCGCGGCGCTCTCGGTGCTCCGCCCCGCCGACGACGGCAGCTTCTCCGGCGCCCCCGAGACCCTCCTCGCCAACGTCTACGGCCGCCTCGCCGCCGCCACGCTCGGCACCGACGGCCTGCTCTGGCTGGGCACGGTCAACAAGTCGGGCGGCAGGCCGGTGGCCAGCGACGACCGCGTCATCCGCATCCAGCCCCCCAGCGGCGGCGGGGCCTCCCGCGCCTGACCGCGCGAAGATCCGGCGCGGACGGATCGTCGGTACGCTGCGCACCATGAGCCCGGAGGAGCTGGCGGGGGCGGTGCGAGGAGCCGTGCTGCGCGACTTCCCCGCTGTGGATGCGCTCGTCCTGCACGGCTCGCGGGCGCGCAGCGACCACCGCCAGGACTCCGACTGGGACCTCGGCGTCCTCTCGTCGGACGGCGCCGATCTCGCGTCGCTGGTCACCCTGCTCGTCGACACGCTCGGGACCGAGGCGGTGGACGTCGTGGACCTGGGTCGTGCGAGCGCGCTGCTCCGCTACCGCGCGGCTCGGGACGGAATCACCCTGGTCGAGCGCACCCCGGGGGTCGTCGAGCGGTTCCGTGTCGACGCCACGATCTACTGGTGCGACGCGGGCCCGGTCATCCGCGCAGCCCAGGCGGGGCTCCTCGCCGACCTGCGGGCCGGCGCCCGGTGACGGACGACGAGCAGCTACTCGCCGAGCGCTCGGCCGCGGTCGTCCGTCACCTGGACCGGGTCGCCGCGCACCTGCCCGCCGACCCCGACGCCCTCACCCCGATGTCGTCCGCGACCGACACGGTGGTGCTGCACCTGTGGCAGGCCGTGCAGGTCGTGATCGATCTGGCGGTGGCGACCTGTGTGCGGCGGGGCCTCGGGAATCCCGAGACGTACGCGGCCGCCTTCAGGATCCTCCGCGACGCCGGGACGATCGATGCGGAGCTCGCGGACCGGCTCGCCAGGGCGGCGGGCTTCCGGAACCTCCTGGTGCACGCCTACGCCGCGCTCGACCTCCGTCGCGTCCACGCGATCGCGACGCAGGGGCCGGCGGACCTGAGGGCCTTCCTCGTCGCACTGCAGGGCTGACGGGACTTCCCTACACCGCGGCGCCCGCGTCCCGAGCGGGGACGCGGGCGCCGTGGTGGACCCGGTGTGCGGGCTCAGCTGCAGCGTTCGATGATCAGCTCGCGCACGCGCTTGGCGTCGGCCTGGCCCTTGGTGGCCTTCATGACCGCGCCGACGATCGCGCCGGCGGCCTGGACCTTGCCGCCCTTGATCTTCTCGACGACGTCCGGCTGGGCCGCGAGGGCCTCGTCGACGGCGGCGATGAGGGCGCCGTCGTCCGACACGACCTTGAGGCCGCGCGACTCCACGACCTCGTCCGGCTCGCCCTCACCGGCCAGCACGCCGTCGACCACCTGGCGGGCCAGCTTGTTGTTGAGGTCGCCGGCACCGACCAGCGCGATCACGCGGGCGACCTGGGCCGGAGTGATCGGCAGCTCGGCCAGCTCGACGCCGCGGGTGTTGGCCTGCTGCGCCAGGTACGCGACCCACCACGAGCGGGCCTCGCCGGCGGGCGCGCCCGCGGCGACGGTGGCCTCGATGAGCTCGAGCGCCCCGGCGTTGACCAGGTCCCGCAGCTCCTCGTCCGACAGGCCCCAGGCCTCCTGGATGCGCTTGCGGTGCTCCCAGGGCAGCTCGGGCAGCGTGCCGCGCAGCTCCTCGACCCACTCGGCGCTCGGCGCGATCGGCACGAGGTCGGGCTCCGGGAAGTACCGGTAGTCCTCCGAGGTCTCCTTGCGGCGGCCCGGCCGGGTGGTGCCGGACTGCTCCTCGAAGTGCCGGGTCTCCTGGACGATCGCGCCGCCGCCGTCGAGCACGCCGGCCTGCCGCTGCATCTCGTGCCGGACGGCCCGCTCGACCGACCGCAGCGAGTTGACGTTCTTGGTCTCGGTGCGGGTGCCGAGCACGCCGGAGCCCGTGGGCGAGAGCGACAGGTTCACGTCGCACCGCATGGAGCCCTGGTCCATCCGGACGTCCGAGACGCCGAGGGACTTGATCAGGTCCCGCAGCTGCGTGACGTACGCGCGCGCCACCTCCGGCGCCCGCTCGCCCGTGCCCGGGATCATCTTCGTGACGATCTCGATCAGCGGCACACCGGCCCGGTTGTAGTCGAGCAGCGAGTACTCCGCGCCGTGGATCCGGCCCGCCGCGCCGCCGACGTGCAGCGACTTGCCGGTGTCCTCCTCCATGTGCGCGCGCTCGATGCCCACGCGCACGACCTCGCCGTCCTCCAGCGTGACGTCCATCCAGCCGTCGACCGCGATCGGCTCGTCGTACTGCGAGGTCTGGAAGTTCTTGGGCATGTCCGGGTAGAAGTAGTTCTTCCGCGCGAACCGGCCCCACGGCGCGATCGAGCAGTTGAGCGCCAGCCCGATCCGGATCGCGGCCTCGACCGCCGCCTGGTTGACCACGGGCAGCGAGCCGGGCAGGCCCAGGCAGGTCGGGCAGACCTGGGTGTTGGGCTCGGCGCCGAAGTCGGTCGGGCAGCCGCAGAACATCTTCGTGCTGGTGGACAGCTCGACGTGCACCTCGAGCCCGAGCGTGGGCTCGTAGCGGGCCACGACGTCGTCGTAGTCGACCAGCGCGGGAGCGGTGGTTGTCACTTCGCGACCTCCGGCACGCGGGCGATCAGCGGCCCGCCCTCGTCGGCGTCGCGCGCGGCCTCGAAGGCGGCGCCGACGCGGTACATCACGGCCTCGCCCAGCGCGGGCGCCATGATCTGCAGGCCGACCGGCAGGCCGTCCTCCTCCGCCAGGCCCGACGGCACCGACATGCCGGCGACACCGGCGAGGTTGGTCGGGATGGTGGCGAGGTCGTTGAGGTACATCGCCAGCGGGTCGTCGACCTTCTCGCCGATCGGGAAGGCCGTGGTCGGCGCGGTGGGGCTGACCAGCACGTCCGCCTGCTCGAACGCGGCAGCGAAGTCCCGGCTGATCAGCGTGCGGACCTTCTGCGCCTGCCCGTAGTAGGCGTCGTAGTAGCCCGACGACAGCGCGTACGTGCCCAGGATGATCCGGCGCTTGACCTCGGGGCCGAACCCGGCCTCGCGGGTCGCGGCCATGACCTCCTCGGCGGAGGCGCCCTTGTCGACGCGCAGGCCGTAGCGCATGGCGTCGAACCGGGCGAGGTTCGACGACACCTCGCTCGGCAGGATCAGGTAGTACGCCGCCAGCCCGTACTCGAAGTGCGGGCAGGACACCTCGACGACCTCGGCGCCGAGCTTCTCCAACCGGCGCAGCGCCGCGTCGAACGACGCCCGCACGCCGGGCTGGTAGCCCTCGCCGCCCAGCTCGCGGACCACGCCGACCCGCACGCCGGACAGGTCGCCCTGCGCGCCGATCCGCGCGGCCTCGACGACGGCCGGGACCGGCGCGTCGATCGAGGTGGAGTCGAGCGGGTCGTGGCCCGCGACGACCTCGTGCAGCAACGCGGCGTCGAGCACCGTGCGGGCGCACGGGCCGCCCTGGTCGAGCGAGGACGCGCAGGCCACGAGGCCGTAGCGGGACACGCCGCCGTAGGTCGGCTTGACGCCCACGGTGCCGGTGACGGCGGCGGGCTGGCGGATCGAGCCGCCGGTGTCGGTGCCGATCGCGAGCGGCGCCTCGAACGCGGCCAGCGCGGCCGCGGACCCGCCGCCGGACCCGCCGGGGATCCGGGAGAGGTCCCACGGGTTGCGGGTGGGCCCGTACGCCGAGTGCTCGGTGGACGAGCCCATCGCGAACTCGTCCATGTTGGTCTTGCCCAGGATCGTGATCCCGGCGGCGCGCAGCCTCGCGGTGAGGGTGGCGTCGTACGGCGGGCGCCAGCCCTCGAGGATCCGCGAGCCGCAGGTCGTGGGCATGTCCGTGGTGGTGAACACGTCCTTGAGCGCCAGCGGCACGCCGGCCAGCGGGGACGCGGGCGCGGTGCCGGCCTGCACCGCCTCGTCGACCAGCGCGGCGTTGGCCAGCGCGGCCTCGGCCCCGACGTGCAGGAACGCGTGGACCTCGCCGTCGACCTCGGCGATCCGGTCCAGATGGGCCTGCGCGGCCTCGACGGCCGAGACCTCCCCGGAGTGGATCTTCGACGCCAGCTCGGACGCCGTCAGCCGGATGAGCTCGCTCACTGCTCCTCCCCCAGGATCCGGGGCACGCGGAAGCGGCCCTCCTCGGCGGCGGGGGCGCCCGCGAGCGCCTGCTCCTGGCTCAGCCCGGGGCGCCGGACGTCCGGCCGGAAGACGTTCTGCAGCGGCACGGCGTGCGACGTCGGCGGGATGTCGTCCGCCGCCACCTCGCCCACGCGGGCGACGGCGCCGAGGATGACGTCGAGCTGGCCGGCGAAGACGTCGAGCTCGGCGTCCGTGACGGCCAGCCGGGCCAGCCGGGCGAGGTGCGCGACCTCGTCCCGGGAGATGGCCCCGGAGTCGGGGGACATGAGGGTTCCTTCGGCGTTGGGCTCTGGGGGTGGACGCGACCTGGTCACTCGCGCCCGCGGGCTCGGGCGGCCCGGCCCGTCCGAGTCTATTCGCGCCCACCGACGGTCCGCCGACGGGTTTCGCCCGCGCTGTCAACCCCCTGCGCCTGTCCCCGGCCGCCGCGGGTTTGGCAGGATCGACCCACGGCGACGCCCCCGGCCGCGGCGGGTGGGCGCCGCCGTGTCGTGCGGTCGGTCAGAGGGAGGCGTGGCGGAGTGTCGTTCCTGCTCCGGGTGGTCCTGCCGGACAAACCGGGCATCCTGGGCGCCGTCGCCACGGCCCTCGGCGACGCCGGGGCGGACATCCTGGGCGTCGACGTCGTCGAGCGGACGGACGGGCAGGCGGTCGACGACCTGGCCGTCGAGCTGCCGTCGGGGCGCCCGCCGGACGTCCTGATCACCGCGGCCGAGTCGGTGCCCGGGGTGCAGGTGGAGTCCGTGCGGCCCTACAGCGGGCGCCTGGACACCCACCGCGAGCTCGAGCTGGTCGACGCGATCGCGTCCGACCCCGAGCACGGGCTGGCCCGGCTCGCGGAGGAGGTCCCGCGGCTGTTCCGCGCGGGCTGGGCGATCGTCGCCGTGCGCGAGGAGGGCCGCTCCTACCGGCTGGCCGACTCCTCGGCCGCGCCGGAGACGCGGGCGGGCGACCTGCCGTGGCTGCCGCTGGACAAGGCGATGATCGTCGACCCCGAGGTGCACTGGGTGCCCGAGCCGTGGAGCGCGCTCGACACCGAGCTGGCCGCCGCGCCGTTCGGCAGCTCGCTGCCCGCGAAGGCGCTGGTCGTCGGGCGTCCGGGCGGGCCGGCGTTCCGGCCGTCGGAGCTGGCGCGGCTGACCCACCTCGCCGGCATCGTCGCGACGGTCCTCGGGTCCTGACCGCCGTGGACCGGCCCTGGGCGCGCGTCCCGTCGACGGCCGGGAAGGCGCTGCGCCCGTACGTCGTGGGCGCCACGGACGAGATCATCGCGGAGGTCCGGGCGCAGGTCGCGGAGTACGCGCGGCCGCTGAAGGGCAACTTCGGCAACCGGATCACCCAGGGCGTCTCGGTGGCGCTGGACCAGTTCGTCGGGCTGCTGGGCTCGGACACGGAGCTGCCGGACACCCGGATCTACGCCGAGCTGGGGCGCGTCGAGCACCGCGAGGGCCGCACGCTGGCCGCGCTGCAGAGCGCCTACCAGGTCGGCACGCGCACGGTCTGGCGGGCGGTCGGCGAGAGCCCGGTCGCCCGGGCCCTGCCGCCCGACGTCATCTTCGCGCTGGCCGAGGCGCTGTTCTCGTACGTCGAGCAGATCTCGGCGGCGTCGGTCGCCGGGTGGGCGCAGGAGGAGGCCATGCAGGCCGGCTCCCTGCAGACCCGGCGCAACGTCCTGGTCGAGGCCCTGGTCGCGCGGCCGCCGGTCGAGCCGGCGGAGATCGAGAAGCTGGCGACCGCGGCGGGCTGGACCGTGCCCGCCCGGCTGGCGGCGCTCGTCGTCGACGACGCCGTGGAGGTCGCCGCCCGGATACCGGGCGCGGTGGCCGCGGACCTCGACCCGGCCGGGATCGCGTTCGTGCCCGCGGTGCGGGACGGGCTCGACGAGGTGGTGCGCGCCGCCCTGCGGGACCGGTCCGCGGTGCTGGGCCCGGTGGTGCCGGCGGCCGAGGCGCACCGCTCGGCGGCGCGGGCGCGCTCCGCGTGGCCGGCGCACGCGGCGGGGCTGCTCGCCCGGGACGGCGACCCGCTCCTGCGGGCCGACACGCACCTCGTCGAGCTGCTGCTCGTCGGCGCTCCCGATCTCGCCGCCGACCTGCGGGACCGGGTCACCGGGCCGCTGCAGGACATGCCCTCGGGCGCGGCGGCGCGGGCGCTGGAGACGCTGCGGGCGTGGCTCGACGCCCACGGGGACGTCAGCACCGCGGCCGCGGCCCTGCACGTGCACCCGCAGACGGTGCGCTACCGCCTCACCAGCCTGCGGGAGATCTACGGCGAGGCGCTGGACGATCCCGCCCAGCGCCTCGAGCTCACAGTCGGCCTGCGCGCCCTCGACGCGAAACCCTGACGCATTATGGAACCATAACGCGCCAATTCCGGCCTCCGATCCGCGTTATGGAACCATAATGCGTGAGATCGGGGCCGGAAATCGCGTTATGGCTCCTCAGTGCGAAGTCAGGCGGCGAGGCGGGCCGGGGCGGCGCGGCGGACGGCGCGGCCGATGCGGCTGCGGGGCGTGGGCTTCGGGGCGCCGTAGCGCTCGTGCCCGCCGGGGAAGGCCAGCCGGATGATCTTGCGCCAGACCTTCGCGTACTGCGTCGGCAGTGGCCCCGCGTTGTACGGCAGGCCGTAGCGCTCGCAGATCTCGCGGACCTTCGGCGCGATCTCGGCGTAGCGGTTGCTGGGCAGGTCGGGGAAGAGGTGGTGCTCGATCTGGTGCGACAGGTTGCCGGTCATGAGGTGCATCGCCTTGCTGCCGGTCAGGTTCGCCGAGCCGAGCATCTGGCGGATGTACCACTGGCCCTGGGTCTCGCCCTCGAGCCGCTCCTCCTCGAACGTCTCGGTGCCGTCCGGGAAGTGCCCGCAGAAGATCACCGCGTGGGACCAGACGTTGCGCACGGTGTTGGCGGTGAAGTTCGCGACGAGCGTCGACAGCGCCGACGGCCCGGACAGCAGCGGGAACAGCACGTAGTCCTTCGCCGCCTGCTTGCCGATCTTCCGCAGGGTCGCGGCGATCTGCGGCCGCGCCTCGGCCCAGGTCTTCTCGCCGCTCTTGATCTTGTCGGTCTCGATGTCGTACAGCGCGATGCCGTACTCGAAGATCAGCGACAGGCCGACGTTCGTGAGCGGCTGCAACAGGTGCTGCGGCCGCCACTCCTCCTCCGGCGTGATCCGCATGACCGTGTAGCCGAGGTCGCGGTCCTTGCCGCGGATGTTGGTGAAGGTGTGGTGCTCGTAGTTGTGCGAGCGCTTCCAGAACTCGGCCGGGTCGACGTGGTCCCAGTCCCAGGTCGTCGAGTGGATCTTCGGGTCCCGCATCCAGTCCCACTGGCCGTGCAGGATGTTGTGCCCGAGCTCCATGTTCTCGAGGATCTTCGCGACGGACAGCGCCGCGGTCCCGGCGATCCAGGCCGGCGGGAACTTCGAGAAGAGCAGCAGGCCGCGGCCCCCGAACTCCAGCCCGCGCTGGGCGCGGATCACGGCGTGGATGTAGCGGGCGTCGCGTTCGCCGCGGGAGGCCACGACCTCCTCGCGGATCGCGTCGAGCTCCGCGCCGAGCGCCTCGACCTGCTCGTCGGTGAGGTGCGCGGCGGCGGAGACGTTCTCGGTGGCGGTCCCGGCGGTGGCGCGGGGGTCGCGACGAAACATGCGGTGTCTCTCCAGCTCGGTGAGGGTGGTGCGGCCGCTCCGGGGGCGGTCGGCGCGCACGGGTCTACAGGTCGAGGGTGATGTCGCCGGTGGGAGCGGAGACGCAGGTGCGGACGGGGCGGCCGGGCTGGTCGGCGGAGTCGATCAGCTCGCCGGACTGCAGGTCGCGGACCGCGCCGGCCTGCAGCTTCCCGACGCAGGTGTGGCAGATGCCCATGCGGCAGCCGTTGGGCAGCAGGGCGCCGGCGGCCTCGCCGGCCAGCAGGACGGGGGTGTCGGGCTCGGCGTCGGCCACGAGACCGCTGGTGGCGAACGTGATCCGGCCACCGGTACCGTCCGCGCTCCCGACGCGCCTGGGTGCGAACCGCTCGACGTGCAGCAGCTCGGGGTCGCCCGCCCGCTCCCAGTGCTCGGCGAGGGTGTCCAGCAGACCGGCGGGCCCGCAGGCCCAGGTCTCGCGGACGGCCCAGTCCGGCACCTCGTCGGCGAGGGAGTCCGGAGTGAGCCGGCCCTCCCCAGCGGTGTGCCGCTCGACGAGCCGCAGCCCGGTGCGCGCGGCCAGCGCGCGCAGCTCCGGGCCGAACACGACGTCGCCGGGCGTGCGGTCGCAGTGCACCAGGACCGCGCCGGACAGCGCGGCCGGGTCGAGCGAGCGCAGCATCCCCATCACCGGCGTGATGCCGCTGCCCGCGGTGACGAACAGCAGCTTCTCCGGGGTGGGCTCCGGGAGCGTGAACTCCCCCGCCGCCGGGCCCAGCCCGACGACGCTGCCCACCGGCGTGCCGTGCGCGAGCCGGCCGGACAGGACCCCGCCGGGCACCGCGGTGACGGCGACGGACAGCAGCGGGTCGCCGGGTCGCGAGGTGACCGAGTAGGTCCGCCAGTGCCAGACGCCGTCGATCCGCAGTCCGATCCCGAGGTACTGACCGGGCAGGTGCCGCGCGAACGGCGTGCCCGGGCGCAGCACGAGCGTGGTGGTGTCGGGGGTCTCGCGGACCACCCGCACCACGCGGGCGCGCGGTGCGGACCGCGACCACATCGGGTTCAGCGTGCCCAACACGTCGTCGGGCACCAGGGGCGTGATCAGCAGCCCGGCGGCGGCCCGGACACGCCGGGCCACGCGGCTGTCCCGAAACCGGCTTGCGGAGCTCATGACGTCAACGGTAGGGATCACGGATCGGTCACGACCACGACCACAACCACGGCGTGCGGCCGTTTTCTGTTGCCCAACCAACAAGCTCGACGGGCGGGCGTGACGATCGCTCCGAGCGGGAACTCCCGGGATTTCCCCGTCGTTCGTGCGTCGCTCGGACGGACCTCAGACGCGGATGGCGAGGGCGGCGCGGACGAGGTCGTCGTTGCCCGTGGCGAGCCAGCCGTCCGGCCGGACCAGGACGTCCTCGAAGCCGATGCGGGTGTCGACGCCCATCCGCAGCGCGTACTCCAGCACCGGCCAGGCGCCGTCCTCCTCGCCGTGCAGCAGCACCGGCACGGGCAGCTGGCCGAGCGCGCGCACGATCCGGACGGCCTCGGCGACCGCGGTCTCCGGGTCCGACACCACGGTCGACTCGGCGAGCACGCGCACGGTGCGCGGCGGGACCCCGCTCTGCCGCAGCGTGACGGCGTCGCCGCTGGTCCACACGCCGAGCTCGACGCCGATGCCCACCGACGCCGCCGCCTTGCAGACCTCGACCCAGCCCTTCTCGTGCACGTTGACCGAGCAGACGTCCGGCTTGCCGAGGCCGAGCCGGCCCCAGCTCAGGACGGCCTCGATGCGCAGGTTCGGGTCCGGCTGGATCCACCGGCCGGTGGTCACGCCGATCTCGACGCCGGGCGCCTCCTGGCGGATGAGCGCGACCGCGTCGCCCACGTGCACCGGGTCGATCGTCTCGTGGCCGAGCGGGTCGCGCGGGTGGACGTGCACGGAGCCGACGCCGAGGCGGGCGACCGCGCGGGCGTCCCGCGCGAGGTGCCGGGCGAGGACGGGCAGCGCCGGGTGCGCGTCCTCCGGACGCGAACCGTTCAGAACCGCCTGCAGCACCCTGCCTCCTCCGTCTCCGCAACGATTCCGCGCCGCACCCACGGAGGCACCGGACGGCGCGACGACCGGTCAGGCCCGTGCGGGGAGCGGAAGCCGCGAGCCTAGTGGGCCCCTCGCGCGGGTCCGCGCGACCGGGCCGGGAGATCCCTCCAAGTGCTGACGCGTGTCACGATCCCGATGCGGCTGCGGCGTGTCGGGTGGCCTCGTCCGGGCCGCGGTCCAGCAGGATGCGGAAGCCCTCCTCGTCGAGCACCGGGACGCCGAGCTCGACGGCCTTGTCGTACTTGGAGCCGGGGGCGTCCCCCGCCACGAGGAACGCCGTCTTCTTCGACACCGACCCGGCGGCCCGGCCACCGCGGGCCATGATCGCCTCCTTGGCCTCGTCCCGGGAGAAGTTCTCCATCGAGCCGGTGATGACGATCGACAGGCCCTCCAGGGTGCGCGGGACGGTCTCGTCGACCTCGTCGACCATCTGCACGCCCGCGGCCCGCCACTTCGCGACGACCTCGCGGTGCCAGTCGACGGTGAACCAGTCCCGCACCGCGGCGGCGATCGTGGGGCCCACGCCCTCGACGCCCGCGATCGGCGCCAGCGCGGCCGCGACCGCCTTCGCCTGGGCGCGCGTGGCGGCCTTCTGCGCCCGCTCCGCCTCGGCGGCGAGCGCCTCGGGGTCGCTGTCCTCCGCCGACGCGTCGGTTGCCCCGGTGTTCGGGGCGGCCTCGGCGTCCGGGGCCGCCTCACCGTCCGGCTCCTCGGCCGCGGACCCGTCCGAGGTGATCTCCACCCCGGCCTTCTCGGTCTCCTCCCAGGCCGTGGCCGCGGCCTGCTCGATCGCGTCCATCGAGTGGAACTCGCGGGCCAGCGCCTGCGCGGCGGTGGGCCCGACGTGCCGGATCGACAGGCCGACGAGCACCCGCCACAGCGGCCGGTCCTTGGCCGCCTCCAGGTTCTGCAGCAGCTTGCGACCGTTCGCCGACAGCGCACCCGCCTTGGTGCGGAAGAGGTCGACCTGCAGCAGGTCCTCCTCGGTGAGGGCGAACACGTCCCCTTCGTCGTGCACCACGCCGGACTTCAGCAGCGCCGTGGCGGCCTCGTAGCCCAGGCCCTCGATGTCGAACGACCCGCGGCCGGCCACGTGGAACAGCCGCTCGCGCAGCTGCGCGGGACAGGACCGGGCGTTGGGGCAGCGCTGGTCGACGTCCCCCGCCTTCTGCCGCACCAGCTCGGTCCCGCACTCCGGGCAGTGCGTGGGCATGACGAACGCCCGCTCCTCGCCGGTGCGCACGTCCGTGACCGGGCCCAGCACCTCGGGGATCACGTCGCCCGCCTTGCGGATGACCACGCGGTCGCCGATCAGCACGCCCTTGCGGCGCACCTCGTCCTCGTTGTGCAGCGTGGCCATCGAGACCGTGGACCCCGCGACCAGCACCGGCTCCATGACCGCGAACGGGGTGACCCGCCCGGTGCGCCCGACGTTGACCTGGATGTCGAGGAGCCTGGTGAAGGCCTCCTCCGGCGGGTACTTGTAGGCGATCGCCCAGCGCGGCGCGCGGGAGGTGGCGCCGAGGCGGCGCTGCAGGGCCACCTCGTCGACCTTCACGACCACGCCGTCGATCTCGTGCTCGATGTCGTGCCGGTGCTCGCCCCAGTACGCGACGTGCGCCACCACCTCGTCGATCGAGGTGAAGACGGTGGTGCGGGTGGAGACCGGCAGCCCCCACGCCTGCAGCGCCTCGTAGGAGTGCGACTGCGTGACCGGGGTGAAGCCCGTGCGCTTGCCCAGCCCGTGGCAGATCAGCCGGAGGTTGCGCGACGCGGTGACCCGCGGGTCCTTCTGCCGCAGCGAGCCGGCCGCGGTGTTGCGCGGGTTCGCGAAGGGCGGCTTGCCCGCCTCGACCAGCGCGGCGTTGAGCCGCTGGAAGTCCTCGAGCCGGAAGTACACCTCGCCGCGCACCTCGACGAGCTCGGGCACCGGGAACTCCTCGGTGCCGGTGAGCTTCTCGGGCACCTCCTCGAGGGTGCGCATGTTGAGCGTGATGTCCTCGCCCGTGCGCCCGTCCCCCCGGGTGAGCGCGCGCGTGAGCACCCCGTTCTCGTACAGCAGGTTCACCGCGAGCCCGTCGATCTTCAGCTCGCACAGGTAGTGCAGGTCCGACCCGACCTCGCGGACGGTGCGCTCCGCCCAGGAGCGCAGGTCCTCCTCGCTGAACGCGTTGTCCAGGCTGAGCATGCGCTCGAGGTGGTCGTACGCCGTGAACTCGGTGGAGAACCTCCCGCCGACCTTCTGGGTGGGCGAGTCCGGCGTGCGGAGCTCGGGGAACTCCTCCTCCAGCGCGATCAGCGCGCGCCACAGCTCGTCGAACTGGCCGTCCGAGACCACGGGCGCATCGAGCACGTAGTACCGGAACTGGTGGTCCGCGACCTCGGTGGCCAGGGCGGCGTGCCGCTCCCGCGCGTCGTCGGGAACGGTGCTGGTGGGTGGGCTGTCCGGGCTCACGGGTGGCAGGTTAGTAGGCCCCACCGACACTTCCCGGGTGAGCGGGCGCGCTCACCGTGCGGCGGCGGCCCACTCCCGCAGCGCGGCGGCGCGGATCTTGGTGCCGTTGGTGCCCGAGGTGGTCGGCATCGCCTCGATGACGTGCACCGTCTCGGGCACCTTGAACTTGGCCAGCCCCTCGGCGCACCAGGCCCGGAGCGCGGTCGGGTCCGGCGCGCGGTCCTCCTCGGGCACCACGAAGCCGATCGCGACCGTGGCCCCGGACGCGTCCGGCACCCCGACGACCTTCGCGGTGTGCACGTCCGGGTGCGCGGCCAGCCGCACCTCGATCTCCGCGGGGTCGACCAGGAAACCGTGCAGGCGCAGGGCGTCGCCCATCCGGCAGACGTAGGCGAACACCCCGTCGTCGACGATCGTGCCGAGGTCCCCGGAGTGGAACCAGCCGTCCCGGGTGAACGCGTCGGGGACCTCGGCGCCCAGGTAGGCGTCGACCACGTTGGGCCCGCGGAACTGCAGCTCGCCCTCGTGCCCGGGGGCGAGCACCTCCTCGGTGACCGGGTCGGCCACCCGCACCTCGATCCCGGGGTGGACGACGCGGCCGCCGCCGACCCAGCGGGCCGGCTCCGGCTCGTCGTGCGGCCAGTGGGAGGTGAGCGCGAACAGCTCCGACGAGCCGTAGACGCCCGAGGTCAGCGTGCCGAACTCGTCCCGCGCCCACACGGCGAGCTCGCGGGAGCGGCCCTGGAAGTCCGCCACGCCCCACCAGCGCCAGGCCGACAGGTCCCGCCGGCCCTTCCGCCAGGCGTCGGCGAGCCGCAGCACCAGGTCGTCGCCGCCGACGACGTGGGTGACGCGCAGGGACTCCATGTCGTCGAGCACCGCGTCGGCCGAGAAGACCGGGGCGAAGACACAGACCCCGCCGGCGGCCAGCGCGGCCATCGCGGTCTGGTAGCCGAACACACCGGACAGCGGGAGCGCGCAGAGCACGTGCTCGCCCTCGGTGATCCCGATCGTGGCGGCGTCGGCGGCCGCGTGGGTGAGCACGCCGGTCGCCGAGTGCGCGGCGAGCTTCGGCATGCCCGTCGAGCCGGAGGTCGTGAACGCCACGGCGAGGTCCGCCGGGTCCGACCCGGGCACCGTGCCGTCGATCGAGCCGTCCGCCAGGGTGGGCACCCACGCGCCCCCGCCGACGTCGGCGACCGCCGGGTCCGGCGCCTCCCGGCCCGGTCCGGCGACGACGGCGACCGGCGGGGCGGGCCCGTCGCCGATCGCCTCCTTCAGCCGGGCGAGCAGGTCGAGGCCGTGGAAGTCGTGGGCCAGGGCGACGAGCTTCGGGCGGGCGCGGTCGAGGACGTGCCGGACCTCCTCGACGTTGTACCGGGTGTTGATCCCGATGACGTGCGCCCCGCGCGCGGCGACGGCGAACTGCCAGGCCAGCGCGTCGCTCCAGTTGGGCATCCACACGGCGACGCAGTCGCCGGCGCCGATCCCGCGGGTGCGCAGCTCCTCGGCGAGCGCGCCGGTGCGGCGCCACAGCTCGCCGCGGGTGACCGGGATCCGCTCGCCCGCCGGGCCCTTGTCCAGCACGACGACCGCGTCCGGGTCCCGCGCGGCGATGCGGCCGAGCAGGTCGGGGAGGTCCCGCGGCACCGGGCCGGGCGCCGGGAGGGCGGACACGTGATGCGGCGCGACGAGCGGCTCGCGCTCCTCGTCCGTCCCGCTCGCGACCTCGCTCATGCCGCCACCTCGCTCCCGAGCTCCGCCAGCCAGCCCGCGAGCACGCCGTCGAAGCCCTCGATCTCCTCCATCGGATAGTGCCCGATCCCGTCGAGCACCGTGCACCGCGCGCCGGGGATCAGCGCGGCCGCCGCGGCCGTGCCGGCGGCCGGGACCCACAGGTCGTCGGCGCCGACGACCAGGTGCGCCGGGCAGCTCACCCCGCCGAGGCGCTCGCGCAGGTCGTGCGTGGTCCAGCCGATCAGGTCCGAGTTCGAGACCGCCGGGTCCTCGCGGCGGTGCATGGTCGCGATCAGCTCGGCCCGCTCGGCCGGCACCGACCGCCCGACGACGGCGAGCGTCCCCAGGTGGGTCCGGTCCGTCCGGCTCGGGGCGGCGACGTCGGCCAGCTCGCGGCGCAGCCCCCGCTCCGAGGGCGTGCCGCCGGTCCAGGCGTTCGCCGCCATCGCCACCACGCCCGCGAGCCGGTCCGACGCGCGCGCGGCCAGGTCGAGGGTGATCTTCCCGCCGATCGAGCAGCCGACGACGTACGGGCGCTCCAGCCCCAGCGCGTCGATCAGCTCGAGGCACCAGGCGGCGTAGTCGCCGAGGTCGGTGACCGGGCCACCCGGCGCGGGCTCGGACCGGCCGTGGCCGGGCAGGTCCGGCACCACGACCCGGAAACCGCGGGCGGCCAGCGCCGGCGCGACGTGGCGCCACTGCACCCCGCTCTGCCCCGCGGTGTGCAGGCAGAGCACCGGCGTGCCGGCCCCGTCCTGCCCGCCCGCCCCGTGCTCCTCGACGAACGCCAGCGCGCCGCCGATCCCGATGTACCTCATGCGATCCCCCGGGCCGCGTCGACGATCAGGTGCAGGGCCTTCGTCAGGCGCAGGTACTCGTAGCCATTGCCCCGCATCCCGAACCGGCCGGACATGGCGAAGCGGGTGAACTCGTTGGCCGGGGCGGTGACCAGCTCGGTCCAGGTGAGCTCGTCCGCCTCGACGGTGAACGTGGGGCCCAGCGCCGCGCGGGAGGCCACCTCGATGACCCTGCCGCGGTAGACCCGCAGGCAGACCTCGTGCTCGCCGGCGCGCAGCCCGATCGCCCCGTCCCAGGTGGCCAGCGACTCGGCGAACTCCGGCGCCAGCGCCGCGACGAGCGCCTCGCCCCACGCGACGGTGCCGAAGGCGCGGCCGACCGGCTCGGGGCCCGGGCCCGCGGCGTCGACCAACGCGGAGGTGGTCCCCTCCTGCACGGTGCGCCCCTGCTCGTCGACCAACCGCATGTGCCGGGTGACCACTCCGCGGTCGCCCTTGCGGGTGCGCCGGCAGCGCACGACCGTCATCTCCAGGTGCACCGTGTCGCCGACGCGCAGCGGGAGCCGGTAGCTCCAGTGCGTGTCGAGCAGCCCGCGGATCGCCGAGCCGTGCAGACCGAGGGACTGCAGCAGGCCCATCGCGACGGCGAGGCCGAACGGGCCCTGCAGGATGCCGTCCGGGCCCGCGTGCAGCGGGTGGTCGTCACCGGAGAGCCGGGTGAAGTCCGCGAGGTCCTCGGCCGTGACGGTCCGGGGCGCACTCGTGAAGCGCTCCCCGACCGTGAACTCCTCGAACCGGCGGCCGGGCCCGGTCCGGGTGTCGGGTCGCAGGACCTGCTCGGTCGGCACGCGGCCCCCTCTCGTCGACGGCGGTGTACGAACGAACGTTCTTACGCATTCGACGAAACCACCCTGCCGCACCCGTCGTCAAGCGCCGGGGCTGCATTAGCCTGGCGACATGAACGATCGTTCCCCGGCGCTGCTGGTCGCCGACACTGGGCGCGGGAACGAGGCCGCGATCCTCAACGCCGCACTGGCCGCGTTCGGCGCGCAGGGGTTCAACGGGGCCTCGATGCGCGAGGTCGCGAAGGGCGCCGCCACCAGCCTGTCGAACCTCTACAACTACTTCCCCTCGAAGTCGCGCCTGCTCGCCGAGGTGCTGCGGCACGCCAACGCCGAGCTCGAGGCGCGGGTCCGCCGTGCGGTCGCCGACGCGGGCGACGACGCCACGTCCCGCATGCGCGAGGCGGTGCGCGCATACGTCGGGTTCGTGGTGGACCAGCAGCTCGCGATGCTGGTCTCCACCGCCGAGGTGCGTTACCTGCAGGGCGAGGACCGGGCGCGGCTGGTCGCCGACCGCGACCGCACGCAGGCGATCTTCGCCGACATCGTGGAGCAGGGCGTGGCCGGTGGGGAGTTCCGCACGCCGCACGCCGCCGACGCAGCCCGCGCGATCCTGTCGATGGTCAACGCCGTCGCCACCTGGTACCGGCCGGACGGCCGGCTCTCCCGCGGCCAGCTCGCCGAGCAGCACGCCCGGTACGCGTTGGCCCTGCTCGAGGCCCCGCTCCCCCGGGCCTGACCCCCACCCCTTGTCGACAGGGGACACCGCGGTTACGGTAAGAACGATCGTTCGTACCGCCGTCCGCACCCCGCGGGCGACGCAGCCGCACCGTGGCGGAGGTTGCCGACATGTCCCCCGACAAGCTCGACCGGACGGAGCACACCGCTCCCCCGCGCATGGGAAGGCTCGCCGCGGCCGCGGTCTTCGCCACCACGCTCGAGTGGTTCGACTTCCTGATCTACGCGACGGCCGCCGCGCTCGTGCTCGGCCACCAGTTCTTCCCCTCGGTCAGCCCGGTCGCCGGCACGCTCGCCTCGTTCGCGACCTTCGCCGTCGGCTTCGTGGCGCGGCCGCTCGGCGGCATCATCGCCGGGCACGTGGGCGACCGGTTCGGCCGCAAGCCCCCGCTCGTCGTCGCGATGCTGGTCATGGGCATCGCGACCACGGCGATCGGCGTGCTGCCCGGCTACGCGACCATCGGCGTGTGGGCGCCGGTCCTGCTCGTCGTCGCGCGCCTGGTGCAGGGCCTGGGCGTCGGCGCCCAGTGGGGCGGCGCCGCGCTGCTGCTCACCGAGCACGCTCCGGTGGAGCGCCGCGGCTTCTACGGCAGCCTCGTGCAGACCGGCGCGATCTTCGGCGCCGTCGCCGGCAACGTCTTCTTCCTCATCCTCACCGCGGTCCTCACCCCCGAGCAGTTCGACGCCTGGGGCTGGCGGGTCCCGTTCCTGTCCGGCCTGCTGCTGGTGCTGATCGGCATCTACGTGCAGCTGAAGATCGAGGACACCCCCGTCTTCCGCGAGCTGCAGCACCGCTCGGCGGAGTCGAAGCGCGAGGCCGGGCTGCGCAAGGCGCCGCTGGTCCAGGCGGTCCGCCGGTACTGGCGGGAGATCCTGCAGGCCGCGGGCGCGTTCTTCGTGGTCAACGCGACCTTCTACATCCTCATCAGCGGCATGCTCGACTACGCGACCAAGACCGTCGGCATGTCCCGCACCGCGATCCTGTGGTGCGTGATGGCCGCCGGGCTGACCCAGGTCGTCACGATGCCCTTCTTCGGCGCGCTCACCGACCGCATGGGCACCCGCAAGAAGCTGTACCTGACCGGCACCGTGCTGATGGCGCTGTTCGCCTTCCCGATGTTCTGGCTGGTGAACACCGGCTCCGTGCCGCTGGTCTTCCTGGCCCTGCTGATCGGCTTCACGATCCACGCCACCATGTACGGCCCGCAGGCCACGCTGTACGCCGAGATGTTCCCGGCCGACGTCCGGTACTCGGGCGCCTCGCTCGGCTACCAGTTCGCGTCGGTGTTCGCGGGCGGGCTCGCCCCGTTCATCATGGCGGCGCTGCTGGCCGCGACCGGCGCCTCGTGGTCGGTGTCGCTCTACATCATCGCGGGTGCGGCGGTCACGTTCGTCGCCGTCGCGACGATCAAGGAGCGGTTCCGCCGGGACCTCTACGAGACCTCCGACGCCCCGGTCGCCGCGCACGCGTCCTGACCCCGACGAGACGAACGGCGCTCTCGCTCACCAGGAATGAGCGGGAGCGCCGTTCGTTCGGGGGTCAGCGGCCGGTCTGCTCGGTGCTCGGCAGTTCGTCGGGGTCCGCGAACGCCTTGCCGAGGTCCCGGCTGAGCTCCATCGCCCGGCGGGCCCAGGCCGGGGTCGCGCGGGCCAGGCCGGCGGCCGGGGTCGGGACGGCCAGCTCGGCCAGCCGCGCCCGGTCGAAGCCGAGCCGGTCGGCCAGGTCGAAGGCCCGGCGGGCCAGGGTGGCGGTCTCCAGCGGCTCGCCCGGGTCGCGCACCGGGACCAGGCCGAGGAAGAGCGGCAGGCCGGCGTCCCACACCTCGCCGACGGCGTCGAGCGCCGCGGGCACCGCGGTGTCGCCGGAGATCGACGGCCGGGTGCCGTCGATGGCGAGCCCCGCGGCGCCGATGTCGCGCAGCAGCCGCAGCGGCGGGCGGTCACCGGGCACCCGCACCGTGACCGGCACCCGCAGTGCGGAGATCATGTCCCGCAGGGTGTCCTGGGCGTCCGGCTCGGCTACCGCGCGCACCGTGCCGTAGCCCGACGCCGTGGGCAGCGACCCGGCGAGGACCGCGGCGAGCCGCGGCTCGTCGAGCTGCACGACGACGTGGGCGCCGGTCCGCGCCACCACCTCCGCGACGTGCGCGCGCAGCCCCTCGGTGAGGCTCACCGCGAACTCCCGCACGGCCCCGTGATCGGTGAGCACCCGGTGCCCGCTCGCCAGCTCGACCGCCGCCGCGAGCGTCCACGGGCCCACGACCTGCACCTTCACCCAGTCCGGCCGGGTCCGGTCGCAGGCCTCGTCGAGGGCGTCGAGGTCCGAGCGCAGCAGGTCGACGGCGCGGCGGTGGTCCTTGCCCGGGCGCGCGGTGACCCGCCACGCCGTCGGGACGACCTCCACCGCCAGGTCGACGAGCAGCCCCGCCGCCCGGCCGACGGGATCCGCGCCGACACCGCGCGCGGGCAGCTCGGGCAGGTGCGGGAGCAGTGGCAACTCGCCCGCGACGAGCTCGGCGGCCTCGCGCGGGTCGGTGCCCGGCAGGGAGCCGACGCCGCTCGCCGCGCCCGCGGGCCAGCGTTCCTTCGGGCCCTCCTCCTCGGGCTCCTCCGGGGCCGCGCTCACCTGGATGCGCGGCTCGGGGGCCACCGTGTCCCCGGGCTCGACGTCGCCCAGGCCGGCCGCGGCGAGGGCCGCGGCCAACGGGTCGTCCTCGGGTTCGGGCTTCTCCTCGCCCAGGCCGGCGGCGGCGAGGAGGGCGGCCAGCGGATCGTCGGGCGTGCTCACGGGTCCGAGTCTCACACTGCGGCTGGCGACGTGCCGCGCCGGGCCCGGTTGCGCGGGCCGTGCCGGAACTGCGTACGGACCGGGGTCCTCAGGCCCTGCCCGGGCACCCCGCCGCGCGCCCATGCTCGCCACCGCACGAGCGCCGCTCAGGGTTGGGGGACCGCATGGGCTCATGGACGGGCATCCGGACGAGACGGCTGCTGGGGGCGGCGGCGGCCGCCGTCGCCCTGGTCGGTGGGGCGGCCGCCTGCGCGACCGGTCCGGCCCCGGCCGCGGGCGCCGCGGAGGCCGCCGCGGCCGCCCCCGCACCCCTCGACACGACCTGCACCAACCTGCTGAAGATCGACGCCGTCCCGCCGCCCGCGGGTGATCCGGGGACCTCGGACCCGGCCGCCGTGCGGGCGTGGGCCGGTCAGATCCTGCCGTTGCTGGACTCCGCCGTCGCGACGGCGCCCCCGGACCTGCGCCCGACGCTCACCGCGCTGCAGGGTGTCCTGCAGTCGGCCGCGACCACCGGGACGGCGGCCCCGGCGGACGCTCCCGTCGTCGCGCAGAGCGTCAACGAGTACGAGACGTGGGCCTACGAGCACTGCGGCTACCAGCAGGTGCAGGTCACGGCCACGGAGTACCGCCTCGACGGCGTCCCGGCGACGCTGCGTCCCGGGCCGACGGCGGTCCGGCTGGTGAACCGGTCGACGGCGAACCTCTACCACGCGGTGCTGATCGTGCGGCCGAAGGACCAGGCGGTGACCGTGGCGCAGGTCCTCACCACGCCACCGGAGCTGCTGGCGCAGCAGGTCGACGTGGTCCCCGGCGCCGCGACGGCGGGCCCGGGCGAGCAGGGCGGGATGCTGGTCGACCTGCCCGCGGGGCGCTACCTCGTCCTCTGCCCGCTCGGCAACGGCGAGGGGCCACCGCACCTCATGCGGGGCATGGTCGCGGAGGTGTCGGTGAGCTGAGCGCTATGCGGCGGCGGTGATGGTGGCGGAACCGAGCACGACCGCGCCCGCCGGGTCGTCCCGGTAGAAGGCGATGGCCTGTCCGGGCGCGACCCCGCGCAGCGGTTCGCCGAGCTCGACCCGCACGCCGTCGCCGACCGGGGTGGCCTCGGCGGACGCGGTGCCGCCGTGCGCGCGGACCTGGACGGTGCAGGCGAACGGGCCGCCGGGTGCGGTGCCCGAGCACCACACCGGACGCCGGGCCTCCACGGTCCGGACGCTCAGCGCCGCCTCCGGCCCGACGGTCACGGTGCCGCTGACCGGCTCGATCCCGAGGACGTACCGGGGGCGGCCGTCGGCGGCGGGCCGGTCGACGCCGAGGCCCTTGCGCTGCCCGACGGTGAAGCCGTGCACGCCCGCGTGCGCGCCGAGGACCTCGCCGGTCGCCGCGTCGACGATCTCGCCGGGCCGCTCGCCGAGGCGCTCGCGCAGGAAGCCGCGGGTGTCGCCGTCCGGGATGAAGCAGATGTCGTGGCTGTCCGGCTTCGCCGCGGTGCGCAGCCCGAGCCGCGCGGCCTCCTCGCGGATCGCGGGCTTCGCGGTGTCGCCGACCGGGAACATCGCGTGCGCGAGCTGGTCGGCGCGCAGGACGGCGAGCACGTAGGACTGGTCCTTGCCCGCGTCGGTCGCCCGGCGCAGGACACCGCCCTCGAGGCGCGCGTAGTGGCCGGTGCACACGGCGTCGAACCCCAGCGCGAGCGCCCGGTCCAGCACCGCCGCGAACTTGATCTTCTCGTTGCAGCGCAGGCAGGGGTTGGGCGTCTCGCCGGCGGCGTAGCTCGCCACGAAGTCCTCGACGACGTCCTCGGCGAACTCCTCGGACAGGTCCCAGACGTAGTACGGGATGCCGAGCACGTCGGCGACCCGCGCGGCGTCGGCGGCGTCCTCGCGCGAGCAACAGCCGCGGGAGCCGGAGCGCAGCGCGTCCCGGGTGCGGGAGAGCGCGAGGTGGACGCCGACGACCTCGTGCCCGGCGGCGACCGCCCGCGCCGCGGCGACCGAGGAGTCGACGCCGCCGGAGAGCGCGGCCAGGACCCTCATCGGAACCGCCTCACGAGCTGCCGGCGGCTTCCCGCCGGCGGGTGCCGCCCGCGCTGGCCCGGCGGGCCCGCTCGACGACGGGACCGATGACGTCGACGACCGCGGCGACGTCCGCCTCGGTCGTGGTGTGCCCCATCGAGAACCGCAGCGAGCCGCGGGCCACCGCCTCGCTCGCGCCCATGGCCAGCAGCACGTGGCTGGGCTGGGCGACGCCCGAGGTGCAGGCCGAGCCGGTGGAGCACTCGATGCCGTGCGCGTCGAGCAGCATGAGCAGGCTGTCGCCCTCGCAGCCGGGGAAGCTGAGGTGCGCGTTGCCGGGCAGGCGGGAGGGGCCGCCGTCGATCACGGCGGTGCCCGGGTCGCCGTTGAGCGTGGCGTCGGGGACGACCGCGCGGATCCGGTTCACCAGCTCGTCCCGCAGGCCGGTGAGCACGGCGGCGCGGCGCGGGGCGTCGGCGACCGCCTTCTGCACGGCGGTGGCCAGGCCGAGGACGGCGGGGGTGTCGAGGGTGCCGGAGCGGACGTCGCGCTCCTGGCCGCCGCCGTGCAGCAGCGGGACCGCGCCGACCTCGCGCCCGAGCAGCAGCGCGCCGGCGCCGTAGGGTCCGCCGAGCTTGTGTCCGGTCAGGGTCAGCGCGTCCACGCCGCTCGCCCCGAAGTCGATGGGCAGGATGCCGACGGCCTGCACCGCGTCCGTGTGCATCGGTACGCCGTACCCGTGCGCGACCGAGGCGAGCTCACGGATCGGGTTGACCGTGCCGACCTCGTTGTTCGCCCACATCACGGAGACCAGCGCGGTGGCCTCGGGCGCCTCCTCGATCGCGGCGCGCAGCACCTCCGGGCGGACGCGGCCGGCGGCGTCGACCGGGAGGAGGACCAGCTCGGCGCCCTCGTGCTCGACGAGCCACTCGGCCGACTCGAGGACCGCGTGGTGCTCGATGGCCGAGACCAGCACCCGCGTGCGGCGGGGATCGGCGGCACGACGGGCCCAGAAGATCCCCTTGACGGCCAGGTTGTCGCTCTCGGTCCCGCCGGTGGTGAACACGACCTCCGACGGCCGGGCGCCGACCGCCGCGGCGATGCCCTCGCGGGACTCCTCGACCTCCCGCCGGGCGCGGCGGCCGGCGGAGTGCAGCGACGACGCGTTCCCGGTGCGCGCCATGGCCTCCGCCATCACGGCGACGGCCTCGGGCACCATCGGGGTGGTGGCCGCGTGGTCCAGGTACGTCACGGCCGGGACCCCGCTCGGCGTCGGGCTCCCCTGGTGGGCGCGGTCTCCTGGTCGTTCATCGCCGTTCAGGGTAGACGCCGGACCGCGGTACGGCCCTTCCACCCGGGTGGCTACCGGGCCGTCGTGACCGCCCGTTCGGCCCGCGCGGCGAGCGTGCGCCGGTCCCCCTCGGGAGGCAGCGGGGGCAGCAGGGTGAGCGTGCAGTCCAGGCGCTCGAGCCGCAGGACCCGCCGCAGCGAGTCCCAGAGGGTCTCGTCGCCCACGAACGCGCCCGCGGTGGTGGGCCTGCCGTCGGGCAGGGCGAGGTCGATGCGGACGGGCCGGACCGGGCGTCCGGCGTCGAGCGCGGCCTGGAACGGGGCCCGCCGGAAGGGCCCCGACGCCGAGCCGCACCAGGTCGTGCCCTCGGGGAAGACGCCGACCACCGCACCGCCGCGCAGTGCGGTCGCGGTCCCGGCGACGACGTCCGGCAGCCCGCGGAGGCCGCCCCGGTCGACGAACAGCGCGCCGGTGCGGCGGGCGATCGCGCCGACCAGCGGCCAGTCGGCCACCTCCCGCTTCGCGATCATCCGGACCGGGGCGACGGCGCCGAGGGCCACGACGTCGATCCACGACAGGTGGTTGGCGACGACGAGCACCCCGCCGCGCCCGTAGGTGGTGCCCCGGACCCGGAGGCGGACGCCGGCGGCGCGCAGCACGGCCCGGAACAGCCGCGGGTTCGGCCCGACGAGAAGGACCGGCAGGGCGACGAGCAGGAGTGCGACCAGCGCGGCGAGCCGGCGTGCGACGCGGAGGGCGGCCCTCGGATCGGCCCGGCGCCCGGCGGCGGGGAGGCAGTCGGGGCCGCAGGGCGAGCAGGGCGCCCAGGCCGGTCGGTCCGCGACGGGCGGGAGGCCGGGGTGGGTGGGGTGGAGGGTGCGGAGGGCTGCGGGCGGAAGGTGCTCCGGGGGTGCGGGAACCGCGCGCCGGAGGCGCAGGGCTGTGGTGAGCGAGTCCGCGGTCCGCTCGCTTACTGCTCGCCCGGCGAGGCGCGCGGTCGGTTCGCTCACTGCTCGCCCAGGAAGAAGCGGAGGTAGCGCTGGTCGGCGTGGTCGAGGCCGAGGAGGACCAGGAAGTCGGCGCAGCCGAAGGCCGGGTCGTGGGCCGGCTCCCCGCACACCCAGGCGCCGAGCCGCAGGTAGCCGCGCAGCAGCGGCGGCAGCGCGGTGCGGCGGTGCCGGGTCGCGGCCTCCGCGTCCCACGGCTGGTGCGGCGTCACGCGGTACTCGGCCGGGGAGAGGTGTGAGGCGAAGACGGTGTCGCGGACCCCGGCGGCCAGCGCGCCGCCGTCGTCGAGCGGGACGCTCGCGCAGCCCGTGAGCCAGCGATTGCCGGTGAGCAGCATGTACCGGGCGATCCCGGCCCACACCAGCCCGACGACCGCGCCCGCCCGGTGGTCGGGGTGCACGCAGGAGCGGCCCGTCTCGACCAGCCCCGACCGGATCGGGTCGAGGGCCGTCAGGTCGAACTCGCCGTCGGAGTAGAGGCCGCCCGCGGCGCGCGCCCGGCGCGGCGGGAGCATGCGGTAGGTGCCGACGACCTCGCCCGTCGCGTCCTCGCGCACCACGAGGTGGTCGCAGAACTCGTCGAAGCGGTCGGCGTCGAGGCCCGGGCGCAGGGAGTCGAGCCGCGCACCGAGCTCCTCGGCGAACACCCGGTGGCGGAGCCGCTGGGCGGCCTCGACGTCCTCGGAGTCGGTGGTCAGCAGCAGCGAGTAGCGCGTGGCCGCCGCCTCGGGCGTCCGGACCAGAACCTGGGATGAGGTCACGGGTGCTTGGTATCGGCCGGGTCCGAACAGGCGCGCCACCGGCGGCGACCCGGGCGTGAAGGCCCGGTGAACCTCCCCGCGCCGTCACCCCGACGAGTGAGGTGGGGCTGAGCGAGGGCGACCAAGATCGGGGTTCGGGTGCAGTGGGGGCGGCGCTGGGAGCCTTGGACGCACCGAACCGCCGATCTTGAGGCGGCCGCGCGACCTGGTGCAGCGGCGCGCAGTGGGGTTGGCGGCGGCCGGCAGGCGCTGGCGCAGCATTCCGAGGCCGCGAGTCCTGCCCGCTCATGATCGTCGTCCGTGTGCGGTAGTGGCGACGCACAGCACCCTCAGCGCACCGAACCGCCGATCTTGAGGGCGGCGAGGCCTGGTGCAGCGGCACTCGGCTGGTCGGCGGCGGTCGGTAGGCGGCCGGCGCAGCACTTGGAGGCGCGACGACGCTCGGCCCGCCTCATGATCGTCGTGTGGGGGCGGCAGGGGCGGCGCGAAGCGCCTTGACCACACCGTTTCGCCGATCTTGGAAGCGAGCCCTGCAGGTGGCCCGGGGCGAGAACGGCGGCGGCCCCGCCCCCGGAGTGACGGGGGCGGGGCCGCGCGACGACCTCTGCGCAGGTCAGTTCTTGCGCTTGGTGACTTCCTCCTGCAGCTGCGGCGCGACCTTGAACAGGTCGCCCACCACGCCGAAGTCGGCGATCTCGAAGATCGGCGCCTCGGGGTCCTTGTTGACCGCGATGATCGTCTTCGAGGTCTGCATCCCGGCCCGGTGCTGGATCGCACCCGAGATCCCCAGCGCGATGTAGAGCTGCGGGGACACCGTCTTGCCGGTCTGCCCGACCTGGAACTGGTGCGGGTAGAACCCCGAGTCCACCGCGGCACGCGACGCACCGACAGCGGCGCCGAGCGAGTCGGCCAGGCCCTCGACCACGGAGAACTGCTCCGCCGACCCGACACCACGCCCACCGGACACGATCACCGAGGCCTCGGTCAGCTCCGGGCGGTCCCCGCCGGTCACCGGCTCCCGCGACTGCACCGTGGCAGACCGACCCGACGCGGCCGGGACCTCGACGGTCTCCTCGGCACCCGCGCCGTCGGCCTGCTCGACCTCGACCGAGCCCGGGCGCAGGGTGAACACCGGGTGGCCGGTGTTGGCCTTGGCCTCGGCGATGAACGCCCCACCGAACACCGAGTGCGTGCCGCCCTCCGGGGACACCCCCACGACGTCGCCGAGCAGCGCGGAGTTGGTCTTGATGGCCAGCCGGCCGGCGATCTCCTTGCCGTCCGCCGACACGCCGATCAGCACCGCGGCCGGGTCCTTGGACTCGACCAGCGAGGCCAGCACCGACACCTGCGGGGTCAGGAAGTCGCTGGAGTCGGTCTCCGCGATGTAGATCTTCGCCGCGCCGTGGGCCTTCAGGCCCTCGGACAGCTTCCCGGCCGACCCGGCCGGGCCGACTACCACCGCGGACGGCTCGCCCAGCGCGCGGGCCGCGGTCAGCAGCTCGAACGTGCTCTTCTTGATCTCCCCGTCGAGATGGTCGACGAGGACCAGAACCTCAGCCATGCCTGTGTGCCTCTTCTCGAAAAGTCTCGTCCGGGGTGGGTCAGATCAGCTTCTGGCCGACCAGGAACTGCGCGATCTTCGCGCCGCCGTCGCCCTCGTCCTCGACCTTCTCGCCACCGGACTTCGGCGGCTTGGGCTGCGAGGAGGTCACCGTGGTCAGCGCGGAGGCCAGCCCGACCTCGGAGGCGTCGATCCCGGCGTCGGCCAACGTCAGCGTGGTGACCGGCTTCTTCTTCGCCGCCATGATCCCCTTGAACGACGGGTACCGCGGCTCGTTGATCTTCTCGTTCACCGACACCACGGCGGGCAGCTCGGTGGACAGCACCGTGACCCCGTCGTCGGTCTCCCGGCGCACCGTCACCGTGGAGCCGTCCACGGTCAGCTCGCGGGCGTGGGTCAGCGACGGCAGCCCCAGCACGTCGGCCACCATCGCTGGGATCGCGCCGATCCGCCCGTCCGAGGCCTCGTTCCCGGCCAGGATCAGGTCCACCTCACCCAGGGTGCCGATCACCTTGGCCAGCGCCTTGGTCGTCTGCACCGCGCACGAGCCGTGCAGCGCCTCGTCCGACAGGTGCACCGCCTTGTCCGCACCCATCGACAGCGCCTTGCGGATCGCGTCCGTGGCCCGGTCCGGGCCCATCGCCACGACGGTCACCTCGGACCCGTCGTTGGCCTCCTTGAGCTGCAGCGCGGACTCCACCGCACGCTCGTCGATCTCGTCCAGCACCGCGTCCGTGGCGTCCCGGTCCAGGGTGTGGTCGCCCGAGGACAGTTTCCGCTCGGAGTAGGTGTCCGGCACCTGCTTGACCAGCACGACGATGTTCATCGGACCTCTTCGACCTCCTGCCGGTTGCGCGGCGGCCGCCCCCGCTCCTGCGAGGGGGTGCCACGGCTTCTCGCCTGCCAAAACCTGCGTGCGAACCTAGCGTCGATCCCGGCTGCGTGCGCCGTCGCGACGCGGGCGGGTGACGCCGGGTTCGCCGGCCCCGTCCGCGGCCGGCACGACACCGCCCGGACCACCGGTCCGCCGGCCCCGCGCCGCCCGCGGAGCCCCGTGGATCGGGGCCCTCAGGGGCCGCGGCATGCCGTCTGACCTGGGCCCGATTGTTACCGTGCGGTATCCGAACAGCAAACGGCGCCCGGGGTGAGCCTGCTCACCAGCCCCCTCACCAGCAGGGGTTCGGCCCCCGCGGAGTGACATTCCCCGCGTCGGGGCAGGGGCGGTGTCCGGCTCCGCAGCGGGCCGTCCGCCCTAGGATCCCCGTGCCGGCGCCGCGCCGGCGGACGGGGGTGCGCGCGTGCTGGTGACGGGCTACGACGACCGCACGGGTCAGGGGTACGTCGTGCGGACCGGCTCCGATCTGGCCGCAGGCGACCCCGAGGAGGGCACCCGCGAGATCACGCACGAGGGCGTGACCGTCCTGCTGACCGACGGCCTCGCCCTCCTCCTCGACGACGCCCTCGCCCACCGCCCCGTCACCCGGCTCGGCTGGGGCGGCCCCGAGGTCCCCCTCACGCTCGACGACCACACGCTCCTGGCCTGGCTGAACGAGTCGGTCGGCGGCGTGGTCACCGTGTCGAACGACCCCGGCCCCGACCCCCGCACCACCTGACGCGTGTGCCGGGCCCGGCGGCCGGCCGCCGCCGCCCACGTGGTTTCGTCGTCGGGACCGTCCGCCCCGACCGACCGGAGGCCCCGTGAGCACCTCGTCCCTCCCGCTGACCGGCGAGCGGACCGTGCCCGGGATCCCGGAGGAGAACTACTGGTTCCGCCGGCACGAGGTCGTCTACGCGGCGCTGCTCCCGCTGTGCGAGGGCGCGGTGGTGCTGGAGGCGGGCTGCGGCGAGGGCTACGGCGCGGACCTGCTCGCGGGCGTCGCCGAGCGGGTCGTCGGGCTCGACTACGACGCACCCACCGCCGCGCACGTCGCCCGGCGCTATCCCCGCGTCGGGATCGCGCGGGCCAACCTGGTCGCCCTGCCCGTGCCCGACGCCCGGCTCGACGCCGTGGTCTCGCTGCAGGTCATCGAGCACCTCTGGGACCAGGGGCTGTTCCTGCGCGAGTGCCTCCGCGTGCTGCGGCCCGGCGGGCGGATCACGGTGTCCACGCCGAACCGGCTCACCTTCTCCCCCGGCCGGGACACCCCGCTCAACCCCTTCCACACCCGCGAGCTGGCCCCTGCCGAGCTGGCCGGGCTGGTCGCGGAGGCCGGGTTCACGGACGTCGAGCTGCTCGGCCTGCACCACGGGCCGCGGCTGCGCGAGCTCGACGCGCGGCACGGCGGCTCGCTGGTCGACGCCCAGGTGGCCGTCGCGGTCGCCGGCGGGGCCTGGCCGGCGGACCTGCTCGCCGACGTCGCGTCCGTGACCGTCGACGACTTCCTCCTCACCCCGGACGACCTCGACGCGAGCCTCGACCTGCTGGTGACGGCGAGCCGACCGTGAGGGGCACCTTCTGCCTGGTCCTGCACAGCCACCTGCCCTGGGTCGCGCACCACGGCCGGTGGCCGGTGGGCGAGGAGTGGCTCTACCAGGCTTGGGCGCAGGCCTACCTCCCGCTGCTCGACGTGCTGCGCCGGCTCGCCGCGGAGGGCCGGCGCGACCTGCTGACCCTCGGTGTCACGCCCGTCCTCGCCGCCCAGCTCGACGACCCGCACTGCCTGCGGGGCGTGCACACCTGGCTGGCCACCTGGCAGCTTCGGGCGCACGAGGCCGCGCCCCGGCTGCCGGACCTGGCCGCCTACGAGCACCGGCGCGCGGCGGCGGCCCTGACCGAGTTCGAGACGCACTGGCAGCACGGCGGCTCGCCCGTGTTCCGGTCCCTCGAGGGCGTCGTCGAGCTGCTGGGCGGGCCGGCCACGCACCCGTTCGGCCCGTTGCTCGATCCGCGCGTCCGCGGGTTCGCCCTCGAGGCGGGCCTGTCCGACGCCCGGTGGCGGACCGGCGCCCCACCCGCCGGGATCTGGGCGCCGGAGTGCGGCTTCGCGCCCGGGATGGAGCAGGAGTACGCCGCCGCGGGGGTGACCCACTTCCTCGTCGACGGGCCCGCGCTGCACGGCGGGACGGGCTTCGCCCGCCCGGTCGGGACGTCCGACGTCGTCTGCGTCGGCCGCGACCTCGAGGTCACCTACCGCGTCTGGTCGCCGCGCAAGGGCTACCCGGGGCACCGCGACCACCGCGACTTCCACACCTACGACCACGCGTCGGGCCTCAAGCCCGCCCGGGTCACCGGCCCCGACGTGCCGCCGCACGAGAAGGCGCCGTACTCCCCCGCGCGCGCCGCGGCGCAGGTGGAGCGGGACGCGGCGGACTTCGTCGCGACCGTCGGCGCCCGGCTCGACGCGTTGCGGGCGAAGCACGGCAGGCCCGCGCTGACCGTGGCCGCGTTCGACACCGAGCTGTTCGGGCACTGGTGGCACGAGGGCCCGGCGTGGCTGGAGGCGGTGCTGCGGGCCCTGCCCGAGGCCGGGGTGCGGGTGACGACGGTGCGCGGCGCGCTGGCCGACCCGGGCCTGATCGGGGAGCCGGTGGACCTGCCGCCGTCGTCGTGGGGCTCGGGCAAGGACTGGCGGGTGTGGGCCGGCGCGGCGGTCACCGACCTGGTCGAGTTGAACGCCCGCGTGCAGGACGCGCTGCTCACGGCCGTCGGCAAGGGGCGGTCGTTCGCCCGCGACCCGCTGCTCGACGCGCTCGCCGAGCAGGCCCTGCTCGCCCTCTCCAGCGACTGGGCCTTCATGGTCACCACCGGCTCCACGGTCGACTACGCCCGCGAGCGCGCCCACCGGCACGCGGACCGGGCGTTCGCCCTCGCCCACCTGCTCGACGAGGGCCGGCGGGAGGAGGCCGCCGCACTCGTCGCCGGCTGGGAGCCGGCGCCGTTCGGGCACGTCGACGCCCGGCGGCTGCGGGTGTGAGCCAGGGTCCGAGTCCGGGTGCGGGTCGGGGTTCGGGTCAGCCCGGAGCCTGCGCCGCCTGGTCCCGCAGCGCCACGAAGGACCCCGCCAAGTAGGTCGAGTACGAGGTGTCGAAGGAGTAGCCGCCCTGCTCGTACCCGCCGGTCAGCCCGACGATCTCGGGCCCGGCCGCGCCCGCGCGCAGCCAGGGCCCGCCGCTGGTCCCGTCCTCCAGCCCGGGCGCGGGCAGCACCAGCTGGGTCGGCGAGAACTGCTGCGTGACACCGGAGCGGACGGTCGGGCCGTCGTCCTCGTCCGGGTAGCCGATCGCCCGGACGGCGTCGCCCGCGCCGGGGTCGAAGGCGATCGGGAAGCCGCCGGTGACGTCCTCGACCGGCCCGGCGCCGTCGGCGGGCTGCACGGTCAGGAAGGCGACGTCGAAGTCCGGATCGCCGTCGGCGAGGAACTGCGGGTCCACGGCGGCGCTCGCCACGGTCCACACGCCGTGGGGCCGGACGCCGTCGTGGTAGCCGGGGACGAACGACATGCCGGTGCGTGCGGGCGTGCCGTCGCCGGCCGCCACGCAGTGCGCCGCGGTGAGCACGAGGTCGCCGGCCGGGCTGTCGACCACGGACCCGCTGCAGTAGTGGTCGCCGAGGTCGGTCGCGGGCCCCTCGAACAACGCCCCGACGGCGGCGGGCTCGGTCGGGGTGGGCCGGGCGGGCGGATCGGGCGGCGGAGGCGAGGTGGCACAGGCGGAGCCACAACCGAGGACGAGGAGCACCGCGGCCAGCAGCGCCGGCGCTCCTCCGCGTCCTCGCATCCACCCCTCCGGTCCGTCCGGCGTGCGAGGGGCCACCGTAGCCGTGACCGGCGGGCGACCGGCGGGCCACGCGATCCCTACCCGACGGTAACCATCAGGCGACGGCCTGCCAGGATCAGCCGCGATGCGCGTGCTGCTGGTGTCGTGGGAGTACCCGCCGGTCGTGGTCGGCGGGCTGGGCCGGCACGTGCACGCGCTGGCCCGCGAGCTCGCGGCGGCCGGGCACGAGGTCGTCGTCCTCACCCGGCAGCCGGCCGGGACGGACGCGGGCACCCACCCCACCACCGACCGGCGCACCCGCGGCATCCGTGTGCTGCGCGCCGCCGAGGACCCGGCGCACCTGGAGTTCGCGCGCGACATGGTGGCCTGGACGCTCGCGATGGGCCACACCCTCGTCCGCACCGCGCTGACCCGGCTCGGCGACTGGCGGCCGGACGTCGTGCACGCGCACGACTGGCTCGTCGCCCACCCCGCCACCACGCTGGCCGACGTCCTGGGCGTGCCCCTGGTCGCCACCGTGCACGCCACGGAGGCGGGCCGGCACGCGGGCTGGCTGTCCGCCCCGCTCAACCGGCAGGTGCACTCGGTGGAGTGGGCGCTGGCGAACCGGGCGGACGCCGTCGTCACCTGCTCCGGGGCGATGCGGGCCGAGGCCGCCCAGCTCTTCGACCTCGACCCGGACGCGATCCACGTGGTCCACAACGGCATCGACGCCCGGGGCTGGCGGGTCGGCCGCGAGCGCGCCGCGGCCGTGCGGGACCGGTACGCGCCCGGGGATGCACCGTTGCTGCTGTTCGTCGGGCGCCTGGAGTACGAGAAGGGCGTGCAGGACCTGCTCGCCGCGCTGCCGCGCATCCGGCGCCGGCACCCCGGCGCCCGGCTGCTCGTAGCGGGCACCGGCACCCAGCGGGACTTCCTGCGGTCCGAGGCGCGGCGGCACCGGGTCGGCCGGGCGGCGACCTTCACCGGGCACCTGCCCGACGGCGACCTGGCCGCCCTGCTCGCCGCCGCCGACGCCGTCGTGCTGCCCAGCCGCTACGAGCCGTTCGGCATCGTGGCGCTGGAGGCCGCGGCCGCGGGCGCCACGCTGGTGGCGTCGACCGCGGGCGGGCTCGGTGAGCTGGTCGTGGAGGGCGAGACCGGCTGGTCCTTCCCGCCGGGCGACATCCCGGCCCTCGCCGCCGCCGTCGACCGGGCGCTCGCCGACCCCCGGGCCGCGGCCGGGCGGGCCCGCGCGGCGCGGTCGCGGCTGCGCACCGACTTCTCCTGGCGCGGCATCGCCGCCCGCACGGCCGAGGTCTACGCGGTGGCGCCCCACGGCGGCCCACAGGAGCTCCCCCGCCCGAAGATCCCGTCGGGCAACGTCCTCACGCCCGGTTGAGCCGCCGCTCCACCGCCGCGCGCTGCTTGCGGGCCATGTCCGCGACCGCGGCCCGCTCGGCCGCCGCGGCCTCGTAGTCCTCGACCCGGTTCCGGACGACCCGCGCGGGCGTGCCCACCGCGATCGAGTACTCCGGGATGTCCCCGCGGACCACCGCGTGCGCGCCGAGCACGCTGCCGCGGCCGATCCGCGAGCCCCGCAGCACCGAGACCTTCACCCCGATCCAGGTGTCCGGCCCGATCCGGACCGGCGCCTTGACGATGCCCTGGTCCTTGATCGGGACGTGCACGTCGGAGGTCCGGTGGTCGAAGTCGGTCACGTAGACCCAGTCCGCCACGATCGAGGCGGCCCCGATCTCGACGTCGAGGTAGCAGTTGACCGTGTTGTTCCGGCCGAGGACCACCTTGTCCCCGATCCGCATCGAGCCCTCGTGGCAGCGCAGCGAGTTGCCGTCGCCGATGTGCACCCAGCGGCCGATCTCCAGCCGCCCGTACCCGGGCCGGGCGACGATCTCGACGTCGCGCCCGAGGAACACCATGCCGCGCAGCACGACGTGCGGGTTGGCGGCGCGGAAGCGCAGCAGCCGCCAGTAGCGGATCAGGTACCAGGGCGTCCAGGCGCGGTGCCGCAGCACCCAGCGCAGCGAGGCGACGGTGAGGAAGCGGACCTGCTCCGGGTCGCGGCGCCGACGCGCCCAGCGCTCCCGGATCGGGGCGCCCCACATCGAGGTCATGGCCGACCCTAAACCGGGGCCCGCGTTTGCCCGGCGACCGGTCCGGGGAAGCAGACCCACCGACACCGATCACGGACACGAGCAGACGGAGGTCCCATGACCGAGCGCACCGGCGACGCCCCCGGCGACGAGGGCGCGGAGTCCGCGCTGACCGGCGACGGCGCGGGCACCGCCCGCGGCGACTACGACCACGAGGGCAACCCGCGCACGACGAGCGACCGGAACGACTCCGGTGCCACCGACGACGCCGCCCGTGAGCTCGACCGCGAGAACGAGAGCGAGCCGACCCGCAGCGAGTGAGTAGGTTCGTGCGGTGCCGACGCCGCTGATCCTCGACACCGACCCGGGCGTGGACGACGCCGTGGCCCTCGTCCTCGCGCTGCGCAGCCCGGAGCTCGACGTCCGCGCGGTCACGGCCACGTTCGGCAACGTCGGGCTCGAGCACACCCTGCCCAACGCGCAGCGGCTCGTCGCGCTGGCCGGGCGGCCGGACGTCCCGGTCGCCCGCGGCGCGGCGCGCCCGCTGGTGCACCCGCAGCTCGAGCGGGCCGCCCGCTGGCACGGCGCGGACGGGCTCGGCGGGCGCGCGGGCACGCTGCCGGACGGTGTCCCGCTGGACCCGCGCCCGGCTGTCGAGCTCATGGCCGACGTGCTGCGCGCCGCCACCGAGCCGGTCACGATCGCCGCGATCGGGCCGCTCACCAACTGCGCCGTGCTGCTCGCCGCCCATCCCGAGCTGGCCGACCGGGTCGGCCGGTTCGTGATCATGGGCGGCTCGCTGCGCGGCGGCAACACCGCGGCCGCCGCGGAGTTCAACGTCTACGCCGACCCGGAGGCCGCCCACCGCGTCCTCACCCAGCCCGAGGTGCCCGTCACGCTGGTGCCGCTGGATCTCACGCTGCGCTGCGCCGCGGGCGCGGACTGGGTCGCGGGGCTCGCTGCGGGCGGTCCCACCGGGGCGGTGCTCGCCGACGTGATCGCGGCCTACCGGGCCGCCTTCCGCGAGCACTACGGCCGCGACGTCGTCGCCCTGCACGATGCCGTCGCGCTGATGGAGGCGATCCGCCCCGACATCCTGCACACCACGCCGATGCCGCTGCTCGTGGCGTGCGATCTCGGGCCGGCGCGCGGAGTCGTCGTGCCCGACGGCCAGCCGGACGCCCCCGGGCCGCCGGTCGCGGTGGCCCTGGACGCCGACGTCGAGGCCGTGCTCGCCGACATCGCGGCGCGGCTCAAGGACTGATCACCCGGCGGTCGTGCTCCGAAACGGTGATTCCGGACCTCCGGCACTCCCCGGGCCGGAATCCGCTCGGCATGATCCTCTTCTCAGGGAAGGGGGCCGGGGTGGAGCTGGCGGTACTCGTCGTCGGGGACCTGCCGGTCCCCGGGGTCGCGGTGTGCGCCGCCGTCCCGCCCGCCGACGCCCCCGCCGCGGCCCGGGCGCACCGGCCGCAGGTCGTGCTGGTCGACGCCGATGCCGGACCCGCCGCCCTGCACGCCGTCGAGACGCTCGCCGCGGAGCTGCCCGATCTTCCCGTCGTCGGGACGGGCACGGGGCCGGAGCTCGTGCTCGACGTCGTCCGGGCGGGGGCGACCGGTTATGTCCTGCGCGACGACCCGGCCCTCGCCGAGGTCCTGCGGGCGGCGGCCGCCGGCGGGCCGGCCTTCGGCGAGGGACTGGCCGAGCGGGCCCTGGACGCGGCCGCCACGGCGGTGGACGCCGCGACACCCCGGCTCACCGAGCGGGAGTCCGAGGTGCTGCGGCTCGTGGTCGCGGGGCTCACGGCCCGACAGATCGCGACCCGGCTCGTGCTCTCGCCGCGGACGGTGGAGAACCACATCCAGCGAACCCTGCGGAAGTTCGACGTCCCGGGCCGGGCCGCGCTGGTCCGGTACGCGATCGAGCACGGACTCGCCTAATCGTCGGCCAGCCCCTGCTCGAGGGCGTAGCGGACGAGCTGCGAGCGGTTGTGCAGCTGCAGCTTGCGCAGCGTGTTCTGCACGTGGCTCTCCACGGTCCGGTGCGAGACCACCAGCCGCTCCCCGATCTGCTTCGCGGTGAGGCCCTTCGCGACCAGCCGCAGCACCTCGGTCTCGCGGTCGGTGAGCGCCGGCACCGCGGGCTCCCCGGCCGGCCGCTGGGCGAGGCGGCGGTACTCGCCGAGCACCAGCCCCGCGAGCCCGGGCGTGAACACCGGGACGCCCTCGGCGGTGCGGCACACCGCGTCGACCAGCTCCTCGGCGCTCGCCGACTTGACCAGGTAGCCGGTGGCGCCGGCCTTGAGCGCCTCCAGCACGTCGGCGTGCTCCCCGCTGGCCGAGAGCACCAGCACCTTGGTGTCCGGGAGCGTCTCGACGATCCCGGCGATCGCGTCGACCCCGGACGTCTCGCCGAGGTTGAGGTCCATGAGCACGACCTGCGGCCGGACGGCGGGGGCGATCCGGACGGCGGCGCCGGCGTCGGGCGCGGTGGCCACCACCTCGAGGCCGCGTTCGCCGAGGTCGCGGGCCACGCCTTCGCGCCAGATGGGGTGGTCGTCGACCACCATGACGGTCACGGTCACACGCTCTCCCTGCACTTCTCCGCCCTGGCGGGGATCCGGATCGTCCACTCGGTGCCGCGGCCGGGCCCGGTGTCGAGGCCGAGGGTGCCGCCGAGCTCCTCGACGCGGCCGCGCATCGAGCGCGCCACCCCGAGCCGGCCCTGCTCCTCCGCCTCCGCGAGGCGGCCTGCGGGGATGCCGGGGCCGTCGTCGCGCACGCTGATCTCGATCGCCCCGTCGAGCTCCTCGACGAGGACCCAGGCCGGGGCGTCGGCGCCGACGTGCCGCTCGACGTTGGCCAGCGCGGCGCGGACCACGGCGTCGAGCTCCCCGACCGTCGCGGCCGGCAGGTCGATCGGGTGCGCGGGCGCGGACACGGTCACCCGGCCCGACGCCAGCGCCCGCAGCGTGGCGGCGAGGTCGCGCCGCCCCTCGGCGTCGACCTGCGCGTTGCCGCTGGTCAGCAGGGTCCGCAGGGCGACCTCCTGCTCCCCCGCGAGCGTGCCGAGCTCGGCCGCGGCGCCGCCGAGCTCCGCCCCGCGCCGCCCGACGTGCGCGAGGACCTGCAGCACGCCGTCGTGCACCGCGCGGGCCAGCCGCTCCCGTTCCGCCGCGGCCGCCTCCTCGGCGACGGCCCGGCGCACGCGTTCGGCGGCCCGGCGCAGCACCGACGAGGCGTACCCGACGGTGAGGCCGGCGAGCACGAGGATCTGGATGTCGTTGAGCTCGGTCAGGGTGGCCCGGGACTTGGCGAGCACCAGCGCAGCGGAGATCACCGCCGCCGCGACCACGCCCCCGGGGATCCGGTACGCGACCGCGCAGGCGAGCACCGCGCCGGAGGTCCAGATCGAGCCCATGCCCGGCGCCGAGGCGTCGAGCTGGGCATCGGTGACGATCAGCGGCGTCGTGAGCATGATCCCCGCGCTGACGGCGAGGTCGGCGAGCGCGAGCGGACCGCGCCGCTCGTCCGCGCCGACCAGCCAGCCGCGGGCGAGGACCGCGGTCCACACCGTCATCACCGCGAGCACCAGCCCCGCGCCCAGCGGCGAGGCGTAGTCGCTCATGTGGAAGGCGGACACCCCGATCACCGTGACCAGCGTGAGCACGCGGTAGACGACGACGCCGCGCCACAGCGGCTCGAGCGGGCGTTCCACGTCGATCAGTGTGGCGGGAACGGGAGCGGGGCGGAACACACGGCCCAGCTTGCAGTTCCGGGCGCGGCCCCGGATCCGTAGTCCTACCGGGGCTTGGTGCCGGAGATCAGCGCGTTGTAGAACCAGGCCCGCGGGACCACCCTGCCGAGCACGGCGTCGAGCTTCGAGAGCCGCTGCCAGGAGTGGTAGGCGAACATCGCCCAGTTCCAGCCCAGCTTGCCCGCGGGCACGGCCGCCTCGAAGGTCCGCACCGGCCAGCCGAGCATCGCGGCGGTGAGCTCCTCGGTGACGGCGCGGACCTCGCGCGCGCCGGCGCGCTCGGCCATGCGCTCCAGCTCGGCCGGGTCGAAGGTGTGGATGTCGACGACCGCCTCGAGGGCGGCGGCCCGGCTGGACTCGTCGAGCTCGGCCTGCGGGCGTCGCCACCCCTGCAGCGGGCCCAGCCTGGTGACCGTGGTCGCGGCCCTCCACGTCCATTGCGAGAGCTTGCGGGCGTAGGCGTCGCCGATCGTGGTGGGCTCGCCGGCGAACACGAACCGCCCGCCCGGCTTCAGCACCCGCAGCACCTCGCGCAACGCCTGCTCGACGTCCGGGATGTGGTGCAGCACCGCGTGCCCGACGACCAGGTCGAACGTGTCGTCCGGGTACGGGACGGTCTCGGCGTCGGCCACCTTCCCGTCGACCGGGAGGCCGAGGTGCTCGGCGTTGCGCAGTGCGGCCTGCACCATGCCCGGCGAGAGGTCGGTGACCGAGCCCTTCTCCGCGACGCCGGCCTGCATCAGGTTGAGCAGGAAGAACCCGGTCCCGCAGCCCAGCTCCAGCGCGTGCCCGTAGGGGCGGCCGTCCCAGCCGGTGGCCAGGCGGAAGCGGCCGGCGGCGTAGTCGATGCAGCGCTCGTCGTAGCTGATCGACCACTTCTCGTCGTACGTGCCCGCTTCCCAGTCGTGGTAGAGCACGTTGGCCAGCTTGGGATCGCGCCAGGCGGCCTCGACCTGCTCGGCCGTGGCGTGCGGGTTCGGAGCCTGGTCCGTACTCATGGGTAGGGACCCTAGGCCGTCCGCGACCCCGAGGGCGCGTCCGGGCCGACACCGCTCAGCCGTGCAGCGCGGCCTTCAGGGTGGCGACGGCCTGGGCGATCGCGGAGGTCGCCGCGCCGCTGCCCCGCAAGGTGTTCAGCATCATGAAGTCGTGGACCATGCCGAGGTAGCGGGTCGAGGTGACCGCGACGCCCGCGGCGCGGAGCTTGTCCGCGTAGGCCTCGCCCTCGTCGCGGAGGACGTCCGCCTCGTCGGTGATCACCAGCGCGGGCGGGAGCCCGGCGAGCTGCTCCGTGGTCGCCCGCAGCGGTGAGGCGGTGATCTGCGCGCGCTCGGCCTCGTCCGTCGTGTACTGGTCCCAGAACCACTTCATGCCCTCGCGGTGCAGGAAGTAGCCGGTCTCGAACCGCCGGTAGGACTCGGTGTCGAAGTTCGCGTCGGTCACCGGGTAGAAGAGCAGCTGCGCGGTGAACGTGACGTCTCCGCGCTCCTTGGCCATCAGCGTGAGGGCGGCGGTCATGTTGCCGCCCACCGAGTCGCCCGCCACGGCCAGCCGGCTCGCGTCGAGCCCGTGCGCGGCGCCGTCCGTGCCGATCCACTGCGCGGCGCGGTAGCCCTGCTCGATCGCGACGGGGTAGCGGGCCTCGGGCGACGGCGTGTACTCGACGAAGACCACGGCGGCGTCCGCGCCCACGGCGAGCTCGCGGACCAGCCGGTCGTGGGTGTGGGCGTTGCCGAACACCCAGCCGCCGCCGTGCATGTAGAGGACCACCGGCAGCGGCCCGGAGGCGCCCTGCGGCTTCACGATCCGCACGTTCACCGGACCGGTCGGTCCACCCTCGACGGCGACCCACTCCTCGTCGATCGCGGGCTTCGCGATCTCTCCGGACTGGACCTCGTCCACGACCTTGCGACCCTCGACGGGGTCGAGCTGGTAGAGGAACGGCGGGGTCGCCGTGGCCTCGACGAATGCCTGCGCCGCCGGCTCCAGCACCGGCCGGTCGATCTTCTCGCTCATCGTGTTCTCCGTTCTGCTCGGGCCCCTCGCGGGCCGATGCCGAGAAAGCTAGTCCTCAATTAACTTGTGCACAAGTTACTGTGGCGCGCGTGATACAGTCGGCGAGGTGGAACGGACCGAGTCGATGCTGCTCGAGGACCAGTTGTGCTTCGCGATCTACGCGGCATCCCGCGCGGTCACGGCGGCCTACCGGCCCCTGCTGGACGAGCTGGGCCTGACCTACCCGCAGTACCTGGTGATGCTCCTGCTCTGGAAGCACGGGAGCCTCACGGTCAAGGAGGTCGCCACCGCCCTGCACCTCGACTACGGCACGGTCACACCGCTGCTCAAGCGGCTCCAGGGGGCGGGGCTGATCGCGCGCCGCCGGCGGACGGACGACGAGCGCGGCGTGGAGGCCGTGCTCACCGACGAGGGCCGGGACCTGCAGGCCCGGGCGCTCGGGGTGCCCGTCGGGATGGCCGAGGCGTTCGGTCTCGAGGCCGACGAGCGCGACGCGCTCCGGGACCGGCTGCACGCGCTGGTCGAGTCGATGGACGCCTACGCCGGCGCGGGGCGGAGCTCCTAGGTCGGCTGCCCGACGACCCCCCGCGGCGGCACGGGCACCCGCATCAGGTCCTCGGCGACGACGAGCTCGCCGCCGAACACCTCCCGCGCCTCCGCGGCGAACCGCCCCGGCTCGGTGTAGCGCTGGGAGAAGTGCGTGAGCACGAGCGTGCGCACGCCGCACTCGGCCGCGACGGCCGCGGCCTGCCGTGCGGTGAGGTGGCCGTAGGCGTGGGCGAGGTCGCGGTCCCCGTCGAGGAAGGTCGCCTCGATGACCAGCATGTCCGCCCTGTCGGCCAGGGCGTACACGCCGTCGCACAGCCGGGTGTCCATGACGAACGCGAACACCTGACCCGGCCGCGGCGCGCTGACCTCCTCCAGCCGCACGCCGTCGAGCTCCCCGCGGGCCTGCAGCTCGCGGACCCGCGGGCCGGTGATCCCGGCGCGGGCCAGGGCCTCGGGGAGCATGCGGCGGCCGTCGGGCTCCACGAGCCGGTAGCCGAAGGCCTCGACGGGGTGCTCCAGCCGCCGGACCTCGAGGCTGCCGGCCTCGTCCCGGGCGACCACGCCGTCCCGGTCGTGCGGGTGTTCGCGCAGGTCCCCGCGCTCCCGGTAGGAGGTGGCGTACCGGAGCCGGGTGAAGTGCTCCTGGCCCGACGCCGGGAAGTGCGCGTGCACGGGGTGCGGGACCTCGTCGAGGGAGAGCCGCTGCACCACGCCGGGCACGCCGAGGCAGTGGTCGCCGTGCATGTGGGTCAGGCAGATCCGGGTGACCGCGCTCGCCGCGATGCCGGCGAACAGCATCTGCCGCTGGGTGCCCTCGCCCGGGTCGAAGAGGAGCCCGGCCCGGTCCCAGCGGAGCAGGTAGCCGTTGTGGTTGCGGGTCCGCGTGGGTGCCTGGCTCGCGGTCCCCAGCACCACCAGCTCCCGTGCGCTCACCCGGCCTCCGATCGGTCGTGAGTGGCGATAGTCGCTATGGCGACTATCGCCACTCACAGGGGTCAGCGGCCGGTGAAGCTCGCCTTGCCCGGGCCGTTCTCGACGAACGACTTCATGCCGATCGCGGCGTCGTCGCTGGCGAACACGCCCGCGAACAGCTCCGACTCGATGTCCAGGCCGGTGCGCAGGTCGGTGTCCAGGCCGCCGTCGATCGCCTTCTTCGCGGCGGCGTACGCCAGAGCGGGGCCCGAGGTGAACTGCGAGACGTACTCGACGGAGCGGGTGTACACCTCGTCGGCGGGGACGACCTCGTCGACCAGCCCGATCGCCAGCGCCTCCTGGGCGTCGACGAACCGGCCGGTGTAGATCAGGTCCTTCGCGCGCGACGGGCCGATCAGCCGGGCGAGCCGCTGGGTGCCGCCGCCGCCCGGGAAGATGCCGAGCAGGATCTCCGGGAAGCCGAGCTTGGCGTTGTCGCCGACGATGCGCCGGTCGGCGCCGAGGGCGACCTCGAGGCCGCCGCCGAGCGCGTAGCCGGTGACCGCGGCGACCGTCGGCTTCGGGATGATCGAGAGCGCGCCGAGGCCGGCCGAGAGCGCGCGGGCCCGCGGGGCCATGTCCGAGTAGGACATGGTCGCCATCTCCTTGACGTCGGCGCCCGCCGCCAGCGTCTTCTCGCCGCCGTAGACGATCACTGCGCGGACGTCCGCCCTGGTCGCGGCCTCCTGCGCGATCTGCAGCAGCTCCGCCTGGACCTGCCGGTTGAGCGCGTTCATGGGCGGCCGGTCCAGCCGGATCGTGCCCACCCCGTTGTCGACCTCGAGCCTCACGAATTCCGTCACGCCCGGACCCTAACCCGCCGTCCGGGCAGCGGGCCCCGCCCGCTCACCCGACGGGGAGGCCCGGATCAGCTCCCGGTCAGCGCAGCCAGGCCGTGTACCGCCCGCGCCGGCGCTGCACGGCGAGCGGCAGGCCGAAGGTGGCGGAGAGGTTCTCGTCGGTGAGGACGTCGTCGAGCAGCCCCGCGGCCACGACCTTCCCGCCGCGCAGGAGCAGGCCGTGCGAGTAGCCGGGCGGGATCTCCTCGACGTGGTGGGTGACCAGCACCGACGCCGGGGCCTCGGCGTCGAGCGCCAGCGTGGAGAGCCGGGAGACGAGGTCCTCCCGGCCGCCGAGGTCGAGGCCGGCGGCGGGCTCGTCGAGCAGCAGGAGCTCCGGGTCGGTCATCAGTGCGCGGGCGATCAGCACCCGCTTGCGCTCGCCCTCGGACAGCGTCCGGTACTCGCGGTCGGCGAACCCGGCCATGCCGAGCTGCTCGAGCAGGTGCTCGGCCCGGTCGGTGTCCAGCGAGTCGTACCGCTCCCGCCAGCGGCCGAGCACGCCGTACCCGGCGCTGACGACGACGTCGGACACGACCTCGTCGCCCGGGATCCGGATGCCGAGGTTCGCCGAGGTCAGGCCGATGCGCGGGCGCAGCTCGAACACCGCGACCCGGCCCATCCGCTCGCCGAGGACGTCGACGGTGCCGGCCGTCGGGTGCATCTCGGCCGCGGCGAGGCGCAGCAGGGTGGTCTTGCCGGCGCCGTTGGGCCCGAGGACGACCCAGCGCTCGTCGAGCTCGACCTGCCAGTCGACCGAGTCGAGCAGCACGGTCTTCCCGCGGCGGACGCTGACCCCGTCCATGTGGATCACGAGATCGGACAGATCGGGTGTGACGCTCTGCACTGAGGTTTCTGCGCCGGCGGGCGATCCGGGGGAACTCACCCCCTTATCCTCGCCGATCGTGCCTGTCTTCCCGTTGGGTGCCCACGTCGACGACACCGGGGCGCGCTTCGCCGTCGCCTCGACCAGCGCGGACGCCGTCGAGGTGTGCCTGGTGGACGGTGCGCCCGGCGAGCTCGTCGAGCGGCGGGTGGAGCTGACCGAGCGGACCTTCGGGGTGTGGCACGGGCACGTGCCGGACGTCCGGCCGGGACAGCGCTACGGCTTCCGCGTGCACGGCCCCTACCGCCCCTGGGAGGGCCACCGCTACAACCCGCACAAGATCCTGGTCGACCCGTACGCGCGGCGGATCGACGGCCGCGTCACCGACCTCGACGCCGCCCGGGGCTGGGTCGACGACCCGATGACCGGCCCGCCGAGCACGGTCGACTCGCTCGGCGCCGTGCCGTTGTCCGTGGTCGAGGCGCCCGACGGCACACCGCTGCCGCCGCGCCCGGACGTCCCGTGGTCCGAGACCGTGATCACCGAGCTGCACGTGAAGGGCTACACCGCGCGGCACCCCGAGGTCCCGCCGGAGCTGCGCGGCACGTACCTCGGACTGGCGCACCCGGCCGTCGTCGAGCACCTCCAGCGGATCGGGGTCACCGCCGTCGAACTCCTGCCGGTGTGCGCGAGCGCCTCCGAGCCCTCACTGCTCGAGCGCGGCGCCCGCAACTACTGGGGCTACTCCACGCTCGGCTTCCTCGCCCCGCACAGCGGGTACGCGAGCAGCCCGGGCGCCGAGACCACCGAGTTCCGGTCCATGGTGGACGCCCTGCACGCGGCCGGCATCGAGGTGATCCTCGACTTCGTCCCCAACCACACGTGCGAGGGCGGGGTCGGCGGCGTCACGCTCTCCTACCGCGGTCTCGACGCCCGCGCCTACTACTCGCTGGGCGGGCTCGGCCACGACGCCGACATCACGGGCACCGGCAACACCCTCGACGCCGGCTCCCCCACCGTGATCCGCCTGGTGTGCGACGCGCTGCGGCACTGGGTCACCCGCTACGGCGTCGACGGCTTCCGCATCGACCTCGCGTCGGTGCTCGGCCGGCCGCACTCCGGCCCGTTCGACCCGAACTCCGCGCTGCTCACGGCGATCGCGCAGGACCCCGTGCTGTCCACGTGCAAGCTCATCGCCGAGCCCTGGGACGCCACCGGCGAGGGCTACCGGGTGGGCGGCTTCGGCGTCGCATGGTCGGAGTGGAACGGCCGCTACCGCGACGCGGTACGGGACTTCTTCCGCGGCCACGGCCACATCGCCGAGCTGGCCTCGCGGGTGACCGGCAGCTCCGACCTGTACGCCCTGTCCGGGCGGCGGCCGTGGGCGTCGGTCAACTTCGTGACCGCGCACGACGGCTTCACCCTGCGCGATCTCGTCTCCTACGAGCGCAAGCACAACGAGGCCAACGGCGAGCAGAACCGGGACGGCACGGACGACAACCGCTCGCAGAACTTCGGGGTGGAGGGCGAGTCGTCGTCGCCGGTCGTCCGGGCGCGGCGGCGGGCGACCGCGCGGGCCATGCTCGGCACCCTGCTGCTGTCGATCGGGACGCCGATGATCCTCGGCGGCGACGAGCGCTGGCGGACCCAGCACGGCAACAACAACGCCTACTGCCTCGACGACGAGACCACCTGGGTCGACTGGTCGCCCGACGGGCTCGACCCCGGGGCGGCCGAGGCGATGACCCGCTTCACCGCGCGGGTCGCCGCCATCCGCCGCTCCTCCCCCGCCCTCCACCGCGACCGCTTCCTCCGCGACGAGGAGGTGCGCTGGTGGCACCCCTCCGGCCGGGCGCTCACCCACGAGGACTGGCACGACGCCCACGCCCGCTCCCTCGGCCTGCTCGCCGGGGAGTGGCTGTTCCTGCTGCACGCCGGCGGCTCGGGCGCGGCGTGCGTGCTGCCGGGCGGTGGTTCGCCGCTGCTCCCGGTGCTCGACAGCACGAAGGAGGACGGCTGCCCGGTCGCGGAGCGGCCGCTGCGCCCGCGCAGCACCATCACGCTCCCGCCGCACTCGCTCCTGCTGTTTCGGCGCATCCCGGGCTGAGCGCGGCCGGTCGGCCGCACCCGTCGGGCGAACGGCCGAACTTCGACCCCCTCCCGTTTGCCCCTCCGGATCCCTCGGGCACCCGCGCCCACGCCGCCCGGGTGGGCGGCGCGCGGCGGCGACCGGTCCGCCGCGCGAGACGGAGGAGGACCGCGTGGTGACGACGGGACGACACCTCGGCCGCGGGCTCGCGGTCGGGGCGCTGGTCGGCGGTGCGGGCAGGCTCTTGTTCGCGCACCGGCGGCCCGGTCCGGTGTGGTTGACGCCGGTCGCGGGGGCGAGCGCGGCCCTGCTGGGGATGGTGGCGGCGGCGCGGGCCTCCCGCACGACCGGTGGGGAGCGGCGCGATGGCTGACCCGACGCAGTCTTCGGACCTGGCCGACATCAGCGGCTACATCATGCTCGGCAGCAAGAAGCTGACGCTGCGCATCCGGGTCGAGGAGACGGGTGAGGCGCAGGTCGACGCCGACCTCGAGGGCGAGGAGGGGGCCCCTGCCTCCGGGGCCGAGGCCGGCCCGGACGAGCTGGAGGACGAGGTCACCCCCGAGGACCTCATGGACGAGGACGCGGAGTCGGAGGAGCCGGAGGAGGAGTACGAGGACTCCGACGACGCCTACGACGACTCCGACGAGGAGTCTTACGATGCCGAGTCCGACGAGGTCGAGTCCGACGAGGACCAGCCCGCCGAGGACCAGCCCGCCGAGGACGAGTCCGACGAGGAGCGGGACGAGGTCGACGACGAGGCGGGCGACGAGGCCGACGACGGAGCCGAAGCCGAGGCCGACGACGAGGCCGACGACGAGCTCGACGAGGACGAGGAGGAAGCCGGGTACGACGACTCCGACGACCTCGACGAGCCCGAGGACGACGCCGACGAGGTGGCCGACGAGGACTCCGCCGCCGACTCGGAGGAGACCGACGAGGTCGCCGAGGATGACGAGGACGCCGAGTACGACGACCAGGACGACGCAGAGTACGAGGCCGACGAGGACGACGAACCCGCCGAGGACGAGGACGACGAGGACTACGTCGACGGGCCCGCCGCCCACTCCGACGCCGAGGCCGGCCCGGACGACACCGAGGAGGACGACGACGTCGACGAGGACGGACCGGTCGACGAGGACGAGCGCGCCGACGACGACGAGCTCGCCGAGGAGGACGACGACTCCGGGGAAGACGAGCTCGTCGACGACGAAGCCGCCGACGAGGACGAACTCGCCGATGAAGACGAGCCCGTCGACGAAGACGAACTCGTCGACGAGGACGAGCCCGCCGACGACGAAGAGCTCGCTGACGAAGACGAACTCGTCGATGAGGACGAGCCCGCCGACGAGGACGAACTCGTCGACGAGGACGAGCCCGCCGACGAGGACGAGGACGAGCCCGCCGACGAGGACGAGTCCGCCGACGAGGAGGACTACGCGGCGGAGGACGAGGTCGAGGACGATTCCGACGACGAAGCCGACGAGGAGGCTGACGACGGCAGGGACGAGGAAGCCGCCGCGGAAGCCGACGGCAGCCCCGAGGACGAGGCCGAGGAACCCGAGCGCCTCGTCGACCACGACACCCCCTCCGAGGACGAGTTGCGCGACCTCCTGACCCCGCGTACGCGCCCGTCGCGCGTGACGAGCCAACGGGGTCTGGCGAGCCGCGGGGGCCGGGCGCAGCGCAGCGGCGGCGGGTCGTCCGGACGCGGCGGGAAGGAGCGCACCGCCCGCCGGCGCGGCCGGGGGCCGGACCCGGACTGAGCAGCGCTGCGCCGCCCGGCCGAGCCTTCCTTGCGACGATCGCGCGCTTCCGCTGACCAGGGTGGACGCCGTCGTCGTAAGGGGGTGTGTCGGTCCGCGCGGTCGGGTACGAGCGCAGCACGCTGCACCGAGGGCGGTGCGTTCCCGGCCGCCCGTCGTCGACGACTGCGGAGGTGGCCCGTGGCCAGACGCACGAGCAACCGTGAGCGCGAGTTCGCGCTCGCCCGCGTGATCGCGATCGTCAACGACAAGGGCGGGGTCGGGAAGACCTCGATCGCGGCGAACCTGGGCGGGCAGTTCGCCGGGGCGGGCTACCGGTGCCTGCTCGTCGACCTCAACCGGCAGGCCAACCTCGCCGACGACCTCGGCTACCGCGGCTCGGAGATCGACGACGAGGGCGCCGGGCTGCTCGGCTCGATCATCGCCCGGACCCCCCTGCGCCCGGTGCCGGACATCCGGCCGCAGCTCGACGTGGTGTGCGGTGGCGCCCGTCTCGAGGACCTGACCCCGGTGATGGTCTCCCGGCTCCAGAACCACGGGCGCGACGCCTTCCGGGTGCTGGGCGACGTCCTCGCGCCCGTCGCGCGCGACTACGAAGTGGTGTTCGTGGACTGCCCGCCGGAGTCGACGATCCTCACCGACCTCGCGCTGGCGTCGGCGCGCTGGGTCCTGATGCCCACGAAGTCCGACCTCGGCGGGCTGCTCGGCATGACGCTCGTCGCCGAGCGGTTCACCCTCGCCCGCGAGATCAACGCCCGGCTCGGGCTGCTCGGCGTGGTGCTGTTCGCGACGGGCAGTCGCGCGCGGGCGGTGCAGGGTGAGGCCCTCGCCGCGATCGACGAGGCCTTCGGCGGCTCCTCGCCCCGGTTCGAGACCAGCATCCGGCACGCCGAGCGCACCGCCCAGGACGCGCGACGCCTTGGCAAGCTCGCCCACGAGCTCGAGGTGGAGGCGGCCGCCCAGCCCGCCTGGTGGGAGGAGCTGCGCTCGGGCACCCGGACGAAGCGGATCTCGGCGACGGCCGCGAGCGTCGCCGGCGACTACCGGGCCCTCGGCGTCGAGGTGCTGTCGGCACTGCAGGCGGCGGAGGAGGCCGAGCGTCCGCGCACCCGTCGGAAGGCGCGGGCATGAGCAGGTCGACCCGGGACCTCTCCTCGGCCTTCGGCTCCGCGGCGGCCGCGTTGCGTCCCGTGCGACGACGGCGCCGCCCGGCCCCCGACAACGCCGAGGGCACCGTGACCCACACCGACGACGAGATTGCGACCGACACGGGCACCGCCACGGCCCCCGTCACCGACACAGGGACCGGCACGGAGACGGACACCGAGTCCGACACGGAAGCCGGCACCGACAGCGAGCCGGACACGGACACCGAGCCGGACACGGACGCCGCAGACCGGAGGAGCGATCCCATCGCCACCGACGACAGCACCGACCACCGCACACGCACCGAGGACGGCTCGATGAACGGCCGCTCCCCCTCGCGAACGGGCACGACCCGTCGTCACGAGCGGAACGGCCTCCCGGAGCCACGCCGCACCCGGCGGAGCACCGAGCCGACCGCACGCCGGGCCCGCCACGGCGAGGTGCGGCTGCGCGACGGCCGGCAGCTGGACCTGCTGATCCTCGCGATCGTCGAGGAGCGGCCGGAGAACGGCCGCGTGGTGCACGACCTGCTCCGCGAACGCAGCGACGGGGTGTTCCAGCCCTCCCTGCAGGGCACCTACCACCGCCTGCACCGGCTGAAGAACGACCGGCTGATCACGCTCGGCCCCGCCCGGCGGAACTACCGGCTCACCCCGCTCGGCGAGCGGATCCTGGCCGCGCGCCGCCGCGAGTGGGCCGCGTTCCGGCACGGCTTCGACAAGGTTCTGGGGAGCCCGGACGACATGTCCCGCTGATCCCCGTTCCGGCAGCGGAACGTCCGGAGACCGAGCGTTCCGCTGCCCGCCCGTGGATCACCGCCTCGGCCGGTGACCACGGCGCACCTCGCGACGTATCCTCTCGACCATGCCGCGCTACGAGTTCCGCTGCCACGAGTGCACCACGACCTTCGAGGTCGACCGCCCCATGGCCGCGGCCTCGGACCCGGCCGACTGCCCGCACGGCCACAGCGACACCGTCAAGCTCCTCTCCACCGTCTCGCTCGGCGGCCGCGCCGGCGGCGCCCCCGCGATGGCCCCCTCGGGCGGCGGCGGAGGCGGCTGCTGCGGCGGGGCGTGCGGCTGCGGCTGACCCACCCCGGGAGATCAGCGCCGGGCAATCAGCGCCGGGATCAGCGCGGGATCAGCGTGTTCTGCCGCGCCACGATCCACCACCGCCCCTGCTCCCGCACGAGCACGTAGAGCGCCGACATGGTGTGGTCGAGGTCGACCGGCGTGCCCTCGGCGTCGACGGCGCGGGCCAGCTTGCGCACGAGCGCGACGTCGGGCCGCACGAAGGTGACTTCGTCGATCTCGTAGCGGGCGTACTGGTCCTTCAGGAAGCCCGTCACCGCCTGCGCGTGCACCTCGCGCAGCGCGTCGAGGCCGGCGGTCGCGCGCCCGTTCACACCCACCGCCACGGCGTTCGCGGCGAAGTGCCGGGTCATCAGCTCGGCGTCGTTGGTGTTCAGCCCGGTCTCGACGTCGGCGATCACCCGCCGGAGGGCGGCCAGGTCGGCGGCGTGGTCGGCGTCGTCGGACACGGTCGGGGCGCTCGTCACGGAGGTCATGCCAACACCCTCGGACCTCGACCCGACTCGAGGTCAACCCCCGATCCCCGCCGGTCGTGAGTGGCGATAGCTGCTATAGCGACTATCGCCACTCACGGGGTTCAGGCCAGCACGACCTTGCCCAGCTCGGCGGGCGAGGCCAGGAGCGGGTGCTGCGGGAGGACCCGGACCGTGTAGCCCGCGAGCCCCGCGTGCGGCAGCGGGACCACGGCCTCGAACCGGTCCGCGCCGTCCGTGGCGCCGACGTGCTTCATCGCGACGCGCACCGTGTCGTCGAGCTCGTCCGCCTCGTCGACCCGGCCGACGATCGCCTCGACGATCACGTCCTCGGGTGAGAGGCCGCCGAGGTCGACCGCCGCGCGCACGGTCATCGGGGCACCGACGACCGGGGTGTCCGGCAGGCCGGACGCGTCGACCCCGGTGACCTGCACCTTCGTCCACGCGGTGTTCAGCTTCTCCCGGTAGGAGGCGATCTCCTTCGCCCCGGCGTAGTCCGAGGCGGTGACGGTCCGGGCGGCCTCGGCGGCGGGCGCGTACCAGTTCTCGACGTACTCGCGGACCATCCGGGTGGCCTGCACCTGCGGGCGCAGCGTCTCCCAGGTGTGCCGGACCAGCCCGGTCCACTTCGGCGGCACCCCCGAGTCGCGCTCGTAGAACGCCGGCGCGACCTGGGTGGCGAGCAGCTCGTAGAGCGCCTGGGCCTCGAGGTCGTCCCGCTTGTGCGGGTCGTCGATGCCGTCGGCGGTGGGGATGGCCCAGCCGTTGCCGCCGTCGTAGAGCTCGTCCCACCAGCCGTCGCGGATGGAGAGGTTGAGCCCGCCGTTGAGCGCCGACTTCATCCCGGACGTCCCGCACGCCTCGAGCGGGCGCAGCGGGTTGTTCAGCCAGACGTCGCAGCCCCAGTACAGGTAGCGGGCCATCGACATGTCGTAGTCCGGCAGGAACACGATGCGGTGCCGCACGGCCGGGTCGTCGGCGAACCGGACGATCTGCTGGATCAGCGCCTTGCCGCCGTCGTCGGCCGGGTGGGACTTGCCGGCGACGATCAGCTGCACCGGGCGGTGCGGGTCGAGCAGCAGGTCGCGCAGCCGGGCCGGGTCGCGCAGCATCAGCGTGAGCCGCTTGTAGGTCGGCACGCGGCGGGCGAACCCGACGGTGAGCACGTCCGGGTCGAAGACGTGGTCGGTCCAGCCGAGCTCCGGCGTCGACGCGCCGCGCTCCAGCCAGGCCGCCCGGACGCGGCGGCGGACCTCGTCGACCAGCCGGGCGCGCAGGGCGTTGCGCAGACCCCACAGCTCGGCGTCGCCGACGTGGTCGAGCGACGCCCCTGGCTCGCCGATCAGGCCGGAGACCTCGGCGGCCTCCCAGGTGTGCCCGTGCACACCGTTGGTGACCGAGCCGATCGGCACCTCGTCGGCGTCGAACCCGCGCCAGAGGCCGCCGAACATGCCGCGCGAGACCTCGCCGTGCAGCTTCGAGACGCCGTTGGCCCGCTGCGCGAGCCGCATTCCCATGTGCGCCATGTTGAACATGGCCGGGTCGTCCTCGGCGCCCATCGCGAGCAGCCGGTCGGTCGGGAGGCCGGGCAGCAGCGCGTCGGTGAGGTAGCGGCGGACCAGGTCGACCGGGAAGCGGTCGATGCCCGCCGGGACCGGGGTGTGCGTGGTGAACACGGTGCCGGAGCGGACCGCGGACAGCGCCTGGTCGAAGTCGAGGCGCTTCGACGACTGCAGCTCGCGGATGCGCTCGAGGCCGAGGAAGCCGGCGTGGCCCTCGTTGGTGTGGAAGACCTCGGGCTCCGGGTGGCCGGTCGCGGCGCAGTACGCCCGGACCGCCCGGACGCCGCCGACGCCGATGAGGATCTCCTGCTTGATGCGGTGGTCCTGGTCGCCGCCGTAGAGCCGGTCGGTGACGGTCCGCAGGTCGGCGTCGTTGGCCTCGATGTCCGCGTCGAGCAGCAGCAGCGGCACCCGCCCGACGGCGGCCTGCCACACCCGCGCGGCCAGCGTGCGGCCCTCGGGCATGGCGACCTCGACGATCGCCGGCGCCCCGTCGGCCCCGGTGAGCAGCTGCAGCGGCAGGCCCTGTGGGTCGAGGACGGGGTAGTGCTCGAGCTGCCAGCCGTCGAGCGAGAGCGACTGGCGGAAGTACCCGGACTGGTAGAGCAGCCCGACGCCGATCAGCGGCACCCCGAGGTCCGACGCGGCCTTCAGGTGGTCGCCGGCCAGCACGCCGAGGCCGCCCGAGTAGTTCGGCAGCACCTCGGACACGCCGAACTCCATGGAGAAGTAGGCGATGCCCGCGGGCAGGCCCTCCTCGCCCTGGTACCAGCGGTCCTCGGTGAGGTACCGCTCCAGGTCGGCGGCCAGGCCGGCGACGGTCTGGACCAGCTCGGTGTCCTCGGCCAGCTCGGTCAGCCGCGCGGTCGGGATCTCGCCGAGCAGCCGCACCGGGTCCTCCCCCGAGCGCTCCCACGCGGCGGGGTCGAGCGTGGCGAACAGCTCGCGGGTGGCCGGGTGCCAGCTCCACCGCAGGTTGGTCGCCAGGGTCTGCAGCGGGGCCAGCCGTTCGGGCAACTGTGCGCGGACGGTGAAGCGGCGGAGGGCTCTCACGGGGGCGGAGACTAGTACGGGATCGGTACGGTGACCGATCCAGCGGGTGTCACGAGCCCTGCTGCTCCAGGCGGTCCAGCACCGCGGCGGCGCTGAAGCGGTCGAGCCGGAAGGACTCCGGGCCGAGCGCGTGGACCCGGTTCTCGGCGAAGGCCGGCAACGACCCGAGCACCGGCTGGGCGGTCCGGTAGCCGGCCACGTCCTCGTCCGTCGCGTTGACGAAGAACAGGGAGGCGTCGCCGAAGATGCCCGCGTTCTCCCCCGCCACCGGCACGACGTCCCGGCGCACCTCCGACCCGCCCAGGCCCGACGCCCCGCTCGGCGCGACCGCCTTGAGCCGCAGCCCCAGCCCGGTCAGCAGCCTGCCCTGGGCCGACTCCGCCGTGAACACGTTGAACCCGTTGTCGGTGACGGTCATGGCCACCGCCTCGCGGCTCGTGTCCAGCCCGGCGCCGACCGCGGAGGCCCGGGCGGTGTACTCCTGCTCGGCCGCGGTCGCCTGGGCCTCCCGCCCGAGGTCCCGGCCCAGCTGCGCGGACAGCTCCTGCCAGGAGAGCCGGCTGTGGTCGAGGACGATCGTCGGCGCGATCGCGCTGAGCTGCGCGTAGATCTCGGGCGTGACGGCGTCCGCACCCACGGCACTGCCGACGATCACGTCGGGCTGCTGGGCGGCCACCGACTCGACGCGCACGGTCGGGCCGCCGAGGCCCGCGACACCGCGGTCGACGGCCTGGCCGGCCCACTGCAGGAAGAAGCCGTTGGGGTCGGCGACCCCGCCCGGCCGGGTCGTCCCGGTCCCGACCACGGGCACGTCGAGCCCGAGCAGCGGGCCGGTCATCGTGACGCTCGCCGAGACCACGCGGGCCGGGGAGGCCGGGATCCCGGTGGTCCCGAGCGCGTGGGTGACCGTCCTTGTGGCCGGGGCGTCGGTCGTCGCGGGGGCCGCCGACGGTGCCTGCGCGGGCGAGGAGCACGCGGCCACCAGGGCCAGGGCCGCGACCAGGACCGCGACCACCGCGCGGGGTACTTGCTGCATTGCCAGGACTATTAGGTAAACCTAGCCTTGTGTCAATCCCGTCGCCGCCGCCCGGCCCGCTCGCCCTGACGGTCCCGCCGCAGGCCGCCCGGCCCGCGCCGCCCGGACGCCTCGACCCGGCGTGCTCGCCCCTGGTCGCCGGGCTGCTGCGCACCGGGGACCGGGCCGCGTTCCTGGCGGCGGTCCGCGCGACCGGCACCCCGCTCGTCGACGACCTGGGCGACGGCACCTGCGCCGTCACGTTCGTGGTGCCCGACGCCCCGGGCCTCACCGACGTCCTGGTGCTGCCCAACAAGATCGCCGATCCCGCCCACCCCGACGCGAGCCGCGCCGAGCGGCTGCCCGGCGCCTGGGTGCTCACCCACCGGATGCCGCGCGACTGGCGGGCCTCGTACGCGATCGCGGCAGGCGGCACGCCCGATCCCGCGCAGGCCGCGACCGTCGAGCAGCGGCGGGCCCGCGCACTGGCCGCGGCGCCCGATGCCGACCACGACGCGCTGCACCGCTTCTTCGACGGGCTCGCCCGTGCCCGGCCCGATCCGCTCGCGCGCGAGCACCTGCCCGACGGCACCTCGGTGGTCTCCCTCCCCGGCGCGCCGCCGCTCCCGCCCCTCGACGGCCCGGCCGGCCGGGTCGGCACCGTGCTCGACGGCCGGCTGCCGGACGGGCGCGCCGTCTGGCTGCACGAGCCCGCCGGGACCGATCCTGCCGCGCCGCTCCCGGTCGCGGTGGTGCTCGACGGCGAGCGCTGGGCCGGGGTGGGCCTGCCCGCCGCGCTCGACGGCCTGCTCGCGCGCGGGGACCTGCCGCCGGTCCGCACGGTGGGCGTGGCGTCGGGGCCGCTCGCGCAGCGGTCGCGCGAGCTCGCCTGCGACCCTTCCTTCGTGGCCTTCCTGCGCGACGACGTCCTGGGCTGGGCCGGGGAGCAGCGTGCGCTGTCCGCGGAGCCCGGCCGCACCGCCGTCGTCGGGCAGAGCCTCGGCGGTCTCACGGCCCTGTACGCCACCCAGGTCGCGCCGGAGCGCTTCGGACTCGCGCTGTCCCAGTCCGGCTCGTTCTGGTGGCCGAACCCGGCCGGCGGCGCCGCGGCCGAGTGGCTCACCTCGGTGGTGCCCGCCGGGCCGCGCACCCACGGGGTCCACCTCGAGGTCGGGACGGAGGAGTGGGTCCTGCGCGAGCCGACCCGCCGGCTGCGGTCCGCGCTGCGGGCCCGCGGCGACCGGGTGCGGTACCGGGAGTTCCGCGGCGGTCACGACCTCGCCTGCTGGCGGGCCGGACTGGCCGACGCCCTCGCCGGGCTGCTGCGGGAAGCGCTGTGACGAGCCCTGGGACCGGCCCGGTCCCCGACCCGTCGGGCCGGCGGGCCGGCGAGGCGGTCCTCCTCGCCGCCGCCCGCCTCACCGCCCTGCTCGACGAGGCCGCCTCGGGCGAGGGCCTCACCCCGCTCCAGGCCCGGTTCCTCCGGACCCTGCGCGACCCCGTCCCCCAGGGCCGGCTGGCCGCGGCGCTCGGCATCGACCCCGCCCGGGTGTCCGCGCTGACCCGCGAGCTGGCGGAGCGCGGCCTGGTCGAACGCGTGCGGGCCGACGGGGACCGCCGGCAGCGGGTCACCCGGCCGACGCCCGAGGGCGAGGCCGTGGTCGCGCGCGTCGGCGCCCGGCTGGCGGCCGCCACGCCGCTGACCAGGGCGCTCGATCGGGTGGAGCGCGAGCGGCTCGCCGAGCTGCTCGAACGGGTGGTCTCCCACCCGGGCGCACCAGCGGCCGGTCACGCTGAGCAGCCGGACCGACCGCTCGCCGACGGCGGGTCGCCGGGCGGTCACGACGGCTCGGTGAAGAGCATGTGAACCCGTGTCGCCACGCCCGATCCCGTTACGCGCAGCGGTGGACGGGGTAGGTACGGTTGTGACGCACACGATGGCGGGGCTTCCGTGTGCGCAATCCGACGACGAACGCGGGGGTGCTGTCGATGACCGGTCGGCTCGGGATCGATGACGTCAGTCCCGCGGTGGGCGACGGCCGTCATCCCAGCAAGGCCGTGGTCGGCGAGGTGATCCCCGTCCGCGCCACGGTGTGGCGCGAGGGGCACGACGCCGTCGCCGCCAACGTGGTGTGGAAGCGGCTCGGCTCCACCGCGCAGGCCGAGCACGTGCGGATGCTGCCCGACGGGGTCGGGACGGACCGGTTCGTCGCCACCGTGGTGCCGGACGAGCCGGGGCTGTGGACCTTCCGCGTGGACGCCTGGAGCGACCCGTGGGCCACCTGGCGACACGCCGTCGAGGCCAAGCTGAGGGTCCACCAGACCGCCGACGAGCTGGCCAACGACCTGGAGACGGGCGCCCGGCTGCTGCAGCGCGTGGGCCGGCGGCCCAGCGAGCGCGCCAACCGCGACCTGCTCTTCGGCGCCGCCAACGCGCTCCGCGACACCGCCCTGCCGCTGCACGCCCGGGTCGCCCCGGCGATGTTCCCGGCCGTGCACGCGATCATGACCGAGCGACCGGTGCGCGAGCTGATCACCCGCGGCCGCACCCAGCAGGTCTACGTCGACCGCGAGCGCGCGCTGTACGGCTCCTGGTACGAGTTCTTCCCCCGCTCCACCGGCGGGCGGGACGAGACCGGCCGCGCCGTGCACGGCTCGTTCGTCACCGCGGCCAAGGAGCTCGACCGGATCGCCGGCATGGGCTTCGACGTCGTGTACCTCCCGCCGATCCACCCGGTCGGCACGGTGCACCGCAAGGGCCGCAACAACTCCGTGCACGCCGAGCCCGGCGACGTCGGCTCCCCGTGGGCCATCGGCAGCGCCGACGGCGGGCACGACGCGATCGACCCCGAGCTCGGCACGATCGACGACTTCGACTCGTTCGTCGCCCGCGCCAAGGACCTCGGCATGGAGGTCGCGCTCGACTTCGCGCTGCAGTGCGCGCCCGACCACCCGTGGGTCGAGGCCCACCCGGAGTGGTTCACGGTGCGGCCGGACGGCTCGATCGCCTACGCGGAGAACCCGCCGAAGAAGTACCAGGACATCTACCCGATCAACTTCGACAACGACCCGGCCGGGCTCTACGCCGAGGCGCTGCGGGTCGTGCTGCACTGGGTCGAGCACGGGGTCCGGATCTTCCGGGTGGACAACCCGCACACCAAGCCGCCGAACTTCTGGCACTGGCTGATCTGGCAGGTCAAGGCGCGCTACCCCGACGTGCTGTTCCTGGCCGAGGCGTTCACCCGCCCCGCCCGGCTGTTCGGGCTCGCGCGGCTGGGCTTCACCCAGAGCTACACCTACTTCACCTGGCGCACGGAGAAGGAGGAGCTGGCCGAGTTCGCGCTCATGCATGCCGAGCGCGCCGACGAGGCCCGGCCGAACCTCTTCGTCAACACCCCGGACATCCTCCACGAGTCGCTGCAGACCGGCGGCCCGGCGATGTTCGCGATCCGCGCCGTGCTGGCCGCGACCATGTCCCCGACCTGGGGCGTGTACTCAGGCTTCGAGCTGTTCGAGGGCACCCCGGTCAAGCCGGGCAGCGAGGAGTACCTCGACTCCGAGAAGTACGAGCTGCGCCCGCGGGACTTCCAGGCCGCGCTGAACGAGGGCCGCTCGCTCGAGCCCTTCCTCGGCCGGCTGAACGAGATCCGCCGCGCCCACCCGGCGCTGCAGCAGCTGCGCGAGATCCACTTCCACGAGGTCGACAACCCCGAGCTGCTCGTCTACTCGAAGACGGACCCGGCGAGCGGCGACTCGGTGATCGTGGTCGTCACGCTCAACTCGCACGAGGTGCGCGAGGGCTTCGTCCGGCTCGACATGCCGGAGCTGGGCCTGGACTGGCAGGACCAGTTCACGGTCACCGACGAGATCACCGGGGACATCTTCCGCTGGCAGGAGCGCAACTACGTGCGGCTGCAGCCGCTGGAGAACGTCGCGCACATCCTGCGCGTGCACCGGGGCTGAGCCCCTTTCCCTTCCGACGACGCCGGTTCCGCGATCCGCGGGACCGGCGTCGTCGCGTTCCGGCCCGGACGACCCGACGGGCTCGGCGGCTCGCTGGCAAAACCTGATATCACTTTGCTATGGTGGGCATGTCACGAAAGGAGCCCGCCATGCCCGACTCCCCCGCCGCCCCGCCCGTCCTCCCCGCCCGCGACCTCCCCGACATGCCCGAGCCGCGCGTCGAGGAGCGCCCGCTGTCCGGCGCCGGCGGCTTCGGAATGCTCGCGGTGGTGCTGGTGCTCGTCCTCGGCGGCGTGGCGCTGCTCGCGCTCACGGGCGTGCTCGGGCCCGCGGCCGCCGGGGCGGGCGGGTTCGCCCTGCTCGTCGGCCTGGTGCTCGCGGCCGGACTCACCGCCGTCGCGCCCGGCGAGGCCCGCGTGGTCCAGCTGTTCGGCCGCTACCTCGGCACGATCCGCACCAGCGGGTTCCGCTGGCTCAACCCGTTCACGCAGCGACGCAAGATCTCCACGCGGATCCGGAACCACGAGACCGAGCTGGCCAAGGTCAACGACGCGGACGGCAACCCGATCGAGATCGCCGCGGTCGTCGTCTGGCAGGTCCGGGACACCGCCAAGGCGAGCTTCGAGGTCGACGACTTCGTGGAGTTCGTCGCCATCCAGTCCGAGACGGCGGTCCGGCACATCGCCACCAGCTACCCGTACGACAACCAGGGCGCGCCCGGCCTCTCCCTGCGCGACAACGCCGACGAGATCACCGGGCGGCTGTCGGCGGAGATCGCGGCGCGGGTCGAGTCGGCCGGTGTCGCGGTGATCGAGTCCCGCATCACCCGGCTCTCCTACGCCCCCGAGATCGCCCAGGCGATGCTGCGCCGCCAGCAGGCCGGCGCGGTCGTCGCGGCGCGGGAGCAGATCGTCGAGGGCGCGGTGGGCATGGTCAAGCAGGCCCTCGACCGGCTCAGCGAGCAGGACGTCGTGGACCTCGACGAGGAGCGCAAGGCGAGCATGGTCAGCAACCTGCTGGTGGTGCTCTGCGGCGACCGCGACACCCAGCCCGTCGTCAACACGGGCTCGCTCTACTCGTAACCGGATGCCCTCCGAGCGCAAGAAGATCCTGTTGCGCCTCGACCCGGCCGTGCACGACGCGCTCGTCCGGTGGGCCGACGACGAGCTGCGCAGCACCAACGCCCAGATCGAGTTCCTGCTCCGCCGGGCGCTGGCCGACGCCGGCCGGCTGCCCGGGGCGGCGGCGCCGATGCGCCGCCCCGGGCGGCCCCGGCGGGAGGAGCGGGAGCCCGATGCCGGGGACCGGCCCGACGGCTGAGCCCACACCGACCCGGAGGTGACCCCGTGCCGACCACCCCGATCTCCCTGCCCGAGCGGCTCTACCTGCTCAGCTGGGACCCGCAGCGCAAGCGGTTCACCGGCTCCGGCGAGCGCGGCCTGCTGCTGCGGGCCGCCGCGCTGACCGAGCTGCTGGCCGCCGGCGCCCTGCGCGACGAGGACGGCAAGGCCGTCGCCGTCCCCCACGTGCGGGCGCCGCAGGACCCGCTGCTCGCCCTGGTGCTCGAGGAGGTCGCCGCGAGCGGGCGGCCGCGGACCTGGCAGCACTGGGTGCGCCACCGCGCCCGGCACGCCCGGGGCCTCGTGCGCGACCGGCTGGCGGCGGCCCGGTGGGTCCGCGTACAGCCGCGCCGGGTCCTCGGGATCTTCCCGGTCGACGACGTCACGCCGCGGGACACCCGGGCCGTGCGCCGGCTGGCCGACTCCGCCCGGTCCGCCCTGCACGGCGTCCGGCCCGAGGGGATCTCCGACGAGGACGCGGCCGCCGTCGCCCTGGCCGCCGCGGCCCGCCTGCGCACCGTCGTGAGCCGCGCGGACGGCAAGCAGCGCAAGGACCGCATCGAGGCCCTCACCGCCCGCACCGGCCCCGTCCCGAAGGCCCTCCGCAAGGCCGTCGCCTCCCAGCACGCCGCCACCGTCGCGGCGTCGTCGGGCGGCGGCGGGTGAGGTCGGTCCGCGCCGCTCCGACCTGAGAAACCGGGCCGGCCCGGATAGAGTCCGCAACCGATGAGTGAGACGGTCGAGACGGACAGCGGCGAGCTCGTCGTCAACGAGCCGGATGCCGAGGACTACGGGCACGCGCGCGCCCTCGAGGTCGACCCGCAGTGGTTCAAGACGGCGGTCTTCTACGAGGTGCTCGTCCGGGCGTTCAACGACTCGAACCGGGACGGCTTCGGGGACCTGCGCGGGCTCACCGAGAAGCTGGACTACATCCAGTGGCTCGGCGTGGACTGCCTGTGGCTGCCGCCCTTCTACGACTCGCCACTGCGGGACGGCGGGTACGACATCCGCGACTTCCGCGCGGTGCTGCCGGAGTTCGGCACCGTCGAGGACTTCGTCGTGCTCATCGACGAGGCCCACAAGCGGGGGATCCGCGTGATCACCGACCTGGTCATGAACCACACGTCGGACCAGCACCCCTGGTTCGAGGCCTCCCGCCGCGACCCCGACGGCCCGTACGGGGACTTCTTCGTGTGGTCGGACGAGGACACGCGCTACCCCGAGGCGCGGATCATCTTCGTCGACACCGAGCACTCGAACTGGACCTACGACCCCGTCCGCGGCCAGTTCTACTGGCACCGCTTCTTCTCCCACCAGCCGGACCTGAACTACGACAACCCGGCCGTGCAGGAGGCGATGATCGACGTCCTGCGGTTCTGGCTGGACCTCGGGATCGACGGCTTCCGGCTCGACGCCGTGCCCTACCTCTACGAGCGGGACGGCACGAACTGCGAGAACCTCACCGAGACGCACGGCTTCCTCAAGCGCTGCCGCAAGGTGATGGACGACGAGTACCCGGGCCGGGTCATGCTCGCCGAGGCCAACCAGTGGCCGTCGGACGTCGTGGAGTACTTCGGCGACGCCGAGGTCGGCGGCGACGAGTGCCACATGGCCTTCCACTTCCCGCTCATGCCGCGCATCTTCATGGCGGTGCGCCGGGAGAACCGCTTCCCGATCTCGGAGATCCTGGCCCAGACGCCGCCGATCCCGTCGGGCGCGCAGTGGGGCATCTTCCTGCGCAACCACGACGAGCTCACGCTCGAGATGGTCAGCGACGAAGAGCGCGACTACATGTACGCGGAGTACGCCAAGGACCCGCGAATGAAGGCGAACATCGGCATCCGCCGCCGGCTCGCCCCGCTGCTGGAGAACGACCGCAACCAGCTCGAGCTGTTCACCGCGCTGCTGCTGTCGCTGCCCGGCTCGCCGGTCCTGTACTACGGCGACGAGATCGGCATGGGCGACAACATCTGGCTCGGCGACCGGGACGCCGTGCGCAGCCCGATGCAGTGGACCCCGGACCGCAACGCCGGGTTCTCCATGGCCGACCCGGGCCGGCTGTACCTGCCGGTGATCATGGACCCGGTGTACGGCTACCAGGCGGTGAACGTCGAGGCGCAGTCGAACTCGTCGACCTCGCTGCTGCACTGGACCCGGCACATGATCGAGGTCCGCAAGCGCCACCACGCCTTCGGCCTCGGCGACTTCCACGAGCTGGGCGGGTCGAACCCGTCGGTGCTGGCCTACACCCGCACGCACGGCGACGACACGGTCCTGTGCGTGAACAACATGAGCCGCTTCCCGCAGCCGGTCGAGCTCGACCTCTCGGCCTGGGAGGGGCACGTGCCGCACGAGCTCACCGGCGGGGTGCCGTTCCCGCGCATCGGCCAGCTGCCGTACCTGCTCACCCTGCCCGGGCACGGCTTCTACTGGTTCTCGATCAAGCCCGCGGAGGACACTGCATGACGGCGCTCGCCGAGGAGCTCCCGGCCCATCTGCCCGACTACCTGGCGCGCCAGCGCTGGTTCCCGGCGAAGGGCCGGCCCGTCGAGTCCGTCGCGGTCGCCGGCTCCACCCCGTTGATCGGCGAGGGCGAGCTGCTCCTCGACCTGTGCCTGCTCCGGGTGACCTTCGCCGACGGCAGCGCGCCGGAGCACTACCAGCTGCTGGCCGGGCGGCGCCACCAGCCGACGCCGGACCTGGAGTACGCCACGATCGGCGCGGTCGGCGACCGGATCGCGTACGACGCGATGTGGGACCACGAGGCCACGGCCTTCCTGCTCGACTCGATTCGGGAGGGCCGCACGTACGGGGACATCCGGTTCGTGCCCGAGCCCGGTGTCGAGATCCCGTCCGGCGTCTCCGGCCGGATCCTCGGGGTGGAGCAGTCGAACACCTCCGTCGCCTACGGGGACAAGAGCATCTTCAAGCTGTTCCGGCGGGTCGCGCCCGGGCTCAACCCGGACCTCGAGCTGCACCGCGCGCTGCGCGGGGAGGGCAGCGAGCAGGTGGCGTCGCTGCAGGGCGCGGTCGAGGGCACCCTCGACGGGCAGCCCGCCACGCTCGGCATGCTGCAGGACTTCGCGTCGAACTCCGCCGAGGGCTGGGCGATGGCGCTGACCAGCGTGCGGGACCTGTTCGCCGAGGGCGACCTGTACGCCAACGAGGTCGGCGGGGACTTCGCCGGCGAGGCGCGGCGGCTCGGCGAGACCGTCGCGGTGGTGCACAAGGAGCTGGCCGCGGCGCTGGGCACGGGCTCGCGGGACGCGGACGAGCTGCGGGCCGCGCTCACCGCCCGGCTGACCGAGGCCGCCTCGCAGGTGCCGGCGCTGGGCGAGCACGTCGACGGCATCCGCGCGGTGTACGACGCGCTGACCGGCGAGATCCCCACCCAACGCGTGCACGGCGACCTGCACCTCGGCCAGACGCTCCGCACGCCGCGCGGCTGGCTGCTCATCGACTTCGAGGGCGAGCCCGCGGCGCCGCTCACCGAGCGAACCCGGATGGACTCGCCGCTGCGGGACGTCGCCGGCATGCTGCGGTCCTTCGACTACGCCGTCTACCACCAGGTCACGCTGGCGGACGCGGACGAGCACGAGGAACAGCAGCTCTTCCGCCGCGCCGACGAGTGGGCCGTGCGCAACCGCTCCGCGTTCTGCGACGGCTACGCGTTCGGCGCCGGGCGGGACCCGCGGGCCGAGGCCGCGGTGCTGCGCGCCTACGAGCTGGACAAGGCGGTGTACGAAGTGGTCTACGAGACCCGCTCCCGTCCCACGTGGGCCAGCATCCCGCTCACCTCGATCGCGCGGCTGGTCGAGGAGGCGCAGGACAAGGGCGTCGACACCGCGGACCCGGAGTCCGACCCGCACATCTCGCTCTAGGATCGGCCGCATGGAGGCGGACGCGGAGCTGGTCGAGCGTCTCCGTGCGGCGTGCGCGGAGATCCTGCCCGGCCTGCCCGTGCGGGTGGCCTACCTCTACGGCTCCCGCGTCACCGGGCGTCCGCGTCCCGACAGCGACGTGGACGTCGGACTCCTCCTCGACCGCCCCTCGGCAGGCATCGAGTCCCACGTGGCCGACGCCCTGACGGCTGCGTCGGGTGTGGGCGGGATCGAGGTGACGGTCCTCGACGGCGCACCCCTCCGCTTCCTCGGCCGTGTCCTCCGCGGCCGCGTGGTGCTCTACAGCCGGGACGAGCCGTTCCGGGTCGAGTGGGAGTCGGTGACCGGGCGGATGGCCGACGACGTCGAGATCTGGGCCGCACCGCTCGACCGCGAGTTGGTCGCTCGGGCCGCCGAGGGACGGGGTTGAGCGTGGTCGACCTGCTTCGCGTCCAGACGATGCTCCACCGTCTGGGCCTCGAGATCGAGGCCCTCCGCAGGCTCTCCGGGAGGTCGGCCGACGAGCTCCTCGGGGACGAGGACCTCCTCGCGGCGGTCAAGTACCGGTTCGTCGTCGCGATCGAGGTCTGCGTCGACCTGGGGCGGCACATCGTGGCCTCCGAGGGGCTGCGCGCTCCGCTGGACTACGCCGACGTCTTCTCCGCACTGGCCGAGGCCGGCCTCCTTCCCGCCGCGACCGCGGCCACGCTCCGCGACACGGCGCGCTTCCGGAACCTGCTCGTCCACGGGTACGCGACGATCGACGACTCCCGGGTGGTGGAGATCCTCAAGACCCGGGTGGACGACCTCGCCGGGTTCCGATCCGCGCTCGCCCGGGCGGCGGCCGGCTGACCCGCCGTCCCCGTCGAGAAGTCCGGCCGAAGAGGTTTGATCTAGGGCCACAACCCGTTCGGCGGACCACAGTGGGCGCGTCCGAGCGGTCCGCAATAGGGTTTCGGGGTGGCACACGAGGACACCCGCACGATCGACCCCTGCCCCCCGGACCAGGCGACGACCGACCGGCTCCTGGGTGGTGCCCACCACAACCCCCACGGGGTGCTGGGCGCGCACCCGACGGCCGGCGGCGGCACCGTCGTCCGCGTGCTGCGCCCGCACGCCGACGAGGTGTGGGTGCTGCGCGGCGGCGACCCGGACGACGCGCACCCGCTCGTCAAGGTGCACGACGCCGGCCTGTTCTCCGGCGTCGTCGACGGGCCGGGTGGGGACTACAAGATCCGCGTCCGCTACGGCGACCGCGTCGACGTCACGGACGACCCGTACCGCTGGCTCCCGACCCTCGGCGAGGTCGACCTCCACCTGATCGGCGAGGGCCGCCACGAGCGGCTCTGGGACGTGCTCGGTGCGCACGTGCGCACCTACGACACCGCCCACGGCCAGGTCATCGGCACCAGCTTCGCCGTCTGGGCGCCCAACGCCCAGGGCGTGCGCGTGACCGGCGACTTCGACGGCTGGGCGGGCTGGGCGCACCCGATGCGCTCGCTCGGCAGCGCCGGCGTCTGGGAGATCTTCGTGCCCGACGTGGGCGTCGGGACGCGGTACAAGTACCGGATCCTGGGCCGCGACGGCGTGTGGCGTGACAAGGCGGACCCGCTGGCGTTCGCCACCGAGGTCCCGCCCGCGACGGCGTCCGTGGTCACCGCCGCCACCCATGAGTGGGGCGACGAGGAGTGGATGGCCGCACGCGCCGTCCGCCAGCCGCACGCCGAGCCCATGAGCGTCTACGAGCTGCACATCGGCTCGTGGCGGCAGGGCAACGGCTACCGCGAGATCGCCGACCAGCTCGTCGAGTACCTGGACGAGACCGGCTTCACCCACGTCGAGCTGCTCCCGGTGGCGGAGCACCCGTTCGGCGGCTCCTGGGGCTACCAGGTCTCCGGCTACTACGCCCCGACCTCCCGCTTCGGCACCCCGGACGACTTCCGGTACTTCGTCGACACGCTGCACCGGCACGGCTACGGCGTGATCGTCGACTGGGTGCCCGCGCACTTCCCGCGGGACGAGTGGGCGCTGGCCCGCTTCGACGGCTCGCCGCTGTACGAGCACGCCGACCCGCGCCGCGGCGAGCAGCCGGACTGGGGCACGCTCGTGTTCGACTTCGGCCGTCGCGAGGTGCGCAACTTCCTGGTCGCCAACGCGCTGTACTGGCTCGAGGAGTTCCACATCGACGGGCTGCGGGTGGACGCCGTGGCCTCGATGCTCTACCTCGACTACTCGCGGCCGGACGGGCAGTGGCTGCCCAACCAGTACGGCGGCCGGGAGAACCTCGAGGCCGTCTCCTTCCTGCAGGAGATGAACGCGACGGTCTACCGGGAGCACCCCGGCGTCGTCACGATCGCCGAGGAGTCCACGGCGTGGCCGGGCGTCACGCGGCCCACCTACATGGGCGGGCTCGGCTTCGGGTTCAAGTGGAACATGGGCTGGATGCACGACACGCTCGACTACATCGGGCGCGACCCCGTGCACCGCAGCTACCACCACAACCAGATGACCTTCTCGCTGATGTACGCGTTCAGCGAGAACTACGTCCTGCCGATCAGCCACGACGAGGTCGTGCACGGCAAGGGCTCGCTGTGGACCCGGATGCCGGGCGACGACTGGAACAAGGCCGCCAACGTCCGCGCGCTGCTCGCGTTCATGTGGGCGCACCCGGGCAAGCAGCTGCTGTTCATGGGCCAGGAGTTCGGCCAGGTCCGCGAGTGGTCGGAGGAGCGCTCGCTCGACTGGGACCTGCTCGGCAACCGGCTGCACGGCGGCATCAAGACCCTCGTCGGCGACCTCAACCGCACCTACCGGGACCACCCGGCGCTGTGGACCGCGGACCACTCGCCCGAGGGCTTCTCGTGGATCGACGCCAACGACGCCGCGGGCAACGTGCTGAGCTTCCTGCGGCAGGGCACCGACCACGACGGCCGCCCGGCGGTCCTGGCCTGCATCGCGAACTTCTCCGGCCAGCCGAAGGAGAACTACCGCGTGGGGCTGCCCTTCGCGGGCAAGTGGCGCGAGCTGGTCAACACGGACGCCGAGAACTACGGCGGCTCCGGCGTGGGCAACCTGGGCGGGGTCGAGGCCGAGCGGGCCGCGTGGCACGGGCGTCCGGCGTCGGCCGTCCTGCGGCTGCCCCCGGCGGGCGTGCTCTGGCTGGTGCCGGAGGAGACGGGCGGCCCGGTGCACCCGAAGCGGCCCGTCCAGTCCGCCGCCACCGAGCCGGCCGTCGAGGCACCGCCCGCCGGCGCCGCCCACACCCCGGACCTGGTGCGGGGCGTCCAGCCCGAGGTCGGCCCCGCCGACGAGGATTCCCGCGACGTCTGACCGGCGGCAGTATGGTTCCCTAACGCTTGCCACAGACCGCCATGTCGGCGTTATGGAACCATACTGCTGCTCGCCCGCGTCCTTTTCGGCGTTATGGAACCGTACTGCGGAAACAGCGTCCGAAAATGCGCGTTATGGTTCCATAGTGCGGTCAGCGTTGCGGAGCAGCGTGACCCAGTAGGCCAGAAGGATCGCGCAGTAGAGGCTGCGGCCGAGCGGCGTCCACGGGTCGTCCGGCGTCCACAGCTCGCCCCAGGAGACGGGGACCAGCGGCAACGCCAGCAGCGCGGCCACCCACGCCCGGCGCACGCTGCCCGCCGCCGACGCCGCCACCACGGCGAGCACGCCCGGCCACAGCAGCAGCAGGTAGTTGTGCCAGGAGATGGGCGACATCAGCAGGCCCGCCGCGATCACCGCCCACGGTGCCGTGCCGCCCGGGTCCACCGTGCCGGTGCGGGAGCGGCGCGCGAGCCAGACCAGGGTGCCGACCAGCGCGACGAGCCCCAGCACCGTCCCGACGCCCGACGGCAGTCCCAGGCGCAGCGCCTCGCCGGGCAGGGCGGCGTTGTCCAGGACGTCGGGCACCGGCTCGCCGAACCCGATCCGCAGCCACTCCAGGGCGCTCGACGGCCCCGCGGCCAGCGCACCCACGAGGGTCGCGACGACGGCGCCGCCGACCCCCGCAAAAAACGGCCGCCACCGCTGCTGCACGGCGGGGAGCAGCAGGACCGGGGCGAGCGAGGGCTTGAGCGCGACCGTGACGCCGTAGAGCACGCCGGCGAGCAGCGGGTGCCCGCGGCGCTCGGCGATCCAGCCCGCGACCAGCCCGACCAGCAGCAGCCCGTAGATCTGGCCGAGGTAGAGCGTGCCGTGCAGGGGCGAGGACGCGAGCATCGCCAGCGTGGCGCCCGCCGTCCACCACCACGGCAACCGCAGCTCCCGGCACACCAGCAGCACCGCGCCGGCGATCAGCAGCAGGGTGACCGCGGCGAACACCCGGTACGCGACGACCACGTCGAGACCCGCGAGCGGGGCCAGCAGCAGGCTGAGCAGCGGCGGGTTGAGGTTGCGCAGCTTCGCCGGCGTCTCGTAGATGTCGCCGCCCTGGGTGAGCGCGACGGCGGAATGCCAGAACGTGTCGAAGTCCGCGTGCAGCTCCCGCATGTCCGTCGACGACAGGCCGAGGACCAGCAGGTTGTGGTGCGTGGCGTGCAGCACGGCGGTCAGCGCGAGCGCCGCCACCGCGAGCACGGCCGCGCCGACGCGGGCGGCCGTCCACCGCCGGGCCGGGGGCCGCGGCGGATCGGCGACGGGCTGCGGGCTGGTCGTCGACACGGCTGCCGACCGTAGTCGGCCGGGATCCCTCCCGGCCGCGCGCCCCGCGCTCAGAACAGCGCGCGGGCCAGGGCGCGACGGGCGGTGCTCACCCGCGGGTCGTCCGCCGGGAACAGCTCGAACAGCCCGACGAGGTGGCTGCGGACCTTCTCCCGGTCGTCCCCGAAGGTCCGGCCGACCGCGGCGACCAGGCGCCCGAAGGCCGACTCGGCCCGGTCCTGGGCGACCTCGGCGTCCGCCGCGGCGAGCTGGGCGTCGACGTCGTCGGGTGCGGCGTCGGCCCGGGCGATCGCCGACGGGTCCGCCTGCTCGGCCCGGGCCAGGAAGCGCACCTGCGAGAGCGCGGCCAGCGCCATCTCGTTGGCCGGCTCCTGGTCGAGGATCCGCTGGTAGGCGGCCTCGGCCTCGGCGTAGTCACCGCGCTCGAGCGCGTCCTCGGCCTCGGTGAAGCGCGGGTCCTCCGGCTCCTCCTCGGGCGCGGCCGTGCCGCCCGCGGCCGCCCGGCGCTCGCCCTCGGCGATCGCGGGCATGCGGTCGCGCAGGGCGTCGAGGATCCGGGCGATCCAGTCCTTGACCTGCGGCTCGGGCAGGGCGCCCTGGAACGCGTCGACCGGCTGACCCGCGACGACCGCGACCACCATCGGGATCGACTGCACGCCGAAGGCCTGCGCGATCCGCTGGTTGGCGTCGACGTCGACCTTCGCGAGGAGCCAGGCGCCGCCGCTCGCGTTCGCGAGGCGCTCCAGGACCGGCGAGAGCTGCTTGCAGGGCTCGCACCAGGTGGCCCAGAGGTCGACGATCACCGGCACCTGCAGGGACGCCTCGAGCACGTCCCGCTGGAAGCTCTGCTCGGTGACGTCGATGACGTACCCGCCACCGCCGCCACCGTCGGGGGAGGCCGCCGGGGCCCCGCCCTGGGCGCCGCCCGCCGCCTGCTGGCGGGCCGCGGCCTCCGAACGGGCCTTCAGCGCGGAGAGATCGACGGCGCCCGCCAACGCGGACGACAGGGCCGCCGTCTGGGCTGCCTGACGAGGATCGGGTCGCGACACGCCGTCCATCCTGGCACGATCGCCACCCGGCCCGCCCGTCGCCCGTCCCCTCGGGTGCCGGCGGATCAGCCGGGGCCGGCCGCCACGAGCGGGCGCATGCCCATCGGGTTCTGCGGCAGGAAGTCGCCCGCGGCGAGGACCCGCTCCACCAGGGGTCCCGCCAGCCCGACCAGACGCTCGGCCCGGGCGTCGCCGAGGGCGCGCCAGGCCTGGTCGGCGAGCGCGTCCGTGCGGGCCTCGACCTCGGCGCAGAGCTCCCGCCCCGCGTCGGTGAGCACGGTGTCGGTCACGGTCTCCCCGGCGTTCGGTTCGACGAGGCCCCGGTCGCTGAGCCGGGCCCGCGCGGCCTCCCACTCCTCGACGGTCCAGCCGCGCCGCTCGCGCAGCCAGTCGCCCGGCAGGCCCTGGGCGCCCGCGAACACCACCAGCGCCTCCACGGGGTCGACGCCCGCGCTCACCAGGGCGGCGACGTGCCCGTCTCCCCGCTGCTCGCGCAGGACCGTCTGGGCCTGCCAGAGGACGAGGTGCGGCGCGTCCGGCCACGGCAGGGCGGCGTTGGCGGCGGCGAGCGCCCGCCCGGCCGTCGACACGGAGGTCGCGGCCGTGCGCGCCAGCTCGGCCGCCTCGGCGACGTCGGCGGACCCGGTGAGCTCGCCGAGCGCGCGGCGCAGGGCGGCGTCGACGGCCGCCAGCCGGGCGTCGAGCAGCTGCGCGGGCGTGGCGACCGACCAGACCTCGGGCACCGAGCGGGCGACGAACCCGGGCGCGAAGTTGTAGAACAGCGCGGTCACGACCTCGGCCGGAACCGGCCCGAGCGGTGCGGCGCGCTGCCCGAAGTAGCCGCGCCAGAAGCCCCGCAGGCCCAGCGACTCCCCCGCCGAGCGCGCCTCCGGCGCGAAGTAGGTCACCGCGTGCAACGGCTCCAGCGCGCGCCACAGCCGGCGCGCCCGGTGCTCCTCGCCGGCGGCGTCCGTGCTGGTCGCAGCGGTGGTCCCGGTCGTCATGGCGCCTCCCGTCCTCGTTCCCCCCACGACCGTAGGACGTCCGACCATCGTCGATCCAGCGCCCGGCGTTGCGCCGATCCGGTGGCGGCGCGCACCCGCGGTCCGCGGTCGCGGACGCGCCGATCACCGGACCGGCGGAGCACCAGCGGCGGCGTGCGCTCGTTGACCTCACGGAAGTGACGTCGCGTCACGTGCGTGCACGCCGGACGGATCCGCGCCGGGACCGTCCCCCTGACCGGAGGATCTGATGAGCCAGGAGAACACCGTCGCCGACCGCCTGCTGGCGGAGGCCCGCAGGAAGACCGCGCGCGAGCAGAACCCCGTGCTGGGCAAGGTCGCGCTGATCATCGGCATCGTCGCGCTGGTCGCCAGCCCGATCTCGATCGTCGGCTGGGTCGGCGGGCTCGCGGCCCTCGGTGTCGGCGTCGCCGCGGTCCGCAACCCGGACACCGCGAAGCTCGCCAAGATCGCGATGGGGCTGGGCTTCGCCGCGATCCTCGTCGGCGTCTTCTTCTTCACGCTCAACATCGCCTGACCGACCCCGCACGACGGCCGGCGGGGGCTCCCGCCGGTCGTGAGGGTGCGTCACAGGCCGACGAGCAGGTCGGCCAGCTCGGCCGGGCGGGTGAGCATCGGGAAGTGCCCACCGGGCAGCTCGCGGACCTCGAAGCCCAGGTCGGCGGCCAGCCGGCGGGAGGTCTCCGGGTTCACCACGCGGTCCTGCGCGCAGACGACCAACACCGTCCGCACCGCCGGCCACGCGGCCAGCGGCGTGACCTCCTTGCCGATCGCCCACGCCTGCGGGCGGAGGCCCGCGACCGCCTCCCGCACGAGGTCCGGCGCGCCCAGCTCCTGGGCCACCCCGGCGTACAGCGACGCCTCGGCGGCTTCTGCCGGCCAGCTCGTCGTGCCGCCCGGGCCGCGCTCCTGGCCGGGGCCGAACCCCGGGGCCATGATCGTGCGGTCCTCGCGGAGCAGGTCGTTGTGCGCCCGGCCGGGCGCCGGGAGCATCGCCGCGACCAGCACCAGGGCACGCGTCCGCGGGCCGAGCTCGGCGGCGACCAGCGGCGCGGTGAGTCCGCCGAGCGAGTGCCCGACGACCACGACCGGCCCCTCGGCCGGCGCCGCGGCGAGCGCCGCCGCGGCGTACTCGGCGGCGCCCGCCCCCGGCTCGTCGGCCGGCAGGTCCGGAGCCACCGAGCTGCGCCCCCGGGCCCGCAGCTCCTCCTGCAGCGGCGTCCAGCTCGACCCGCGGTGCCAGGCCCCGTGCAGGAGCAGGAACGCCGGGTCAGCCATCCGAGCCGAGCGCCTTCTCGATCCGCTCCACCTTCGCGCTGAGCTGGCCGGTGTACCCCGGGCGGATGTCGGCCTTGAGCACCAGGCTCACCCGCGGGGACCGGGCCTGCACGGCCTCGACCGCGCGGCCCACCACGGCCATCGCCTCGTCCCAGGTCTCGGCCTCGATGGTGGTGAACATGGACGTCGTCTCGTTGGGCAGCCCGGACTCCCGGACCACGCGGACGGCCTCGGCGACGGCGTCGCCCACGCTCCCGTCGTCGGAGGAGCTGCCGGACGGCGCGATGCTGAACGCTACGAGCATGCCGCCAGCCTGCCCCATGATCTCGGGCCGCGGGTGTCCGCCCTGCTAGCGTGCGTGGCCATGGCCTCGCGCGACCCGCTCCCCTTCGACCCGATCGACCGGGCGGCGGAGCTCTGGGCCGAGCGCATCGGCCCGTCGGACACCATGGCCGCCGTCACCAGCGTGATGCGCGTGCAGCAGATCCTGCTGTCGGCCGTCGACGCCGCGCTCAAGCCGCACAACCTCACCTTCGCCCGCTACGAGGCGCTGGTGCTGCTGAGCTTCTCGCGGGCCAAGAAGCTGCCGATGCGGGTGATGGGCGAGCGGCTGCAGCTGCACCCGACCAGCGTCACGAACATCGTCGACCGGCTGCAGGCGGACGGGCTGGTACGCCGGACCCCGCACCCCACGGACCGGCGGGCGACGCTGGTCGAGATCACGCCGGACGGGCTGGAGCGCCTGGAGCAGGCCACCAAGTCCGTCACCGCCGTCGACTTCGGGCTGGTGGGACTCGACGCGGAGGGCAAGGCCACGCTCTTCGACCTGCTCGGCCGCATCCGCTCGGCCTCCGGCGACTTCCGCTGACCCCTGTGAGTGGCGATAGTCGCCATGGCGACTATCGCCACTCACAGGGAGTCGAGGAGCTCGTCCGCCGCCGCGTAGGGGCTCAGCGTGCCGGCCACGACCTTCTCGGCCAGCGCCTCGAGGGCGGCCCCGCCGCGGACGTCGCCGAGCCGCGCGCGGACCTTCTCCAGCCCGATCGCCTCGATCTCGTTCTCCGCCCGCCGCCGGCGCCGCCGCGGACCCTCGCCGGAGGACTCCAGCCAGGCCCGGTGCTCGTCGATCGCCCCGGCGACCTCGTCGACGCCCTCGCCACGGGCCGCGACCGTCCGGCACACCGGTGGCTTCCAGGCGTCCCGCCGCTCACCGAGCGACATCATGTAGCGCAGGTCGCGGACGGTCTGGTCGGCGCCCTCGCGGTCCGCCTTGTTGACCACGAACACGTCCGCGATCTCGAGGATCCCGGCCTTGGCGGCCTGCACGCCGTCGCCCATCCCGGGCGCGAGCAACACGACCGTGGTGTCGGCGAGCGAGACGACGTCGACCTCGGACTGGCCGACCCCGACCGTCTCGACGAGCACGACGTCGCAGCCCGCGGCGTCGAGCACCCGCAGCGCCTGCGGGGTCGCCCAGGCCAGCCCGCCCAGGTGCCCCCGGGTCGCCATGGACCGGATGAACACGCCCTCGTCGATCGCGTGGTCGCCCATCCGGACCCGGTCGCCGAGCAGCGCGCCGCCGGAGAAGGGCGACGACGGGTCGACAGCGAGCACGCCGACCCGCTTGCCCTGCTCCCGGAACGCCGCGACCAGCGCGGACGTGGTGGTGGACTTGCCGACGCCCGGCGAGCCCGTCAGACCGACGACCTGCGCCCGCCCCGTGTGCGGGGCGAGCAGCGCGGCGACCTCCGGCAGGTCCTTCGACCCGCTCTCGACGAGCGAGATCAGCCGGGCGACCGCGCGCTGCTGGCCCTCCAGCGCGCGGTCGACCAACTCCTGCGGGGACTGCTGAGGCAAGGGATCAGGCCGGGACGCGGAGGATCAGCGCGTCGCCCTGGCCGCCGCCGCCGCACAGCGCGGCCACGCCGACACCGCCGCCGCGGCGCTTGAGCTCGAGCGCCAGGTGCAGCGTGATCCGTGCACCGGACATGCCGATCGGGTGGCCGAGCGCGATCGCGCCGCCGTTGACGTTGACCTTCTCCTCGTCGAGGCCCAGCTTGCGCGTGGACACGAGACCGACCGCGGCGAAGGCCTCGTTGATCTCGACCAGGTCGAGCTCCTTGGGGTCGAGGCCCTCCTTGGCGCACGCCTTGGCGATGGCGTTGGCCGGCTGCTCGTGCAGGCTCGTGTCCGGTCCGGCGACCACGCCGTGCGCGCCGATCTCGGCCAGCCAGGTCAGGCCCAGCTCCTCGGCCTTGGCCTTGCTCATCACCACGACCGCGCACGCGCCGTCGCTGATCTGCGACGACGAGCCCGCGGTGATCGTGCCGTCCGCGGCGAAGGCCGGGCGCAGCTTGGCGAGGCTCTCGCCGGTGGTGTCGCCGCGGACGCCCTCGTCGTGCGAGAAGACGACCGGGTCGCCCTTGCGCTGCGGGATCTCGACGGGGGTGATCTCGTCGTCGAACACCCCGTTCTTCACGGCGGCGGCGGCGAGCTGGTGCGACCGGGCCGCGAAGGCGTCCTGGTCCTCGCGGGTGACGTCGTAGCGGCTGTTGTGCTTCTCCGTCGACGCACCCATCGCGACCTGGTCGAAGGCACAGAACAGGCCGTCGTAGGACATGCTGTCGATCAGCGCGGTGTCGCCGAACTTCGTGCCCTCGCGGGACTTGGTCAGCAGGTGCGGTGCCTGGGTCATCGACTCCTGGCCGCCCGCGACCACGATGTCGAACTCACCGGCACGGATGAGCTGGTCGGCGAGGGCGATGGCGTCGATGCCGGACAGGCAGACCTTGTTGACGGTCAGCGCCGGGACGTCCATCGGGATGCCGGCGGCCGCGGCCGCCTGGCGGGCGGGGATCTGGCCGGCGCCCGCGGTGAGCACCTGCCCCATGATCACGTACTCGACCTGCTCGGGGGCCACCCCGGCCTTCTCCAGGGCGCCCTTGATCGCGAATCCGCCGAGCTGCGCGCCCGAGAACCCCTTGAGCGACCCGAGCAGCCGGCCGACCGGCGTACGGGAACCAGCGACGATCACGGACTGCGCCACGACGACCTCCAGCAACTGCGTTGGCACACGGGATTGGTTCCGGACCATACCCGTCGGTCACCTGCGAAGAGACGGCCCGAACGGACGGGTGAGCAGCCACACAGAGGGCCGGGCCCGGTACCGCGCATTAGATTCCCGGACCATGACGGCACAGACGGAATCGGCCCACGGCGCGCTCGGATCCCTGCTGACCCAGATCGACCACGTCGGCATCGCGGTGGCCGACCTCGACGAGGCGATCGCCTGGTACCACGACGTGTTCGGGCTGGTGAACACGCACGAGGAGGTCAACGAGGAGCAGGGCGTGCGCGAGGCGATGCTCGCCGCGCCCGGCGCCGACCCCGCCTCCAGCACGCGCATCCAGCTGCTGGCCCCGCTGCGCCCGGACTCCACGATCGCGAAGTTCCTCGACCGCAACGGCCCGGGCCTGCAGCAGCTCGCCTACCGGGTCACCGACATCGAGGCCGCGATGGAGGCGCTCAAGAACAAGGGCCTGCGCCTGCTCTACCCGGAGCCGCGGCGCGGCACGGCGGACTCGCGGATCAACTTCGTGCACCCGAAGGACGCCGGCGGCGTGCTCGTCGAGCTGGTGGAGCCGGCGGCCACCCCTCACTGACACCCGAACGAACGGCGCTCTTGTGCGGGAGGTCCGCACGCCAGGGCCGTTCGTGCAGCGTCCCGGCCCCTCCGATCAGGCGGTTTCCACCCGATCGGAGGGGCTGCTTCATTGATCCAGTCGGTGGGCTGCGTCACGATCGGCCCCATCGGCGGAGCGCGCAGCCACAATGCCTCGGGTACCATACTGATCGGTAACTGATCGGTATCCCAAGCAAGCCACACGACTCACGCCACCGGAGGCCAGGCCGTGCAGGAGATCCTCGACGCCATTCTCGCCGAGCGTTTCGACGCCGTGGGTGGGCTTCCCGTCCCGGACCACTACCAGGCGATGACGGTCCACGCGGACGAGACCGAGATGTTCGACGGGATCGCCACCCGCGACAAGGACCCGCGCAAGAGCCTGCACCTGGACACGGTGCCCACCCCCGAGCTCGGCCCGGGCGAGGCGATCGTGGCCGTGATGGCCAGCGCGATCAACTACAACACCGTGTGGACCTCGATCTTCGAGCCGGTGTCCACGTTCGGCTTCCTCAAGCGCTACGGGCGCGAGTCCGAGCTGGCCAAGCGGCACGACCTGCCGTACCACATCGTGGGCTCCGACCTGGCCGGCGTCGTGCTGCAGACGGGGCCCGGGGTCAACGCGTGGAAGCCCGGTGACCGGGTCGTCGCGCACTGCCTGTCCGTCGAGCTGGAGAGCCCGGACGGGCACGGCGACACGATGATGGACCCGCAGCAGCGGATCTGGGGCTTCGAGACCAACTTCGGCGGGCTCGCGCAGCTCGCCCTGGTCAAGTCCAACCAGCTGATGCCCAAGCCGGAGCACCTCACCTGGGAGGAGGCGGCCAGCCCCGGGCTGGTCAACTCCACCGCCTACCGCCAGCTCGTCTCGCGCAACGGCGCGGACATGAAGCAGGGCGACACGGTGCTCATCTGGGGCGCGAGCGGCGGGCTCGGCTCGTACGCCACCCAGTTCGCGCTCAACGGCGGCGCCACCCCGATCTGTGTCGTCTCCTCGCAGGAGAAGGCCGACATCTGCCGGGCCATGGGCGCGGAGCTGATCATCGACCGCAACGCCGAGGGCTACAAGTTCTGGAAGGACCCGCAGACCCAGGACCCGAAGGAGTGGAAGCGCTTCGGGGCCAGGATCCGCGAGCTGACCGGCGGTGACGACCCGGACATCGTGTTCGAGCACCCGGGCCGGGAGACCTTCGGCGCCTCGGTCTACTGCGCGCGCAAGGGCGGCACGATCGTGACCTGCGCGTCGACGTCGGGCTACATGCACGAGTACGACAACCGGTACCTGTGGATGAACCTCAAGCGGATCGTGGGCTCGCACTTCGCGAACTACCGCGAGGCGTGGGAGGCGAACCGGCTGATCGACAAGGGCCTGGTCCACCCGACCGTCTCCAAGGTCTACCCGCTGGCCGACACCGGCCAGGCGGCGTACGACGTCCACCAGAACGCCCACCAGGGCAAGGTCGGCGTGCTCGCGCTGGCCCCCGAGGAGGGCCTGGGCGTGACGAACCCGGAGAAGCGGGCCAAGCACCTCGACGCGATCAACCGCTTCCGCGGCGTCTGATCCACCCGCAGCACGGCTCCGCGACGCACCAGGCGACGCGCGCGTCACGGAGCCGTGCTGCGTTCTCCGCGGCCCGGTTCGAGCGGCACGGCCTTACTGCGAATGCTCCACGGGCCACACCCCGGATCGGCCCACGCCCGGACGGGTGACGGAGCGCACCCGGGGCCGCGCGTGACGCTCCGCGAATGCGGTAGCCCGGTACGGTGAAGTTCATGGTCGGTGAACCGGAGAACCCCCAGCCCACCGCCGGTGACCAGCCCACGGCCGGCTTCCGGGTCGTCCGCCGCGGCTACGACCAGGAGCAGGTCGACGGGCACCTGCACCGGATCGACGCGGACGTCCGGCTGCTCGCCGCGGACCGGGACGCCGCCGTCACGCAGGTGACCCGGCTGACCCGCGAGCTCGACGAGACGCGCGGCCGGCTGGAGTCGATGCGCCAGCAGGTGCGGCGGCTGTCGGGGCCGCCGGACAGCGTCCAGGGCCTCAGCGAGCGGATGCGCTCGATGCTCCGGCTGGCCGAGGACGAGGTCGCCGAGACGCGGGCCCGGGCGGACGCGGAGGTGACCCGGCTGCGGGCCGAGTGCGACCAGGAGCTGGCCGAGCGCCGCGCGGACACCGAGCGCCACCGGGAAGCGGTGCTCGCCGAGGCCCGGAACGAGGCGGAGCGGATCGTCGCCCGGGCGAAGGCCCTGCAGGCCCAGGCCGCCCAGGACAAGCTGGCGAACGACGAGGCGATCGCCCGGGTCCAGGCCGAGTCGGCCGCTGCGATCGCCGCGGCGAACTCCGCCGCCGCCGCCGAGCGCGAGCAGGTCGAGGAGGACTTCCGGATCGCGATGGACCAGCGGCGCACCGAGACCCTCGGGGCGCTGCAGGCCGAGCGTACGGCGACGCAGCAGGAGGTCGCGCGGCTCCGCGCCGAGGCGGACGAGTACTCCCGGACCACCCGTGCGGCGGCGGACGACTACGCCCGGACCACCCACGCGGCGGCGGACGACTACGCCCGGGCCACCCACGCGGCGGCCGACCAGCAGGCCGCCGGGATCGTCGCCGACGCCCGCGGCGAGGCCGAGCGCCTCGTCCGCGAGGCCGAACGCCGGGTCACCGAGCTCACCGACCTGCGCGGCCGGGTCGCCGAGCAGCTCGCGCACGCCCGCGCCGCGCTCGTCGCGGACCTGGCGGCCCTGGGCCCGCTGGCCGACGAGGGCGACCGCACGGACGGTGCGGTGCCCGAGCAGGCGAGCGAGCAGTCCCGCCGCCGTCCGCGCCCCCACCCGGCCACGGCCCGCGCCTGACCCCTCGCCGCGGGCGGCCCACGGAGGCCGGCCCGGACGACGGCAGGACCGCGCTCAGCGGGGACGGCGGAGGCCCGGCCGGCGGCGGCCACGCGCGTTCCAGCACGGCAGGTGCCAGTGCCGGCGGTCCTCCACCGAGCCCCACTCCCCCGTCGGCCACGTGACCACGTGCCCGACGCCGGCGGGGATCAGCTGGTCGCAGCCCGGGCAGCGATAGTCCTTCACCGACGATCCGCCGGGGACGTGCCGGACGGCCCACTCGCCGTCGGGCCCCGTCTCGGCGCGGGTCACGATCCCCGACGACAGGGGTGCGGGCACGGCGCGGCCCCGCCCCCGGTCCGAGGGGCGGGGCCGTCGACCGCGTGCCATGGATCCGACCGTAACCGCCCCGACGGCGCCGCGCGGGCGGCACCGGGACGGGTCACAGCTCAGCGGGAGGTGTAGTCCCGGAAGCCCTGCCCGGTCTTGCGGCCGAGCCGGCCCGCGGTGACCAGGTGCTCCAGCAGCGGGGCCGGGGCGAAGCCGGACTGGCGGAACTCGGAGAACAGCGACCGCTCGATGGCGAGCGACACGTCCAGGCCGACCACGTCGAGCAGCTCGAACGGCCCCATCGGCAGCGCACAGCCCGTCTTCATCGCCGCGTCGATGTCGTCCGCCGTGGCGTAGTGCGCCTCCAGCATCTTCACCGCGTCGTTCAGGTACGGGAACAGCAGCGCGTTGACGATGAACCCGGCGCGGTCGCCACAGGAGACCGGCACCTTCTTGATCTTCTGGCAGAGCGCCAGCGCGGTGGCCGCGACCTCCGGCGCGGTGCTGATCGTGGACACCACCTCGACGAGCTTCATCACCGGCGCCGGGTTGAAGAAGTGCAGCCCGATCACGTCGGCCGGGCGGGTGGTGGCCGCCGCGCACTCCACGACCGGCAGCGACGACGTCGTGGTCGCCAGGATCGCGCCCGGCTTGCAGATCTCGTCGAGCGCGCCGAACACGGCCCGCTTCACCTCGAGCTCCTCGGCGATGGCCTCGACGACGAGGTCGACGTCGGCGAAGTCCTCCAGCGAGGTGGTGCCGGTGATCCGCCCGAGCGTGGCGTCCCGCTCGTCCTCGGTGAGCTTGCCGCGCACCACGGCCTTGTCCAGCGCCTTGCGGATCCCGCCGACCGACGCCTCGACCTTGGAGTCGCTGCGGCCGCGGACCACGACGTCGAACCCGGCCTGCGCGAACACCTGCACGATCCCGCTGGCCATGGTGCCCGTGCCGACCACGCCGACCCGCTGGACGTCGCGCGTCGGGACGTCCTCGGGCACGACCGAGCCCGGGGTCAGGGCGTCGGGCACGACCTTGCTGCTGTGCGGCTTCTCGTAGGTGTAGAAGCCGCGGCCGCTCTTCCGGCCCAGCAGCCCGGCGGTGATCATCTGCTTGAACACCGGCGCCGGGGCGTGCATGAGGTTGCGCGACTGCGCGTACATCGTCTCGAGGATCTCGTACGCGGTGTCGAGGCCGATGAGGTCGAGCAGCGCCAGCGGGCCCATCGGGTAACCGCAGCCGTAGCGCATGGCGGCGTCGAGGTCCTCGCGGCTCGCGTAGCGGGACTCGTACATCCGCGCCGCGTGGTTGAGGTAGCCGAAGAGCAGTGCGTTCGCGATGAACCCGGCGCGGTCGCCGATCACGACCGGCACCTTGTCCAGCGTGGCGGCGAAGGCCTGGAGGTCCTCGACCACGTCCGGCTCGGTGACCACCGTGCGCACCAGCTCGACCAGCTTCTGCACCGGCGCCGGGTTGAAGAAGTGCATCCCGACGACCTTGCCCGGGCGCGCGGTCCGCACGGACAGCTCGGTGACCGACAGCGACGACGTGTTCGACGCCAGGATCGTCTCGGGGCCGACGTGCTTGTCCACCTCGGCGAACACGGACGCCTTGAGCTGCAGCGACTCCGGCACCGCCTCGACCACGAGGTCGCACGGGGCCAGGTCGGCCAGCGACGTGGTCGTGGTGATCCGGCCCAGCAGCTCGCCCGCCTGCTCCTCGGTGAGCTTGCCGCGCTCGATCGCCCGCCTCGTCGAGGTCTCCAGGTGCGCCTTCCCGCGCTCGACGGCGGCCGCGTCCACCTCGGCGGCGATCACGTCCAGGCCGTTGCGGGCGAACACCTCCACGATGCCCGCACCCATGGTGCCCAGGCCGACCACGCCGACCGTCCGGAACTCGCGTGCCACGCCGTTACCTCCCGCTGCCTCGAGGGTCTGTACCGAGCGGTAATCCTCTCATCCCCCGCTGCTTGGGAACCCACGCATGAGGCCGGGAACACCCCGTCCGGATGGCGGGTCTACCGGCCGTGACGTGCCCGGACGAGCCCGATCAGGGTGCTCATGTGCTTCGCTGTCCGGGTGAAGCTGGTGACGGGGACGGGCAGCGCGAACCGCTGCCGGGCCACCGCCTGCGGGCGGGTGAACTCGCGCAGGCCGTCCTCGCCGTGGATGCGCCCGAAGCCGGAGTCGCCGACCCCGCCGAACGGCAGCGACGGGATGCCCGCGAACGCGATCACGCCGTTGACGCTCACCATGCCGCAGCGCAGGCCCTCGGCGATCCGCTCGCCCTCCTTCGCCGAGCCGGTGAACACGCTGGCGCCCAGGCCGTAGCCGGTGCCGTTGGCGCGCCGGACCGCCTCGGCGACGTCCGGCACCCGGTTCACGACGATCAGCGGGCCGAACGTCTCCTCGGTGACGGCGGCGGAGTCCTCGGGCACGTCGACGATCACGACCGGCTCCACGAACGGCGGCTGCACGGAGTCCTCGCCGCCGACGACGGCCCGGCCGCCCTTCTCCAGCGCGTCGCGCACGTGCCGGCGGACGACCTCGGTCTGCGACGCCATCGTCATCGGGCCGAACTGGGTGCCGGCCCGCAGCCCGCGCGCCTTGGCCACGAGCGCCGCGGTGAACTCCTCGGCGACCGACTCGACGACGTACACGCGCTCCACCCCGACGCACGTCTGGCCGGCGTTGGACATCCCGCCCCAGACGGCGGCGTCGGCGGCGGCCTCGACGTCCGCTCCCGCGTCGACGATCAGCGCGTCCTTGCCGCCGCACTCGATGAGGACCGGGGTGAGGGTCTCGGCGCAGGAGGCCATGACCCGCTTGCCCGTGGCCGTCGACCCGGTGAAGGCGATCTTGCCGACGCCCGGGGCGCGGCAGAGCGCCGCACCCGTCTCGCCGAACCCGGTCACCACCTCGATCAGCGTCTTCTCCGGCACCGCGTCGGCCAGCGTGCGGGCGAGGATCTCGCCGACGCCCGGGGTGAGCTCGCTCGGCTTGAACACGACGGTGTTGCCCGCGGCGAGCGCGTAGGCGATCGAGCCCATCGGCGTGAAGACCGGGTAGTTCCACGGCCCGATCACGCCGACGACGCCGATCGGCGGGTAGCCGAGGGTCGCGGACTGGTTGGCGCCGAGCAGGCCCGGCGACACCTTCCGCCGGCCGAGCGTCTTCTTCGCGTGCTTCGCCGCCCAGTCGACGTGGTCGATCGCGAGGACCAGTTCGAGCCGGGCGTCGTCGAGCGGCTTGCCGGTCTCGGCGCAGACCACGCCCGCGACCTCGTCCAGCCGCGCGACCAGCGCCTTCTTCCACGCCAGCAGCCGCTCGCGGCGACCGTCGAAGCCCAGCCCGCGCCACCACCGGGCGGCCTCCTCGGCCCGGGCGACCGCGGCGAGCACGTCGGCCTCGCCGTGGACCGGGTGCGTCCCGACGACCTCACCGGTCCGTGGGTCGAGCGAGTCGAAGGTGTCGGTGCTGGTGCTGGCCGGAGCCTCGGTGCTGGCGGTCACGTCGGTCAGGGTAGGGCGGTCGCGAGGGCCCGCGTGTGCCTCCGGCGACCCGGGCGGACCACCTCGTTCCCGCCGGTCAGGGGGCGCGGACGGCGGGACGCGGCGCTGCACGGACCCCTCCTCCGCACAGGGCCGCGCCCCCGCTCCGCGCTCGGGACACGCGGTCCCGGTGAACCCGCGCGGACGGCGAACCTATAACGGGTTCCAGGTACTCCACAACGCGAATGAGCTGGGCTAACCTCCGTCGATGACCGAGAGGCGGCCCAGGCGGCGCGAGGAGCGCAACGCGGAGACGCGCTCGGCCATCCTCCGGGCCGCGGAGCAGCTGTTCTCGGCGCAGGGCTGGCAGGGCACCCGGATCACGGAGGTCGCCACGCGGGCCGGCGTCGCCACGGCGACCTGCTACAACCACTTCGGCAGCAAGCACGCGCTGATCGGGCACCTGTTCGCGCCCCGGATCGCCGAGGCCGTCGCCCGGGTCGAGGGCCGGATCGCCGCCGGCGCGGAGGCGCAGGAGATCGTGCGGGTCGCCGTCGGCGAGACGGTCCTGATGCTGAAGGCCCGGCGCACCCTCACGTTCGCGTTCTTCGCGGCGCTGCAGGAGGACGCGATCCGCAGCGACGGGCCGCCCCGCGGACCGGGTGACGTCCGGGTGATCGCGCCGATCCCGCGGATCCTCGGGACCGCCCTGCAGCACGCCTCCGACGTGCTCGGGCTGGACCTCGACGCCGACCGGACCGCCCGCTACCACACCAACGCCCTGCTCCTGCAGGTCCTGACCCGGCCCGACTCGACCGCCGGCGACATCCGCGACTTCGTCCTGCTCCAGCTGCGCGGGGCGCTCGTCCCCCCGTACGAGGAGACCTCAGAAGAGGCGCAGGTCCTTCGGGTCGAGACCCCGTAGGGCGTCGTAGTCCACGGTCACGCAGCGGATGCCGCGGTCCTCGGCGAGGGTGCGCGCCTGCGGCTTGATCTGCTGGGCCGCGAACACCCCGGCCACCGGCCCGAGCAGCGGGTCGCGGTTCATCAGCTCGAGGTAGCGGGTCAGCTGCTCGACGCCGTCGATCTCCCCGCGCCGCTTGATCTCCACCGCGACGTGCCCGCCCGCGGTGTCGCGGCAGAGCAGGTCGACCGGGCCGATCGCCGTCATGAACTCGCGGCGGACCAGCGTCCAGCCGTCGCCGAAGGTCTCCGGGTGCGCGGCCAGGAGCTCCTGCAGGTGCGCCTCGACGCCGTCCTTCACCAGGCCGGGGTCCACGCCCAGCTCGTGCGAGGAGTCGTGGAGCACCTCGTCGATGGTGATGACGAGCGACTCGTCGGCCTTGTTGCGGACCGTCCAGACGCCCGGCTCCTCGGTGAGCCAGCACGGCGGGCTCATCCAGTTCAGCGGCTTGTAGGCGCGGTCGTCGGCGTGCACGCTGACCGACCCGTCGGCCTTGACCAGCAGCAACCGCGGGGCCATCGGCAGGTGTGCGGTGAGCCGGCCGACGTAGTCCACCTGGCAGCGGGCGATGACGAGGCGCACGGGCCGTCACCCTAGAGGTGCGTTGCGCTCGGCCAGCGCCCGCCCGTGCTCGGCGAGCCTCGTCCGCAGCTCGGGCGGCTCCAGCGCCTCCACCTCCCCGCCGAGCGCCACCAGCTGGCCGGCGGCGACCCGCAGCGACTCGACGTCGAGCAGCAGCTCGCGCCAACCCTCGGCGTCGGGCTCGCCGGCCGCGGCGACGGCGGCGTGCGCGGCGTCGGGGTCGGTCACGCTCGGCAGGGCCCGCAGCCCGGTGGGCGAGACCCGGATCCGCACCTTCTCCCGCAGCATCGACGCGGCGAACCGGGAGGCCGACTCCGCCCACCACGCCGGCAGGTCGAAGTCCGCGGGCCGCGCGAAGGTCGCGTCGAGCGGCTCGGCCTCGGCGATCTTCGCCGCCCGGTAGGTCCGGACGTCCCCGTCCACCCCGGCGACCAGGTACCAGACCCCCGCCTTGAGCACGAGCCCGAGCGGCTCGACCTCGCGGTGGACCTGGCGTGGCCCGTAGACGATCCGGACCCGGCGCTGCTCCCACAACGCCTCGGCGAGCACGGCGAGGTGGGTGACCTCGGCGGGGTTCTGGAACCAGCCCGGCGCGTCGAGGTGCACCCGTTCGGCGACGATGCGGGCGTGCGCGCGCAGGCCCTCCGGCAGCGTCGCGAGGATCTTGGCCTGGGCCCCGGCGAGCGCGGTGCCCAGGCCCAGCTCGGCGAGCAGCTGCGGCGCGCCCAGGGTCAGCATGGCCGCGGCCTCCTGCGCCGTGAGCCCGTCGAGCCGGGTCCGCCAGCCCTCGACCAGCCGGATCCCGCCGCCCGGCCCGGGCTCTGTCCAGATCGGCACGCCCACCTCGCTCAGCGACGCGACGTCCCGGTAGATCGTCCGCTCGGACACCTCCAGCTCCGCGGCCAGCTCGGCCGCGGTGGCCGAGCGGCGCCGCTGCAGCACGAAGAGCAGGGCCATCAGCCGGGACGCGCGCACGGCCCGATCGTCGCAGGTGGGAGGCTGGCGGTGTGGAGACCCTCTCGACCCGGCAGGTCTACGCGAACAACTGGATGACCGTCCGCGAGGACGCCGTGCGCCGCCCCGACGGCTCGGACGGCGTCTACGGCGTGATCGACAAGCCCACGTACGCCCTCGTGATCCCCCGTGACGGCGACCGGCTGCACCTCGTCGAGCAGTTCCGCTACCCGATCGGCCTGCGCCGCTGGGAGTTCCCGGCGGGCACCGCGCCCGACCGCGCCGCCCAGGACCCGGCCGAGCTCGCCGTGCGCGAGCTGGTCGAGGAGACCGGGCTGCAGGCCGGCCGGATGGAGAAGATCGGCACGCTCGACGTCGCCCCCGGCATGTCCAGCCAACGCGGGCACGTCTACCTCGCCACCGACCTCACCGAGGGCGAGGCCCAGCGCGAGCACACCGAGCAGGACATGCGGCAGGCCTGGTTCACCATCGCCGAGTTCGAGGCCATGATCGCGGACGGCGAGATCACCGACGCCCAGTCCGTCGCCGCGTACATGCTGCTGGTCCTGCACGACCGCCGACGCCCCTGAGATCGCGTTATGGAACCATAATGCGCGAAATCCAGCCCCTGAGATCGCGTTATGGAACCATAATGCGCGAAATCCCGGCTCGAAATCGCATTATGGTTCCATACTGCATCATCAGAGGCGGACGGGGAGGGCGGCGAGGCGCCGGGAGCCGGGGACCGGCTGCCACACCAGCTCCTCGGGCGGCACGGCGAGCTCGAGGGACGGGAAGCGGGTGAACAGCGCCCGCAGCGCCACCTCCCCCTCCTGCCGGGCCAGGGCGGCGCCGAGGCAGTAGTGCGCGCCGTGGCCGAACCCGAGGTGCCCCTCCCCCCGCTCGGTCCGCCGCCCGACGTCGAACGTCTCGGGGTCGTCGAACTCGCGTGGGTCGCCGTTGGCGGACAGCAGGATCGGTTGGACGGCGGCGCCGGCCGGGATCTCCACCCCGCCGATCTCGACCGGCTCGGCCGCGTACCGGACGCGGACCTGGCTGACCGGCCCCCACAGCCGCATGAGCTCGTTCACCGCGGTCGGCCACAGGTCGGGCTCGGCCTGCAGCCGCGCCAGCTGCTCGGGCCGGCTGAGCAGCGCGGCCACCGAGTTCGCGATCAGGTGCGCAGTCGTCTCGTGCCCGGCGAAGACCAGCGCGAGGACCATCGTGACCAGCTCGAACTCGGACAGCCGGTCCCCGTCCTCCTCCTGGGCGCGAATCATGGCGCTCAGCAGGTCGTCGGCCGGTTCGGCCCGGCGACGGCCGATCAGGTCGCGGATGTGGTCCACGGTGGCCTGCAGGGCCCCCGGGACGCGCGCGGGATCGGTCGAGACCATCTCCCGACCCCAGACGTGCCAGTTCGGTCGGTCCGCCTCCGGGATCCCGACGAGCTCGCAGATCACCGTGATCGGCAACGGGTAGGCGTAGGCCTCGACGAGGTCGACCGGCTGCTCCGCGACGGCCAGCTCCGCGAGCAGGCCCGCGGCGATCTCCTCGACGCGCGGTCGCAGGTCGCCGACGCGACGGACGGTGAAGGCCCGGGAGACGAGCTTGCGCAGCCGGGTGTGGTCGGCGCCGTCGAAGTCGAGCACACTGCGGGTCATGTAGTCCGCGAGCTCTGGCGTGATCCCGATGGCGGCCATCAGCTCCTTACGCGTGTCCCGGCCGCCCGGGGCGTTCGCCGGGTCGTTGACGAACCGGGGGTCGCTCAGCACCGCACGCACGTCGGCGTAGCGGGTCACGAGCCAGAGCGGCGCCTCGTCGCCGCCCAGCCCGAACCGGCTGCGCAGCACGGGCGCCTGCTCGCGCAGGCGGCCGAACGCGCGCCAGGGGTCGGCGAGGAGCTCCGGGTCGGTGAGGGCGGGCGCGTCGAGCACGGCCATGGTGGTCACCTGGTTCCGCTCAGGGTGGGAATGTCGTCGAGCAGTGAGCGGAAGAGCGCCGCACACTCCGCCGCACACTCGCGGGTGAGCGGTGCGCCCGGGATCTCCAGGGCGCTCCGCAGGGCGTGTTCGAGCAGGTCGGCGCGCGCGTCCGGATCCGTGGGACCGGGCGCGGTCGGCATGCCGTCGAGGAAGAAGAAGCCGGTCGTCACGGCGGAGAACAGGTGCATCTGCGCGTCGATCGGCAGGTCGGTGGGCATCCGGCCCGCCTCGCGCAGCAGGGAGAACCAGCGCCGGCCGACCTCGGTGCGCTTCGCCGTGAGGTCGCCCAGGGCCGCGGCCGCCTCGTGCGCGAGCCGGCCCAGCACCTCGGGGTCGCCGAGGTAGAGCGGCCGGGTCACCGGGTCGTCGAGCAGCTCGCGGTAGATCGAGCGGACGGCGCGCGCCGGCAGCGCCTCGGCGGGATCGGCCTCCATCCGGTCCGCCATCCCCGCGGTCACGGTCCGGTGGCTGCGCATCAGGACGGCGAGGAACAGCGCGTCCTTGGTGCGGAAATGCAGGTAGACGGTGCCCTTCCCGACCCCCGCCCGGCGCGCGACCTCGTCGATCGTCACGCGTTGGTAGCCCCACCGGACCAGCAGATCGGCGGCCGCGTCGAGGAGCCGGTCCTCGCGTGACCTTGTGACTGGAATTGCCGATCCGGTCATGCGGTCACGGTAGACCCGTTCCACCCAGCCGTCCAGGCATTACCGTGGACACATGGGTTACGAGCACCTCCTGGTCAAGGAGGACGGGGAGACCGTCCGCATCACGATGAACCGGCCGGAGCGCCGCAACGCCCTCTCCGAGGACCACCTCCGCGAGCTGCTCGACGCCTTCGAGACCGCCGGCAGCAGCGACGCCACCGGCATCGTGCTCGGCGCCGAGGGGAAGGCCTTCTCGGCCGGACACGACTTCGCCGACGTCGCCGCGCGGGACCTCAAGGGCGTCCGCGAGCTGCTCACCCTGTGCACGGAGGTGATGCAGACCATCCAGGCGGTGCCCCAGGTCGTGATCGCCAAGGTCCAGGCCATCGCGACCGCGGCCGGCTGCCAGCTCGTCGCCACCTGCGACCTGGCCGTCGCGGGCGAGTCCGCCGCCTTCGCGCTGCCCGGCGGCAAGGGCGGCTGGTTCTGCCACACCCCGGCGGTGCCCGTGGCGCGCAACGTCGGCCGCAAGCGGCTGATGGAGCTGGCCCTGACCGGCGACCCGATCGACGCCCGCACCGCCGCCGACTGGGGCCTCGTCAACTACGTCGTGCCCGACGCCGAGCTCGACGCGAAGACGGACGAGCTGCTCGCCCGCGCGACCCGCGGCAGCCGGTTCGGCAAGGAGGTCGGCAAGCAGACGCTCTACGCGCAGCTCGACCGCCCGGAAGCCGACGCCTACGCCGTCGCCGTCGAGGTCATGGCGGCGATGTCGCAGTCCGCGGGGGCCAAGGAGGGCATGGCCGCGTTCCTCGAGAAGCGCCACCCGGTCTGGCCGGACTGAGAAGCCTGCCTGCCCAGCCACTAGTCTTCGGCGCGATGCACCTGGTCTCCCGACGATCGCTGCTCGCCGGGGCGGCCGCGCTCGGGGGCGCCGCCGCGCTGGCGGGGTGCGGGTCGCGCGCGGGCTCGGCGCTCGAGCGCATGCGGGCGGACGGCGTGGCCCGCATCGGGATCGCCGGCGAACGTCCCTACGGCTTCTCGGCGACGGACGGCACGGTCACCGGCGAGGCACCCGAGGTCGCCCGGGCCGTCCTCGCGGGGTTCGGGGTCGGCGGGATCGAGGCGATCCAGGTCCCGTTCGCCGGGCTGCTCGACGCGCTGCTCGACGAGCAGTTCGACATCGTCGCCGCGGGCACCACGATCACCCCGACGCGGTGCGCGCGCGTCGCCTTCTCGCGTCCGGACTTCCTGGCGCCGTTGGCCTTCCTCGTCCCCGCGGGCAACCCGAACGGGATCCGGACGTTCGACGGCGTGCGGCGGGCGGGCATCACCGTCGGCGTGCTGACCGGGTCGGCGGAGCAGGAGTTCGCGCTCGCGGCGGGCGTGCCGCCGGAGGCGGTCCGCACCTACGAGGGGCAGAGCACGTTGTTCCGCGCCGTCGCCAACGGCGAGGTCCCCGCCGCGGCCCTCACCCGCATCTCCCTGCTCGACGAGCTGTCCCGCAACCCGGGCACGCCGCTGCAGGTGACCCCGGGCGTCGCCGCGCGGGTCGACGCGGACGGCCGCCGGGTGTTCCCGGTGGGCGCCTTCGCCTTCCGCCCCGCCGACACCGACCTGCGCACCGCCTTCGACGCCGGCCTGGCCGACCTGCACTCCTCCGGCCGTTGGCTGGACCTCGTACGGCCTTTCGGCTTCGACGCGGAGAACCTCCCGCCCACGGACCTCACCACCGAGGCGATCTGCGCAGGTCAACCGGGGTTGTGAGTGGCAACTGCCCCTCTAGGGGCAGTTGTCGCGCACGGGTCAGTGGTTCAGGACGGCGTGCAGGAAGTCCCGGGTGCGCTGGTGGTCCGGGTCGGTGAAGAGCTTGGCGGGAGGCGCGTCCTCGAGCACCCGGCCGCCGTCGAACATCATCACCCGGTGCGAGAAGTCCCGCGCGAAGCCCATCTCGTGGGTCACGCAGAGGATGGTGATGTCGGTGGTGTCGCCGATGTCCTGCAACAGCTTCAGCACCCCGGCGACGAGCTCGGGGTCCAGCGCCGAGGTCACCTCGTCGAGCAGCAGGACGTCGGGCCGCATCGCCAGTGCCCGGGCGATCGCGACCCGCTGCTGCTGCCCGCCGGAGAGCTGGGTGGGGTGCGCGTCGATCTTCTCCTTGAGCCCGACGAGGTCCAGCAGCTCCTCGGCCCGGCCGTTCGCCTCGTCCCTCGACAGGCCCAGCACCCGCGTCGGGCCCTCGATCAGGTTGCCCCGCACGGTCATGTTCGGGAACAGGTTGAACTGCTGGAAGACCATCCCGATGTGCTTGCGGACGTCCCGCAGGTACTTCTCGCGTGGCGGGCCGAGCTTGCCGCCGCGCATCTCGTGGGACAGGTAGCGCCCGCCCACCGAGATCGTGCCCTCGTTGCATTGCTCGAGGGTCATGAGCAGGCGCAGGATCGTCGTCTTGCCCGAGCCGGAGGGGCCGATCAGCGTGACGTGCTCGCCCGGCGCCACCGTGAAATGGAGGTCCTTGAGCACGACGTTCGACCCGAAGCGCTTCTCCACGCCGTCGAACACGATCATCGGCTCGGTGGTGTCAGGCGTGGACACGGCGGCGCTCCAGTCGTCGGACCAGCATGGACGCCGGGTAGCTCAGCAGCAGGAAGAGCAGGCCGGCGATGGTGTAGGGCTCGGTGTAGCGGAAGGTCAGCGAGCCGAGCTCCCGCGCCTCGTTGACGACCTCGACCACGCCGATCGCCAGCAGCAGCGGGACCTCCTTGAACATCGAGATCACGTAGTTGCCCAGCGCCGGCAGCACGCGCGGGACCGCCTGGGGCAGGATGACCCCGGTCCAGATCCGCAGGCGCGGCAGCGACAGCGCGGTGCACGCCTCCCACTGGCCCTTCGGGATCGCGTCGATGCCCGCGCGGTACACCTCGGACGTGTAGGTCGCGTAGTGCACGCCCAGCCCCACGACGCCGACCACGAACGCGCTCAGCGTGACCCCGAACTGGGGCAGCACGAAGAACAGGAAGAAGACCTGGACCAGCAGCGGCGTCGAGCGGACGACCTCGATGAAGGCCCACAGCACCTGGTCCAGCACCGGGATGTGCAGGCGCCGCAGCACCGCGAACACCAGGCCGAGCAGGAGCGCGACCACCGAGCCGAGCAGCGTGATCTCGATCGTCGTGACCAGCGCCCAGAGCAGGTCCGGCAGGATCTCGAAGGCGTAGTTCCAGTCCCAGAGCGGCATCAGACCGCGACCCCCTCGGTCCCGGTCGGGCCGGCCGCCCGCGCCGCCGCCCGCGCCGCACGGGAGGGCCTGCGGCCCAGCCGCGCCGAGGCCATCCGCTCCAGCAGCCGCATCACCAGCGTGATCAGCGCGGCGAGCACCAGGTAGATCACGAAGGTGACGCCGAAGATCAGCAGGGTGTCCGCGCCGAAGTTCGGGATCAGCACCTCCCGCGCCTGCCGGGTCACCTCGGGCACGGTGATCAGGGCGAGGATCGCCGAGGACTTCAGCAGCTGGATGAACAGGTTGTTGAAGGGCGGCAGCATCTCCACGACCGCCTGCGGCAGGATCACGCGCCGCATCCGCTGCGCCGGCGAGAGGCTCAGCGCGATCGCGCCCTCGTACTGGGCGCGCGGAACCGACCGGACGGCGCCGCGCACGATCTCCGCGCCGTACGCGCCGTGGTTGAGCCCCAGCACCACGATGCCGGCGAAGAGCGGCAGCAGCTGGAAGCCCACCAGCACGGGCAGGACGAAGTAGATCCAGAACAGCTGGACCACCTCGGACGTGCCGCGGAAGCCCTCCACGTACACCCGGGTCACCCCGCGCACCGTGCGCGACGACGAGAGCAGCAGCAGGCCCGCCACGATCGACAGGATGATCGTCAGCAGCACGCCCCCGAGCGTCGCGATGACGGTCTCGGGGAGGCCGTCGGACAGGACGCCGACGATCTGCGGGAGGTTCTCCACCGTGGACCGAGCCGGACCCTCAGGCGGCCGCGCAGAGCTTCTCGGTCGTGACGTCCGCGCCCGGCAGGTTGTCCTCGGTGAACCCGAACGGGGTGACGATCTGCAGCCACTGTCCGCTCTGGTGCAGCTTCGTCAGCTCCGCGTTGAAGGCGTTGACGAGGTCGGTGTCGGCCTTGCGGAACACGAAGGCGCCGGCGGAGACCGTCTGGGCCCCGTCGATCGTGGGGAAGAAGCCCTTGGTCACCTCGACGTTCGAGCCGGGGTTCTTGGCGACGACGTCGTTGAGCGAGATGTTCGTCAGCGCCGCCGCGTCGGCCCGGTCCGAGGTCACGGCCTGCAGCAGCGTGTTCTGCGAGTCGAAGACCTGGATCTGGCTGTCCGGGATGCCGCTCTTCTGGGCGTACCCCTGCTCGACCGCGCCACTGAGAACCGCGAGCCGCAGGTTCTTGTTCTTGATGTCCTCGAAGGTCGCCACGCCGTCCGGGTTGCCGGTCGGGACGAGGAAGGCCGTCGGCGCGGTGTAGTCCGGGGTGGAGAACGCGGCGTTCTGGCAGCGCTGGGCGTTGATGAACATGCCCGCGGTGACCATGTCGAACTGGTTGGCGTTGAGCGCGGGGATGAGGGAGCCGAAGTCCACGGTGGTCGCCTGGATGTCGTTGACACCCAGGTTCTTCATCACCGCGCGGCCGACCTCGACGGACTCGCCGGTCACCTTCCCGGTGCTGTCGGTGAACCCGTAGGGCGCCTCGTTGGCGATACCCACCTTGATCGTGCCGGCGGACTTCGCGCGGTCGAGCGTGCCACCCGCGCCGGCACCACCCGTGCTGGTCTGCGTGCAGGCCGACAGCAGAACCGGGCCTCCGAGGGCGACGGCCCCGGCGATCGCGCTGCGACGGAAGAACTCTCGGCGGGTCCAGGCGGATCCGGACATGGCAGGCACCCCTTCGGCTGTCGACGACGGCGTCTCGAGCTGGCCGGACCGGGCACACCCCCTGCGCCGGTGACCGGCAACGGAGATCGAACCTAGGTGGTCGATCATGACTGGTCAAAGGCTGGCGGTGGTGACGGACGGTCGTTACGGGACTGTGACGAACGGCGACGTACCGCACCGACCGGGGGCAGCGGTGGTGCCGGAGAGTGATCGGCGCGGCCCGACGGGCGCGGGTGGCGCGGCCGTGGCGGCGCGGATACGGGAGGATCGCCGCATGGCACTTCGCATCGCCGGCCTGCCCGTCCCGGGTCCCGCGGACCTGCTCGACGGGGCGCGGGCCGTCGCCGGGTGGACCGGCGAGGCGGTCGGCGTCGCGGCCGGGCTGCCGGAGCGGACCGTCGGGCTGCTCGACGAGGTCTCGACCCTGCTCGCCCGGGTCAACGGCATCGCGGGCCGGGTCGAGGGGCTGCTCGACCGCGTCGAGGGCGTCGCGGACCGTGCCGACGGGCTGATCGGCCGGGTCGAGCTCGTCGCCGGCACGGCGGAGGGTCTGGTGCGGCGTGTGGACCGTGTCGCCACCGAGGCGACGGCGCTGATCACCCGCGTCACCACCACCGCGTCCGACGCCGAGGCGCTCGTCGCGCGCGTCGGTGCGGTCGCGGAGGAGGCCGAGGGGCTCGTCGCGGGAGTCCGCGGGACCGCGGGCACGGCCGACGAGCTGATCGCGCAGGTCACCAGCACCGCGGGCAGTGCGGACGAGCTCATCACCCGGGTCGCCGGCACCGCCGAGTCGGCCGAGTCGCTCATCGGCCGGGTGGGTGGCACTGCGGAGTCCGCCGAGGAGCTCATCACGCGGGTCACCGGCACCGCCGAATCCGCCGAGGGTTTGATCGGCCGGGTGGGTGGCACCGCGGAGTCCGCCGAGGAACTGATCACCCGGGTCTCCGGCACCGCCGAGTCGGCCGAGTCGCTCATCGGCCGGGTCGGTGGCACCGCCGAGTCGGCCGAGGAGCTCATCACCCGGGTCGCCGGCACTGCCGAGTCGGCCGAGTCGCTGCTCGGACGGGTGGGGGGCACTGCCGAGTCGGCCCAGGAGCTCATCACCCGGGTGACCGAGACCGCCGGATCGGCCGAGGAACTGATCACGCGGGTCGGGGCCGTGGCCGCCGACGCCGAACGCCTCGTCGCCTCTGCCGGCTCGGTGGCGGACGACGCGCGGACCATCGTCACCAATGCGGGCTCCGTCGCGGACGACGCCTCCGGGGTGATCGAGCGGGCCGCCGCGGTCGCCGACCGCGCCGACAAGCTCGTCGGCGACGCCTCCGGGCTCAGCGAGCAGGCGGGCGCCCTGCTGGCGACCTACCGCCCCATCGCGGAGCGTGCCGCGCCGCTGGCGACGAAGTTCGTCGACGAGTTCTCCGAGGAGGAGCTGCACGCCGCGATCCGCATGGTCGACCAGCTCCCGGCGCTCACCGAGCACCTCGAGACCGACATCATGCCGATCCTCGCCACGCTCGACCGGGTCGGCCCGGACGTCCACGAGCTGCTGGAGGAGCTCAAGGGCGTGCGGCAGGCCGTCAACGGCATCCCCGGCTTCAGCTTCTTCCGCCGCCGGGGCGAGGAGCGCGAGGAGGCCTGACCGCGGGCGCCCCCGGCGCCGCGCACCAGCGAAACGCCCGACCTCCAGGCGTCCGCCGGGCTCCCGTGCAGGCGGCCGCCGGCAGCAGACCCGGTGGCGCCTGGTACACCCCGGCGAGCGCGGCACACGCCAGCGAGCGCGGCACACCCGCCGTGCCTACTCCCACACCCGCCGGCCTCGCTCACCGAGGGCGACGCCGCCCAGATCGTGATCATGACTCGGCGGTGCCGCCCCACACGCCGTGCGGGAAGCGGAATCCGGACGTTCCGCTCCCCGACCGTGCATCACGAGCTCAGTCCAGCCCGTGCTCCCGGCGGACGAGGGTGACGATCTCGTCCATCATCTCGGTGAGCTGGTAGTCCTTCGGCGTGAAGACCGCCGCCACCCCCTTCTCGCGAAGGGCCGCGGCGTCGTCGGCCGGGATGATGCCGCCGACGATGACCGGGACGTCGTCGGCGCCCTGGGCCCGCAGGCCCTCGACGACCGCCGGCACGACCTCGAGGTGCGAGCCGGACAGCACCGACAGCCCCACGACGTGCACGCCCTCCTGCACCGCGGCCGCGACGATCTGCGCCGGGGTGAGGCGGATCCCCTGGTAGACGACCTCGAAGCCGACGTCCCGGGCGCGCACGGCGACCTGCTCGGCGCCGTTGGAGTGCCCGTCGAGCCCCGGCTTGCCCACCAGCATGCGCAGCCGCGACCCCAGCTCGTCGCCGGTCGCCCGGACCCGCTCGCGCACCTCTGCGATCTCCACGGCCGCCTCCCCCGAAGCGACGGCCGCCGACACCCCGGTCGGCGCCCGGAACTCCCCGAACACCTCGCGCAGCGCCCCGGCCCACTCACCGGTCGTCACGCCCGCCTTGGCGCAGTCGATCGAGACCTGCATGAGGTTCTCGTCCGTCTTGGCCGCGTCCTGCAACCTCGCCAGCGCCTCGGACACCGCGGCCCGGTCCCGCGACGCCCGCCACTCCTCGATCGCCGCGATCGCGGCCGCCTCGGTGGCCGGGTCGACGGTCTCGATCGCCCCGCCCTCGCCCTGCAGCGGGCTGGGCTCGGTGGTGTCGAACTTGTTGACGCCGACCACCACGTCCTCGCCGGACTCGATGCGGCGGCGGCGCTCGGCGAGCGAGGTGACCAGCTCGCCCTTCATGTAACCGTTCTCGACGGCCGCGACCGCGCCACCCATCTCCTGCACCCGGTCGATCTCCGCCTGCGCGGCCTCGACCAGCTCGGACACCTTGGCCTCGATGACGTGCGAGCCCTCGAAGATGTCCTCGTACTCGAGGAGGTCCGTCTCGAAGGCCAACACCTGCTGCATGCGCAGCGCCCACTGCTGGTCCCACGGCCGCGGGAGGCCGAGCGCCTCGTTCCACGCGGGCAGCTGGATCGCCCGGGCGCGCGCGTCCCGGGACAGCGTGACCGCGAGCATCTCCAGCACGATCCGCTGGACGTTGTTCTCCGGCTGGGCCTCGGTGAGCCCCAGCGAGTTGACCTGGACGCCGTACCGCAGCCGCCGTTGCTTCGGGTTCTCGACGCCGTAGCGCTCGCGGGTGATGGTGTCCCACAGCCGGCCGAGGGCGCGCATCTTGCACATCTCCTCGACGAACCGCAGCCCGGCGTTGACGAAGAACGAGATCCGCCCGACGACGTCGCCGAACCGCTCCTGCGGCACCTGCCCGGAGTCGCGCACCGAGTCCAGCACCGCGATGGCGGTCGACAGCGAGTAGGCCAGCTCCTGCGCCGGCGTGGCGCCCGCCTCCTGCAGGTGGTAGCTGCAGATGTTGATCGGGTTCCACTTCGGGATCTCGGTGACCGACCAGGCCACCATGTCCGTGATCAGCCGCAGGCTCGGCGCCGGCGGGAACACGTACGTCCCGCGGGACAGGTACTCCTTGACGATGTCGTTCTGCGTGGTGCCGGCCAGCTTGGCGCGCACCTCCGCGTGGTCGAGACCGGAGGCCTCGGCCTGCTCCTCGGCGACGGCGACGTAGAGCGCGAGCAGCCACATCGCCGGGGCGTTGATCGTCATCGAGGTGTTGGCCTCGGCGACCGGGATGCCGTCGAAGAGCGTGCGCATGTCGCCGATGTGGCTGACCGGCACGCCGACCTTGCCGACCTCACCCTTGGCGAGCTCGTCGTCCGGGTCGTAGCCGGTCTGCGTCGGCAGGTCGAACGCGACGGACAGCCCCGTCTGCCCCTTGGCGAGATTGCGCCGGTAGAGCGCGTTGGACTTCTCCGCCGACGAGTGTCCGGCGTAGGTCCGGATCACCCAGGGGCGGTCGCGCTCTCGATCGGTCGGGTACGGCACCGGACACCTCCACGTCGAAGACCCCCGGATCGTACTGGCCGGTAGCCTCCGCCACCCCCGACGAACGGACGTCGTCACACCTGTCTGGGTGGAAAAGTACGCGACCTGCGCGGAAAAGTACGCACCCGACCGGTCACACCGTCCGATCGGACGGGCCTCAGACCCGGTGGTACTTCGCGTCGAAGAAGCAGAAGATGCCGTAGGCCGCGATCCCGAGCGCCACCAGACCGAGCAGCACGACGCCGAAGGGCTGGCCGGCGAGCGTCTTGAGCGCGCTGTCGAGCCCGTTGGCCTTGGCCGGGTCGAACGTGACGGCCGCGGAGACGATCAGCCCGCCCAGCACGCCGATCGCGATCCCCTTGGCGATGAAACCGACCTGGCCGGTGCGCTCGTCGACCTTCCGCGCGTGCGGGTGGACGCCGGCGAGGTCCTGGTCCTCGGTGAACTTCTTCTTCGCGCCGTGCCAGATCATCACGGCGCCGCCGACCACCACACCGACGCCGATGATCCCGACGATCACCTGGCCGCCGGGCAGCCCGAGCACGCCCGCGGTGGCCTTGCTACCCCCGCCGCCGCCCGCGTTCCCCTGCATCGCCGCGCGCACGGTGAGGACCGCCAGCGCGGCGTAGACGACCGCCTGGCCCGCGCTGACCAGGCGCTTGACCAGCTTCTTCTTCTTGTCCTCCACGTAGCCGAAGCCGAAGAGCGCGGTCGACAGCCGCCACAGGACCACGGCCACGAAGCCGACGAACAGCACCCAGAGCAGCACCCGCCCGAAGGGCTGCTGCGCGAGCGTGGTGATCGCGCCGCTCTGGTCCGCCTGACCGCCGCCGCCCAGCGCCACCTGCAGCGCCAGCCACGCGATGAGCAGGTGCAGCACGCCGTTGGCGGCGATCCCGACCCGGGCACCCTTGCGCACGGGCTCGCTGCGGGCCGCCTTCGCCGCGTGCCGGTGCGCGCCGCGGGCGGCCGTGCCGACGGACCCGGCGACCTCGCCCACCTTCTCGCCGACGCCGCCCGTCGGCTGCCCCGACGACTGCCCCGACGACTGCGGCGACGTCGGCTCTGCCGACCGGTCCGACGTCCCGTCCGGACTCCGCCCCGCCCCGTGCCTGCGCAAGGATCGGGACGATCGGTCCGGGCTGACGTCGGTCATCGGTTCCTCCGGCGGTCATGCGTCCGGGTGAGGGATCACCCGGAGGTGACGCGGACTGTCGCACGCCAGGAGGGATCCGGCATCCCGAACTGCTCCGTCAGGGGGAACTCCGGCTGCTACCGCTCGGGGTCGGCCGAGACCCGCCGGATGTCGGCGCCCAGCGACGCCAGGTTCTCGATGAACCGGGGGTACCCGCGGTCGATGTGGTCGACGTCCCAGACCTCGGTCACGCCGTCCGCGCACAGCCCGGCGAGCACGAGACCGGCCCCGGCCCGGATGTCGCTGGCCCACACCGGGGCGCTGGAGAGCTGCTCCACCCCGCGGACGACGGCGTGGTGGCCGTCCGTGCGGGCGTCGGCACCCAGCCGCACCATCTCGTCGACGAACCGGAACCGCGCCTCGAACACGTTCTCGGTGATCATGGAGGTGCCGTCGGCCACCGCGGACAGCGCGATCGCCATCGGCTGCAGGTCGGTGGCGAAGCCCGGGTACGGCAGGGTCACGAAGTCCACGGCCAGGGGGCGCCCGGCCATCGACACCGAGAACTCGTCGACACCCGCGCGGGTCTCCGCGCCCGCGCTGCGCAGCTTGTCCAGGACGAGCTCGAGGTGGTGCGGGTCGACCCCGCGGACGGTGACCTCGCCGCGGGTCATCACCGCGGCGAAGGCCCAGGTGGCGCCGACGATCCGGTCGCCGATGACGCGGTGGGTGGTGGGCTGCAGGCCGGAGACGCCGTGCACGGTGAGCGTCGACGAGCCGACGCCCTCGAGCTTCGCCCCCATCTGCTGCAGCATCACGCACAGGTCCACGATCTCGGGCTCGCGTGCGGCGTTGTCGATGACCGTGGTCCCCTCGGCCAGCACGGCCGCCATGAGGATGTTCTCGGTGGCCCCGACGCTCGGGAAGTCCAGCCAGATCTGCGCGCCGTGCAGGTCGTCGGCCTGCGCGACGACGCGGCCGTGCTCGATCTCCGTGGTCGCGCCGAGCTTCCGCAAGCCGTTGGCGTGCATGTCCAGCGGCCGCGAGCCGATGGCGTCGCCGCCGGGCAGCGGGACGACGGCCTTGCGGCAGCGGGCCACGAGCGGGCCCAGCACGCACACCGACGCCCGCAGCCGCGACACCGAGCGGTAGTCCGCCTGGGCGCCCGGCTCGGCCGGCACGTCGATGGTGACCCGGTCCCCCGCCACCTCGACCGTGCAGCCGAGGCTGCGCAGCACGTCCGCCATCAGCGGGACGTCGAGGATCTCGGGGCAGTTCGTGATGGTCGTCGTGCCCTCGGCCAGCAGCGCCGCCGCCATCAGCTTCAGCACGCTGTTCTTGGCCCCGACGACGTCGACCGTCCCGAACAGCCGGGCGCCACCGCGGACCGCGAAATGCTCCGTCACGACGCCCGACGGTATCGGCTCCCGGGTCAGCTCCCGCCCTCGGGCCCACCCGGCTGCCACAGCACGTCGCCGTCCGGGTTCGCGGCGCGGCAGAGGATGAACAGCAGGTCGGAGAGCCGGTTCAGGTACTTGGCGGTCAGCGGGTTGGTCCGCTCGGCGTCCGTTTCCAGGAGCGCCCAGACGCTGCGCTCCGCCCTCCGCGCGACCGTGCGGGCGACGTGCAGGTACGCGGCGCCGGGCGTGCCGCCGGGGAGGATGAACGACGCCAGCTTGGGCAGGTCGGCGTTGAACTCGTCGCACCAGCCCTCGAGCCGGGTGATGTACTTCTCGTCGATCCGCAGCGGCGGGTACTCCGGATCGGGGACGATCGGCGCACAGAGGTCGGCGCCCACGTCGAACAGGTCGTTCTGCACCTGCCGCAGCGGCGCGAGGAGCCGCTCCTCGAGCTGCCCGACGGTGACGGCGACGCCGACGGCCGCGTTGCACTCGTCCGTGTCGGCGTAGGCCGCGAGCCGGCGGTCGGTCTTCGGGACGCGGCTGAAGTCGCCGAGCGCGGTGGTCCCGTCGTCGCCGGTCTTGGTGTAGATCCTGGTCAGGTGCACGGCCATGGGCCGAGCCTAACCCGCCGAGCATTATGGAACCATACTGCGGTTCATCGCCCGAAATCACAACATTATGGTTCCATAACGCTTCGAAAGAGGCGCGGAAATCGCATTATGGTTCCATAGTGCGAGTAGTCAGCTGGCCTGCCGGTAGCCGGTGCTGCGGCCCGGCGGAGTGGCCTCGAGCCAGGCCAGGAAGCCGGTGAGGACGTCCTGGGACATGGCCAGCTCGACGTCCTCGCCGTGGTCGCGGCACCGGAGCACCGCGGTGGCGTAGGGGATGGCGAAGGACTCCTCGGGCAGCGGGGCCCGCCGGTCCACGATCTCGACCTCGGTGCGGTCGATGGCGACGGTCGGGCCCACCCGGAAGCTCGTCAGCCGGTACCAGGCGAACTCGTCCCCGCGGTAGCGCCCCACGCCGAAGTGCCAGTCCGTGACGGCGAAGCGGCGGCGCAGACACAGGTCCACGCCGCCGCCCCGCATGAGTCGTACCCGCCGAACGGCGAGCCAGCCCAGCAGCAGGCACGCGAGCAGCAGCACGACCCCGACCACGATCGCCACGGTCCCGGCCACTGCTGCGTCGACGCTCCCGCCTGCTGTCCGGGCCTACTGCCCGGCCGCGGCGGACTCGGCCGCCCGCAGCCGTACCTCGGCCCGCTTGCGCGCCGCCGCGCCCTCCTCGTCGGACGAGTCCGCGCGGTCGAGCGCCGAGCGGGCGCGGCTGACGTCGATCTCGTCGGCCAGCTCGGCGAACTCGGCCAGGATCGACACGCGCTCCGGCGAGATCGACAGGAAGCCGCCGTGCACGGCCACGGTGAGCGGCGAGCCCTCCACCGGGTCGATCCGGACGACGCCCGCCTCCTCGAGCTGCGCGAGCGTGGGCTCGTGGCCGGGCATGATGCCCAGCTCGCCCTCGGTCGTGCGGGCGAGCACGAAGCTCGCCTCGCCCGACCAGAGCCGCCGCTCGACCGCGACCAGCTCCACCGTCATCTCAGCCATATGGTCAGCCCTCGAGCTTCTTGCGGTTCTTCTCGAGGTCCTCGAGACCACCGCAGAGGAAGAAGGCCTGCTCGGGCACGTCGTCGAACTCGCCCTTGGCGATCTTGTCGAACGACTCGATGGTCTCCTTGAGGGGGACCGTCGAGCCGGCCTGGCCGGTGAACTGCTCGGCGACCAGCAGGTTCTGCGACAGGAAGCGCTCGATCCGGCGGGCCCGGCCGACGAGCTGCTTGTCCTCCTCGGACAGCTCGTCGATACCGAGGATCGCGATGATGTCCTGCAGGTCGTTGTACTTCTGCAGGATCCGCTTGACCTCGTTGGCGACGCGGAAGTGCTCCTCGCCGATGTACTGCGGGTCCAGGATCCGCGAGGTCGAGCTCAGCGGGTCCACCGCCGGGTAGATGCCCTTCTGCGAGATGGGGCGGGAGAGCTCCGTCGTCGCGTCCAGGTGGGCGAACGTGGTGGCCGGCGCAGGGTCGGTGTAGTCGTCCGCGGGCACGTAGATCGCCTGCATCGAGGTGATCGAGCGGCCGCGGGTCGAGGTGATCCGCTCCTGCAGCTCGCCCATCTCGTCCGCCAGGGTCGGCTGGTAGCCCACCGCCGAGGGCATCCGGCCCAGCAGCGTGGAGACCTCGGAGCCGGCCTGGGTGAACCGGAAGATGTTGTCGATGAAGAGCAGCACGTCCTGGTCCTGCTCGTCGCGGAAGTACTCCGCCATCGTCAGGGCCGAGAGGGCGACGCGCATACGCGTGCCCGGCGGCTCGTCCATCTGCCCGAACACCAGGGCGGTGTCGTTGATGACGCCGGACTCGGTCATCTCCGTGATGAGGTCGTTGCCCTCACGGGTGCGCTCGCCGACACCGGCGAACACCGACGTACCACCGAAGTTCTTGGCGACACGGGTGATCATCTCCTGGATGAGCACCGTCTTGCCCACGCCGGCACCGCCGAACAGGCCGATCTTCCCGCCCTGCACGTACGGGGTGAGCAGGTCGATGACCTTGATGCCGGTCTCCAGCATCTCGGTCTTGCCCTCGAGCTGGTCGAAGTTCGGCGCCTTGCGGTGAATGCTCCACAGGTCACCGGTCGGCTTGAAGTCCGCATCGTCCAGGCAGTCGCCGAGCGCGTTGAACACGTGCCCCTTGACCTGGTCGCCGACCGGCACCGAGATCGGGCGGCCGAGGTCCTCGACCGTCTGGCCCCGGACGAGGCCGTCCGTCGGCTGCATGGAGATCGCGCGGACCAGGTTGTCGCCCAGGTGCAGGGCGACCTCCAGGGTCAGCGTCTTCGCCAGGTCGCCGAACTCCACCTTCACCTGCAGGGCGTTGTAGAGGTCTGGGACGGCGTTGCGCGGGAACTCGACGTCGACGACCGGGCCCGTGACCCGGACGACGCGGCCCGTTGTCGTGCCGGCGGCCGTGTTCTCAACGGTGGCGGTCATCAGCTCTCACTTCCTGCGCTGACGAGAGCGTCGGCGCCACCGACGATCTCGCTGATCTCCTGGGTGATCTGGGCCTGACGGGCCTGGTTGGCCTCCAGCGTCAGGGTACGGATGAGTTCGTTCGCGTTGTCGGTCGCGGCCTTCATGGCCCGCTGCCGGTTGGCCGACTCCGACGCCGCCGACTCGAGCAGCGCCGCGAACAACCGCGCCCCGACGTACTTCGGCAGGAGCGCGTCGAACAGGACGTCCGCACTCGGCTCGAAGGCGTAGAGCCGCGCCGGGCCGTCGTCGGAGCCCGGGCCCGACTCGCCGGGCCGGACACCGGTCGCGCCGCCGGTCTCCGTCTCCGACGTCGTGGCGTCGACCCCCTCGCCCTCGCCGGCGTACTCGACCTCCATCGGCGCCATCCGCCGCGCCTGCGGCACCTGGTTCACCATGTTCCGGAACTGCGTGTACACCAGGTGCAGTTCGTCGACGCCGCGGACACCGTCGTCGCCGTCGGACTCGTCGGTGTCGTCCGCCCCCGCCATGAACGCCTTCACCAGGGTGCGTGCCACCTCGGCGGCGTTCTCGTAGTTCGGCTGCTCCGAGAACCCGGTCCAGGAGGCCTCGATCTGCCGCCGGCGGAACCGGTAGTAGTTCACGCCCTTGCGCCCGACCACGTAGAGCACCGGCTCCTTGCCCTGGTCCCGCAGGAGCGCCTGGAGCTGCTCGGCCTCCTTGAGCACGTTGGCGTTGTAGCCGCCCGCCTGGCCACGGTCGCTCGTCACGACGAGGACCGCGGCCCGCTTCGGGTTCTCCCGCTCGACGAGGAGGGGGTGGTCGAGCGCCGAGTTGCTGGCCAGCTCGGTGAGCGTGGCCGTCATCTGCTCGGCGTACGGCTTGGCCTCCTCGACCCGCGCCCGGGCCTTCGCGATCCGGGAGGTCGCGATGAGCTCCATCGCACGCGTGATCTTCTTGATGGACTGCGTCGACCTGATCCGCCGCCGCAGCACACGGATCTGTGCCGCCATCGGTCCCTACCCGTCAGCTCGAAGCCGGCGCCGGCTTGTTGACCTTGACCGTCTCCTGGTCGACCTGGTCCTCGTCGAGGGCCTCGGCCTTCTCCTCCTTGACCACGGAGGAGCCGTCGGACGCGGTGAAGTTCCTCTTGAACTCGTCCACCAGGCCCTTGAGCCGGTCGACGTTCTCGTCCTTGAGCAGCCCGGTGTCCCGGATCTCCGCGAGGACGCCCTCGTGGTTGCGGCGGACGTGGTCGAGGAACTCGGTCTCGAAGCGCGAGATGTCCGCGACCGGGACCGTGTCGAGCTGGCCGGAGGTGCCGAGCCAGATCGAGACGACCTCGTCCTCGACCGCGAACGGCGCGTACTGGGCCTGCTTGAGCAGCTCGACCAGGCGCTCGCCGCGGCCCAGCGCGGCGGCCGACGCGGCGTCGAGGTCCGAACCGAAGGCGGCGAAGGCCTCCAGCTCGCGGTACTGGGACAGGTCCAGGCGCAGGGAGCCGGACACCGAGCGCATCGCCTTGATCTGCGCCGAGCCACCGACCCGGGAGACCGAGATACCGACGTTGATAGCCGGCCGGACGCCCTGGTTGAACAGGTCCGACTCGAGGAAGACCTGGCCGTCGGTGATCGAGATGACGTTCGTCGGGATGTACGCCGACACGTCGTTGGCCTTGGTCTCGATGATCGGGAGGCCGGTCATCGAGCCCGCGCCGAGGTCGTTCGACAACTTGGCGCAGCGCTCCAGCAGGCGGGAGTGCAGGTAGAAGACGTCGCCCGGGTAGGCCTCGCGGCCCGGCGGGCGGCGCAGCAGCAGCGAGATCGCGCGGTACGCCTCGGCCTGCTTGGACAGGTCGTCGAAGACGATGAGCACGTGGTTGCCGGCGTACATCCAGTGCTGGCCGAGGGCCGAGCCGGTGTACGGGGCGAGCCACTTGAAGCCGGCCGGGTCGGACGCCGGGGCGGCGACGATCGTCGTGTACTCGAGCGCGCCCGCGTCCTCCAGCGACTGCCGGATACCGGCGATCGTGGAGCCCTTCTGGCCGATCGCGACGTAGATGCAGCGGACCTGCTTCTTGGGGTCGCCCGACTCCCAGTTCTGCCGCTGGTTGATGATCGTGTCGACGCAGACCGCGGTCTTGCCGGTCTTGCGGTCACCGATGATCAGCTGGCGCTGGCCGCGGCCGATCGGGGTCATCGCGTCGATGGCCTTGATGCCGGTCTGCAGCGGCTCGCGGACCTCCTGGCGCTCCATCACGGAGGCGGCCTGGAGCTCCAGCACCCGGCGGGTCTCGGCCTCGATGTCGCCCAGGCCGTCGATCGGGGCGCCCAGCGGGTCGATGACCCGGCCCAGGAACTTGTCGCCGACCGGCACCGAGAGGATCTCGCCGGTCCGCTTGACCTGCTGGCCCTCCTCGATCCCGCCGTAGTCGCCCAGGATCACGGCGCCGATCTCGCGCGCGTCGAGGTTCAGCGCGACACCCCGCACGCCCCCCGCGAACTCGAGGAGCTCGTTGGTCATCGCCGAGGGCAGGCCCTCGACGTGGGCGATGCCGTCACCGGTGTCGGAGACGGTGCCCACCTCTTCGCGGGAGGTCCCGGTCTCCAGCGACGAGACGTAGCTGGAGATCGCACTCCGGATCTCCTCCGGGGAGATCGTCAGCTCTGTCATGGCTGTCGTCAGTTCCTTCTCTTCGAAACGGGGGCGGTCAGCTGGGGATCGACCGGCGGGCCGCGGCGAGCTTGCCGGACACACTGCCGTCGATGACCTCGTCGCCGACCCTGATGACCATTCCGCCCAGCAGGCTCTCGTCGAGCTCCACCTGCAACGCGACGTCCCGGCCGTAGAGGCGCGTGAGGGAGGCGGTGAGCTGCCGCTCCTGCGCCTCGCTCAGGGCGACCGCCGTGCGCACGTAGGCGACCGAACGGTTGCGCCGGGCCGCGGCGAGCTCGGACAGCTCCTCCGCGGCGACGTCGAGGTGCCGGGCCCGCGGGGTCCGCACCAGGTCCCGCAACAGCGCCGCGGTGACCGGGTAGACCTTGGTGCCCAGCACCGAGTCCAGCAGCCCGACCCGCCTGTCCGCCGGCACGTCCGCGTCCGACATCAGGGCCGTGAGCTGCGGCTCGCGCTCCAGGATCCGGCCGAACCGGAACAGCTGGTCCTCGACGTCGTCGAGGGCGCGCTGCTTCTCGGCCGCGGCCAGCAGCGCCGTGCGGGCCAGCGACTCGGTCGCCTCGACCAGGTCGGCGGGACCGGACCAGCGGGCCGCGACCAGGTCCCCGACGCTCTCGAGGGTGGCCGGCGCGACCTTGCCGCTCAGCACGCCGTCGGCGAGCCGGACGCGCTGCTCCGACGAGGTGGCCGGGTCGGAGAGCGCCCGGCGCAGGGTGCGCTCGGCGACCAGCAGCCGGGTGACGGCGTAGAGCTCCTCGCCCAGCTTCTGCCGGTCTCCCGCGGCCAGCGGGCCGAGCCGGGTCTCGAACCGCTGCGCGACCTCGCCCAGCGACTCGCGGCTGGTGGCCGCCAGGACGAGCGCCATCAGCTCGCCCCGGTCGTCTGGGCCGGGGCCATCGCGTCGAGCTCCGAGAGGAAGCTGTCGACGGTGGCCGACCGGCGCCGCGGGTCGGCGAGCTCCGACCCGAGGATGCGCTCGGCCAGCTCGGCCGACAGGCCGCCGATCTCGCCGCGGAGCGACCGCTCCGCGGACTCGCGCTGCGCCACGACCTGCTCCTCGGCACGCGCCCGGATCCGCGCGGCCTCCTCCTCGGCCTCGGTGCGCAGCTCGGCCTTGATCTGCTGACCCTCGGCCCGGGCGTCGTCGCGGATGCGCGCCGCCTCGGCCCGCGCGCCCGCGAGCTGGTCCTCGTACCGCTTCTTCAGCGCATCGGCCTCGGCCTGCGCCGACTCGGCCCGCTTGAGGCCGCCCTCGATCTGGTCCGTGCGCTCCGCGTACAGCTTCTCGAACTGCGGGAACACGGTCTTCGCGAGGACCCAGAACAGCAGGCCGAACGCGACGAGACCGACGATGATCTCGGCGAGGTGCGGGACGAGCGGGTTCAGCTCCTCCGCGGCGATTGTCATGGTGTGCTCCTCCGCGTCACCTGTGGTTCAGGGGGTGCGTCAGAGGGCGAACGCGAGCACCAGGCCCAGAATCGCGAGGGCCTCGGAGAGGGCGAAGCCGATGAACGCGATGCCCTGGAGCTGGCCGCGGGCCTCCGGCTGGCGGGCGACGCCGTTGATGAAGGCCGCGAAGACGATGCCGACGCCGATACCCGGGCCGATGGCCGAGAGGCCGTAGCCGATGGCGTTCAGGTTACCGGTGATCATTGCGCTTTCCTTTCGATCCGGGTCCGCGGCCGTCCCGCGGTTCCGAAGGGTCTCTGGGTGGGACTCGACGGGACCTAGTGGTCGTCCGCGAGGACGGTGCCGATGTACGACGCCGTGAGCATGACGAAGATGTACGCCTGGATGACCTGCACGAACGCCTCGAAGAACGTGAAGACGATCGCCATCAGGAAGGCGAACGGGGACAGCACCTTCAGCTGCCAGTCGCCCGCCTCGAGCAGCATGTACTCGCCGCCGAGGACGAAGAGCAACAACAGCAGGTGGCCGGCGAACATGTTGCCGAAGAGCCGCAGCGACAGCGTGACCGGCCGCAGGACCAGGTTCGACAGGAACTCGATCGGCGTGAGGATGATCCGCACCCACCACGGCACGTCCGGCGGCCAGGTCGACAGGCGCACGTAGCCGCCGAACCCGTGCTTGCGGATGCCCGCGTACGTGAACACGACGTACACGAGCGCGGCCAGCGCGTAGGGCACGCTCGGGTGCGAGAAGGTGGGGAACTGGATGAACGGGATGATCCCGAACAGGTTGTTCACCAGGATGAAGGCGAACAGCGCGGTCAGGAACGGCACGTACTTGACGAAGTCGCGCCCGCCGATCATGTCCCGCGCGATCGTGTTCCGGACGAGGCCGTGGAAGGCCTCGCCGAGGAACTGCGTCTTCCCCGGCACGAGCGCAGGCTTGCGCACGGCCACCAGGAAGAACGCGGCGATGATGACCGCCGCGAGCACGAGCTCCAGGACCGGCTTGGTCACGGGCCCGAAGACCGGCGGCAGCTGGAAGTCCTCGACCCCCGGGGCTTCGAACCCCGGCGCCGGGGCGGTGGCCGTCGTGGTCACCCAATGCTCCTTCCGGTTCCGCCGTCCGGGGAGCCGGAGCCTGCGGAATCGAGACGATCAGGACTTAACGTACCTGACGTAGATCAAGTACATCGAGGCCGCCGTACCGACCAGCAGGCCGGCCACGGTGAAGCCCCGTAGGTCGAACAGTTCGTCCACCCCCCACCCGATTCCCCCGAAGAGGAGGATTCCGGTGAGGAGGTGCGACAGAGCGGTCCAGGCCTCGCCGGGTGGCGGCGTGCGCCCCGACGTCCCGCCGGGGCCGCCGCTCGCCTTGTGCGGCCGTTCCTGCTCCATCACGACGGACCCTATCAGCCGGGTTACGGCGCACTTACCCGGTACGACCTGCCTCGACGGCCCCGGGCGGCCCGATCCTTACCCTCCGGCACCCCCACGGGCGCCCGACGTCGCTCTATCGCCTGTAGAAGTTCCGGGAGCGTGTGACGCAGGTCGCTTTGAGAGCGCCATCACGGACATCTCGGACACCGCGGACAGGATCCGCAACTTCACCCGATCAGCCCAACGAGCGAGTCTCGACGACCTGGGCGAGCAGGTGCGGACGACCCGTCAGACGTCGACGGACGGAGCCTTCGCGCGCACGAACCCGACGACCTCGCCGGCGATCCAGCCGACGGTGACGCCCAGGAGGCTGAAGGCGAAGGTCTGGTTGTCGAAGAGGGTCGTACCCCGGAAGACGAGCAGGAAGACCAGCAGGATCACGAACTTGCCGGCGAAGGACGCCATCGCGCCCACCATCACGCCCCCGGGCGTCGCGCGGGCCGTCCCCTTCATCACCGCGGTGCCGATGAACCCGAGGGCCAACCCGATCACCACCCCGAGCAGGCCACCGATCAGGCCGGGAACACCCCGCAGCAGCACCGACAGGACGATCGCAACCACGCTGACCGCGACACCACCCACGATCGCGGCCTTCTGCATGGCGGCGGCCAGCCGCAGCACGGTGCGGACGTGCGGCTGCTCGGCCGCGGGGGCGGGGTCCGGGTTCTCGCTCATGGTCACTCCTCGTCGGCCGGGACGGGCCGCTGGTGTCAGGTCCGCCCGGTGGCTCGCGGCGGGGCGCCGGGTCGGGGCGGCCCCGCGGACCCGGCCCGCCGCGCGGTGCGGGCGCGCGGCACGGCGGTGGCGAGCACCGCCACGCCCAGGCCGAGCGCGACCGCCCACAGCACGAAGGCCGGGTCGTCGATCAGGGCGAGCGCCACCGCGCCGAACGCGAGGATGCCCGCCCACAGGTAGATCAGGAGCACCGCGCGCCGCTGGCTGTGCCCGATCTCCAGCAGCCGGTGGTGCAGGTGCATCTTGTCAGGCGAGAAGGGGCTCATCCCGGCCCGGGTGCGCCGGACGACCGCCATGAGCAGGTCCAGCAGCGGCACGAACACCACCGCGGCCAGCACGATGAGCGGGGCGAAGAGCGCCAGGACGTCCGTGCCGTCCGTGGTCGTGGTGATCGGGATCTTGCCCGACGCGCTCGTCGTCGCGGCGGCGAGCATCAGCCCGATCAGCATCGAGCCGGAGTCGCCCATGAAGATGCGGGCCGGGTTGAAGTTGTGCGGCAGGAACCCCAGGCATGCCCCGGCCAGCACGGACGCCATCAGCGCGGGCGGGTAGGCCGCCGCGTCGTTGCCGTTCTCGCGGATCAGGCCGATCGCGAAGGCACAGGTCGCGGTGGCGGCGATGAGGCCGATGCCGGCGGCGAGCCCGTCGAGCCCGTCGACGAAGTTCATGGCGTTGACCAGCGCGACGGTCAGCACCACGGTGAGCACGACGCCCTGCTCGGGCCCCAGGGACAGGATCGAGCCGGAGATGCCGGTCCCGCCGCCGCCCCACGGGATCCAGAACACCGAGAACTGCACGCCGAACAGCACCAGCACGCCCGCCGCGGTGACCTGGCCGGCGGCCTTGGTGATCGCGTCGAGCTCGAAGCGGTCGTCCAGGGCGCCCACCGCGACCAGCAGCACGGCCGCGAGCAGCACGCCCTGGACGTCCCGCGAGTAGTCGAAGGCCAGGCGCAGCGCGGGCAGCTGGGCGGCCAGCCCGATGCCGGCGAGCACGCCGCCGAACATCGCCAGCCCGCCCCACCGCGGCGTCGGCGTGACGTGGACGTCCCGGCCGCGCGGCCAGGCCACGGCGCCGAGCCGCAGCGCCAGCACCCGCACCAGGCCGACCAGCAGGAACGTCACGACGGCGGCGGCCAGCCCGACCAGCAGGTACTCCCGGATCGGGAGGCCCAACCCGAAGGAGGACTGGCCGTACGAGGACTGGGCGAGCACCACCGCGTGCGCGCGGGCCGGGTCAGCCGCGCGGGTAGGCGGGGGCGCGCGAGACCAGGGCGGAGACGGCCTGCGCGACGTCCGCCAGCTCGCGATCGCCCGCCGTGGTGCCGTGCTCCGCCTTGACCGCGCGCGCCAGCAGCGAGGCGATCTCCGCCATGTCCGACTCGACCATGCCCTGCGTGGTCGTGCTGGGCGAGCCCACCCGGATGCCCGAGGGCTTCATCGGCGGGGCCGGGTCGTACGGGATGGCGTTCTTGTTCAGCGTGATGCGGGTCAGGTCGCAGCGGGCCTCGGCCTCGCCGCCGGTCACGCCGATCGGGCGCAGGTCGATCAGCGCGAGGTGCGTGTCGGTGCCACCGGAGACGGCGCGCATGCCCTCGGCCTCGAGGCCCTTGGCCAGCGCCTGCGCGTTGGCGATGACCTGGTTCGCGTACGCCTGGTAGGCGGGCTGCGCCGCCTCCTTCATCGCGACGGCCTTCGCGGCCACCGAGTGCATCAGCGGGCCGCCCTGGGAGAACGGGAAGACGGCCTTGTCGATCGCCTTCGCGTGCTCCTCACGGGCGAGGATCATGCCGCCGCGCGGGCCGCGCAGGACCTTGTGCGTGGTCGCGGTGACGACGTCCGCGAACGGCACCGGCGACGGGATCGCCTTGCCGGCGACCAGGCCGATGAAGTGCGCGGCGTCGACCATCAGCTTGGCGCCGACCTCGTCGGCGATCTCGCGGAACCGCGCAAAGTCGATCAGCCGGGGGTAGGCCGTGGCGCCCGCGATGATGATCTTCGGCTTGTGCTCCAGCGCCAGGTCGCGGACCTGGTCGTAGTCGATGAGCTCGGAGTCCTCGCGCACCGTGTAGGACACGGCGTGGAACCAGAGGCCCGAGAAGTTGACCTTGCTGCCGTGGGTGAGGTGGCCACCCTGCTTGAGGTCCATGGCCAGCACGGTGTCCCCGGGCTTGGCGAAGGCCGCGTAGGCGGCGAGGTTCGCGCTGGCGCCGGAGTGCGGCTGGAGGTTGACGTGCTCGGCGCCGAACAGCGCCTTCGTGCGCGCGTTGCCGATCTCCTCGGCCTGGTCCACGACCTGGCAGCCGCCGTAGTAGCGGCGGCCCGGGTAGCCCTCGGCGTACTTGTTCGAGAGCGTGGACCCCAACGCCGCGAGGACGGCCGGGCTGGTGAGGTTCTCGCTGGCGATCAGCTGCAGTCCGCCGCGGAGGCGCTCCAGCTCGTCGAGGACGACGCCGGCGATCTCCGGGTCCTCCTGCTGCAGGGCTCCGAAGTCCGGGCCCCAGAACGGCACGTCCTGACCGGGGGCGTTCTCGCTGTGCGCACTCACGGTGGACCAGGCTACCTGCGGTTCCTCCCCGTCCGACGAGGACCCGCTCACAAATCCACGGTCCTGCGGAGCGTCACCGGGTCGTGCACGGACCGTACGACCCGGGGCGCTTTCCGGATCGGTGCTCGCTGATGTGGACGCCGCTCCGCCAGTGCTGGGAGACTCCTCGCATGACCTCCCCCCGCTCCGCGCCCCGGACGGCCCGCGAGCGCGTCCGCGCGCAGCTCACCGCCGAGATCGTCGACGTCGCCCGGACGCACCTCGCCACCTCGGGCGCGGCGGCGCTGTCGCTGCGGGCCGTCGCGCGGGAGCTGGGGATGGTGTCGTCGGCGGTCTACCGGTACTTCCCCAGCCGGGACGACCTGCTCACCACGCTGATCGTCGAGGGCTACGACGCGCTGGGCGAGGCCGCCGAGCTCGCCGAGGCCGCCGTCGCGCGCGAGGACCTGCTCGGCCGCTGGCACGCGGCCTGCACCGCGGCCCGGAGCTGGGCGCTGGCGCACCCGCACGAGTACGCGCTGCTCTACGGCTCCCCCGTGCCCGGGTACTCGGCGCCGCAGGACACCACGGGCCCCGCGGGTCGCGTCGCGCTCGTGCTGGCCGGTGTGCTGCGGGACGGGATCGCCTCCGGCGCCGTCACTCCCCCACCCGGCGACGACGACGCCACCATCCACCCCGGCCTGCTCGACGAGCTGGGCCTCCCGGAGGGCACCGGGCTCGGCGGACGGCTGGTGCTGGCCTGGTCGGGCCTCTTCGGCGCCATCGGCTTCGAGCTCTTCGGCCACACCCACAACGTGGTCGTGGCGCACGAGGAACACTTCCACGCCCTGTCCACCCGCCTGGCCGCCGAGGTGGGCCTCCCGGCTCGATCATCAGGAGCTGAGGGCTGTCGGAGCATGATCATCGAGACGTGAGCTCCTTCTCGGCGGCGAGGAGCGCGGTGTGGTGGGCCAGCTGGGCACCCACCAGGCGCAGAGTGCGCTCCGGGTGGCGAACGATGTCGGCTGCCTGGAAGCGCATCGTGTGCCACCCGAGCGCACCGGTCCGCAGGTCGCGCTCGCGGTCGAGGGCGTCGTCGTGGTCGCCGCCGTCGTACTCGAGGGCCAGCCTGGCCTGCGGGTACGCCAGATCGAGGCGGGCGATGGTTCGACCGCCGGCCTCGCACAGGACGTACTGCACGACCGGTGCGGCGAGCCCGCCGAGCACCAGGACGAGCCGGAGCCTGGTCTCCATCGGCGACTCGGCGCGCGGCGCGGCGAGGGCGACTACGCGCTCGAGCCGCCGGGAGCCGCGAGCGCCGGGGTTCGCCGCGCGGCGGGTCAGCAGGGCGGCAGGGTCGAAGCACAACGGGCCACCCGGCCGGGCGGTCGGGCCGGCGCGTCGACGGCGACGACCGCTTCCACCAGGTCGAGGCGCCTCGCGAGGTCCCATGCGGTCCGCACCCGCCCGGTGACCACGACCGCGCCTCCACCCGGTGGCCCGACACGGCGGAGGTCGTGCGGCGCGGCCGTGCCCTGGTGCCCCAGCAGGCCGGGGTGGCGCGGGACATGGGCCGGCACCAGCACCTCGGCCGGTGCCCCGCGGCTCACACGACGCCCCCAGCAGCTGTGCCGCCGAGTATCCGGCGAGCACGCCGCCCCGCCGCTCGACGTGTAGGTATGCGGCGCGGCTCGGCACGTCGAAGGTCGGCGCGAGGCCCGCCGGCACGTAGACGTCGGGGAAGACCCGCACGAAGCGCGGGCCGCGGAGCACGCCGCGGGTGATCAGGCCGGCGCGGACGGCGTCCGAGCCGAGGAACGGTGAGTCGAGCACCCTCGCACGCTCACCGCCCCCGCTACGCCGCGGGCCGGAATGCGCACGGCCGGCACCGAGGCCCGCGCTGACCGCGGCTCCCCGCGCCCGAGCATGATCGACAGGAGCTCCAGGTCGATAGGGCGACCGCTGCGAGCCCTCAGCTCCTTCTCGGCGAAGCCGGTCAGCCGAGGGGGACGTCCTGGCCCACGACCTCGGCGACCTGGGCGCGGGTGACCGCGCCCTCGCGGAGGATGCGGGGCTGCTTGCCCGTCAGATCGACGATGGTGGAGGCCACCGGGTCGCCGCTGGGGCCGCCGTCGAGGTAGAGGGCCACGGAGGAGGCGAGCTGGTCGAGGGCCTCGGCGGCGGTGCTCGCGGGCGGGCGGCCGGAGATGTTCGCGCTGCTCACGGCCATGGGGCCGACCTCGCGGAGGAGCTCGAGCGCCACCGGGTGCAGCGGCATCCGCAGCATCACGGTGCCCTTGGTGGAGCCGAGGTCCCACGACAGCGACGGGGCGTGCGGCAGGACGAGGGAGAGCCCGCCCGGCCAGAACGCCTCGATCAGCGCGCGGGCGGTGGCGGGGACGCCGAGGACCAGGCCGTCGATCGTGGACCACGACCCGACCAGCACGGGCACCGGCATGTCCGGGCCGCGGTGCTTGGCGGCGAGCAGGCTGCGGACCGCGGTCGAGGAGAAGGCGTCGCAGCCCAGGCCGTACACGGTGTCCGTCGGCAGCACGACGAGCTGTCCGGCCCGCACGGCGCGGGCGGCGGCGGCCAGCCCCTCGACGCGGGCGTCGGGGTCGGAGCAGTCGTAGACGGGAACGGCCGGAGCAGTCACGTCGGGCACCCTACGACCGAGCCCCGACGCCCGTGTCCGCACCCCCGATGACATGCAGAACTCCCGACTCGCGGTGCCGGTGCTCCCGACTCGCGGTGCCGAACCTCCCGACTCGCGGTGCCGAACCTCCCGACTCGCGGTGCCGAACCTCCCGACTCGCGGTGCCGAAGCTCCCGACTCGCGGTGCCGAAGCTCGCGACTCGCGGATCGGTCAGGCGGGGGTGGTGCGACGGGCGGTCGCGAAGCGGGGGCGGCCGTTGAGGTCGGCGTGCTCCTGGACCTCCGTGAGCACCTTGCGCCGCCGGAGCAGGGCGGGGACGGACTCGCCGTGGGTGTCGTCGTGCTCGATCGCGAGCCCGCCGCCGTACCGCAGCAGGGTCGCGGCGAGCGAGATCACCGCGGGGATGAGGGCCAGCCCGTCCGCCCCGCCGAACACGGCGACGGCAGGGTCCCAGTCCGCGACCTCGGGCGGCACCGGCGTCCCCTCGGGCACGTACGGCGGGTTGCACACCACGAGGTCGACGCGGGCCTCGAGCTCGGGCAGCGGGTCCGGCCAGCGGACGTCCGCGGCGTGCAGCGTGACGCGGTCGCCGTGGGCCGCGATGTTCCGCCGCGCCCAGCTCAGGGCGCCGGGGTCGATGTCGACGGCGTGCACCCGCGCGTCGGGACGGCTCTCGGCGAAGGCGAGCGCGAGCGCCGCTGTGCCGGTGCACAGGTCCACGACCAGCGGGTTCTCGACGCCGCGCAGCTGCCGCAGGCCCCACTCGAGGAGCAGCTCGGTCTCCGGGCGCGGCGTGAACACCCCGCGCCCGACGGCGACCTCGACGGGTCCGAGGACGGCCGTGCCGAGGACGTGCTGCAGCGGCTCGCGGGTGGCGCGCCGGGCCACGAGCCGACGCAGCTCGTCCACCTGCGGCGGGTCGACGAGCGGGTGCAGCATCAGCCGCCCGCGCGGCACGCCGACGACGTGCGAGGCCAGGAACTCCGCCTCCACCCGGGGCGACTCGATCCCGGCCGCCGCCAGCGACCGCTCGGCCTCCGCGATCGCCACCCGCAGGGGCTCCCGGCTCACGCGTGCCTCACGCGCCCTCGGCGGCGGCGATCGCCTCGGCCCGCTCGGCCTTCGTCAGCGCGCCGACGACGTCGTCGAGGTCGCCGTCGAGCACCGCGGAGAGGTTGTGCGCCTTGTAGCCCACCCGGTGGTCGGAGATCCGGTTCTCCGGGAAGTTGTAGGTGCGGATGCGCTCGGACCGGTCGACCGTCCTGACCTGCGACTTCCGCTCCGCCGACGCCGCCGCGGCCTGCTCGGCCTCGTGCAGCGCCTGCAGCCGGGACCGCAGCACCTCCATGGCGCGCGCCCGGTTCTGCAGCTGCGAGCGCTCGTTCTGGCAGCTCACGACGATCCCGGTGGGCAGGTGCGTGATGCGCACCGCCGAGTCCGTGGTGTTGACGCTCTGCCCGCCGTGCCCGGACGAGCGGAACACGTCCACCCGGATGTCGTTCTCGTCGACCTCGACCTCGGCGTCCTCCCCGGTGTCGGGGTAGACGAGCACGCCGGCTGCCGAGGTGTGGATGCGCCCCTGCGACTCGGTGACCGGGACGCGCTGCACCCGGTGCACGCCGCCCTCGAACTTCAAGGCGGACCACACGCCGTCCGGCGTCGGTGCGCGGGACTTGAGGAGCAGGGTGATGTCCTTGTACCCGCCCAGGTCGGAGCCGACGGAGTCGAGCACCTCGACCTTCCAGCCGCGGCGCTCCGCGTAGCGGGTGTACATCCGCACGAGGTCGCCCGCGAACAGCGCGGACTCCTCGCCGCCCTCGCCGGACTTGACCTCCATGACGACGTCGTCGCCGTCGTGCGGGTCGCGCGGGACCAGCAGCTCGGCCAGGCGGGCCTCCAGGCCCGGGATGCGCGCCGCGATCTCCGCCGCCTCGGCGGCGAACGCCTGGTCCTCGGCGGCCAGCTCGCGCGCGGCGGCCTCGTCCGACCGTGCTCCGGCCAGCTCGCGCGCCACGGCGACGACCGGGCCGAGCTCGGCGTAGCGCCGGCCGAGCCTGCGGGCCGTGGTCGCGTCGGCGTGCACCGCCGGGTCGGCCAGCCGCGTCTCCAGCTCGGCGTACTCGTCGATCAGCGCGTCCACGCCTGCCGCGCTGCTGCTCACCGCCACCACGTACCCCGCTCTCCCTGGTCGTCACCCCTGACATGCGAACGGCGCCCGGCCCCTGGTGAGGGGACGGGCGCCGGACGGGGAAGCTACTTGGCGGCCTTGCGCTTGCCGTAGCGCGCCTCGAAGCGGGCGACGCGGCCACCGGAGTCCAGGATCCGCTGCTTGCCCGTGTAGAAGGGGTGGCAGGCGGAGCAGGTCTCGACGGTCATCGAGCCGCTGGTCTTGGTGCTGCGGGTGGTGAACGAGTTGCCGCAACCGCAGGTGACCTGGGTCTCGACGTACTGGGGGTGGATGCCCTCACGCATGGGATGTTCCTCTCGAAGATCGGCCGCCGGGTCTCACACCCCTCGCCGTTCGGGGGCTTCCGGGGGCGGAGCCCCCGGATGTGGGTGAACCGGAGCCGGATGCGTACGGACCCATTCAACCACCCGGCCCCGGCGGGGATTCCCACCGGGGCCGGGCGTCGAGGCGCGGGTCAGTCGTCGTTGCCGAAGTTCCCCGGCGTGGTCTTCTGGACCTGCATGAGGAACTCGATGTTGGTGCGGGTCTTGCGGAGCTGCCCCAGCACCAGCTCGATCGCCTGCTGGTGGTCGAGCGCGGCGAGCACGCGGCGGAGCTTGACGCTGATGGCGAACTCGTCGCCGGACATCAGCAGCTCCTCCTTCCGGGTGCCGGACGCGTCGACGTCGATCGCCGGGAAGATCCGCTTGTCCGCGAGCTTGCGGTCCAGCTTGAGCTCGGCGTTGCCGGTGCCCTTGAACTCCTCGAAGATCACCGTGTCCATCGTCGATCCGGTCTCGACCAGCGCGGTGGCGAAGATGGTCAGCGAGCCGCCGTCCTCGATGTTGCGCGCCGCACCGAGGAACCGCTTCGGCGGGTAGAGCGCGGTCGAGTCGACACCACCGGACAGGATCCGGCCCGACGCGGGGGCGGCCAGGTTGTAGGCGCGGCCCAGCCGGGTGATCGAGTCCAGCAGGACGACGACGTCGTGCCCCATCTCCACCAGCCGCTTCGCGCGCTCGATGGCGAGCTCGGCGACCGCGGTGTGGTCCGACGGCGGGCGGTCGAAGGTCGAGGCGATGACCTCGCCCTTCACCGACCGCTGCATGTCGGTGACCTCCTCCGGCCGCTCGTCGACGAGCACGACCATGAGGTGGACCTCGGGGTTGTTCGTGGTGATCGCGTTGGCGATCGACTGCAGCACCATCGTCTTACCGGCCTTCGGCGGCGAGACGATCAGGGCGCGCTGGCCCTTGCCGACCGGCATGACCAGGTCGATGACCCGGGTGGTGAGCTTCGACGGCTCGGTCTCCAGGCGCAGCCGCTCGTTCGGGTAGAGCGGGGTGAGCTTGGTGAACTCCGGCCGCTGCTTGCCCGACTCCGGGTCGCGCCCGTTGATGCTGTCGATGCGCACCAGCGGGTTGAACTTCTGCCGCTGCTGCTCGCCCTCGCGGGGCTGGCGGACGGCGCCGGTGATCGCGTCGCCGCGGCGCAGACCGTGCTTGCGGACCATCGACAATGACACGTAGACGTCGTTCGGGCCGGACAGGTAGCCGGTGGTCCGGACGAACGCGTAGTTGTCCAGGATGTCGACGATGCCGGCCACCGGCAGGAGGACGTCGTCGTCGCGCACCTCGGTGTCGACGTTGCGCTCGCCGCCCCCGCGGGTGTCGCGGTCGCGGCCCCGGCGGCGGTCCCGGAAGCGGCGCCCGCGGCGACCGCGGCCGTCGCCGTCCTCGTCGCCGTCGTCGTCCGCCCGGGAGTCCCGCGGCTCGTTCCGGCCGTCCCCGCGGCCGTCCCCGCGGTTGTCGGTGCGCTCGTTGCGGTCGGTGCGGTTGCGTCCGCCGCCCTCGCCGCGATCGTTGCGGTCGTTGCGGTTGCGGCCGCGGTTGCGCCCGCCCTCGCCGTCCCGGTCGGACCGCTCGCCGCGGTCGGACTTCTCCTTCTCGGGGGCGCCGACGCTCGCGGCCACCGCCTCGAGGGTGTCCGACTGCGGCTCGCCGCCGGAGCGGCGGCGGGTCTGGCGGCGGCGGCCGCCCTCCTCGCCCTCCGGCGACTCGGCGGGCTGCCCGCCGGCCTGCTCGGGGGCCGGGGCGGCACCGTTGGCGGCCTGCTCGGGCGCGTGCCCGTTGACCTGCCCGTTCGCCACGTCGGCGGCCGGGGCGACCCCGTTGACGCCGGGGGTCGGCTTGGGCTCCGGGGCGCCCGCGGGCCGGGTCGCCGCGCGGCGGCGCCGGGTCGGGGCGGGGGCCTCGGCGGAGGCGGGGG
>NZ_BSFQ01000005.1 GCF_027922425.1 Pseudonocardia halophobica | reverse complement strand
TCCTAAGCCCGCTTGGCCTCCGACTTGGGAGCGGCCGGGGCGGCCGGGGCGGCCGGGGCGGCCGGGGCGGCCGGGGCGGGGGCCAGGGGCCGGGTGGCCGCGGCCGGCTCCCCGACGACCGTGACCGCCCCGTCGGGCCCGACGACCAGCCGGGCCGGGTCCTGCACCGGGACCATGCCCAGCTCGGTGGCCCGCTGGGCCAGCGCCGGCGCCGACTCCATCGACGCCACCTCGCGGTGCAGCCGCTCGCTCTGCTCGGTCAGGTTCCGCGCCGCCGTCCGGGCGTCCTGCAGGGTGTAGGAGTCCGCGGCGGCCGCGGTGGACAGCCACAGCGTGAGCACCAGCCCGGTCGCGAGCAGCGCCATGATCAGCAGGACGAACTGCGCGCGGCCGCCGGTGGCGGTCCTCTGCCCGGCGCGCCGGGGTGTCCCGACGAGCCGGCGGGTGCGTTGGTCACGGCGCGCGTACGCGGCCTTGGCCGCCCCGGACCCGCGCCGCTGCGCGGGGACGGTGACGCTCCCCCGCTGGGCGGGAATGCGGCGGCTCGGCGCCTCGGTGCCCGTCCAGCTCACCGACACCGAGGGGCGACGGGTGCGGGTCCGGTCCGCGACCGGGGCACTCACGCCGCACCGCCGGTGACGTCCGCCGGGTTGCTGCCGTCGTGTCGGATCATGCTGCGACCTCCCGGATGCGCTCGGCGGCCCGGCACCGCACGGAGGCGGCGCGCGGGTTCTCTTCGATCTCGTCGTCCGTGGCGACCTCGGCCCCACGGGTCAGCAGCCGCAGCTCCGGGCCGTGGCCCGGCAGCTCGACCGGCAGGTCCACCGGGGTCCGGGAGGTCGCGCGGGCGGTGAACTCGCGCTTGACCATCCGGTCCTCCAGCGAGTGGTAGGCGAGCACGACGACCCGCCCGCCCACCGCCAGCGAGTCGAGCGCGGCCGGCAGCGCCGTCCGCAGGGCCTCGAGCTCGCGGTTGACCTCGATCCGCAACGCCTGGAACGTGCGCTTGGCGGGATGCCCCCCGGTCCGCCGCGAGGCGGCGGGCACGGCGGCGTAGAGCAGCTCCACCAGGTCGGCGCTGCGGGTGAACGCTTCCTGCTGCCGGCGTCTCGCCACTGCGGAGGCGATGCGGCCGGCGAACCGCTCCTCCCCGTACTCCCGCAGGATCCGGGTCAGCTCGGGCACCGGGTAGGTGTTGAGGACCTCGGCCGCGGTCGGGCCCGTGGTGGGGTCCATCCGCATGTCGAGGTCGGCGTCGCGGGAGTAGGAGAAGCCGCGCTCGGCGGCGTCGAGCTGCAGCGAGGACACCCCGAGGTCGAACAGGACGCCGTCGACGCGCGGAAGCCCCAGCTCCGCGAGCACCTCGGCGATCCGGTCGTACACCGCGTGCACCAGGTGCGTGCGGCCGGCGTGGGCGGTGAGCCGCCGACCGGCCAGCTCGAGCGCCTGCGGGTCCCGGTCGAGGCCGACCAGGGTCAGCCGCGGGTGCGCCGCCAGCAACGCCGCCGAGTGGCCGCCGAGGCCCAGGGTGGCGTCGACCAGCACCGCCGACCGGTCCCGCAGGGCCGGTTCGAACAGCTCCAGTACGCGCGGCAGCATGACCGGCACGTGGGAGTGCGGACCCGGCTCGTCCTCCGTCGTGGACACCTGGTCACCTCCCGCCGCGCCCCGGCCCCGCGCCCGCACACGGAACCGCCCTGCATGCACAGCGGCCCGGGACCCGCCGGCGTCCCGAGCCGCTGTCGTCCCGCTCCAGCTCCCCAGCCTGGCGGGTGTGTACCGCTCGTGCCACCGTCCCCACCTGGCCGCCGTGCGGGCCGCCCCGCCCCGACGGACCTGGCACCGGGGAAGGTGCGCCAGGGCCGTCGGGCCGGGAAGGCCTTCACGGCGTCCGGGTCGGGACGGCGACGGTGTCGCGTGTTCGAAGTCGGGGACCGCGCCGGGCCCGCGGTGCGGGCTCAGATCAGTCCGGGCAGAACCTCCTCCTGCGCCTTGGCGTAGTCCTCCTCGTGCCGCTCCTGGTACTCCTGCCAGGACTGCGCGTCCCAGATCTCGACGCGCGTGAACGCGCCGATCACCACGCACTCCTTGGTCAGTCCCGCGTACCGGCGCAGCTCCGGGGCGATCGCGATCCGGCCCTGGCCGTCGGGGTTCTGCTCGTCGGTTCCCGCGAAGAGGTTCCGCTGGAAGGCACGGGCCGACTCGCTGGTCAGCGGCGCCGAGGCGACCTTGGTGGCCATCTCCGTGAAGGCCTCGCGGGTGAACACGTAGAGGCAGTGGTCCTGCCCTTTCGTGACCATGCACCCGCCCCGCAGTTCGTCCCGGAACTTCGCCGGCAGCGTGAGCCGCCCCTTGTCGTCCAACCGAGGGGTGTAGGTGCCGAGGAACACCCGCCCCACCTCATCTCGGAGCCCCGTCTCGCTCCAACGGCGGCCACATTACCCCACTTCCCCCCACCGTCAACTCGAACAGACCCCTGACGAGGCCTCCGTTCGGTGTTTCAGCAGGTCGGATGACGTGGGGCCCGGTGGGGGGAATCCGGCGGCGGACGCGTTCGGGCACCGCCCCCCACCAGCACCGCTTCCGCAAAACCGCAGGTCACGGAGGTGGGGGTGTAACGGTGGGGCGGGGTGGGGCGAGAGGTGGGGGACGGTGGAGGCCGTCGGTGGGGCGCCGTGGGGGGACCGGGCGGGGGCCCCGGACGGACGCCCCGGCGGGGTGGACGTGACACGTCCGGGGGACGCTCCCCGCACCCGTTTGACAGACTGGGGTGCAGAGTTCCCGTGTTCTTCTGCAGTTCCCCGTGTCCGACCCGTCCGCGGACGCCCACGAACAGGAGCAGGCTTGACCACCAGCAGCCGTCAGGGCCCGCCGGTGACCGGCGAGAGCGTGCCCGAGCCCCCGCCGCTGGCCGCCGTCGCCGACCTCACCGGCCGCATCGCGCAGAACGTGCAGCGGATCATCGTGGGCAAGCCGGAGGTCGTCCGGCTGGCGCTGGTCACCCTCCTCGCCGAGGGCCACCTGCTCGTGGAGGACGTCCCCGGGGTCGGCAAGACGTCGCTGGCCAAGGCGCTCGCCCGCTCGCTCGACTGCTCGGTCAGCCGTGTGCAGTTCACCCCGGACCTCCTGCCGGGCGACATCACCGGCATGTCCGTCTACAACCGGCAGACCGGGGAGTTCGAGTTTCGGCCCGGCCCCGTGTTCGCCAACGTCGTGATCGCGGACGAGATCAACCGCGCCTCGCCGAAGACCCAGTCGGCGCTGCTGGAGTGCATGGCCGAGCACCAGGTGACCGTCGACGGCGGCACCTACGGGCTGGCGAGCCCCTTCATGGTGGTCGCCACGCAGAACCCGGTCGAGATGGACGGCACCTACCCGCTGCCCGAGGCGCAGCGGGACCGCTTCACCGCGCGGATCAGCGTCGGCTACCCCGACCCGGCCGCCGAGCTCGCGATGATCGACGAGCACGCGGGCGCCGACCCGCTCGACACCCTGCGCCCGGTGGCCGACGCCCGCACCGTCCGCTCGGTCATCGAGGCCGTCCGCCGCATCCGGGTCGGCCAGGAGGTGCGGCAGTACTGCGTCGACCTGGTCGGCGCCACCCGGCGCCAGCCCGAGCTGCGGCTCGGCGCCTCCCCGCGCGCCACCCTGCACCTGGTGCGGGCGGCGCGGGCCCAGGCGGCGCTCGCCGGTCGCGGCTACGTCGTCCCGGACGACGTGCAGGCGATCGCCGTCCCCGTCATCGCGCACCGGCTGACCGTCGCCCCCGAGGCCGGGGCGACGCGGGTCACCGCCGCCGACGTCGTCCGCGGGTTGCTGTCGCGCATCCCGGTGCGGGCACCCTCGCGGGCGTGAGGTCCCGTCCGTCCGTGGGTCGGTCCGGGGCCCGCACCTTCGGGCTGACGGTCCGGGGGCGCAGCCTCCTGGCCGGCGGGGTCGCGACGGCCGTGTGCGCCGTCGTCCTCGACGAGCGCGACCTGCTCCGGATCGGGCTGGTCGTGTGCCTGCTGCCGCTGGTCTCCCTGCTCCTCGCCGTGCGCACCCGCCGGTCGGTGCAGGCCGCGCGCACGCTGCTGCCCGCGCGCACCGCCGCGGGCACCCCGGCCGAGGTCGCCCTGGACCTGCGGGGCGGGCCCGTGCTCGGCGCCCTGCGGCTCGCCGACACCGTGCCCGACGCCGCCGGCCCCGTCCCGTCGACGCCCCCGCGGTTCACGGTGCACCGGATCGGGAGCCGCGGCGCGCGCGTCACCTATCCCCTGCGGCCCGCCCTGCGCGGGGCGCACCGGGTGGGGCCGCTGACCGCGCGGGCCGTCGGCGCGCTGGGCCTGGCCGAGTTCACCCGGGAGATGCTGGGGCCCGACCGGCTGCTGGTGGTGCCGCGGGTCGTCGGGCTGCACGGGGCGCCGCGCGCGCTCGGCAGCGGCGAGGGCCTCCCCGGGGCCGCGGCCCAGCAGGGCCAGGGCAGCCCGGACGTCATGGTCCGGACCTACCGGCAGGGCGACGAGCTGCGCCGGGTCCACTGGAAGAGCACCGCCCGGCACGACGAGCTGATGGTCCGGCTCGAGGAGCGGCCCTGGCACGCGGGCGTCACCGTGCTGCTGGACCGCCGCGACGGGGCGCACCGCGGCCACGGCGCCGGCGCCAGCCTCGAGTTCGCGGTCACGCTGGCCGCCGGCATCGGCGCGCACCTGCTGCGCCGCGGCGAGCCGGTCGAGGTGGTGACCGAGGACGGCACGCCGGTCGCCGCCGCCGAGGGCGGCCTCGACCCGCTGCTCGACGGGCTGGCCGTGCTCCGCCCCGCCGCCCGGCCCGACCTGTCCGGCCCGTCCACCGCCGCCGGCCGGGACGTCGTCGCCGTGCTGGGGGCGTGCACACCCGAGCAGGCCGGGCAGCTCGCCGGCCGGCACCCCGGCGGCGGGTACGCGGTCCTGCTCGCCGTCGACACCTGGGACGCGGCCGGCGAGCCGACGCCCGATCCGGTCGCCGCGGCCGAGGTGCTCCGCCGGGCGGGCTGGCACGTCACCGTCGCGACCGCCGACCACACGCCCGAGCAGGCCTGGGACGCGCTCGTCGCCGGCAGCCCCGTGATCGCGGCGGGTACCCGATGAGGAACACCGACCGAAGGGGCCGGCCGTGAGCACACCGACCGCCGTCCGCCCGGCCCCGCCCGCCGCCGCTCCCCCGGCCGACCGTCCGCGGATCCGCTGGGTGGCCGCGGCGGCCGCCGGGCTCGCCGTCCTGCTCGCGGGCACCTGCCTGGTCGCCGTGGTGCAGGGCGGGACCTGGTTCGCCGACGGGGCGCTGATCGTGGCCGTGGTCGTCGGGCTGGGGATCGCGCTGCAGCGGCTGCCCGCCGCGGCCGTCGCCGTCGGTCAACTGCTCGGCGCGCTCCTCGTGCTCACCGGCCTGTTCGGCGACGACGCCGTGGCCGGGTTCCTGCCCGGCCCCGCGGCGTTCGGCGCCTTCGCCGAGCACGTCACGGAGGCCGCTGCCCAGATCGACTCCGGCGTCGCGCCCGTGGTGCCGACGGCCGGCATGCTCTTCCTGATCACGGCCGCGTTCGGCCTGCTCGCGGTGATCGTGCACGCCGTCTCGGTGTCCGCCGGGGCGCCCGCCGCGGCCGGGGTGCCCCTGCTGTGCATGGTCGCGGTGCCGGCCGCGCTGTCCGACGCGCTGCTGCCCTGGTGGGCGGTCACCTGCGCGGTCGCCGGGTACGGGCTCCTGCTCGTCGCGCGGGACGGCGCGGGGCGCCGCGGGAGCGCCCTCGTCACCGGCGGGATCGCGGTCGTCGCCGTCGCCGGGGTGCTCGGACTGCTGCTCGGCAGCGCGGCGACCGTCGTCGGCACCGCCGGGCGGTTCGTCAGCGGCGGCGCGGGCGGCGGCAGCGGCGGGGCGATCGGGCTCAACCCGTTCACCTCGCTGCGCGGGCAGCTCACCCAGAGCGAGCCGGTCGAGCTCTTCCGCACCACCGGGCTGCCGCGCCCGACCTACCTGCGCGCGCTGACCCTCTCCGACTACCGCGCCAACTCCGGCTGGCAGGCCGCGACGCCCCGGCCCGGCGTCCCGCTCGCGGGGCCGCTGACCGAGGACCCGGCGGAGGGCGAGCGGGTCCAGGTCGCGGTGCAGAACGTCGGCTTCCGGGACTACTGGCTCCCGCTCTACGGCCAGCCCGAGTCGGTGACCGGCGTCGACGCCGACCGGTGGGCCTACGACCGCAGCAGCGGCATCGCCTACACCCCGCGTCCCCGCGAGGAGGAGGACTGGCAGGAGACGGCCGTCCTGCCCGCGCCGTCGGCCGACGACCTGCGCTCGGCCGCGGGCCCCACGCGCGTGGACCCGGCCTACCGGGACACCTCCGGCGTCGACCCGCGGGTCGCGCAGATCGCCGCCGACGTCACCCGGGACGCCGCCACCCCCTTCGACAAGGCCATCGCGCTGGTCGAGTACTTCACCGGCCCGCAGTCGCAGTTCCGGTACAGCCTGGAGACCGCGCCGGGCAGCGGCGACGACGCCCTCGTCGACTTCCTCACCGTCGGGCGCGCGGGGTACTGCGAGCAGTTCGCCTCGGCGATGGCCGTGATGCTGCGGACGCAGGGCGTGCCGGCGCGGGTCGCCGTCGGGTTCACCGCCGGCACCGAGGGCGACGGCTACCGCAGCGTGAGCACCCGGGACGCGCACGCCTGGGTCGAGGCCTGGTTCCCCGGCCACGGCTGGACGACCTTCGACCCGACCCCGCTCACGGACGGCCGCACGGTCGTCCCGCCCTACGTCCTCGAGGCCGTGGCCGACGCCCCGCCCGGCGCCGAGCAGCCCGCCGTGCCGCAGGAGGAGGTGCCGCAGCCGGAGCCGCAGGCCGAGGCCGCGCAGCCGACGCCGGAGCCGACGCCGGTCGACATCCCGCAGCCCGATCCGACGGCCGCGGACCAGGACGGGGGCGTCCCGGTGCTGGTCCCGCTCGTGGCGCTGCTGGTGGTGGCGCTGCTGGCTGGACCGGCCGTCGCCCGGCGGGTGCTGCGGAAGCGCCGCATCGCCGCGGCCGCCGCGGGCGGCCCGGGCGCCGGACGCGCGGCGTGGGACGAGGTGCTGGCGACCTCGCGGGACCGCGGCTCGGCGGTGTCCGACGGGGACACGGTCCGCGGGACCGCCCGGGCGGTCGTGGCCGCCCACGAGCTCGACAGCACCGCGCAGGACGCGCTGCGCGAGATCGTGCGGCTGGTCGAGGCGGAGTGTTACGGCGACGAGCCGCCCGCCGAGGACGCGCTCACCGGGCCGCTGCAGGCCGTGCTCGCCGCCATCGGCGGCTCCGGCCGGCGGGGCTGGAAGTCGGGGGTGCGGACCCTCGCCCCGCGCTCCCTGCTCACCGGCCTCCGGGCGTCGGCGCAGGAGCGCACCCCGGCCGCCTGATCACGGCCGGGCGCGCACGCCGTGCGCTCATGCACGAACGAGCAGAGCCGCGGCCTCTCGGGCCGCGGCTCTGCTCGTGGTCGGGATTCAGTCCTGTTCGAACCGACGCCGGAAGCGCTCTTCCATGCGCCCGGTGAACCGGTTCTTGTCCGGCTCGGCCTGCTTGTCGTCCGACCCGCCGGCGGACTTGGCGGCTCCGCGGGCGCTGATCGCCAGCATCGTGCCCCCGAGCATGGCCAGGAAGCCGACCACGCTGACGACGGGGACCGCGCCGACGAGGTCGCGGAGCGGGGCGACCGCCACACCGACGACGAGCAGGACCAGGCCCACCGCGAAGAGCGCGATGCCCTGGAGCCGCCGGCGCCGGCTCGGTTTGCGCAGCTTGGAGCCGCGCACGGTCGAGGCGAACTTGGGGTCCTCGGCGTAGAGAGCACGCTCGATCTGTTCGAGCAGGCGCTGCTCGTGCTCGGAGAGGGGCATGACGTCCTCCGGCACAACGGTCACGGGATGTCCTGCCAACCGTGGTGCGCGGGTGGCCGGACGAGCGCCCGGGATGGGCGTCTGACCAAGAGGATACGAGGCAAAGCGCTGGTCCACTACCCGGAGGTCACAACCCGGGCAGACCGATCTTCGAACGGCCGCCCGCACCGGCCGAGAGGTGATCGATCTCACCTATTCCCGTCCAGGTGGGACAGCCGCCCGGAGTGCTCCGGGCGCTCGGAGCGCTCAGGGCGCGACGGCACGCGCCAGGACGTGCAGCCGCGCGGCGACCTCGCGCAGGGCGGGGACCCCGGCGGCGAGGTCCTCGAGCTCCGCGGCACCCCGCATGTCCGCGTGACCGCCGTCCCGGACGGCGTGGGGCAACCAGGCCTCGAGGAGCCCGTCGCCCTGCACCAGCTCGACGCGCAGCCGCCGGGTGTCCTCCAGGAGCGCCGTGACCGCGGGCCCGTCGAGCCGGCGGCGGAGGGTGTCGTCCGGCCCGTACCGCCCGTCCGGATCGGTGAGGACGGCGCGCGCCTCGTCCAGCCGGCCGGCCAGGACGTGCCAGAGCACGGCGGCGTGCCGGCTCGTGGCCAGCACCGACACGGCCGCGCCCGGGGCTGCCACCGCGGCGAGCGAGGCCGCGGCCCGCGCCGGGTCGTCGACCACCTCGAGCAGCCCGTGCCCGAGCACCAGGTCGGCGCCGCCGGAGTCGATGAGATCGGCCACGACCTCGGGCAGCTGGTCCGCGTCGCCCTGCACCGGCGTGACGAGCGCGTGCACCTCGGCCTCGCGGGCGCGGCGCTCGAGCGCGGCCAGGGCGTTGGGGCTGACGTCGACGACCGTCACCGCGCAGCCCGCCGCGGCCAGGGGCACCGCCCACGAGCCGCTGCCGCCGCCGACGTCGACCACCCGGGGCCGGCCGTCGGGCCGGGCCGACCGCGCCCGCTCGACCTCCGCGTCGAGGACACGGCGGACCGCCCCTCCGCTCACGGTTCCCGGACGCTCGCCTGCCACCGCGTTCACACGGGCAGCCTAGTGGCGCCCGCACGTGCCGTGGCGCCGAGACTGTAGGTTGATCGCCGTGCAGGTCGTCGCCACGCTGAGCCTGAAGGGCGGGGTCGGCAAGACCACCGTCGCCCTCGGTCTCGCCGGTGCCGCGCTGCACCACGGCATCCCCACCCTCCTCGTGGACCTGGATCCCCAGGCCAACGCCACCATCGCGCTCGACGTCGAGCCCACCACGGGCACCGTCGCGGACGTGCTGGACGAACCGAGCCGCTCGGTGCTGCGCCGCGCCATCGCGACGAGCGCCTGGGGCGAGGGGCTGGACGTGCTGGTGGGCTCGGAGCAGAACGAGCGGCACAACCACCCGGACCCGAGCACCAAGCAGCTCGAGCGGCTGGCCCGCGCGCTCTCCCGGCTCGACGACCCCGACCTGGGCTCCAGCCTCGGCCGCACGGACGAGAAGCCCGGCGAGCCCTACCAGCTGGTGATCATCGACTGCCCGCCCTCGCTGGGGCAGCTCACCCGCAGCGCCCTCGCGGCCTCGGACCGGGCGATCCTGGTGACCGATCCCACGATGTTCGCGGTGTCCGGGGTGCAACGGGCCTTCGACGCCGTGCAGGCCGAGCGCGACCGCGGCAACCCGGCCCTGCAGCCGCTCGGCGTGCTGGTCAACCGGGTGCGCCCGCGCAACGCCGAGCACGACTACCGGATCGCGGAGCTGCGGGAGCTGTTCGGCCCGCTGGTGTTCGGCAGCGTGCTGCCGGACCGCTCCGCGGTGCAGCAGGCGCAGGGCGCCTGCCTGCCGATCCAGTCCTGGGACACGCCCGGCGCCCGCGAGGTCGCGGCGGTGTTCACCGCCCTCCTCGGGCGGCTGCTGCGCTCCCGCTCCCGGGGCTGACCGGCCCGGACCCCACTTCCCGGCCGGCGATTACTCAGCGGTCGACGAGCAGCTCCCGCACGATCCCCACGAACTGCTCGGCCTGCCGCAGCAGGTCGTCCGCCTCGCGGCGGGTGACCAGCCGGGAGATGCCCGCCTCGGCCGCCGCCCGGGTGTCCGAGCAGGACGCGAAGAAGGCGGCCCACTCCCCCAGCTCCGGCGCGATGTCGCCGAGCAGCTGCCAGACGCTTCGCGGCCGCCCGCGCCGCTGCTCCGGGACCGCCCGCGCCGCCAGGACCGCGGCGCCGGCCCGCAGCGCGGCGAGGTACGCCGCCGGGTAACGCAGCAGCGGCTCCGGCGCGCGGTACCCGTCCGCCACGCACTCCGCGGCCTGCCGCAGCAGGCCCAGCGCCGCCTTCGACACGGGCGCAGCCGGCGCCCGCTCGCTCGTCGTGATCGTCATGTCCGCTCCTCCGGTCCTCACGCTCGCCCTGCACACCCGCACCACTGCGGGTCCCCGTGCCGTCCCCCGTGCTCTCCCCTGTGCCCTGCCCCGCACCGCTCGCGACGCCGGTGCCGGCCGGCACCCCCGGCCGCCGCTCATCCGGCCTCCGGCACGCGCACCAGGTCCCACACACCGGGGCCCGCGCGCATCCGCAGCACGAACTCCCGGGCGGGCTCCTGCGGTGACTCCGCCGACCGGGCCTCCACCCGCCAGCAGCGCAGCTGGTCGCCGCCGATCGGCATCGGCGACGGGAACGGCCACGGCGACTCCTCGATCCACCGCTCGCGGACGTCCGTCACCAGGTACCGGGACCCGCGGCGGGCGGGCCTGCGTTCGAACTCCACCGGCTCGCCCTCGAGCCAGCGGACCTGGACCGGTGCGGGCTCGCGGGGCCCGAACACCCGGGAGAAGGTGCTCACGGAGATCACTCCCCTTCCGGCCGGCTGGGACCCGGCTGGACACGAGCACCGGCCCGCGCCGGTGCGGGCCGGCGGGGTCGGTACGGACAGCGCAGACCGACCCGGGGAGGGGGTGCTTCCCCCACCCCGCCCCCGGGACCGACCTGGATCGAACATGCGTTCGACTCGTCCAGTGAAGCGTGTCCGGCGCGGGCCGTCAAGTCGGGACCGCGCCACCCCGAGGACGTCCCGGAGGGCTCCCCGCCCCGTGTGTGCACGCCCTTCTCCTACCGGTCACCACCGACGGAACCGGTGCGGTCGAGGGGCTCCGGCCGTCGGCGCCTGCCCCCTGTTGCGTCCCGTGGTGAGATGGCCGCATGACCCGCCCGCGCCCGGAGCCCGCCCGATGACCGCGGCGCCCGCCCGGCCGCGGCTGGTCGCGCTGTCGTCGGTCGAGCTGGCCGACCACCTCGGCGAGGCGCTCGACGTCTACGTGGCCGCGATGGGCTACCCGCCCGGCACCGCGCGCCAGCGCCGCAACCTCTGGCTCGAGCACACCCGCCGCGCCGGGTGGCGCTGCGTCGGTTGGATGGACCCGGGCGGCCACCTGATCGGGATCGCCTACGGGTACTCGGGCGGGCCCGGGCAGTGGTGGTTCGAGGAGGTCCGGCGGGGGCTCGCCGCGCGCGGCGCCGCCCGGGACCCCGCCCAGCCGGACTGGCTGCACGACTACTTCGAGCTCACCGAGCTGCACGTCCGGCCGGACGCGCAGGGCTCCCGGCTCGGCGAGGGCATGCTGCGCGCGCTGCTCGACGGCGTGGGGCACCACATGGTCCTGCTGTCCACACCGGAGTACGCGCCGCGCGCCCCCGGCCGGGCGTGGCGGCTCTACCGCAGGCTCGGCTTCGAGGACGTGCTGCGCGACCACCGGTTCACCGGCGACAGCAGGCCCTTCGCCGTGCTGGGCCGGACCCTGCCGCTGCCGCCGCCCCCCGAACGCGGGTGACCCCGGCCCGTCGGTGCGCCGCACCGGGGCCGGGCGATGGCACGATGACCGCCGTGCAGTCCCCGCCCGCCCCCCGCCGTGACCGACCCGGCCCCGATCCGCTCGGCCCTGCTCGTCACGGCCCCCGCCGCGCCTCCCGGTTCCGCCGGGTCGTGTCCGTGCTCCTGCTCGTGGCCATGGCGGTCGCGGCGCTGGGCGGCTGTGCCCGCGTGCGGGCGGCCCTCGCCGTGCAGCCGGACGACACCGTGACCGGCGAGATCGTGATCGCCACGCCGGAGAAGGGCCCGGACGACACGGGACCGGCGATCACCGTGCCGCCCGCCCTGGAGTCCGATGTGGACGTGTCCGAGTACCGGCAGGACGGCTACACCGGATCGGTGCTGCGGTTCTCCGGGCTGTCGTTCGACCAGGTCGGACAGCTCACCGCCGCGGGCGGCTCCGGCAGCGAGCGCGCGCACCTCACCCTGCGCCGCGCGGGCAACCGGATCGTGCTCGAGGGCGCGGCCGACCTCACCACCGTCCCGGTCGACCGGGCCGACTTCCAGCTCAAGGTCAGCTTCCCGGGCGAGGTCCTGGACACCAACGGCGACTCCGAGGCCGGCACGGTGAGCTGGAACTTCACCCCGGGCGAGGTCGGCGACGTCAACGCCGTCGTGGCCTACGACGACCCGCAGGCCCCGTCGGCCACGGCCTGGTCGCTCGGGCTCGCGGTGATCGTGCTCGGCGCCGTCGCGGCCGTGGTCGCGCTGGCCCGGCGCACCCGCAACCCACCCGTGCGCCGGTGAGCCGGCAGATCAGGCCGGGGCGGTGGGTGACGGCAGGGCGGGCTGGCGCGCCAGCCCCAGCCGCTCGACCAGCTCGGCCGTGGCCAGGGACCGGTTCAGCGTGTAGAAGTGCAGCCCGCGCACGCCCTCGCCGAGCAGCTTGCGGCAGAGCTCCTCGGTGAGGTCGAGGCCGGCGGCGCGGAAGGCGGCCGGGTCGTCCGCGTAGGGCTCCAGCCGCTCGGCCAGCCCGGGCGGCAGCGGCGCGCCGGACAGCTCCGGCCCGCGGCGCAGCGTCTTCACGCTGAGCAGCGGCATGATCCCCGGCAGCAGCGGCACCTCGCAGCCCGCCGCGGCCAGCCGGTCCCGCAGCCGCAGGAAGCCGTCCGGCTCCCAGAACAGCTGGGTGATGGCGAAGTCCGCGCCCGCCCGGATCTTCGCCAGCAGCCGCTGCAGGTCGCTGTCGAGGTCCGCCGAGCGCGGGTGGCCGTACGGGAACGCCGCCACGCCCACGCAGAACGAGCCGGACCGCTTGACCAGCCGGACCAGGTCGTCGGCGTAGGTCAGGCCCTCGGGGTGGGCCACCCAGTCGCCGAGCGGGTCCCCGGGCGGGTCGCCCCGGACCGCGAGGACGTTGCGGATCCCGGCGGCGGCGTACGAGCCGATGACGTGCCGCAGCTCCGCCACCGAGTGCGACACGGCCGTGAGGTGCGCCATCGCGACCAGCGTGGTGTCCGTGGCGATCCGGGCCGTGGTCCGGATCGTCCGGTCCCGGCTGGAGCCGCCGGCGCCGTAGGTGACCGACACGAACGCGGGGTCGAGGGGCTCGAGGCGGCGGATCGCCTTCCAGAGCTCCGCCTCCCCCTGCTCGTCCTTGGGCGGGAAGAACTCGACCGAGAAGACGGGGCGGTCCGTACCGATCCGGTCGATCACCGAAGTGCGCGGCTGCGCGGTTCGCGTGGTCACCTGTTCAGCCTACGGTCGTGCGTCGGCGCGCCCAAGGTGCGTCCCGCCGATACGCTCGCCGCGTGGTTCATCCCTCCCCGCCCACGAACGTCCTGCCGGGCCCGGCACCCGAGCCCGCGGGGGCCGCCGAGCTCCACGCGCAGGTGGAGCAGGCCCTGGCGGACTACCTCCTGCGCCGCCGAGAGGACGCCGCGGCGATCGGCCCCGTGTTCGCCGACGCCGTCGACTCGCTCGTCCGGTTCGTCCTGAGCGGGGGCAAGCGGATCCGCCCGACCTTCGCGTGGTGGGGCTGGCGCGGCGCGGGCGGCGACCCCGCCGACGCGCAGGCGCCGGCCGTGCTGCGCGCGATCAGCGCGCTGGAGCTGATCCAGGCCTCCGCGCTGGTGCACGACGACCTGATGGACGCCTCGGCCACCCGCCGCGGCCGGCCCACGGTGCACGTCGAGTTCGCCGGGCGGCACGCCGACGCCGGCTGGTCCGGCCCGCCCGCCCGGTTCGGCGCCGCGGCCGCGATCCTGCTCGGCGACCTGGCGCTGACCTGGGCGGACGACATGTACCAGGATTCCGGGCTCGACGCGGAGACCCTGTCCCGGGCCCGGGACCCGTGGCGCGGGATGCGCACCGAGGTGCTGGGCGGGCAGTACCTGGACGTCCTCACCCAGGCGACCGGCGACGACTCCCCCGGCGCCGCCCTGCGCATCGACCGGTTCAAGACGGCGGCCTACACCGTGGAGCGCCCGCTGCACCTGGGCGCGGCCCTCGCCGGCGCGCCGGACCGGCTGGTCGCGGCGTACCGGCGGTTCGGCGCGGACATCGGCGTGGCCTTCCAGCTGCGGGACGACCTGCTCGGCGTCTACGGCGACCCCGAGGTCACCGGCAAGCCCGCCGGCGACGACCTCCGCGAGGGCAAGCGCACCCTGCTGGTCGCGCTCGCCCTGGAACGGGCCGGCGACGGGCCCGCCCGGGCCGCGATCACCGGCGCGCTCGGCGACCCCGACCTGGACCCCGCCGCCGTCGAGCGGCTGCGGGACCTGTTCACCGACCTGGGTGCGGTGCAGGCCGTCGAGCAGCGCATCGCCGCGCTGACCGGGGCGGCGCTCGACGCGCTCACGGCCGCCGACATCGCCGAGCCGGCCGCGACGGCGCTGCAGGAGCTGGCCGTGCGGGCGACCCGCCGGCACCGGTGACGCGCCGGTGAGACGACTGGAGGGGCCGACCGACCACGTCGTGGTCGTCGGGGCCGGGCTCGCGGGCCTGTGCGCGGCGCTGCACCTGCTCGGCGCCGGCCGCCGGGTCACGTTCGTGGAGCGGGACGACCACCCGGGCGGCCGGGCGGGCCGGCTGGACCTCGAGGGCCCCTCGGGCACCTACCGGGTCGACACGGGGCCCACCGTGCTGACCATGCCGGAGCTGCTCGACGAGGCGCTGGGCGCGGTCGGGGACTCGCTGGCCGCCCGGCTGGACCTGGTCCGGCTCGACCCGGCCTACCGCACCACCTTCGCCGACGGCACCACCATCGACGTCCACACCGACGCCGAGGCGATGGAGGCCGAGGTCCGCGCCACCTGCGGTCCCGGGTCGGCCGACGGCTACCGCCGGCTGCGCGCCTGGCTGACCGACCTCTACCGCACCGAGATGGACTCGTTCATCGGCGCGAACTTCGACTCGCCGCTCTCCCTGCTCGGACCCGACCTGGTCAGGCTGGCCGCGCTCGGCGGGTTCGGCCGCCTCGGCCCGCGGATCGCCCGGTATCTGCCCGACGAGCGGCTGCGCCGGATCTTCTCCTTCCAGGCCCTCTACGCCGGGGTCGCGCCGGACCGTGCGCTCGGCGCGTACGGCGTGATCGCCTACATGGATACGATCGCCGGGGTGTACTTCCCGCGCGGCGGGATGCGCCGGGTGGGCGACGCGCTCGCGGCCGCGGCCGTCGACGCCGGGGCCGAGCTGCTGACCGGCCGCGAGGTCACCGGGCTGGAGCGCCGCGACGGGCGCGTCACCGCCGTGCGGCACACCGCCGCGGACCGGACCGACGGGGCCGCGCCGGAGCGCCTGGCCTGCGACGCCGTGGTCCTGACCCCGGACCTGCCCGTCGCCCACCGGCTGCTCGGCGGCGGCCCCCGGCGTCCGGTGCCGGTGCGCTGGGCGCCGAGCGCGGTCGTCGCCCACCTCGGCGTGGCCACCCCGCGGCACGAGCTCGCCCACCACACCATCTCCTTCGGGGCGGCGTGGGAGCGGACCTTCGCGGAGATCATCGACGAGGGCAGGCTGATGAGCGACCCGTCGCTGCTGGTCACACGGCCGACCGCGACCGACCCGGCGCTCGCGCCGGCGGGCCGCGACCTGCTCTTCGTCCTGGCGCCGTGCCCCAACCTCGAGCGCGCGGGCCTGGACTGGGACCGGGTCGGCCCGGCCTACCGGGACGAGCTGCTCGGCGTGCTGGAGAAGCGCGGGATCACCGGCCTCACCGGCGACGTCGAGGTGTCCGCCCTGGTCACCCCGGCCGACTGGGCGCGCCAGGGGCTCGCGGCGGGTACGCCGTTCTCGGCCGCGCACACCTTCGCCCAGACCGGGCCCTTCCGGTCCCGGAACCTCCCGCGGCGGTTCGGCAACGTCGTGCTCGCGGGCTGCGGGACCACGCCCGGGGTCGGCATCCCGCCCGTCGTCCTCTCCGGGAAGCTGGCCGCCGCCCGCGTGACCGGGGCGTGACCTTGCCGTGATCAGGCGGGGTCCGGAGCGGACGGAGGAGCCGCCCGTGCGAGCATGGGCCCCGACATGACCGCGCAGCCCACCCGACCGGCGACCGGGCCGGAGCCGACCGACCCGGCAGGCTCCCCGGTGCCCAGCGACGTCCCCACGGCCACGGCGCTCGCCCCGGACGGTCGGCAGCGCGACTCGCCACCGGCCGCCGGGACGGGCGCCCCGTGCCCCGCCCCCGGCCTCCGGTCCCGCCTCGGGAACCCGCCGCGCAAGCCGCTCTGGCTCGGCTTCGCGGCGTCGGTGGTGCTGCTGGTCGGCGGCGTGGGTGCCGGCGGCACGCTGATCCACGACCCGATCCTCACCAACAGCCCGCTCGGCTTCTGGCGCTTCGGCCACGGCAAGGAGCTGGCCACCGCGCTGATGTACGTCGGCGTGGTGCTGATGGCGTGGGCGTGGGTCCAGCTCGGACGCGAGGTGCTCGCCCGCCGCGTCGGCGGCCGGGCCGTGCTCACCACCTCCGTGGTGTGGATGCTCCCGCTGCTGATCTCCCCGCCGCTCTTCACCCGGGACGTCTACAGCTACCTGGCGCAGGGTGCGCTGCCGGTCTTCGGCTTCGACCCGTACGCGGTCGGGCCGGAGGCGATGCCGGGCACCTTCACCGACAACGTCCACTACTTCTGGCAGGACACCCCGGCGCCGTACGGCCCGTTCTTCATCCTGGTCGCGAAGGCGTGGGCCTGGGTCACGGTGCAGGCCGGCACCAACATGGTGCTCGGCGTGATCGGCATGCGACTGATCATGTGCGTCGGGCTGGTCCTGCTGATCTGGACGCTGCCGGAGCTCACCCGCCGCCTCGGCGGACGGCCCGCGGTGGCCCTGTGGGTCGTCGTCGCCAACCCCGTGATGGTCATCCACCTCGTCGGCGGCGGGCACAACGACCTGCTGCTCGTCGGGTTCCTGGCCGTCGGCTGCCTGGCCATGCTCCGCGGGAAGCACGTGCTCGGCATCGCGCTGGTCACCCTGGCGATGGCGACCAAGGCCAGCGCCGCCGTCGCGCTGCCGTTCATGGTGCTGATCTGGGCCGCGCAGCTCGAGGGCACCTTCCTCCGCCGGCTGGTCCGCGCCGGGGCGGCGAGCGTCGCGGTGTTCCTCGTGGTGTTCGCGGGCGTCAGCGTGGCGGCCCACGTCGACCTGGGCTGGCTGCCGGCGCTCAGCGCCCCGTCGATGATCGTGAACTGGCTGTCGCTGCCCACCGGGCTCGGCGAGTTCGTGCACACCGCCCTCGGCGGCGTGGCCCCGCTGCCCAAGCAGCCCTTCATCAACGTGGCCCGGGTGATCGGCGCGATCGTGCTGGTCACGATCGTCGCGGTGCAGTGGTGGCGCGCCCGCGGTGGCGGCCCCGACGCCGTGCGCCGCGCCGGGATCGCGCTGCTCGCCGTCGCCCTGCTCTCCCCGGCCACGCTGCCCTGGTACCTGAGCTGGGGCATGGCGATCCTCGCGATGGTCCCGTGGAGCGCCCGCGGCCTGCAGTGGCTGGTCTTCGGCTCGCTGTGGCTGATGATCGTCTACTACCCGAGCGGCGAGGCCGGCCTCTACAACTGGGGCTACCTCGCGGTGTGCGCCGTGCTGGCCTGGGTCGCGGCCCGTTCGCTGCTGCGGCCGGACCCGCTGGGCTTCCGCCGGCCGAAGGCGGTGCCGGCCCGGAGTGCGGTGCCGGACGCGGAACCCTCCCGTGCGTCCGCAGTCGGCGGCCGCTGAGCTCGACGCGGCCGGGATCACCGATCCCGCGCTGCGCCGGGCCTACGCCGAGTGCCGCGCCCTCAACGCCCGGCACGGCCGCACCTACTTCCTCGCCACCCGGCTGCTCACGCCGGACCGCAGGCCCGCGATCCACGCCCTCTACGGCTTCGCCCGGCACGCGGACGAGATCGTCGACGACCTGGGCGCCGGCGCCTCCACCGAGGAGCGCGAGGCGGTGCTCGACGAGCTCGGCCTCGATCTGGTCAGCGCCTTCGCCGGCGACGACCCGGGCACCCAGCCCGTGGTCACGGCCGTGGCGGACACTGTGCGCCGGCACGGGATCGACCCGCGGCTGTTCTCCCCGTTCCTCACGTCCATGCGGATGGACACGCACGTCACCGGCTACGCCACCACGGCCGAGCTCGACACCTACGTCCACGGCTCCGCCGCGGTGATCGGTCTGCAGGTGCTGCCGGTCCTCGGCTCCGACGCGCCCGCGGAGGCCGCCCCGCACGCCGCCGCGCTCGGCGTGGCCTTCCAGATGACCAACTTCCTGCGGGACGTCGGCGAGGACCTCGACCGCGGCCGCGTCTACCTCCCGGCGGACGAGCTGGCCGCGTTCGGCGTGGACCGCGAGCTGCTGGCCTGGTGCCGGACCCGGCGGACCACCGAGCCGCGGGTCCGGCGCGCGCTCGCCCACCTGGTCGCCCGCACGCGGGCGGTGTACCGGCGGGCGGAACCGGGGATCGCGATGCTCGCGCAGGAGTCCCGGGACTGCGTGCGCTGCGCCTTCACCCTCTACGGCGGGATCCTCGACGAGATCGCCGCCGCGGGGTACGAGGTGCTGCACCGCCGGGTCACGGTCCCCCGGCGCCGCCGGCTCGCGGTGGCGGGGCCGGCGCTCGCCCACGCCGTCTGGACCCGCCACCGGCCCTGAGGCCCGCGAGACCGGTCAGAACGCCATGGCCTGGGCGCGCCGCTTGATCTCGCGGTGCCGCCCCGCGCGGATGGCCGCGATCGGGGTGCCGGGCAGGCTGGCGTCCTCGGTGAAGAGCCAGCGCAGGATGTCGACGTCGGGGTAGCCGCCGTCGCGCAGCACGGTGATCGTGCCGGAAAGGCCCTTCACCACCGCGTTGCCGTCGAGGAAGTCCGCGGGTACGCAGGTGGTGCCCTCGCGCTTCAGCGAGAGCAACTGGCCGTCCTTGATCAGCTGGTGCACCCGGGTCCGCGGGACCGAGAGGATCTCGGCGACCTCGGTGGCCGGCAGGACGGCGACGTCGTCGGACAGGACGGGTGTCGTCCCGTTCGTCTCACTCACGCGCGTCACCATGCCACAGCACGGCCTCCCGAGGGGAGACGCGCGGGCAGAGATTGCCCGGGCGGTACCGTCGGGGGGTGACCGCCCCGCCCGGCTCCCCCGGAGCCCTGATCGACGCGCGGTACCGGATCGGGCCGGTCCTGGCCCGCGGCGGGATGTCCACCGTGCACAGGGGACTCGACACCCGGCTGGACCGGCCGGTCGCGATCAAGATCATGGACCCGCGGCTGGCGGCGGACCCCACCTTCCGGGCCCGGTTCGAGCGGGAGGCGCGCTCCGCGGCGCGGATCGACCACCCCCACGTCGTCGACGTGCACGACCAGGGCCGGTGCACGCCGCCCGGCGGCGAGCCCACGTTGTTCCTGGTCATGGAGCTGGTCGACGGCAGCACCCTGCGGGACCTCCTGCGCCGCCGCGGCGCGCTCGGCGTGCCCGCGACCTTCGCGGTGCTCGAGCCGGTCCTGTCCGGCCTCGCGCAGGCGCACCGCCTCGGCATGGTGCACCGGGACGTCAAGCCCGAGAACGTGCTGATCGGGCGGGACGGCAGCGTCAAGGTCGCCGACTTCGGCCTGGTCACCGCAGCCGCCGAGGCCGGGGTCAGCCACGCCGGGATGATCCTCGGGACGATGGCGTACCTGTCCCCCGAGCAGGTCGCCACCGGCCAGGCCGACGCGCGCAGCGACGTCTACGCCGCCGGCGTCCTCTGCTACGAGCTGCTCACCGGCGCCCCGCCCTACACCGGCGACAACGCCCTGTCGGTCGCCTACCGGCACGTGAACGACGACGTGCCGCCGCCCTCGGGGGTCGCGACCGAGGTCCCGCCGGAGCTCGACGACCTGGTCCGACGCGCCACCTCGCGCGACCCCGACCGCCGCCCGGTCGACGCCGCGGCGTTCCTCGCCGAGCTCGTCCGGCTGCGGGAGTGGCTGGCCGTGCCGCAGGTGCCGGTGCCGCTGCCTCCCCCGCCGCCCCTCGAGGAGCAGGACACCGTGCCGGCCGAGCCCTTCGCGCTGGAGGCGGCCCCCGAGCCCGCGGGCCCCGGCGGCACCCGTGCGCTGAGCCGGGCGGAGTACGACCCGCCGACCGAGATCGGCCGCGGTCCGGGGCGGCACGGCACGGCGTCGGCGCCGCGGCTCGACGCGCTCCCGGACCACCGCATCGCCCGGCGGCGCGGGCGCCGGGTGTTCGCGCTGTGGATCGTGCTCCTGCTGCTGCTCGGCCTGGTCGTCGGCGGGGCGGCCTGGTGGCTGGGCTCGGGCCGCTGGACGTCGATGCCCGCGGTCGTCGGGCTGGACCGGTCCGCCGCCGAGCAGCTGCTCACCCAGGCGGACCTGGCGTGGTCGGTCACCGAGCAGCACCACGACGACGTCGCGGCCGACCGGGTCGCCTCCGCCGACCCCGCCGCCGACTCCCGGCTGCTGCGCGGCAGCTCGGTCACCCTCACGGTCTCGACCGGCCGCCCGGTCGTCCCGGCGGTCGCCGGCGGCAGCACGGTGGAGCAGGCGCAACAGGTGCTGCAGGCCGCGCAGCTCACGCCCGCGACCTCGGCGTCCGCGGCGGAGTTCAGCAGCACCGTGCCGCAGGGTGCGGTGCTGCGCACGGACCCGCCGGCCGGCACCCCGCTGCCGATCGGCGGCTCGGTCACCCTCGTGCTGAGCAAGGGCGTGGAGCCACCCGCGGAGGTCGACGTCCCGCTCGTGATCGGCGACCGGCTCGACGAGGCCCGGGAGCGGCTCGAGCGCCGCGGGCTGCAGGTCGACGTGGAGCGGGGCTTCCCGTTCGGCCGGGAGAACCCGCGGGTGGTCAACCAGGACCCGGGCCCGGGGACCGCGGTCGAGGAGGGCTCGACCGTCACCCTCACGGTCTTCTAGGAGACTGCGCGTGGTCAGTGGTGCCGGAGCGCCACTGACCACGGACAGCGAACTCAGCCGCGCAGCATCTCCGCGACGAGGAAGGCGAGCTCGAGGGACTGCTGGGTGTTGAGCCGCGGGTCGCAGGCGGTCTCGTACCGGCCGTGGAGATCGGTGTCGGAGATCTCCTGGGCGCCGCCGAGGCACTCCGTGACGTCCTCGCCCGTGACCTCGACGTGGATCCCGCCCGGGTGGGTGCCGAGCGCGCCGTGCACCTCGAAGAAGCCCTGCACCTCGTCGACGATGCGGTCGAAGTGGCGGGTCTTGTAGCCCGTCGTGGACTCGTGGGTGTTGCCGTGCATCGGGTCGCACTGCCAGATGACCTTGTGGCCGGAGGCGGTGACCTTCTCGACGATCGGCGGCAGCGCGTCCCGGATCTTGCCGTTGCCCATCCGGCTGATCAGCGTGAGCCGCCCCGCCTCGTTGCGCGGGTCGAGCCGCTCGACGTACTCCACGGCCTGCTCCGGCGTGGTGGTCGGGCCGATCTTGAGGCCGATCGGGTTCGACAGCAGCTCCGCGAACGCGACGTGCGCGCCGTCGAGCTGGCGGGTGCGCTCGCCGATCCAGAGGAAGTGCGCGGACAGGTCGTACAGAACCGGGTTGTCCCGGTCGAGGTCGAGCCGCAGCATGGCCCGCTCGTAGTCGAGCAGCAGTGCCTCGTGCGAGGCGTAGAACTCCACCGCGTGCAGCTGGTGGTCGGTGACCCCGCAGGCGTCCATGAAGCGGACGGCGCGGTCGATCTCCGCGGCGACGGCCTCGTACCGCTCCCCCGCCGCCGACGTGCGCACGAAGTCCTTGTTCCAGGCGTGCACCATCGCGAGGTCGGCCATGCCGGTCGCGGTCAGCGCCCGGACCAGGTTCATCGCGGCGCTCGCGTTGGCGTACGCCCGGATCATGCGCGACGGGTCCGGGGTGCGGGAGGCCTCGTTCGGCGCCAGCCCGTTGACGATGTCGCCGCGGTAGGACGGCAGGCCCAGCGCGTCGACGGGCGAGCTGCGCGGCTTGGCGTACTGCCCGGCGATGCGGCCGACCTTCACCACCGGCAGCGACGCGCCGTAGGTCAGCACGACGGCCATCTGCAGCAGCGTGCGGATGGTCGCGCGGATGTGCGGCTCGGTGTTGTCCACGAACGTCTCGGCGCAGTCCCCGCCCTGGAGCAGGAAGGCCTTCCCGTTTGCGACGTCGGCGAGGCGCTGCTTGAGGCGGTCGACCTCGGGCGGCAGCACGACCGGCGGCACGCTCTCGAGGACCGTGCGGGTGTGCTCGACGACCGAGGAGTCCGGCCACTCGGGCTGCTGGGCGGCGGGCCGGGCGAGCGCGTCGTCCAGCCGGGTGCGGAGCTCACCGGGCAGCGGCGGCAGCTCCGGGAGGACGTCCACGGGGGCGTCGACGGACCAGTTCACGACTCGCAGGGTATTCGGTACCGCGCGGGGCCCCGCTCCCGGCACCCGGCGCGACCGGTGCCGGCGCCGCTCCGCTCAGGGGGCCGGGACGGAGGTCTCGATCACCTGCCAGCGGCGCAGGTTGAGCCGGGCGTCGGCCAGCGCGTCGTGTGCGTCGGAGCTGGGCGGCGGCAGCGACGGACGGCCCGCGTCCTCCCAGCGCTGGCGCAGCTCCCGGGTGAAGCGCGGCAGCGCCCGGGGCAGCGCCGGCATGGCGCCCCACAGCTGGCAGAGGGCGACGTGGTCGTACGCGGCGATCCAGGCCCACAGCTCGACCTCGCCGGGCGCGCCGGTGAGGAACTCCAGCAGCTCGCGGCGGATCGTCGCCCGGGACCGCCAGGCCTTGTCGGCCGGCGAGGGCAGCTTGGGCAGCACGTTCGCCCGTACCCACGGACCGGCCTTGCCCGGGTCGAACTCGGTGGACACCGCGTAGAACTCGCGCCCGTCCTCGCCGACGACGCCGATCGACACCAGATCGATCGTCCTGCCGTCCTCGATGAACTCGGTGTCGTAGAAGAAACGCATGCCAACCCTTTCCGACCTGCCGCGACTCTACGTCGCCCGAACGGCGGGGTGTGCGCCGGGACTGGGCCGGACGGGCGAAGATGTCCCGGCGTCGTCACGATCCGGACGTCCCGGACGACTTTCCCGGTGAACCGCCGCAGTCCCGCCGCACCCCGAGCGAGAACCCATGCGCCGCCGCTCCCCCACCGCCCTGCTCCCGGGGCTCCTCGTGCTGCTCTGCGCCGTGCTCGCCGCGGCGTGCGCGGGCCCGCCCCGGGCTCCCGCCACCACGGTCTCCCTGCGGCTGTGGGACGACCAGGTGGCCAAGGCCTACGGCACCTCGTTCGCGGAGTTCGAGCGGCAGAACCCGGACATCCGGGTCGACCTCGACGTCGTGCCGTACGCGGACTACTTCGTGAGCCTCAACGCGCAGCTCGCGAACGGGACCGGCGACGACATCTTCTGGCTGAACTCGGCGTACTTCGGCGCGCTGGCCGACTCCGGCGCGCTGATCGACGTCGGCCGGATCCTGCCTGGCCGGACGCGGAACTGGGTGCCGGCGGCCGTCGACCAGTACACCCGGGACGGCGCGCTGTGGGGCGTCCCGGCGCTCACCGACGGCCGGATCGTCACCTACTACAACAAGAAGATGCTGGCCGACGCCGGCGTCGACCCGGCGGCCCTGACCTGGGACCCCGACCCGGCGAAGGACACGTTCCTGCCGGCGATGAGGAAGCTGACGGTCGACGCGCAGGGCCGGACCGCGGACCAGCCCGGCTTCGACCCGGCGAACGTGGCCCGGTACGGCTTCAACGCCGGTCGCGACCTGCAGGCGGTCTACTACGAGTTCGTCGGCTCCAACGGCGGACGCTTCCAGCAGCCGGACGGCACGTTCGCGTTCGCCGAGCCGCGGTCCGCGCAGGCCTTCCAGTACCTCGTGGACCTGATCAACACCCACCACGTCGCGCCCGACGCGGACGACACCAACGTCAACCCGGACTACGGCCGGGACGCCTTCCTCGACCAGCGGCTCGCGGTGTTCCAGTCCGGCACCTACAACCTGCGCAACGTGGCCGACGGCGCGACGTTCGAGTGGGGCGTGGCGCCGATGGTCGCCGGGCCGGCGGGCCGGGTGTCGGTGGTGAACAGCGTGATCGCGGCGGGCAACGCGCGCACCCCGCACCCCGAGGCGGTGGCGCGCGTCCTGAACTGGATCGGCTCCGAGCCCGGCGCCGACCCCGTCGGCGGCCGGGGCGCCGCGCTCCCGGCGGTGACCGGGTCGCAGCAGAAGTTCTTCGACTACTGGCGCGAACGCGGCGTCGAGACCGGGTACTTCGGCAGCCTCGGCGGCACCGCGACGATCGACCCGCCGATGGGGCCGAAGTTCGGCACCGGCCTGCGGGCCTTCAACCCGGTCCTCGGCGAGGTCTTCGCCGGCCGGGTGCCCGTCGGGCCCGGGCTGCAGCAGGCGCAGGACGCGGCCAACGCGGCGGTCGCGGCGGGCTGAGCGGGCCCGGTCGGTCGGCTCAGGCGGCCGCTCTGCCCTGCTGCTCCTTCTTGGCCTGCTCGGCCTTCTCCTTGACCGACGCGGCGTACAGGTCCACGTAGGTCTGTCCGGAGAGCTCCATCAGCGCGTACATGATCTCGTCCGTCATGGACCGCTCGATGAACCGGTCCCCGGCCATGCCCTCGTAGCGGGAGAAGTCCAGCGGCGCCCCGACCCTGACGTGCACGTGCCCGGGCCGCCACATCTTCGAGCCGATCGGGTTGACCTTGTCCGTGCCGATCATGGCCACCGGGATGACGGGCACGCCCGCCTCGAGCGCCATCCGGGCCACCCCGGTCTTGCCCTTGTAGAGCCGCCCGTCCGGCGAGCGCGTGCCCTCGGGGTAGATGCCGAGGAGCTTGCCCTCGCGCAGCAGCCGCACCGCGGTGTCCATGGCCGCCTGCGCCGCGTTGCCGCCGGACCGGTCGATCGGGACCTGCCCGACGCCGCTGAAGAACTGCTTCTTCACGAAGCCCTTCAGCCCCGGCTCGGTGAAGTACTCGCGCTTGGCCAGGAACGTGATCCGGCGCGGCACCTGCAGGGGCAGCAGGAAGGAGTCGGCCACCGCGAGGTGGTTGCTCGCGAGGATCGCGGCACCCGAGGCGGGGATGTGTTCCAGGCCCTCGATGGTGGGGCGGCAGAACATCCGGAGCAACGGGCCGAGCAGGACGTACTTCGACCACCAGTACAGCACCGGACAGGGCCTCCTCACCGCAGGGAGCCCAAGCCTACGGAGCGTCGCGCCGGTGCGACAACAAGGGGACTCCCGGCACCCGCGGCGGGCGCGTCCGTGTCAGGATGCACGGGTCTGTCCCCGCAGACCCCGAGGAGGCCGCGAGCATGAGCACGGGCGAGCCGGAGGGCGTGCAGGGCGACCCGGGACGCGAGGGCCGCCGGTCGGACCCCGATCCCTTCGAGCAGGTCGTGGCCTCGTGGAAGGCGGAGGGCACCGTCCCCCGCTGGCCGGGCGGGGCGCAGGACGGGGCCGCCGCCGAGCCGCCGCCCGTCCCCGAGATCGATCCCCGCAAGGACCCGGAGGAGCACTACGTCCCGCCGGAGCCGCCGCCGCTGCCGCGGGTGGGCGCCGCCGTCGGGGTCGGCCTGGTGCTGGTGGTGCTGGGGATCGTCCTGGTCGCGGCGCCGCAGTGGATCGGCATGTCCTCGGTCTACGGGCTGCCGCTCGGCCTCGTCGCGATCGCCGGCGGCCTCACCTGGCTGCTGATGCGGCTGTGGCAGCCCGCCGACGAGGACGTGGACCCGTACGACGACGAGGGCACCGTCTGACGGTCTAGCGCGCCGCCCCGCCCGTCAGGACCGCCTCGCGGGCCAGCTCGGCCGCCCCGACCACCGCGGCCGCGGAGCCGAGCTGTGCAGTGCGGATGCGGGCCAGGGGCCGGTTGCCCGCGCCGGTGACGATCCGGGCGTAGTGCTCGCGCGCCTCGTCGAGGAACAGCGGCGCCGACACCGAGACCCCGCCGCCGATCACGACCAGCTCGGGGTCGAACACGTCGGCGATGAGCGACAGGCCCTCGCCCAGCCACCGGCCCATGTCCGCGACCGCGCGCCGGGCCAGCCGGTCCCCGTCGCGCGCGGCGGCCGCCACGCGCTGACCGGTGATCCGGCCCGGGTCGCGCGCGGCCTCGCGATGCAGGACCGAGGTGGTCGCGTCGGGGTCGGCGAGCATCTCCAGCGCGGTGGTGGCGAGCGCGGTGCCGCTGCAGTAGCGCTCCCAGCAGCCACGCTTGCCGCACTCGCACGGACGGCCGTCCGGCACCACGCGGACGTGCCCGAACTCCGGCGCCACCCCGAACGCACCGCGGAACAGCGCGCCGTCGAGCAGCAGGGCCCCGCCGATCCCGGTGCCGAGGGCCACGAAGACGACGGTCGACGCGCCCGCGGCGGCGCCGTAGCGGCGCTCGGCCAGGGCTGCGGCGTTGGCGTCGTGCTCGACGACGACCGGCACGCCGAGACGCTTGTGCATCCGGTCGGCCACCGGCGCGTCCCGCCAGGACAGGTGCGGTGCGAAGCGGACCAGACCGCGGTCCGCGTCGATGAATCCGGCGAGGGCCAGGCCGACCGCGGACACGTCGTGCCGGTTCGCGAGCTCGGTCACGCAGGAGGCGATGGTCGCCTCGAGGGCCTCGTCGCTCTTGGGCGTGGCCGCGGTCGCGCTGTCGATGACCCCGCCCTCGGGGTCGACCACCCCGGCGCGCACGCTCGTGCCGCCGACGTCCACTCCGACCGTCAGCACGTCAGGCCCGCACCACGCGGATGTGCTGGACCCGCCGCGACGGCCCGGGCCGGGCCCGTCGTCGCTCGTCACCGGCATCGCCGGGATCCCCGGGTCCGTCAGGGGTCGTGCCATGTCCGCTCGCTTCCTCGGATCCACGCCCCGCAGCACTGCCGGCCGTTCCCTCCGCCGCCGGGTCCGGCAGCTCCTCCACCAACGCCCGCAGCACCGTCAACAGTCCCGCCGCGTGCTCGGCCAGCCGCGCCGCCAGCTCGGGGCGCTCGCCGCGCAGCACCGCGAGCAGGGCGCAGACCGGGCACGACGCGCAGCTCGAGGGCGTGCCGCCCTCGCCCGTGCGCGCGGCGTCGACCAGCGGGCCGACCCGGTCGAGCGCGGCCACGGCGAGGGCGCGCAGCTCACGGGTGAGGGCCTCCGAGTGGGCGCAGCTCAACCCCGTCCCCCGCTCATCGCCGCATCCAGAGCGCCGGGTCCGGCGCGAACACCACGACCAGGTCCGTCGCGTGGCCCTCGCCCACCAGCCGGGCGCCCGTGACCTCGCACCGGCGCAGCACGGCCGGCAGGCTCACCCGCCGGCGCGTGGCGCCCACGGTGACCACCAGCTCGTCGCCGACGCGGGTGAGATCCAGCGGGCCGTCGGCCGCGCCGGGCAGGCGCAGGGCCAGCTCGAACTCCGAGTCGGCGGAGGTGCCGTCGCCCGCGGAGCGCTCGAGCCGCAGGACCGGACCCGTGGCCGGGCCGGGGGCCGCGGGGTCCGCCGTCCCGTACAGGCTCCCGGCGAGCGCGATGAGCGCCTCCACGCCCGTGGGCTCGGCCGCGGTGTAGGGCACGGTCGCGAGCGGCACGGCGTCGCCGCACTCCGCCCGCACCTCGGCCAGCACGGCCTGCTGCTCGGTGTGCCGCTCGCGCAGCCAGCGCGCGGTCGGGCCGCGCAGCGACGGCGGCGGCGCGGGCATGACCCGGTTGACCACCAGGCCGTCGACCTGCAGGTCGTGCAGGGCCAGGGCGGTCAGCGTGCGGCGGGTCTCCGCGGCGACGACCCGCTCGGGGGTCAGGACCAGGCGGATCGAGGTCTCCTCGCGGTCGGCCAGCATGGCGCGCAGCCCGGCGAGCTGCGCGGCGAGCCGGTCCAGGGCGTCGACCGTGCGGTCCCAGCCCGCGGACCGCTCGGCGCCGGTCCGTCCCGAGGCCAGCCCGGCGATCATCCCGCGGACCGCCCGGCGGTGCGCGGGGAAGAGCCGCTCCAGGTACCCGGACAGCGCCTCGGGCAGGCCGAGCAGGCGCAGCGTCTCGGCGGTGGGGCCGCAGTCGACCACCACCACCTCCCACAGCCCGGAGGTCGCGAGCCGGTGCACCTCGGCGAGCGCGAGCAGGTCCTCGACGCCCGGCAGCACGGTGAGCTCGTCGGCCACCAGCTCGTCGATCCCGGCCCCGGCCAGCACCGTGCGCAGGTGTCCCTGCAGCTCGGCCCACGTGTCGTCGAGCAGCACCCGGGTGTCGACGTGCGCGGCGAACAGCCCGCTGCCGAGGTCGGCCGGCTCGTTCTCGGTGGTGTCGTCGAGGCGCTCGCCGAGCGCGTCCCCGAGGGAGTGCGCGGGGTCGGTCGAGACGACGAGGGTCTTGCGCCCCGCACGCGCCAGGCGGGCGGCCGTGGCCGCGGCGAGCGTCGTCTTCCCGACGCCCCCCTTGCCGGTGAACAGCACGACCCGCACGCGCGGCAGCGTAGCCGCCACGGGGCGTGCGCTCAGGAGCGGCTCTCCACCCGGCGCTTCAGACCCTTCAGCGCGGTGTCGATGATCACCTTCTCGGCCTTGCGGCGCAACATGCCGATCATCGGGATGTTGAGGTCCACGGCGAGGCTGTAGGTCACCGTCGTGGGCGCGCCGCCCGCCGACTCCAGCGTGTAGGAGCCGTTCTGCGCCTTCTGCATCTGGCCCTTGACCAGGGTCCAGCTGACGGAGCGGCCGTCGGACGCCCAGTCGTAGTCCAGCGTGTAGGTGTCCTTGATCGGGCCGGCGTCCATGGAGAACCGGACGCGGTCGGCGCGGGCGGGGTCGGACCCCGCGCCCTTGTCGAGGATCTCGACCGTCTTCACCTGGTCCGCCCACTCGGGGTAGGCCTCGAAGTCCGCGATGACCGCCATGACCGTCTCGGGGTCGGCGTCGATGGTGATCGAGGACGTCGTCGCGTCGGCCATGCCGCGCACGTTACCGGGCGGATCACCAGCGCAGTACGTACGGCTCGCCCGTCTTCCGGAAGTGGCCGACGTTGACGCACTCGGTCGGGCCGAGCCGGGCCCGCTGCGCCAGCGGCTGGTGGACGTGCCCGAACAGCGCGGCGCGCGGCCGGTCCCGCTCGATCAGCTCCACCAGCCCCTGGCCGGGCAGCTCACGGCGCTTGGTGACGACGTCGTAGTGCAGCGCCGGGACCGCGGGCGGGGCGTGGGTGCAGAGCAGCTCGACGTCCGTGAGCTTGCCGACGGCCGCCACGTAGTCCTCGGACGGGACGAGGTGCGGGCGCCACGGCCCGCCCCTGCGCGGCGGGAAGCCGGGCGGCAGCGGCACCCCGCCCACGAACCCGACGCGCAGCCCGCAGATCTCGACCACCTCGCCGTCGGGCACCCGGGTACCGGACCGCACGTGCGCGGGCCAGAGGTCGGGGACGTCGACGTTGCCCGGGATCGCCCACGTCGGGTCCGGGAGCACGGGGAACATCGCCTCGTACTGCTCGGCGATGGCCTCCTCGATCACCGCGGCCGGGTCCGGGATGCGCGACCAGGCCTGCCGCGCGAACTCCCGCAGGTCGCCGGGGCCGCCCGACCGGCGCACCTCGCCGAACCGGCGGCTCACCTCGGGGCCCAGGACGCGGCCCAGGATGCCGCCCTCGGGGTTCCGGTAGTCCACGAAGTCGATCAGGTCGCCGAGCACGAACACCGCGTCGGCGCCGTCGGCCGCCCTGGCCAGGGCCTCGACGTTGCCGTGCACGTCGGAGACCACATGCACCCGCATGATCTGCAGACGCTACGTGAGGGCCGTTCCGCCCGGCCCGGCGCGTCGGGGGCGCCGGCGCGTCGGCCGGGCGCGTCAGGCCGGGCGCGTCAGGCCCGGCGCGTCAGGCCCGGCGCGTCAGGTCCGTCGGCGGGGGCTCGCCCGGCGCCCGGCCCGCCTCCAGCCGCGCCTTGAGCGCGAACGCGATCCGCTTGGCGGCGCGCTGCCGGCGCTGGGTCTCGGCGGTGGCACGGCGGCGCGGCCACCGCGCCGGCAGGCCGTCCGGGCCCGTGGGGTCGGCGCGCAGGAAGTAGTGGACGACGGTGCCGTCGAGCACGGCCTCCAGCCACACCTCCATGCTCCCGGTCAGCGCGCCGCCCACGGTCCAGCGCACGCCCTCGACGCCGCGGTCGGCGAGCACCTCCAGCCGCAGGTCCGGCCAGAGCGCCGGCCAGGCCCCCGGGTCGGCGAACTCGGCCGCGACGCGCGCAGGGGGTACGGCCAGGAATGTCTCGTCCACCACGTCCACACTGGGCACCGGCCACCTCCTCGCGGGCCCGATCCTCCCGCCCCGACCTGCGGGACCTGCGACGGGGGCCCGGACGGGCCGGACCGGGGGCCGCGCGGGCCCGGCGGGGCGAACCGGACAAGCCGGACACCCGGTGCCCTGCCGATCCGCGCGGCGACGCGCTATCTTTCCTCACGAGTAACCTGCCAACGCCGGCCAGGAGGTCAGGATCGTGCGTGAGTACAGCGTCCCGGCGACCGTCACGGTCGGTCCGGAGGAGAACCTCCTCGACGCCGTCTACGCGAACGAGGCCGAGGTCCCGCGGACCACGCTGCTGCGCGTCCAGCAGGCCGGCGGCTGGCGGGACGTCTCCGCCGCCGAGTTCGCCGCGCAGGTCACCGCGGTCGCGCGGGGGCTGATCGCCTCCGGCGTCGGGCCGGGCGACCGCGTCGCGCTGCTGTCCCGCACCCGCTACGAGTGGACGCTGGTCGACTTCGCGATCCTCGCCGTCGGCGGGGTCACCGTGCCGATCTACGAGACGTCCTCGGCCTCGCAGATCGAGTGGATCCTCTCCGACTCCGGCGCGGTCGGCATCGTCGTCGAGACGGCCGACCACGCGGCGCTGGTCGCCGGGGCCGGCGTCACGCTGAAGTTCGTCAAGGAGATCGCGTCCGGCGCGGTCGACGAGCTCGTCGCCGCGGGCAAGGACCTCGCCGACGAGCAGGTCCACGAACGCCGCCGGGCCGTGAAGGCGGACGACCTGGCCACGCTGATCTACACGTCGGGCACCACGGGCCGCCCCAAGGGCTGCGAGCTGACCCACCGCAACCTGCTCACCGAGATCGCGTCGACCCGGGCGGTGCTCTCCGAGCTGCTCACCGACACCGGCTCGGTGCTGCTGTTCCTGCCGCTGGCGCACGTCTTCGGCAAGGTCATCCAGTGCGGCGCCATCGCCTCGCGCACCGTCATCGGGCACACCCCGGACACCAAGAACCTGCTGCCGGACCTGCAGACCTTCCGCCCGACCTTCCTGCTCGCCGTCCCGCGCGTGTTCGAGAAGGTCTACAACGGCGCCCGGCAGAAGGCGCACGACGAGGGCAAGGGCCGGATCTTCGACGCCGCCGCGGACACCGCGATCGCCTGGTCGCAGGCGCAGGACACCGGCGGCCCCGGCCTCGGGCTCAAGGTGAAGCACGCCGTGTTCGACAAGCTCGTCTACGGCAGGCTGCGCGCCGCGACCGGCGGCCGCGTCGTTGCCGCGGTGTCCGGCAGCGCCCCGCTCGGCGAGCGCCTCGGGCACTTCTTCCGCGGCATCGGGCTGCCGATCCTCGAGGGCTACGGCCTCACCGAGACCAGCGCCGGCATCACCGTCAACGCGCTGTCGGCGCAGCGGGTCGGCACGGTCGGCCGGCCGGTGCCCGGCCACGGCGTCCGGATCGCCGACGACGGCGAGATCCTGCTCCGCGGCGACATCGTGTTCCGCGGGTACTGGCAGAACGAGAAGGCCACCGCCGAGGCGCTCGAGGGCGGCTGGTTCCACAGCGGCGACATCGGCGAGCTCGACGACGCCGGCTACCTCACCATCACCGGCCGCAAGAAGGAGATCCTGGTGACCGCGGGCGGCAAGAACGTCGCCCCCGCGGTGCTGGAGGACCGGCTGCGGGCGCACCCGCTCGTCGGGCAGTGCATGGTCGTCGGCGACGGCAAGCCCTTCATCGGTGCGCTGGTCACCATCGACCCGGAGGCCCTGCCCGGCTGGCGCGAGCGTCACGGCAAGGCCGCCACGGGCGACCCGGCCTCGGCCGCCGACCTGGTCGACGACCCGGAGCTGCGCGGGGAGATCGCCGCCGCGGTCGAGGAGGCCAACCAGGCGGTGTCGCGGGCCGAGCGGATCCGCAAGTTCCGCATCCTGCCCGTCGACTTCACCGAGGCGGGCGGGGAGCTCACGCCCACGCTGAAGGTGAAGCGAGCGGTCGTGGCGCAGCAGTACGCCGCCGAGATCGCCGCGATCTACGCGCCCGCCGAGACCCCGCAGCCGGCGTAAGGGGTCTACCCGGCGAGGAAGGCCCGCAGCCGGGCGACCTGGGTGGGGAGGGTCCACTCCTCCTGCATCCAGGCCCGGCCGGCGGCGCCCATCTTCCGCGCGCGATCGGGATCGGCGAGCAGGTCGGCGAGGGCGTCGACCAGGGCGTCGCGGTCGCGGCCGTCGACGACGTGCCCCGTCTCGCCCTCGCGCACCGTCTCCGGCGCTCCGCCGCTGTCCCCCGCCACGACCGGCACCCCGCACGCCGAGGCCTCGAGCAGCACGATGCCGAGGCCCTCGACGTCGAGCCCGCCGCCGCGCGTCCGGCAGGGCAGCGCGAACGCGTCGCCCACCGCCTGGTGCGCGGCGAGCTCGTCGGCGGGCACCGGCCCGGTGAACACCACGTGCGCGCTCACCCCGTGCCGTTGCGCGAGCCGGGGCAGCCGGTCACGGTCCGGCCCGTCGCCGACGATCAGCAGCCGGGTGCCCGGGACCCGTTCTCGCAGCGGGGCCAGGGCCTCGATCAGCGCATCCTGTCCCTTGCGCGCCACCAGCCGGGACAGGCACGTCACGACCGGGGCCTCCCCCACCCCGTACCGCGCCCGCAGCGCGTCCCGGGCGGCCGGGTCCGGCCGGAAGACCTCGGTGTCGACGGCCGGCGGCAGGTGTTCGAGCGCCGCCCGCGGCCCGAAGGCCGACGCGAACCGCCCGCGCGTGTAGCGCGACACGACGGTGACGACGTCGGCGTCGTCGCCGATGCGGCGCAGGGCCCGCCGGGCGCCGGGCAGCATCGACCAGCCCACCTCGTGCCCGTGCGTGCTGGCCACGACCCGCTCGACGCCCGCGGTCCGGCGCAGCCCCGGCCCCAGCAGCGCCAACGGTGCCGCCGCGCCGAACCAGACGGTGGTGGCGCCGTGCTCGCGGACGTACCCGGCCGCCCGCCGGGCGACGTCGCGCACCGGCAGCATCAACGACGTCGGGTGCCGGTGGACGGGGTAGCCGAGGCCGGCGTCGAACTCGGCCGCGCCCTCCCACGCCGGGGCGTAGACGGCCAGCTCCCCGGGCGGCAGCCGGTCGGCGAGGGCCCGCAGGTAGTTCTGGATGCCACCCCGCCGGGGCGGGAAGTCGTTCGTGACGAGGAGCGTGCGGGCCACCCGGCGAACCTAGCGGGCCCGGGATGCCGCGCTGCGCCCCGCCGCCGGGCGCAGCGCGCACCCGAGCCGGGTGCTTCGTGGAGGTCCGCGGCGGCCGGATCGCGGGAGGCGAACCGGCCGCCGGCGGCACGGGGAGCGGACGAGGTCAGAGGCGCCGCGCGCCGGTGAACGCGCTGCGGGACACGGTCTGGTACTTGACGACGTCGCCGCTCTGCGGCGCGTTGATCATCTTGCCGCCGCCGGCGTAGATGCCGACGTGGCTCACCGGGGAGTAGTAGAAGACGAGGTCCCCGGGCCGCATGTCGCTCCAGGACACCGGCGTGCCGACCCGGGACTGCGCGCTGCTCGAGCGCGGCAGCGTGATCCCGGCCTGCTTGAACGCCCACGAGGTCAGCCCGGAGCAGTCGAACGAGCCCGGCCCGCTGGCGCCCCACACGTATGGCCGGCCGAGCTTGGTCGCGGCCGCCCGCAGTGCGTCGGCGCCCACGCCGGTGCCGAGCAGGATGTCCGGCGCGTCCTCGGCGGGCCCGTTGAGGTCCGCGATCTCGGCCGGGCTCAGCTGGCGGAGCAGGGCCTCGGCCTCGCCGATCCGCTTCTCGGCGTCGGCCTTGCGGGTCCCGATCTCGTCCGCGGCCCGGCGGGCGTCGTCCGCGGCGGTCTGGGCGCGCAGGGTCGCGTCGTCCGCCTCGGCCTGGGTGTGCGCGGCGCGGTCGACCTTGTCCTTCAGGTCGTCGAGCACGACGAGCCGGTCCGCCGACAGGGTCTCCAGGGCCGACATCTGGTCGAGGTAGGCCTGCGGGGAGGAGCTGGCGAGCAGGGCGTTGAACTGGTCCAGCCGGCCGTTCTCGTAGAAGGAGAGCGTGACGCCGTCGAGCGTCTCGCGGTAGGTCTCCTCGTCCCCTCGGGCCTGGTCGGCGGCGGTCCGCAGCGGGTCCACCGCCTCGCGGAGCCGGTCGGCCTCGGTCTGCTTGGCCGTGAGGTCGTCCGTGGCGGCGTGCCACTGCTCGGTGAGTGCCTCGGCCTCGTGCCGGACGTCGTTGAGCCGCTGCCGCGCCTCCTCCGGGGTGCGGGGCGGCTCGGGCGCGGCCGGAACCTGCACCTCGGGCGCGAGGGGCGCCGCCGGCGCGGCCGGGTCCGCGGGAGCGCCCGGCGCCGCCGGGGTCACCGGATCGGCGGGAGCGGGGGCGGGGGCGGGCACGCCGGGGATGCCCGGCAGGATCGGGTTCGCGGCCGCGGTACCCGCCGGGAACGCGACGACCGCGGCGGCGACCAGGGCGACCGACACGGAGGCCCGTGCACCGGCCCGTGCACCGGCCCGTGCAGCGGTCCGCGCGCCGGTCCGGACCGCTCCGGCCCGCCGGGTCCTCCGCTCTCGGGACGACAGCACGCGGACGTGACCTCCTCCTCGCACCCGCCGTGCCCGGGTCGGGGATCCCGGGCGGTGGGGCGCCGAGAGGCGCCGCGGCGGTGACCTCGCGGGCCGCCCTGGGGACGACGGCCGATCACGCAAGGTCGCGGGAAGATTACGAGCGTGTGATTCACCCGTCCAGACTCGGCCGGTGAGCCGTGCTGTGAGCGGTCGTCCGCCCGCTCGTCGCCGATCGTGACCTTCCGGCGCGATCGGTGCCGCGATTCGCTACACAGCGTTGCGGCGATCGGCCGTGCCGCCCCCGATGTCGGTGACGGTGCGGGTACGCGTCGGGACCAAGCGCAACCGCGGCAGCAGGCCCTGGTCCGCCAGGACGGCCAACGCCTGCCGCTCGGCTGCGTCGAGCTGTACCCGTGGCGCGGTGGACGGCAGGTACCCGTCGCCCACGGCGGGCGCCCCGTCCGCGTCGGCCGGGGCCGGCGGACCGGCCGCGGGCGCCGCCGACGGCACCTCCGCCGGCATCCCGGGCATGCCCAGCAGGACCCCGATCGCGCAGTCCCCGCAGGACCGCCCGCGGACCTCGCAGCTGTCGCAGTCGACGATCATCGTGTCGCTCCTCGCCTCCGGTGATCTCGTCGGGGCGCACCGTACGGAGCGGCACCGACAGTTTCCGGAGAACAGGCCCCCGACCTGCGCGGACGGGCCCGGCGGAGATCAGGGGCGGGATCAGGAACGAGATCAGGAGCGGAGGCGGCCGAGGAGCACGGAGGAGGGCACCGCGTGCGCCCCGCGGCGGCGCACCGACGCGGCGACCGCGCGGTCCGAGGACGCGACCAGCAGTGGCCGGCCCTGCGGCTCGGCGGCGACGAGGTCGCGGATGACGTCGTCGGCGATCACGCCCGGGTCGCTGAACAGCACCCGCACCCCGCGTGCACCGCGGGTCTGCGCGGCGCTGACCGCGGCGCCGTCGAACACCACGGTGACCTCGACCCCGGTCCGCGCGGCGAGCGCGCCGAGCTGCCCCACGAGCCGGGTGCGCTGGTCGGCCAGCGGCAGCTCGGGGTAGCCGGTCTTGCTGACGTTGTAGCCGTCGACGATGAGGTGTGCGGCGGGCAGGGCCAGCAGCGCGTCGAGCGTCGCGAGGTTGACGACCGGGGTGCCGCGGGTGCCGTCCGGACCGGCGACGAGGTCCGCCGGACGCGGCCCGCCGCCGCCGAGGGAGAGCTCGCGCCGCAGGCCCTGCACGGCGCCCCCGAGGGTCTCGAGCAGCAGCCCGAGCCGCACCTCGTCGCCCTGCCGGGCCTCCTTGGCCGCCTGGCGCGCGGCCGCGACCTCGGCCTGGGCGCGCTGGGCGCGGGCGCGCTCCTCCTCGGCGCGCTCCCGCTCGCGGTCCCGTTCCCGCACGACCTCGGCCAGCCGGTCGTCGACGCCCGCCCGCAGCCGGGCGACCTCCGCCTCCAGCTCGCTCCGCGCGTCGAGCGCGATCCGGAGCTTGCTGCCCTGCTCGGACACCTTGCGGCGCAGCTGCGCCACCTCGTGCTCGCGCTGCGCGGCGGCCTCGCGGGCCTGGTCGCGGGCCTCGGTCAGCTCGGCGCGCAGCCGCTCGACCTCGACGGTCAGCTTGTCCGCCCGGGCCAGGGCCTCGTCGCGCTCGGCGCGGGCCTCGGCCGCGTCGCCCCGCCGGGCGACGGAGGCGACCGCACCCCGCGCGCCGGGTGCGCCGGTGAGCACCGCGGCGGCCGCGGCCGTGAGGGGTTCGTCCGGTCCCGCCGCGAGCTCGCCGGGCCGGTGCTCCTCCCACCACGCGACGACGGCGGTGCGGAAGCTCGCGTTGTCCCGCAGCTCGCGGACCAGCTTCGTGCCGCCGAGGCGGGCGCGCTTGGCCGGGGTGAAGCGGGCGAACTGGCGGAGCGCGCCGGGCACCTCGGCCGGCGGGAGGCCGGCGAGCGCGATGCCCGCGACCTCGGCCAGGCGGTGCCGCACGGGGTCCGGGAGGAGGTTCCAGTCCAGGTCCGCGGCGCGTCCGGCGGACGCCGCGGCACCCTGCGGGTGCTCGGGCGCGGCGTCCTCCGGGTACATCGGTCAAGGTTATCCCCGATCCGGACGGGCGGCCACGGATTCGGCCGCGACGCACCCCGTTCCGCGACACGCTCGAACGGGTGTGCGAGGAAATGTCGGGGGCTCGAACTACCGTTCGCCCCGTGACCGCTCCCCAGCTCTCGTTCGACGAGCTCGGCACCCCGCTGCGCGAGGTGACGTTCGTCGTGCTCGACCTCGAGACCACCGGCGGGAGCCACGAACGGGACGGGATCACCGAGGTCGGCGCCGTGAAGGTGCGGGGCGGCGAGGAGCTGGGCGAGCTCGGCACGCTCGTCGACCCCGGCACCGGCATCCCGCCGAACGTCGTGGCGCTCACCGGCATCACCACCGCCATGGTCCGCACCGCGCCGCGGCTGCCCGCTGTGCTGCCGTCCGTGCTGGAGTTCCTCACCGGCGCGGTCCTGGTGGCGCACAACGCCCCGTTCGACTCCGGCTTCCTCCGCTCGGCCTGCGAGCGGCACGGGCAGGTGTGGCCGCGGCCGCCCGTCCTGTGCACCGCGCGGCTGGCGCGCGCGGTCCTCACCCGGGACGAGTGCCCGAGCGTGCGGCTCGGTGCGCTCGCCCGGCACTTCGGCACCCGCACGCAGCCGAACCACCGGGCGCTGTCCGACGCGCGGGCCACGGTGGAGGTGCTGCACCACCTGCTCGAGCGGGTCGGGAACCTGGGCGTGCAGAGCCTGGAGGAGCTGCTCGCGCTCACCCGGGAGGCGTCGGCGCACCGGCCGACCCAGCGCCAGCGGCAGAAGCGCCACCTCGCCGAGCAGGTGCCCTCGGCGCCGGGCGTGTACCTGTTCCGGGGGCCGCGCGAGGAGGTGCTCTACGTCGGCACCAGCGGCGACCTGCGCCGGCGGGTGCGCAGCTACTTCACCGCGGGCGAGCGGCGCAGCCGGATCCGGGACATGGTGGCGCTGGCCGAGCGGGTGGACTCGGTCGTCTGCGCGCACGCGCTCGAGGCGGGCGTCCGGGAGCTGCGGCTGCTCGCGGCGCACAAGCCGAAGTACAACCGCCGCTCGCGCAACCCCGGCCGCACCTGGTGGGTGGCGCCGACCGCCGAGACCTTCCCCCGGCTGTCGGTGGTCACCAGCGCCCGGGAGGGCGCGCTGGGCCCGTTCGCCTCGCACCGCTCCGCCGCCACCGCACTGGACACCCTGCTCGACGCCGTGCCGCTGCGGCGGTGCACGCAGCGGATCCCGGCCCGGGCGCCGTCCGCGTCGCCCTGCATGCTCCACGAGCTGGGCAAGTGCGGAGCCCCGTGCGCGGGTCTGCAGACGCCGGAGGAGTACGCCCCCGCCGTCGAGTCGCTGCGGTCGCTGGTCCACGGGGCGAGCGACGACCCGCTGCACCGGCTCGCCCGCGGGGTCGACGAGCTGGCGGGCAAGGAGCGGTTCGAGGAGGCGGCGGGCGACCGGGACCGGCTGGCGGCGCTGATCTCGGCGCTCGAGCGGCGCCAGACGCTGGCCGAGCTGGCCGCCCAGCCCGAGCTCGTCGGGGCGCGGCCGGACGGCCGCGGCGGCTGGGAGCTCGCCGTGGTGCGGTACGGGCAGCTGGCGGCGGCGGACGTGGCCCGACGTGCGGTGCGGCCGATGCCCGTCGTCGAGGCGCTGCGGGCCGGTGCCCAGACGATCCTGCCCGGCGAGGGGCCGCTGCACGGGGCACCGCCCGAGGAGGTGCGCCTGATCTACCGCTGGCTCACCACCGGCGGCACCCGGCTCGTGTACTGCGAGCCGTGGTCCGAGCCGGCGCGCGGCGCCGCCCGGTGGAGCCGCTGGGCGCTCAAGGCGAGGGAGGGCACGGAGGCCGGCCGCAGTGCCGTCGAGGTGCTGGCGGGGAGGGGGTGAGCCGCGGGCCTCAGGTCGAGCCGACCGAGAAGGCGGCCTCGGTGTCGGCGCGGGAGTAGGAGCGGAAGGCGATGTGGGTGTCGGTGTGCTGCACGCCGTCGACCTTGGAGATCCTCCCCGCGATGAGGTCGGCGAGCTGCTCGTGCTCGCGGACCTTCACGATCGCGATCAGGTCGACGTCGCCGGCGCACGAGTAGACCTCGGCGACGCCCTCGATGTCCGCGATCGCCTGTGCGGTCTCGGGGATCCGGTCGGCGAGGGTGTGGACCAGGACGATCGCGGTGATCACGAGCTCTCCTTCTCACGAGGCCTCGGGGCGGTTCGCTGCGGAGGCTAGTGCAGCGGAGGCCGCGGTGCCGCGATCCACACCGGGCCGTGATCACCGGGTGTGGGGAGGGTGGCGTCCGCACCCCCGGACGTGCCGCACACCCGGCGGACGACCTGTGCGGGCCGCCCACCGGGTGCGGGTCCTGTGCTCAGCCGGAGGTGCGGGCGTCGAAGGACGAGGCCCGGGTCGCGGACGCGGCCGGTGCCGCCTCGGTCATCGCGCCCTCGCTGGCGGGCCCGTCCCCGGACGGATCCCCACCGGACGGCTTCTCAGCGGACGACCGGCCACCGGACGACCGGCCACCGGAGGAGTCCCCGGTGGACGGGTCCTCACCGGACCGGTCCTCGCCGCCCGCGGCGGGCGCCCCGGCCGCCGTGCCCGGCGCGCCGGCCGCGGGCTGCCCCGCGCCGTCGAGCGAGTACATGCGCACCCAGTCGATCTCGTAGCTGGCCTCGCGCATCCCGCCGCCGTGGAAGTTGTCGAACTGGATGGTCAGGTGCCCGGAGGGCATGTCCTGAATGTTCTTGCGGCCGCCGGGACCCGCGCCGTCCTCGAGCGTGTACCACTCCTTGCCGTCGACGTAGCCCCGCACGTGGTCCGGCGTCCACTCGAAGGCGATGTTGTGCCACTCGGACAGCGGTGCCCCGCAGTCCTCCTCCTCCAGGAACTCCTGCTGCACCGGCATGTTCGGGTGCGGGTAGTGGATGAAGGCGTTGGCGCACTCCTCGCCGGGCGCCTGGTTCTCGAGGAAGTCGTACTCGCCGTCCTCCGGCCAGCTGTCCGACTCCGGCCACACGATCAGCAGTGGGTGGTACTCCTTGCCCGAGTCCCCCGTGTTGAAGGAGCGGACGCGCGCCTCCCAGCGGCCGTACCGCTGGTCGAGCTTCGAGGCCAGCCAGCCGGTGTCGCCGTTCTCGCTGCCCTTCTGGATCAGCTTCTCGCCGTCGACGGTGCTGTTGGCGCCACAGCGCTTGCCGTTGCCGTTGTGGCCGGCCCAGCACCCGTTGATCGTGTCCCACTTGGCGGAGTCCGGGGCACCGGTGTAGTCGAACTCGTCGGACTCCGGCAGCGGTGTGCCCCAGCCGTACTTCTCGGCGGCGGTGTCGGGCTCGGCCGGGACCGGCGGCACCGCGACGGGCGGCACCGTGGCGGGCGGCACCGTGGCGGGCGGCACCGTGGCGGGCGGCACCGTGGCGGGCGGCACCGTGGCGGGCGGCACCGTGGCGGGCGGCACCACCACCGGCGGCGTGACGGCCGGGGGCACCCCGGGCGGCTCCTGCACCGCAATCCCACCGGGCCCGGCCACCGTCCCGCCCGCCGGTGGAGCGGTCGGGTCCGCGACGGGCGCGGCGACGGGGACCGCCGCGGCGACCCCCGGAGCGGCAGCACCGGCGACGGGAGCCGGTCCCGTGACCGGGTCCGCCCCCGCACCGCTCACGGGCGGGACGGGCGCGGTGCCCGCCGCCGGCGCAGGGCTGGGAACCTGTGCCGAGGCGTCCGCGGGATCGGAGGACAGCAGTCCCGTCCCGGCGGGAGCGGGAGCGGTCGGCCCGGTGGCCGCGGTGTCCCCGGGGGTGTCGTGGGCGCTCGCGACGCCGGGCCCGATCAGGCCCAGGGCACCGACCGTCGCGATCAGAGCGAGGTGTCTGCGGGTTCGGAGCTTCATCGGATCGCCTTTCGCCTGCACCCCCGTCGCCCGGGCGGGCAACCCGGTCCGGCGGCTTCGTGACTCTGCGCAAGGCATCTGTCACTACCCGCCGCACCGCATGGTGTCGTTGAGGTAGGTGGTGCTGGCGTGAATCATGGTGCTGATGTCCGCTTTGAGTCAGCGCAGAGCAGGCAACGCCCCTCGAAGGCGTGACACCGCCCCCGGTCGGGCGTCACCCGGTGCAGCGAAGGCCCGCTCGGGGCGCCGGAGCACGAACCACCCGTCTGAGCAGCGTGTCTGACGCAGAGTCGCCGAAACGGTCACGACCCGTGAGATCAAGCGCCGACGCCATGAAGCACCGCACGCACGCCCCGGAGCCAGCGCTCGGGGACGGTCTCGGGCTCCCACGGTCATCACGAGCGTGGCAGGACGGTCGTCGAAGCAGCCCTCACGTCCCGCTGACAACGATCATGGAGCCGGGTCGTCGCCCGGAGGCCACAGCGCGACTCGCGAGAGGGCACAGCGCGACGCCTGCGAGGGCAGGGCGCGAGTGGCGGGGTGGGTCGGGCGCACCCGACCCACCCACCTAGCCCTTGAGCCGCGTGGAGACCTCGGCCCAGGTGCCGAGCAGCCGCTCGGCCGCGCCGGAGTCGATCGCCCCGGCGGCGCGTTCGAGGCCCGCGGCGAGGGCGGTGTCGAGGTCGGTCACCGGGCCGTCGTAGGCCGCGAGCGCGCCGGCGGCATTGAGCAGCACCGCCTCGCGGACGGGCCCTTGCTTGCCGGCGACGAGGTCGCGGGCGACCTCGGCGTTGGCGCGGGCGTCGCCGCCCCGCAGGTCCTCGCGGGTGGCGGGGCCGATGCCGAGGCGGGCGGGGTCGACGGTCGCCCGCCGCACCTCTCCCCCGCCGGCGATCCAGACGGCGCTGGCGGTGGTCGTGGTGAGCTCGTCGAGGCCGTCGTCGCCCCGCACGACGAGCGCGGAAGCACCGCGCCCGGCCAGCACCTCGGCGATCACCGGGGCGAGCCGCGGGTCCGCGCACCCGACGAGCCCCGCCGACGGCTGGGCCGGGTTGGTGAGCGGGCCGAGGATGTTCATGGCCGTGGGGACGCCGAGCTCGCGGCGCACCGGGCCGGCGTGCCGCATCGCCGGGTGGAAGACCGGGGCGAAGCAGAAGGCGATACCCACCTCGGCCACACAGCTCGCGACGGCGGACGGCGGCAGGTCGATGACCACGCCGAGCGCCTCCAGCACGTCGGCCGCCCCCGACGACGAGGACGCCGCCCGGTTCCCGTGCTTCACCACCGGCACCCCGGCCGCGGCGACCACGATCGCGGCCATGGTCGAGATGTTGACGGTGTTGGCCTGGTCCCCGCCCGTCCCGACGATGTCGACGGCGCGCCCCGCGACCGTGACCCGGTTGGCGTGGTCGAGCATCGCCGCGGCGAGCCCGGTGATCTCGGTGGCGGTCTCGCCCTTGGACCGCAGCGCGACGAGGAACCCGGCGAGCTGGGCCGGCGTGGCGTCGGCCGACAGCACGCGGTCCATCACCCACGCCGTGTCCTCGGCGGCGAGGTCCTGGCCGGAGATGAGCCGGCCGAGCACGGCCGGCCAGGTCTGGTCGGCCATCAGCGGCGGACGGGGGCGCTGTCCCCGGACCCGTTCCCGGCCTCGAGACCGCGCAGCACCTCGGCCACCGTCTCGGCGGCGGTCAGCGGGTCGAGCGGGTGCACGAGCACGGCGTCGGCCCGGGACCAGGTGGCGAGCCACCGGTCGTCGGCGCGCCGCACGGAGACCACGATCGGGGGGCAGTCGGCGATCTCGTCCTTCAGCTGCCGGGCGAGTCCCAGGCCGCCGGTCGGCTGCGCCTCGCCGTCGAGGATCGCGAGGTCGACCTCGCCGGCGTCGCACGCCGCGAGGACCTCGGCGACCCCGGAGGCCTCGACGTAACGGACGCGGCCGAGATCGGGCGCGGGGCGCCGCCCGACGGCCGTCACGACGGCCTCCCTGACCTCCGGACGATGGCTGTAGACCAGCACGTTCCAGGTCCGCCGCCCGGACGACGCGGACGGGTTCGTGCTCGCGGGGAGGCTTCCGGCGCTGCTCACCCGCCGCATACTAGTCAGCACCCTCACACCCGCGGACGCGCACGCGCGGGAACCCGGAGGGGCCGGTGAGGCGTTGCCCCGGTGCCACCGAACCGGTTCTCCCTGACGAAGTGGGTATCCCGACAGGCTGTAGAAGTTCGCGTGGGGTCATAATGCCCGCGTGACGACAGCGGCTCCCAACATCAGCGCGCGGATCCACTCGCTGAACCGACCGAACCTGGTCAGCATCGGCACCATCGTCTGGCTGTCCAGCGAGCTGATGTTCTTCGCCGGCCTGTTCGCGATCTACTTCACCGCGCGCGCCCAGAACGTCGGCGAGTGGCCCCCGCCGCCGACCCACCTCGACGTCCCCTACGCACTGGTCGTGACGATCGTCCTCGTGGCGTCGTCGTTCACGTGCCAGTTCGGGGTGTTCGCCGCCGAGCGCGGCGACGTCTTCGGCCTCCGGCGCTGGTACACGCTGACGCTGCTCATGGGCACGTTCTTCGTGCTCGGCCAGATCAACGAGTACCACACGCTGGTCACCGAGCACGAGACGACGATCTCGTCCAGCGCCTACGGCACGGTCTTCTACATGGCCACGGGCTTCCACGGCCTCCACGTGACCGGCGGCCTGATCGCGTTCATCTACCTGTTGATCCGCACCAGGCTGAGCAAGTTCACCCCGGCACAGGCCACCGCGGCGATCGTCGTGTCCTACTACTGGCACTTCGTCGACGTCGTCTGGATCGGCCTCTTCGCCGTCATCTACTTCATCCGGTAGCGGACCCCGCTCCCCGGAAGCACGAAACGCCGACCGTGAGGGTTAGACGCCGACGATGACCACCGAGACCACCACACCACCCGCGCCCCGGAAGCGGCGGCCGCACGGCAAGATGCGGCGGAAGTTCGCCGGTCTCCTCGCGATCGGCGTCGCCCTGCTGGCGGTCGGCGGCGGGTACACGTTGTTCGCCCCGAACGCCGAGCAGAACCAGGCGATCGCCCAGCCCGACGCCGCCCTGGTGGCCAAGGGCCAGGAGCTGTACAACGCCGCCTGCATCACCTGCCACGGCTCCAACCTGCAGGGCGTCGCGGAGCGCGGCCCCAGCCTGATCGGCGTCGGCGACGCCGCCGTCTACTTCCAGGTCTCCTCCGGCCGCATGCCGCTGGCCCGCCAGGAGGCCCAGGCCGGCCGCAAGCCCCCGCTGCCGCAGTTCGACCCGGACACCGAGGAGGGCCGGGCGAACCTCGACGCCCTCGGCGCCTACGTCCAGGCCAACGGCGGCGGCCCGGAGACCCCGGCGCAGACCGGCGCCGCCCTCCGCGGCGACGACCCGGCCCGCGGCGGCCAGCTGTTCCGCCTGAACTGCGCCTCGTGCCACAACTTCACCGGTGTCGGCGGCGCACTGTCGTCGGGGAAGTACGCCCCGTCGCTGGCCACGCCCACCGAGGAGCAGATCTACACCGCGATGCTCACGGGCCCGCAGAACATGCCGAAGTTCGGTGACCGGCAGCTCACGTCGGAGGAGAAGCGGGACATCATCGCGTACGTCAAGTCCGTCACCAACGGCAGCAACCAGGTGGGCGGTTACGACCTCGGGGGCCTCGGCCCGACGACCGAGGGCGTGGTCATCTTCGTCGTCGGCCTGACCGCTGTCATCGGTTTCGCAATGTGGTTGGGAGCGAAGAATTGAGCGCCACCGACACCCCCGGCCGCCCCTCCCCGGAGGAGCTCGAGGGGATGAGCCAGGAGGAGTTGGCGCGGCTGGCCGGGACCCTCGACGACGTCGAGGTCGTCCACAACGCGCCGAAGTGGCCGGTCAGGGGCACCCGCGCCGAGAAGCGCGCCGAGCGCACCGTCGCGGCCTGGTTCATCCTGTCGGCGCTCTCGGCCCTGGGCTTCATCGTCGCCTTCATCGCCTGGCCGCATGAGTACGTCGCCCCCGGTGCCCCCGGGTACGGCTGGTACGCCTCGTACAACCCGGCGATCGGCTTCCTGTTCGGGTTCACCGTCCTCGCGCTGGGCATCGGCGTCATCGCCTACGTGCGGAAGTTCTTCCCCGAGGAGGTCTCGGTCCAGCAGCGGCACGACGGCCGCTCGGACGAGGTCGACCGCAGGACGATCATGGCGCAGCTCGCGTCCGCCGGGAAGTCGACGGACATCGCCCGGCGCAAGCTGATCACCCGCTCCGCGGGTGCCGCGGCCGGCATCTTCGGCATCGGCCTCGGCATCGCGGCCCTCGGCCCGCTCATCCGCAACCCGTGGAAGGGCGGCGACCAGGCGGCCCTGTGGGTCACCCCGTGGGCCCCGAAGGGCGACGAGACCGTCTACCTGCGCCGCGACACGGGCATCCTCGGCGAGATCTCCCGGGTCCGCCCCGAGGACATGGAGCCCGGCTCCATGGAGACGGTGTTCCCCTACCGCGAGTCGGAACGCGGCAACGAGGAGGAGCTGCTGCACGCGCAGCGCGCCTCGGACACGCCGGTCATGCTCATCCGGCTCCGCCCCGGCACCGAGACGATCAAGCGCCAGGGCCAGGAGAACTTCCACTTCGGCGACTACTACGCCTTCTCGAAGGTGTGCACCCACCTGGGCTGCCCGACGTCGCTCTACCAGGCGCAGGACAACCGCATCCTGTGCCCGTGCCACCAGTCGCAGTTCCTCGCGACCGAGTACGCGCGGCCGGTCTTCGGTCCCGCGACGCGCGCATTGCCCCAGCTGCCCATTACCGTGGACAGTGAGGGTTACTTCGTGGCACGGAGCGACTTCATCGAGCCCGTCGGACCGGCATTCTGGGAGCGGAGGCCATGAGCGCCATCACCACACCCGTCACCAAGTCCGGTGGCCCGAAGAGCAAGGCCGCCGCCGCGCTCGACGAGCTCGACGAGCGGTACCACCCCGCCGCCGGGCTGCGGAAGCAGTTCAACAAGGTCTTCCCCACGCACTGGTCGTTCATGCTGGGCGAGGTCGCGCTCTACAGCTTCATCGTCCTGCTGCTCTCGGGCATCTACCTCGGGCTGTTCTTCGACCCGTCGATGACCGAGGTCGTCTACAACGGCCCGTTCGACAACCTGCGCGGCATCCACATGTCGCGGGCGTACGAGAGCGCCGTCGAGATCTCCCTGGAGGTCCGCGGCGGCCTGTTCGTGCGGCAGGTCCACCACTGGGCGGCGCTGCTGTTCGTCGCCTCGATGGTCGCGCACATGTTCCGGATCTTCTTCACCGGCGCGTTCCGCAAGCCGCGTGAGACGAACTGGATCATCGGCCTGGTCCTGATCCTGCTGGGCATGCTCGAGGGCTTCACCGGCTACTCGCTACCGGACGACCTGCTGTCCGGCATCGGCCTGCGCATCGCCTCGGGCTTCATCATGTCGATCCCGCTGATCGGCACCTGGGCGCACTGGCTGCTCTTCGGCGGCGAGTTCCCGGGCATGGAGATCATCCCGCGGCTCTACATCGTCCACGTGCTGATCTTCCCGGGCATCCTGCTCGCGCTGATCGGCGTGCACCTGGCGCTGGTCTGGTACCAGAAGCACACCCAGTTTCCCGGCCCCGGCCGCAAGGAGACCAACGTCGTCGGCGTCCGGATCCTCCCGGCGTTCGCGGCCAAGGGCGGCGCGTTCTTCGCGATCGTCGTCGGCGTCATCGGGATCATGGCCGGCATCTTCCAGATCAACCCGATCTGGAACCTCGGCCCCTACGACCCCTCGCACGTCTCCGCCGGGTCGCAGCCCGACTGGTACATGCTGTTCTCCGAGGGCATGGCGCGCATCTTCCCGCCGTGGGAGATCTACCTGTTCGGCCGCTACACCATCCCGGCGGCCTTCTGGGCCACGGTGGCGTTCCTCCCGGTGCTGTTCGTGGTGGCGGGCATCTACCCGGCCCTCGAGCGCAAGATGACCGGCGACAACGCCCTGCACAACCTGCTCCAGCGCCCGCGTGACGTCCCCGTCCGCACGTCGCTGGGCGTCATGGGCATCACGTTCTACGTCTGGCTGGTGCTCTCGGGCGTCAACGACTGGATCGCCTACTTCTTCCACGTCTCGCTCAACGCGACCACGTGGGCGGGCCGCATCGGGCTCCTGGTGATCCCGCCGATCGCCTACTGGGTGACGTACCGGATCTGCATCGGCCTGCAGAAGAGCGACCGGGCGGTCCTGGAGCACGGCATCGAGACGGGCATCATCCGGCGGCTGCCGCACGGCGAGTTCATCGAGGTCCACCAGCCGCTGGCGGGCGTCGACGGCCACGGCCACCCGGTCCCGCTGGAGTACCAGGGCGCCCCGGTGCCCAAGCGGATGAACCAGCTGGGCTCGGCCGGTACGCCGGTCGCGGGCTCGCTGCTCGGCCCGGACCCCGTCGAGGAGACGGTGGCCCTCGAGCAGGCCCGCGCCGACAACCACCACCGCGAGCTCGAGGAGCGCGACCGGCGCGCCCGGGCGGCGGAGGAGCTGGAGCTGGCCGGCCGGCCCGACGCGGGGCGGCCGAAGGACCAGACCGACTGACGGTCCGCACGTCCTGAGCGACACGGAGAAGGGGTCCCGCACCGCGGGGCCCCTTCTCCCGTTCTCGGGCCGCCTCCCGCGGATCACCCTGTCCGGGAGGCCAGGTGTCACGCGCCACGCGCGGCTGCTAACGTGGCCGACGTGCGACTCGCAGCGATCCTTCTCGCCGCGCGCGCAGGGCTCGTAGTAGCCCAGCGCGTCGGCTGAGCCAGGCTGCCGTCGCGCCCCCGCGGGACCTCTCGCCCCGCCCTCCCCAAGCCGAGAACCCTGCCGAGACCTGGCTCGCGTTCCCAGCAGCTTCACGAACGCACCCCCGGAGCACGTCCCATGAGCATCACCATCGACCGGCCCAGCGACATCCGCACCGGCACCGCCGGCTGCCGCATCCTGCGCCGCCACACGATCGTCACCACGCACGGCATGGACGGCGTCCTGCTGGTCGCCGCCGAGCTGCGCGCCTGCGGCGGCCTCGTCAAGGAGATGGCGGTCGACGTCCGCGAGGGCGTCGGCTGCAGCGAGCTCACCTGCTCGGTCAGCATGACCGCGGAGGAGGCCGCGGAGTTCGCGACCCGCCTCCGCGCCCTGCCGAGCGTCGAGTCCGTCGACCCCTACTAGGAGGCCGGGGCGCCGGTCCGGCCCCGGGCGGCGGCGAGCATCTCGCCCAGCTCGGCGACCTTGACCCGCTCGGCGCCGCCGCGGGCCTCCCCCAGGCGCAGCTCCTCGGCGTCGAGCCGTCCCCAGTCGGACCAGGTGACCGGCTCGATGCCGTAGGCCTCCAGCCGCTCGACGACGGAGTCCGGGTCCGGGTACTCGGGGTCCGGGAGCGTGTGGAGGTCGTCGAGCAGCGAGGCGACGGTCTCCACGGCGTCGTGCTTGTTCGTGCCGATCACGCCGGTGGGGCCGCGCTTGATCCAGCCGGTCACGTAGGCGCCGGGCACCGGCCGGTCGCCGTCGACGACCCGGCCGGCGTCGTTGGGCACGATCCCGTTGCGCGCGTCGTAGGGCAGGCCCGGGATCGGCTCGCCCGAGTACCCGATCGCCCGGACGACCAGCCCGGCCTCGAGCGTCTCCTCCTCGCCGGTCCCGACGACCTTCCCGTCCCGCACCTCGTTGCGCTCGACGACCATGCCGGCCACCCGGCCGCCCTCCTCCAGCAGCCGCACGGGCGTGCGCAGGAAGTGCAGGTGGATGCGCCGGGGCGCGTCGCCGGGGGTGTGCGCCGTCCACTCGGTGAGCAGCGCGAGGTTCTGCTTCTGCCGGCGCTCCTCGGGTTCCGGGACGCCCGCGGCCAGGACGCCGTCGTCGTGCACCAGCACCTGCACGTCGTCGAGCTCGCCGATCTGCCGCAGCTCCGCCGGGGTGAACTTGACGTGCTCCGGCCCGCGCCGGATCACCACGTGGACGTCGGCGACCGCACTGCCGCGCAGGGTCTCCAGCACCCGGTCCGGCACGTCCGTCCCGGCCATCTCGGCGTGCCCGCGGGCGAGCACGCGGGCGACGTCGAGCGCGACGTTCCCCGCCCCCACCACGACGACGCCGGGGTGGTCGAGCAGCGGGTCGAGGTCGACGAAGTCCGGGTGTCCGCAGTACCAGCTCACGAAGGCGCCGGAGCCGTGGCTGCCGTCGAGCTCCTCCCCCGGGATGCCCAGGGCGCGGTCCACCGAGCTGCCCGAGGCGTGGACGATCGCGTGGTAGTGCTCGCGGAGGACGTCGAGCGGGATGCCGCCCTCACCGACGCGGACGTTGCCGAGGAACCGGACGCGGGAGCCGTCGTCGAACGGCTTCTGCAGCACCCGGATGACCGACTTCATCTTCACGTGGTCCGGGGCGACGCCGTAGCGGACCAGGCCGTACGGGGCGGGCAGCCGGTCGAGCACGTCGACGTCGACGGGGACCTCGGAGGCCAGCAGGGCGGCCGCGGCGTACAGGCCGGACGGGCCGGCCCCGACCACCGCCACTCTCGGTTGCGCGGGCATCTCGGGCGTCACTGCTCCTCGCGCGCCCCCGGTCGACGGGGTCCTCCGGCGGCCGGCGGCTGCCGACGACCGGTGGTGACCGGGGCGCAGGTGGTGGGAATGCGCGTCTGTCCGGCTCAGTATCGCCCGCCCGGCAGGCCTGGCGCGTGAGATCCGTCACGCGTCCGGCCGGGTGGTCAGCCGGCGAGCTCCTCGCTGCTGCGGAAGACCCGCCGGTAGTCCGCCGGCGCGACGCCGACGACCTTGCGGAAATGGTGCCGCAGCAGGGTGCCGCTGCCGAACCCGCAGCGGGTGGCCACGGCGTCGACGGAGAGGTCGGTGTCCTCGAGCAGGCGCCGGGCGTGCAGCACGCGCTGCCGGGTCAGCCAGCGCAGCGGGGTCGTGCCGGTCTCGTTCACGAAGCGGCGCGCGAAGGTCCGCTCGGACATCGTCGCGCGCTTCGCCAGGTCCGCGACCGTGTGCTCGACGTCGAGATGGGTGAGCATCCAGTCCAGCAGCGGCCCGAGCGAGTCGGCCGAGCACTCGGGCACGGGCCGGTCGATGAACTGCCGCTGCCCGCCCTCGCGCTGCGGCGGCACCACCATGCGGCGCGCGATGCCGTTCACGACGGCGCTGCCGAGCTCGCGGCGGACCAGGTGCAGGCAGGCGTCGATGCCGGCCGCCGTACCCGCGCTGGTGATGAGGTTGCCGTCGTCGACGTAGAGCACGTCCGGGTCCACCTCGACCGTCGGGTACCGCTCGCGCAGCTCGTCGACGCTGTGCCAGTGGGCGGTGACCTTGCGCCCGTCGAGCAGCCCGGCCTCGGCCAGCACGAACACGCCGGAGCAGACGGTCAGCAGGATGGCGCCGGCCGCCTCCGCGTCCCGCAGGGCCTGGAGCGCCGCCTCCGGGAACTGCCGCAGGCGGGTGGCGGGCACGGCGACCAGGTCGGCGCCCTGGAGCCCCTCGAGGCCGTGCTCGGGCACGACCTGCACGCCCCCGGTGGTGCTGACCGGCTTCCCGGCCTCCACCCCGCAGACGCGGTACTCGAGGACGGGCAGGCCGTCGTCGGAGCGGTCCATGCCGAACACCTCGCACAGCACCCCGAACTCGAACACGGCGAGCTCGGGCATGACCAGCACGGCGACACTGCGCAGCATGCGCGACAGCATACTGGCGGCATCTTTGCGTAGGGTGTCTTCTCTGCCACTTCTGGCAGGAACTGATGCGGAGCAAACTTCCTGCCATGACCGCATCGATCCTCGTCCTCGCCGCCCTCGTCGTCCTCGGGTGGAGCCTCGTCCGCGCCCACCGGGACGGCCGCCGCCGCTTCCGCCTGGCCCAGTTCCGCCCCGCGGCGCCGTTCGCCGGGATGCTGCCGGCCGACCGCGACCGGGAACGCCTGGTCGCCGAGCTGCGGGCCCTGCCCGACTCACCGGCCGACATCGAGACACGGCTGCGCATCTAGATTCCCGCCCGACGGGCCGGCCCCGACCGGGGCCAGCCCGTCGGTGTGCTCGGGCCGCGTGCTCGGGCCGCGTGCTCGGGCCGCGTGTTCAGGCCCCGTGGAACTCCGTGAGCCGCTCCGCCTCCTCCGCGACCTCCCGCGCCGCCGCGGCGGGCAGCTCAGAGAACGGCGCCGGCAGCACCCGCCCGTCGGTGAACCGCCAGGTGCCGGCCACCCGGCCGTCGACCAGGAAGGTCGGCGTGGACTGCGGCATCCGCGTGGCGAACACCTTCTCCCGGTGCTCCGGCGGCAGGATGCCGGCGCGCGTCGCGTGCCCGAGCAGCAGGACCGCGTCGAAGGTCGAGAGGAACCGCACGGGCGCGGGCGTGTCCGCCGCCGGGATCGGCAGCCGCGGCAGGTCGACGAGCTCGCCGCCCGCCGGGTCGCGGAACCGCCGGGTCTCGATCCTCGCCAGCACGGCCCGTGCCTCGGTGATCGTCCAGCCGGCGTACCGCGCGAGGTCCTGTGCCGACGCCGGCCCGAACCCGCGCAGGTAGCGCTCGGCCAGCAGCTCCTCGCCGCGGGCGCGGTCGGCCCCGCTCGCGGGCACCCAGTCCTCGGCCAGCCCGTACACGTGCGCGCGCGGCGACTCCCAGGTCCCGGCGGGCGGCACCCGCACGAGGTCGAGCCACAGCTGGACGCCCTGGAAGGCGACCTTGGGGAACCCGTCCGCCGCGAGCAGCGCGACGATCTCGGCCTGCTTGCGCGGGCCCTCCGCCAGGTACCCGCGGACGGCGGCGACGACGGCGGGCATGTCCAGGCCCGCGGCCTCCTTCTGCGCGCGCAGCCACCACCGGCGCCGCGGCTCGCGCACCGCCTCGGTGAGCGGCGCGAGGTCGGCCGCCGAGACCATGTGGATGGTGCAGCGCATGACCCACGCCTGGACGATCCGGCGCCCGGTCAGCGCCGCGGTGAGGTCCTCGCGGCGGAACTCCCGCAACCGGGACCACAGCCCGACGTAGCCCGACGGCGCGTACTGGGTCTGCAGCCCGCCCACCCGCTCGACGGCGCGGACCGGCCCGATCGCCGCCCGCTCCAGCAGGAGCTGCCGCGCCAGCAGCGCGCGGTTCAGCTCACCCCAGGACAGCTCCCGTTCCCCCACGCCGGGCAGCGTGCCATCCGGGACCGACGGAACGGGAGGTTCAGCCCGGGGAGACGGCGAGCCCGGCGGCGGGGATCGCCAGGCCGAAGCGCTCGCGCAGGGTGCGCAGCGGGGTCCGGTGCGCCCGCAGCAGCGGGACGACGTCGTCGGCCACCTTCTCCAGCCCGCGCGGCCGGGCGGGGAGGAACACGACCCCGTCGGCGCCGGCCCCGGCGAGCTCGCGGGCGAGCGACGCGAGCCCGGCCGAGCCGGAGTGGTGGAGCCCGTCCCCCGTGCCGACCCCGACGTCGACCAGCACGCGCAGCGTCCCCGGGTCGCGCCCGGCCTCGGCGGCCGCACCCTCGACGTCCAGCCGGCGCATCGCCGCCTCGGCGACCGTGCCGGCGGAGATCCGCACGACGTCGGCGCTGCGCGCCGCGACCGTCAGCGCCTCGGGCGCGTCGGCGCGGACCACGACGACGGGCTCGCCCTGCGGCGACCGCGGCACGGGGATCCGGCCCTGCACCTGCACGAACTCCCCGCTGAACCCGGTCCCGCCGCCGGCTCGCAGCCGGTGCGCCACCTCGACGACCTCCGCGGCCTCGGCCCACAGCTCCCCGGACGGGGTGGGCGCGACCGGGGCCGTCACCACGGCCTCCCACCCGGCCCGGCCGAGCGAGGCGGCGTCGAGCGCGGCCACGGCGTCGTGCAGGGCGACGGGATCGCCGCCGGTCACGGGCACCTGCGGCACCAGCCCGGTGCCGGGCACGCCGGGCGCCACCCGGGTGGCGATCGCGAGCGCGTCGAGCGGTGCGGGGCCGGCGACCGGCTCGGGGGGATCCACGAGGAACAGCACGTCGACGCCCCGGGCCGTCAGCGTGACCCGCTCCAGGAGTCGCCCCGGATCGGCGCTCTCGCCGCACGGCTGCACGCCCAGCACGATCGGTCGCTCGGCCACGGGTCCCCCTCGCTCGGTCTCAGGGCCACCATCGCAGCACGGGCCGCGCCCGGACGCCCGGCGGGGTCACCCCCGCAGCCCCTTCAGGTCCGCCTCGACGGCGGCGGCGCAGGCCCGCAGGTGCGGGAGGGCCTCGTCGCGCAGCCAGGCGGTGCTGTTGCGCAGGGCGTGCGTGCTGACGTTGGCGGCCGCGACCACGGTGCCCGCCGCGTCCCGGATCGGCACCGCGACCGACCGCAGCCCGTCCTCCAGCTCCTGGTCGACGAGGCAGTAACCGGCGGCGCGGACGTCGCCGAGGACGTCCCGCAGGGTGTCCCGGTCGGCCACGGTGCGGTCCGTCAGCGGCTCGAGGGCACCCAGCCGCGCGTCGAGCTCGGCTGGCGGGAGGGCGGCGAGCAGGACCCGGCCCATCGAGGTGGCGTAGGCGGGGAACCGCGTGCCGACCGTGATCGACACGGCCATGATGCGCGCGGTGGCGACCCGGGCGACGTAGACGACGTCGCCGCCGTCGAGCACGGAGACGGAGGCGGACTCGTGCACCGTCTCGACGAGCTCCTCCAGGTGCGGGGAGGCGAGCTCGGGCAGCGACAGCGCCGAGAGGTAGGAATAGCCCAGCTCCAGCACCCGAGGGGTCAGCGCGAAGAACCGCCCGTCCGTGCGGACGTAGCCGAGCTCGACGAGCGTGAGCAGGAAGCGACGGGCGGCGGCGCGGGTCAGGCCGGTGGCGCGCGCGACGTCCGACAGGGTCTGCGCCGGGTGCGCCCCGTTGAACGCCTTGATCACCGACAGCCCGCGGGCGAGCGACTGGACGTGCTCGGCGCGGACGGCGTGGTCGGTCTGGTTCGCACCGTGCTTCTCGGGCGCGTTCACCGGGCCTCCAGGATGCGGTCGACGAGCTCGCCGGCGTGGCCGGTGTCCGGCTCGCCGTCGGTCGTCAGGGCGAGGTTGCGGCGCATGGCCTCCGGGTGCACCTGCAGGCCCTCCAGGCTGGTGTGCAGCCGGGCGGCCGCACCGCTGGTGACCGCGAGCAGGTCGGTGAGTGTGCCCCACTCCGCGTGCCAGGCCCCGGCCGCGCGCTGGTGCTCGTGGTCCATCGCGGCGAGCAGCGTCGCGACCAGCCCGGGGGCCCGGCGGGCCGACGCCCGTGCGGTGATCGCCGCGATCGGGTTCCGCTTGTGCGGCATGGACGACGAGTCGCCCGGCGCCGCCTCCGAGACCTCGCCGACCTCGGTCTGCGACAGCAGCACCACGTCCGTCGCCGGCTTCGCGCACGCCCCCGCGGCCACGCCGAGGGCCGCGGCCAGCGTGCCGATCCGGGTGCGCTCGGTGTGCCACGGGACACCCTGTGGAGCGAGCCCGAGCAGGTCGGCGACCGCGTCGGCGACCGCGGGCCCGTGCGGGTGGGAGGCGGCGAGGGTGCCGGCCGCGCCGCCGAACTGGACGGGCAGGGCGTCGACCCGGACGGCCAGCTCGCGGGCGGCGGCGTCGAGCCCGGCGGCCCAGCCCGCGGCGACGAGCCCGAAGGTCGTCGGCAGGGCCTGCTGGCCGAGGGTGCGGGCGACGGTCGGGGTGTCGCGGTGCGCGCCGGCGAGCCGGGCGGCGGCGTCGGCGGCGGCGCGGAGGTCGGTCAGCACGGTCGGTGCGGCGCGGTGGACGAGCAGCACCAGCGCCGTGTCCATGACGTCCTGGCTGGTCGCGCCGGGGTGGACCGCGCCGCTCGCCCCGTCCGCCGCCTTGCGGAGCAGGCGGACCAGCGGGATCACCGGGTTGCCGCCCTCGACGGCCGCGGCGGCCAGCTCACCCGGCACGTCCGGGTCCGCGGCCAGCCGGTCGGCCGCGGCGGCGACCTCCTCCGCGTCGTCGGGCCGGACGAGGGCGTAGCGTGCGGCGGCGCGGGAGAGGGCGACCTCGGCGTCGAGCAGCGCGCGCAGCCACGCGGTGTCGCCGAGGTGCGCGGCGACGGCGTCGGTGCCGGAGAGCGGCGCGAGCAACCCCGTGTTCGTCATGCGCACGACCGTACGGCATGCGCCCGGAATGGTCAGGGGCTCGCTCGGGGACAATGGCCCGGTGACCCGCCCCCGTTACCGCACCGTGCTCCTCGACCTCGACGGCACCCTCGTCGACTCCGCCCCGGGCATCCTCGGGACCCTCCGGACCGCCTTCGACCAGGTCGGCGTGCCGTGGGACGACACCGTCATCGGCCCCCACCTGCTCGGCCCGCCGCTCTACGAGTCGCTGCCGCCGCTCGTCGGGGCGGAGAATGCCGAGAAGATCCTCGCGCTGTACCGGCCGCTGTACCGCGAGAGCGGCCTGCTCAAGTCCACCCCGTACCCGGGCATCGAAGACCTGCTGCGCGCCCTCGTGGCCGCCGACGTGCGGCTCGGGCTGGCGACGAGCAAGGCCGAGCCCGCCGCCCGCGAGATCCTCGCCAACCAGGGCTGGACCGAGCTGTTCGCCGCGATCACCGGCGACACGGTCGACGCGCAGCGCCCGAGCAAGGCCGCCGTGGTCGAGGAGGCGCTGCGCCGGCTCGGCTCCCCCGCCCCCGAGGAGACGATCATGGTCGGCGACCGGCTGCACGACGTCGTCGGCTCGGGCCGGCACGGGATCTCCTGCCTCGGCGCGGGCTGGGGCTACGCGGAGCCCGGCGAGCTCGACACCGCCGGCGCGATCGCGGTCTACGACTCCGTCCCCGACCTGCAGGCCGCCGTTCTCTGAATCAGGCTGGTGGGGGTCGTCCCGGCGACCCTCGCCACACCCTGCTCGTCAATGTTCGCGATACGAACTCTTGTGCGAGATGCGAACGGCAGGTACGGTGCCCCGCATGGACAAGGTGGTGGCGTCGGCGCGCGAAGCGGTCGCCGACATCGGGGACGGCGCGTCCCTGGCCGTCGGAGGCTTCGGCATGTCCGGCGTCCCGACCGCGCTGATCGCGGCCCTGCTCGAGCAGGGCGCGACGGACCTCGAGACGATCAGCAACAACCTGGGCGTGGACGGCTTCGGCCTCGGCACCCTCCTCTCCGCGGGCCGGATCCGCCGGACGATCGGCTCCTACGTCGGCAACAACAAGGAGTTCGCCCGGCAGTACCTCGCCGGCGAGCTCGAGCTGGAGCTGACCCCGCAGGGCACGCTCGCCGAGCGGCTGCGCGCGGGCGGGGCCGGGATCCCGGCCTTCTTCACCCCCGCCGGCGTCGGCACGCTGGTGAGCGACGGCGGCCTGCCGTGGCGCTACGCGGCGGACGGCACGGTCGCGGTGAAGTCCCCGCCGAAGGAGGTCCGCGAGTTCGACGGCGTGCGCTACGTGCTCGAGCGCGCCATCGCCCCGGACTACGCGCTGGTCCACGCCTGGAAGGGCGACCGGCACGGCAACCTCGTCTACCGGCGCAGCGCCCGCAACTTCAACCCGGACTGCGCCGCCGCGGGCCGGGTCACCATCGCGCAGGTCGAGCACCTCGTCGAGCCCGGCGAGATCGACCCCGACGCGGTGCACACCCCCGGCATCCACGTCCAGCGCGTCGTGCACGTGCCCGACGCCGAGAAGCCGGTCGAGTTCAGGACGGTGCAGAAGTGAGTCTGACCAGGGACCAGCTCGCGAAGCGGGTGGCCGACGAGCTGCCCGACGGCTCGTACGTCAACCTCGGCATCGGCATGCCCACGCTGGTGCCCGACCACATCCCGGGCACCCGGACCGTGGTGCTGCACAGCGAGAACGGCATCCTCGGCGTGGGCCCCTACCCGACGGACGACGAGGTCGACCCGGACCTGATCAACGCCGGCAAGGAGACCGTCACGGTCCTGCCCGGCGCGAGCTACTTCGGCTCGTCGGACAGCTTCTCGATGATCCGCGGCGGCAAGGTCGACGTCGCCGTCCTCGGCGCGATGCAGGTCAGCGTCGGCGGCGACCTCGCCAACTGGGCCATCCCCGGCAAGATGATCAAGGGGATGGGCGGGGCGATGGACCTCGTGCACGGGGCCAAGAAGGTCATCGTGATGATGGACCACGTCTCCAAGGACGGCTCGCCCAAGATCGTCGAGCAGTGCACCCTGCCGCTCACCGGCGTGGGCTGCGTGAACCGGATCGTCACCGACCTCGCCGTGATCGACGTGACCGACGAGGGCCTGCGCCTGGTCGAGACCTTCGGCGTGTCCGAGGACGAGGTCCGCGAGAAGACCGGCGCCCCCCTCCTGTGACCCGTGAGTGGCGATAGTCGCCATAGCGACTATCGCCACTCACGACGCTCAGCCGACCAGCAGGACGATCAGGGTGCGGGGGCCGTGCACGCCCTCGACCCGGTCCAGCTCGATGTCGCTGGTCGCACTGGGCCCGCTGATCCAGGTCAGCGGCCGGGTGGGCTCGAGGCGGGCCACGGCGGCGGCGACGTCGGCGACCACCTGGTCCGTCCGCACCACGCACACGTGCCGGTCGGGCACGAGGGTCGCGGCACGTCGGCCCTGCCCCGGCCCGTGGTCCAGCACGATCGTCCCCGTCTCGGCGATGCCCAGCGCGGCCGTGGTCAGCACGCCGTCGACGGTGTCGAGCTCGGCGGTCGTCAGCTGCTCGTCGAGGATCGCGTCGGCCGGGCGCAGGTCCTCCGGCAGGTCCGCGGGCGCCAGCAGGCGCGGGACACCCTCCAGGGCCGCGGCCAGGTGCGTCGGCAGGTCCTCGGGCGTGCAGCGGACCACCGTCGCCTTGTAGTCGGCCACCCGCTCGGCGAACAGCTCGACGTCCTCGTGCGTGGTCGGCCGCGGCTCCGGCCGGTCCACGGCGACGTCGGCCGGGGTCTCGGTGCCCGGGACGTCCCGCAGCGCCGTGCGCACCCGCCCCAGGATCTCGTCGCGCGCGCTCACTTCGCTCCCCCGTTCCCGCGGCGCCCGCCGTCCGTCCGCGCCCACCACGCCCGGAACGACTCCGGCGCGGGCACCGGCACGTCCCGCGCGTCGGACCAGGCCGCGGCCGGCCCGGGCAGCGCGCCGAGCACGCCGCGGCCACCCGGCGCGCGGCGCTTCGTGCCGCGCAGGACCCGTCCGACGGCGCCGGACACCTTCTCCGCCGCGGCGGTCCGGCGGGCGTCGGACAACGCCCACGACGCCGCCTTCATCGCCAGGTTCTGCACCTTCGGCTCGCCGCGGTGGGCGTCGACCACCTTCGTGCGCAGGTGCACCAGCACCTCGGGGATGTCGATCCGCACCGGGCACACCTCGAAGCACGCCCCGCACAGGCTCGACGCGTAGGGCAGCGAGTCGAGCTGGGTGTCGTGCCCGACCCCGCGCAGCATCGGCGTGAGGATCGCCCCGATCGGCCCCGGGTAGACCGAGCCGTAGCTGTGGCCGCCGGTGCGCTCGTAGACCGGGCAGACGTTGAGGCACGCCGAGCACCGGATGCAGCGCAGCGCCTGCCGGCCGACCTCGTCGGCGAGCACGTCGGTCCGCCCGTTGTCGAGCAGCACGACGTGGACCTCCTGCGGCCCGTCGCCGGGCGTCACGCCGGTCCACATCGAGGTGTACGGGTTCATCCGCTCGCCGGTGGAGCTGCGCGGGAGCAGCTGCAGGAAGACGTCGAGGTCCGCCCACGTGGGCACGAGCTTCTCGATGCCCACCACGCTGACCAGCACCTCGGGCAGGGTCAGGCACATCCGGCCGTTGCCCTCGCTCTCGACCACGGCCAGCGTGCCGGTCTCCGCGACCGCGAAGTTGGCGCCGGACACCGCGACCTTGGCACGCAGGAACTTCTCCCGCAGGTGGGCCCGGGCGGCGGCGGCGAGCTCGGCCGGGGTGTCGGTGAGGTCGCGGGGCGCGGCCTTCCCGTGCCGGCCCATCTCGCGCAGGAAGATCTCGCGGACCTCGGAGCGGTTGCGGTGGATCGCCGGCACCAGGATGTGGCTGGGCAGGTCCTCGCCGAGCTGCACGATCAGCTCGGCCAGGTCGGTCTCCCAGGCGTGGATCCCGGCGGCCTCGAGGGCCTCGTTGAGCCCGATCTCCGCCGTCGCCATGGACTTGACCTTGACGACCTCGTCCGTCCCGTGGACGCGGGCGATGTCGACGACGATCCGGTTGGCCTCGGCGGCGTCGCGCGCCCAGTGCACGGTCGCGCCGGCCCGGGTCAGCGACTCCTCCAGCTGTACGAGGTAGGTGTCGAGGTGCCGGAGCGTCCGGTCCTTCAGCGCGGCACCGGCGAGCCGCAGCCGCTCCCACTCGTCGACCTCGCCGACGACGGCGGCCCGCTTGGCCCGGATCGTGCCGGTCGCGTGCGCGAGGTTGCGCCGGAGCTGCGTGTCGGCCAGGGCGGCGCGGGCCGCGGTCGGGAAGGCGGGCGTGCCGAGGAAGGTGGCGCTCACCGGGCACCTCCGGCCGTGAGGGCCGCACTGCCCGCGGAGGTGCGGTCGGCCTCCCGGGGCGCTTCCTCGATCACGGGCTCGGTCGCGGCCAGCACCTCCGCGAGGTGCATCACCCGCACGCCCGACCGCTCGCGGGAGAGCAGGCCGCCTATGTGCGTCAGGCAGGAGTTGTCCCCCGCGACCAGCACCTCGGCGCCCGACTCGCGCACGTGCCGCGCCTTGTCCGCGCCCATCGCGATCGAGGTCTCGGAGTTCTTCACCGCGAAGGTCCCGCCGAACCCGCAGCACTCCGTGGCCGCCGGCAGCTCGACGAGCCGCAGCCCGCGCACGGCCTGCAGCAGCCGGGTGGGGCGGTCGCCCACGCCCAGCATCCGCAGCGAGTGGCAGGTCGGGTGGTAGGTGACCCGGTGCGGGAAGTAGGCCCCGACGTCGACCACTCCCAGGACGTCGACCAGGTACTCCGACAGCTCGTACACCGGCGCGGCCTGCTCGACGGCGCGCACCAGTCCCGGGTCGCCGGAGCGCTCGGCCACCAGGCGGTGCTGGTGGCGCACCGAGCCCGCGCACGAGCCCGACGGCACCACGACGGCCTCGTACCCCGCGAAGGCCTCCAGGTGCCGGCGCAGCAGCGGCACGGCCTCGTCGAGGTAGCCGGTGTTGACCATGGGCTGGCCGCAACAGGTCTGCGCGGCCGGGAAGTCGACCTCGACGCCCAGCCGGCGCAGCAGGGTGACGACGGCGCGACCGGTGTCCGGGAACAGGGCGTCGTTCATGCAGGTGACGAGCAGGCCGACGGTCACGGTGCCTCCGGTGGTGGGCGGAGCTGGGCGCCGGGTCCGTACCCGGATCCGGCGCTGACTGGGCTATGGTCGGACCTTAGCCCGCACGCTAGGCTCCCGTCCACCGAGGGGGTGGAGATGGCGGCACCACGCTGGGACCAGGTCCAGCGCGTCCCGACCTACGAGCTCGTGATCGAGCGGATCGAGGAGCAGCTCGTCTCGGGGGCGCTCGGCCCGGGCGACCGGCTGCCCCCGGAGCGGGAGCTCGCGTCGATGCTCGGCGCGAGCCGGCAGGCGGTGCGCGAGGCGCTGCGGGTGCTGCAGGCGCAGGGCGTCGTCCGCTCGCAGCAGGGCACGGGCAGCGACTCCGGCACCGTGATCGTGCCGGCACCGGCGAGGGCCCTGTCCCGGCTGCTCAAGATGCACCTCGCGGTGAGCTCCTTCCCGGCCGAGGACCTCACCGGCGCGCGGGTGATGCTGGAGCGAACCAGTGCCGCGTCGGCCGCCGAGCGGCACTCCCCCGCCGATCTCGCCCGGCTCCGCGAGGCGCTCGCGGCGATGGACGCCGACCTCCCGCGCGAGGAGTTCAACCCGCTCGACACCGCCTTCCACGTGGCGATCGCCGAATCCGGCGGGAACCGGCTCGTCAGCGAGCTGACGGCGGCGATCCGCGAGTCACTGCGCGGCGCCCTGCTCGACGGCATGCGGGCCGAGGAGGACTGGCCCGGCCTGCGCGCGCAGCTGCGCCGCGAGCACCGCGGGATCCTCGACGCGATCGAGGCCGGTGAGGCCGTGCAGGCCGCCGAGCGGATGGAGGCGCACATCCGCGCCTTCCACCGCCGCCTGCCCTGACGTCGGCCGATCAGGTGCCCGGGTCGTCGTCGGGCGGCGAGGTGGCGGCCGATCCCGCCCGCCGGGCCCGGTCCTCGAGGTAGTGCTTCTCGGCGAGGTTGAGGGTCGCGCGGGCGGCCCGCCGGAAGTGCTCCCGCGCCCCCTCGTGGTCCCCGAGCCGGTCCAACAGGTGGGCGCGGACGGCGTCGGGCCGGTGGTGGCGGGCCAGGCGCTTGTCGTCGGCCACCCGGTCCAGCACCTCCAGCCCCCGCTCGGGCCCGTACGCCATCCCGACGGCGACCGCCCGGTTCAGCGTGACCACCGGATTGTCCGTGCACTCCTCGAGCAGCCGGTAGAGGATCTCGATCTGCCGCCAGTCGGTGTCGGCGTCCGTGGGCGCCTCGGCATGGACGGCCGCGATCGCCGCCTGCAGCTGGTACGGCCCGACCTCGCGGCGGGCGAGCGTGCGTTCGAGCAGCCCGACGGCCTCGTCGATCGCGGCGTGGTCCCACCGGCTCCGGTCCTGCTCGGCGAGGGGGACCATGCGGCCGTCGGCGTCCGTGCGGGCCTGCCGCCGGGCGTCGGTCAGGAGCATGAGGACGAGCAGGCCGGCCACCTCGCCGTCGGCGGGCAGGAGGCGGTGCAGCATCCGGGTCAGCCGGATCGCCTCGGCGGAGAGGTCGACCCGGGTGAGGCCGGTGCCGGCGCTGGCCGTGTACCCCTCGTTGAAGATCAGGTAGAGGACGTGCAGCGCGGCGGCCAGCCGCTCGGTGCGCGCGTCGGCGGGCAGGGTGAACACGGCGCCGCCGGCCTCGATCGTCGCCTTCGCCCGGCTGATCCGCTGGGCCATCGTCGCCTCGGGGACCAGGAACGCGCGGGCGATCTCCGCGGTCGTCAGCCCGCCGACGGCGCGCAGCGTCAACGCGATCCGGCTCGCCTCGGTGAGGTCCGGGTGCACGCAGAGCAGCAGCATCTCGAGGCTGTCGTCGACGGCCGGGGCCTCGAGCTCGACGGCCTCGGCGGGATCGACGGCCGCGGCCTCCTCCCGGCGGCGCCGCGCGCTGTCGCTGCGCCACAGGTCGGTCAGCCGGCGGCGGGCGACGGTGACCAGCCACCCGACCGGCTCCTCCGGGACGCCGCTCTCCGGCCACGCGGTCGACGCCGCGAGGAGGGCCTCCTGCACCGCGTCCTCGCACAGGTCGAACTGCCGGAAGCGGGACACGAGCACGCCGAGGACCTGCGGCGCACAGCGGCGCAGCAGGTCCTCGAGCGCGCGGTCGACCATCGTCAGGAGGCCTCGGGCTCGCTCAGGCCGAAACCCGCGGTGAAGACGACCGGGCGCACCTCGATCGCGAGCCCCTCGATCGCGGCGTCGGGGATCTTGGCGGCCAGCTCGTACGCCCGCTCCGGGGTCTCGACGTCGACCAGGTAGAAGCCGCCCATGTACTCCTTGGCCTCGACGAACGGGCCGTCGGTCACGGTCGTCGCGCCGTCACGGACGGACACGACCGCACTGCGCGACGGGTCGGCCAGGGCCTGCGTGCCGATCAGCTCCCCGGTGCGGGTGATCTCCTCCATGAAGCGGCCGTGCCCGGTCCCGATCTCGCGGCCCTGGGCCTCGGTCAGGCTCTCCAGCACGGCGGGGTCGACCTGCATGATGATCAGGTACTTCACGACGTCTCCTCTCGTCGGCGGCGCCCGGCGGGCGTCCGTCGTGAGCACGTACGGAGCGGGAGGTCCGCGCTCGACATCCTGCCGTGGGTGACCTGTGTCACACATCCTGCAAGAACCGGCCCAGCTCCACAGCGGTGGTCTCGGGGTCGTCCTCCGGAAGGAAGTGACCCGCCTCGGGGACGACGACACGGCGGGAGCCCGGGATCGCCGCGGCCAGCCGGTCGGCGGAGTCGGCCGGCAGCCAGCGGTCGTGCTCGCCCCACAGCACGAGCGTCGGCGCGACGACCTCGCCCAGGGCCGCGACCACGTCCCGGGTGTCGGCCTCGTCGAAGCCCTCGACCTGGTCCAGGTAGCGCTGCTGCCCGGCCTCGCCGGCGTAGGGCTCGAGGTAGGCGCGCTCGGTCGACGCGTCGAGCGGGCGGTGCGTGGCCGTGGCGAGGTGGGCGCGGATGAGCTCGTGGAACACGTGCCCGGGCATGGTGCGGTAGACGTCGAGGTGCGCCTGGATGTGCTGCGCGACCGGGGTGGTCCACGGCGGCAGGACGGCGGCGTCGAGCAGGGCGAGGGCGCGCGCGGGAACCCGGTGGTGCAGGTGCGCCCGCAGGACGGTCGCGGCACCGATGTCGTGCCCGACGAGCACGGGATCCCGCAGACCCCAGGCGTCGACCAGCTCCGCGAGGGTCCGGGCGTGCAGGGCGACCGACGGGCGCACGCCGGGCGCGGTCGTCGAGCGCCCGTAGCCGGGCAGGTCCCACAGGTAGACCGTGTGGTCCGTGGCGAGCGCCGGCACGACGTCCCGCCACAGCACCGACGAGGACGGCGTGCCGTGGGTGAGGACCACGGCCGGCCCGTTGCCGACGCGCTCGTACGCCACGGTCCCGCCGGTCACGCCCTTCCGGGTCTGCAGCATGTCCGCCTCCGGGTAAGGTTTTCGATGCGGTTGGGACGGTTACCGTGACACGATGGAGGTAAGGCGTGCAACTGGCTTTGAGCGATTACTCGCGCGGGGCGGAGCTGGCGACCGCGCTGATCTCCACCGCGCCGCGGGTGTGGCACGGCGTCGAGAAGCTGACGTCTGCGGCGGAGGTCGACGACCTGCTCGCCGCGCACGGGTTCGCCGGGTCGTGCACGCCGGCCGAGCTCGGCGACGTGCGTGACCTGCGGGCGGAGCTGCGCGCGATCGTCGACGAGATCGTCGACGGCGAGGGGGTCGACGCCGTCGTCCGGCGCGCCTCGACCCTCGCGACGGGCGGCCTGACGCTCGGCGGCGGTGACCGGCCGGACTGGGTCTTCGGGTCCGACGCGGGCCTGGTCGACGGCCTGGCGGCGGTCACCGGGATGGGGCTGCTGGGGGCGGTGCGGGCGCTCGGGGCGCAGCGCTTCCGGGCCTGCGCCGCAGCGTTCTGCGAGGGCGCGTTCGTGGACGTGAGCCGGGCGGGACGGCGCCGCTACTGCATGCCGGACCTGTGCGGCAACCGTGTCAACGTCGCTGCCCACCGCGCGCGTCGCCGGTCCGCGGGATGAGCGCTCCGGGGCTGCAACGCCGGCTGGGCACGGTCGACGCGACCGTCATCGGGCTCGGGTCGATGATCGGCGCGGGGGTGTTCGCGGCGTTCGCGCCGGCGGCGGCCGCGGCGGGGTCGGGACTGCTCCTCGGCCTGGCGCTGGCGGCCGTGGTGGCGTGGTGCAACGCGACGTCGTCGGCCCAGCTCGCGGCCCGGTACCCGCGATCCGGGGGCACGTACGTCTACGGGCGGGAGCGGCTCGGGCCGTGGCGGGGGTTCGTCGCGGGCTGGGGCTTCGTGATCGGCAAGACGGCGAGCTGCGCGGCGATGGCCCTGACCGCGGCGGCCTACCTCGTGCCCACCGCCTGGCAACGGCCGGTGGCCGTGCTCGCCGTCGTCGCCGTGGCCGGGGTGAACCTGGCGGGGGTGACGCGCACGGCCAGACTCACCCGGATCCTGGTCGCGGTGGTGCTGCTCGCGCTGGTCACGATCCTCGCCGTCGCGGTGGTTCGCGGCCCGCTGCAGCCGGCGGGCCTGGCTGTCGGAGGGATCGGGGCGTACGGGGTACTCCAGGCTGCCGGCCTGCTCTTCTTCGCCTTCGCCGGGTACGCGCGCGTCGCGACCCTCGGCGAGGAGGTGCGCGACCCGGCGCGCACGATCCCGCGGGCGATCACGCTGGCCCTCGCCGGCGCGGTCGTGGTGTACGCGGCGGTCGGCGTCGTGCTGTTGCTGGTGCTGGGCCCGACACGGCTGGCGGCGTCCGCCGCGCCGCTGGCCGAGGTCCTCCCGCCCGACGCGACCTGGATCGCCGCGGTCGGCGGCGCGTTCGCCTCGCTCGGCGCGCTGCTCGGGCTGGTCGCCGGCGTGGGGCGGACCGTGCTCGCGATGGCCCGGGAGTCCGACCTGCCCGCGCCCCTGGCCGCCGTCCACCCGCGGCGGTCGGTGCCGCACCGCGCGGAGATCGCCGTCGCCCTGGTCGTCGTGGTGCTGGTCTGCACGGTGGACCTGCGCGGGGCGATCGGCTTCTCGTCCTTCGGCGTGCTCCTCTACTACTTCGTCGCCAACCTGTCGGCGCTCGGGCAGCCGCCTCCCGAGCGCCGGTACCCGCGGGGGTTCCAGGTGCTCGGGATGATCGGCTGCGCCGTCCTCGCCGCGACCCTCCCCTGGCAGTCCGTGGTGATCGGGGTGGGGATCGTGGCCGTCGGGGTGGGGTACCGGTGGACGCGGGTGCGCGTGGGCCGGCGTTCGTGAGCGGGTGATCCCCGGTCAGGCCGGGTGCGGGTGGGCCGGCGTTCGTGAGCGGGTGATCGCCTGTGGGTGCGGCAGCGGGTGGACGGGCGGGCCGGAGCGTGTGAGCAGGTGATCACCGACGGTCGGGGCCCGGATCAGGCCCGGGACCTTCGGCCCTGCTCCGCGGACCGAGCGGCCCGCCGACGGTGATCGGTCGGCCCCTCCTGCCACGCGCACCGGCCAGCGACGCTGATCGTCGGCGTACCGCGCCGGCACGAGGACGATGCCGCCGCTGCGCCGCAACGGATCCGGCGGCGCAGAGCGTCGCGCCCGCCGGTTCGGACGTCCGGGGCGGGCAGGGAGGGCCCACCCGGTTCCCGGGCGGCCGGGCGGCGGTGGTGGGCCGCCGTCCCGGTCGCCCCACCGACACCCGGCCGCGGCAGGCGATGCCCCCCGACCACCGCGGCCGGGCCCTCCTTCGCCCGCCCGTTCGGCGCGTCCCGACCGGCCGGCTCCTCTGCGCTCGCGGCCCCCGCGCCTTCCTGCGGCGTTGCCGGTAAGGCAAGGGGCACAACGTGCTCCACCCACTCGATCACGCGGGCTGCGGCCACTGGGGGGTCGAGTTGGTGGACGAGCGGCGGCACGTGCGACCCGGTTCGCGGTGGCGATGGCGGCGGCGATGCCGGATGACCCGACCGCTGTCGCCGACACGTGCGGCGGGCCCGGGCACAGGAAGCGCCCGGGGTGATCACCCGGAACCCGGCGCTGCTGTGGGGTGCCTACACCGACCCCGATCCGGTGCAGGGCAGCGTTGCCCTGGCGAACCTTCGCGACAGCCCCGCACGGCGGCTGGACCCTGGCCAGCATGCGCGGCGAACTCATTCCCGCCGACCTCGACGACCCCGCCCCCTTCTGAGCTGAGCAGAGCCGACTGCACCTTGCTCCGGCAACGCCAGCCTCGACAAGGACCGATCAGGCCGAACTCCTTCGAGTCCGGCCTCCCAGGCTCGCGGGCCCGGTCCCTCGGCGCTCAGCGAGAGACCCCTCTTGGCGCGCCGCGAGCCGCGGGCTCCAGCATCCGGCGGGCCCGACCCTTCGGCGTTGAGCCGGCCCAACCCTTCGACGCCCACTCGTGGACGCTCGGCGAGCCGGCGCTTCGGCGTTCGACGAGCCCGGCCCGTCACAGCTCGGCGAGCCCAGCACCCGGGCTCCATGCGAGCCCGCCCAGCACTCAACGGGTGCCGGCACCTGCCGCACAACGACTTCACCGCGAGGCCGAGCCACTGTCGACGAGAGGCAGCTCCCACCGGACCTGGTTCGACAACCGGCGCCGCGGAGAGACCCCACGCAGCCCACCACCGGCGAGCAGGCAGGTCACTGCCACGCCGATCTCGCAGTCCTACTGCTCGTCCTCCGGGCCCTGGGTCTTCTTGGCGAGGCCGGGTGGGATCTTGCCCGAGTTCCCGGCCTCCCCCACCGACCCACCGGTGCCGTTCGAGACCCCACCCGACCCACCGGGCCCGCCGCCTCCGTCGATCGAGTTGCCTCCCGTTCCCTCCATCCCGGACCGGGCCGTCGGGCCCGACGGGACACCGGTGCGGCCGTGGCCGGCCTCGACCCGACCATCGGTCCCGTGTGCGGCCACGGACTGCCCCGTCACCGGTGCTCCCACGTCGGTCGCGGCGGAGGCCGCCGAGAGGGCCGCTCCGGCAACGCCCGCGGCGTGTTCTCCCGGCGCGGACCAGTTCGGGCTCTTCGTGGGGGCGTGCTCCACGGGGCCGGAGGGATGGGTCTCGCCGGCGGCGAGGGCGAGGCCGCCGGTCGCGGTGCCCACCACGGCGAGGGCGGCGGCGAGGGACTTGGCGGCAACGACGCCGGACGCGGTGACCGTCGCCCTCCGCAGCCGCCAGCGTCCCCGCGAGGTCGCGGCCGCGGCGAAGGCGGCCGCGGCATCGCGTTCCCCGCGCAGCTCCCGGGGCGTGCCCGGGGCGGCGGCCGCGTCGAGCAGGCGGCGGAGGTCGCGGGGTCCTCCGTCGCCGTCGAGCAGGCGGTCGACGTCCGTGATCGCCATCCAGGTCGCCGGTGGCGCCTCGACGCCCCGGCCGGTGCAGTGCTCACACATCGGCGACCCCCGTCCGCCGTCCCTGTCCGGTCCTCGCGGGACCGGCCTCCTCCCCCGCCCGCAGCCGCTCGGCGAGCCGCCGGAGCCCGCGGTGGGCGGCGACCCGGACCGCGCCGGGCCGTTTGCCGAGCACCTGGGCCGCGGTGGTCGCGTCGAGCCCGATCACCGCGCGCAGCAGCACCGCCTCGGCCTCGGTGCGCGGCAACGCGAGGATCTGGTCGACCGCCCACTGGGTGGCCAGCCCGTCGAACACGGCGCCGTCGGTGTGCCGCACGTCCGCGAGGGCCACCAGGTCCGCCGGTTCCGCGGGATCGGCAGGGCGGCGGGTGCGGGCCCGCGCCGAGTCCATCGCCCGGTTCCGGCAGATCGTGGTGACCCAGCCCCGGAAACCGTCGAGGTCACCGGAGAAGCGGCGCAGGTCCTTCGCCACGTGCAGCCACGTCTCGGCGGTGACGTCCTCGGCGTCGGCGCCGACCAGTGCGGTGGCGTACCGCAGCAGGCGTGGTTGCAGGTCGCGGTAGAGCACGACGAAGGCCCACTCGTCGCCCGCCCTGGCCGCGCCGAGCGCGTCCTCGAGCAGGGTCTGGTCGCGGGCCGCGGCCGGGGGCGCCGCGGTCGGGCTGGCGAGGGCGGGCACTCCACCTCCAGGTCGATCGATGACGGGCCGGACGTCGGGGGGCGTCTCCGTCCGGCCCGCCACGCCCTCAGCGCGGCGCACACGGAGGTCGTTACAGCCCGTGGCCGGAATCGCGAAGGTTGCTCCGACCGAGCCGGATCCGACCCCCGAACGGTGCAGCTGAGAGCCGCCTGGTGGTGCTGGGACGTTCGGCCCTACCGTCCGGGACCTTCCGGGTACGGCGCGGGGGTTGCGCGGCCCGTTAGCGTCGGAGCGATCGAGGACGAGGAGGCCCCGTGACCATCTCGGTGTTCCTGCTGGACGACCACGAGATCGTCCGTCGCGGCATCGCGCAGCTGCTCGAGACGGAGGACGACATCGAGGTCGTCGGCGAGGCCGGAACCGCTGCGCAGGCCCTGGCCCGCATCCCCGCCACCCGGCCCGACGTGGCGATCCTCGACGTCCGCCTGCCCGACGGCGAGGGCATCACCGTCTGCCGCGACATCCGCTCGACACTGAACCCGCCGCCGGCCTGCCTGATGCTCACCTCGTACTCCGACGACGAGGCCCCTCTTCGGCGCGATCATGGCCGGCGCCGCGGGTTACCTGCTCAAGCAGGTCGCCGGCACCGACCTCATCGGCGCCGTGCGCACCGTCGCCGCGGGCGGCTCGCTGCTCGACCCCAAGGCCACCGCCCTGGTCCTGGAACGCCTGCGGCACGGCTCCGAGCCGGACGACCCCCGCTACGAGGGCCTGTCCCCGCAGGAGCGGCGGATCCTCGACCTCATCGCCGACGGTCTCACCAACCGGCAGATCGGCGCGGAGCTCTACCTCGCTGAGAAGACCGTCAAGAACTACGTCTCCTCGCTGCTGCACAAGCTCGGCTTCTCCCGGCGCACCGAGGCCGCGGTCTACGCGACCGAGCGCCGCCGCCGCACCCGCTGAGAGCCGACCCGCCGGGGATCACCCCCGGTCGAGCGGCACCCGCCACGCCAGCCGGGTGCCGCCGCCCGGCCGACGGCGCACCTCCAGCGTGCCGCCCAGCTCCTCGGCGCGTTCGGCGAGGTTGTGCAGCCCGCTGCGGGCGACGTCCGAGGGCATCCCCGTGCCGTCGTCGACGATCTGCAGGACGAGATCGGCCCCTGCCTCCAGGGTGACCGTGACCGTCCGCCCGCCCGAGTGCCGCACCGCGTTGGTCGTGCCCTCGCGGACCGCTGCCAGCAGGTGCGGGACGAGCTCGGCCGGGACGAGCGTATCGACCGGCCCGGAGGTGCGGATCGACGGCGTCATGGCCGACCCGGCGACGATCTCGTCGACGGTGTCGAGCAGCCGCCGCCGCACGCCCCCGCCGCCCTGGTCGGCGCCGTGCAGGTCGAAGATCGCGGTCCGGATCTCACGGACGGTCTCGTCGAGCTCGTCGACGGCCTGCCGGACCCGGTCCTGGACGTCCGAGCGCACGGCGCGGCGCATCGTGCTCTGCAGCTTGAGGCCTGTGGCGAACAGCCGCTGGATGACGTGGTCGTGCAGGTCCCGGGCGATGCGGTCGCGGTCGGCGAGCACGTCGAGCTGGCGTTGCGCCCGGGTCTTCTCCGCGATCTCCAGGGCCAGGGCGGCCTGTTCCGCGAACGACGTCACCAGCGGCACCTCGGTGGGCCGGTACGGCTCGCCGCCGACCCGGCGCAGCGCGACCAGCACCCCGATCACGCGCTCCCCCGAGCGCATCGGCACCGCGACCGACGGGCCGAGGTTCGGCGGCACCGAGTCCGCGCCGTGATCGAGGAACGCCGCCGGCGAGCCGGCCAGCAACGGGCTGCGGCTCTCGGCCACCTCGTCGAGGTCGCTGCCCGCCCGAATCCCGGTGGCGGGCAGGCCGAGCGACTCGCCGGCGTCGCCGCCCAGCTCGTACAGGCCGTCCTCGTCCGGGCCGAGCAGCACCACGGCCGCGGCCGACGCCGTCAGCTCCAGCGTCCGGACGGCGACGAGCTGGAGCACCTCCTCGTCCGACGCCCCGGCCAGCACCTCGCTCCGCACCTCGCCCAGTGCCTCCAGCCAGTGCTGGCGCTGGCGGCCCTGCTCGAACAGGTCGGCGTTCTGCACGGCGATCCCGGCGGCCGCGGCGAGGGCGTGCAGCATCACCTCGTCGTCGGCGGTGAACTCGCCGCCGCCGACCTTCTCGGTGAGGTAGAGGTTGCCGTAGATCGAGTCCCGGACCCGGACCGGGACGCCGAGGAAGCTGTGCATCGGCGGGTGGTTCGGCGGGAAGCCGACGGACGCCGGGTGCGCGGACAGGTCGGCCAGCCGCAGCGGCTCGGGGTCCAGGATCAGTTGCCCGAGCAGGCCCTTCCCGGTGGGCGGCGGCCCGAGCGTCTCGCGGACCCCCGGCTGCAGGCCGACGTCGATGAACCGGGAGATCGACCCGTCCGGCGCCAGCACCCCGAGCGCGCCGTACCGCGCGTCGACGAGGTCCACGGCGGACTGCACGATCCGGCGCAGCGTGGCCTCCAGCTCGAGCCCCGCCCCGACGGCCAGCACGGCGTCGAGCAGACTCTGCATCCGGTCGCGGGCGGCGACGATCTGCCCCAGCCGCTCCTGGACCTCGCCGAGCAGCTCGTCGAGCCGCAGCCCGGCGAGCACCCCGGAGACCGGCGGGCCCTCCTCCGGCCCGCGATCCGGCCCGCGATCCGGCCGCGTCATCGGTCCTCCCGTTCCCTTCCGGCGGCACACGGTGTCACCCCGCGGGCGATCACGACAACCCCGCCGCGGCCCGCCCGCGCGGGTCGAACACCCCGACCGCACGGGACCTTCGACGGTAGTGCCCGGGGACCCGCGGCACCGACGCTGACCCCGGGTCCGACCGGGACCCGCGGGATCTCGGACGGCGAGCGGTGATGATCGAGACGGGTTCGCTCGGGCTGACCGAGGGACAGCTGCAGGATGCCCTCGGGGCGGCCGCCCGCGCACCCTCGCTGCACAACACCCAGCCGTGGTGCTTCCGCCTCACCCCCGACGGGATCGAGCTGCACGCCGACCGCGACCGGCAGCTGCCGGTGGCCGACCCGACCGGCCGGGAGCTGCGGATCGCGTGCGGTGCCGCGCTCTACAACCTCCGGCTCGCGCTCATCGGGCACGGCGTGCGCCCGCTCGTCACGCTGCTGCCCGACCCCGCGCGGCCCGATCTCCTCGCCACGGTCCGCCGCGGCGGCAGCCGCCCGCCGACGCCCGAGCAACGCCGGCTGCTGGAGGCCGTGCCGCGGCGCCGCACGAACCGGCGGCCCTTCACCGACGCGATGGTGCCCACGCCCGCGCGGCACGCACTGCGCCGTGCCGCGCTCGACGAGGGTGCCTGGCTGGACCTCGTCACCGACCCGGGGCAGCGGTTCGAGCTGGGCGTCCTGGCGCGGCGGGCGCACGAGCTGCAGATGGCCGACCCCGAGTTCGTCGCCGAGCTGGAGCGCTGGACGGGACACGGCGAGGAGCGGCCCGACGGCGTCCCGGCCGCGGCCGGCGGGCCGCTGCCCCGGCCCAACGCGACGTGGGTGCTGCGCGACTTCAGCGGCGGCACCGCGCGCCCGGACGACGGGGCGGAGGCCGAGCCGCTCATCGCGGTGCTCAGCGTGCACGCCGACGGCCCGCGCGAGGAGATCCGCGCCGGCCAGGCCATGGAACGCGTGCTGCTGACGGCCACGACGCACGGCCTCGCCGTGTCCCTCCTCTCCCAGCTGGTCGAGTGCGTCGACGTCCGGGAGAGCATGCGGCGGCTGATCAGCGGGACCCGCCCGCCCCAGGTCGTGCTGCGGATCGGGCAGGGCTGGCCGGTCCCCGGCACCCCGCGCCGGCCCCTGAGCGACCTCCTGCTGCCGCCCGAGACCGGGCTGCCCGGCAGCACGACGCTGCACGTGGACGACGGGCCCGATCCCGCCTCGACCAACCATCACACCTGAGTGCGCGACGCCCGGCGACGGGTCAGGCCGCGCGCCAGAACTCGAGCACCGCGACGGTGCTGCCCCGGGCTCCCTCCAGGATGTCGCGCGCCCGGTCGGGCAGGCGGGCCCGCAGCGCCCCCGGGTCCGCCGGCGCGGCCACGACGGCGGTGCGCAGCCCGAGGAGGGCGGCGGTCAGTCGCAGCGCCTCGACGGCCTGCCCGGTGCGCAGGTCCGCGTGCGGGACCCGGCCCGCCGCGCCGACCAGCACGAACACCGGTTCGGGACGGGGCGCCTGCTCGTCGAGCAGGCCCGGCCAGGCGGGCCCGAGCTCGTCGCCCGGCACCACCGGGTGGCCGATCCCGCGCAGCCAGGCGCTCTCCGTCTCCGCGGCGCGGCGCAGCACCGCCCGGGCCGCCGCGTCGCGCGGACCGTCGGCGCCCTGCGGCCGGCCCTGGTCGCGGAGCGCGGCGTAGAGGGCGCGCTCCAGCGGGCGCGGCTCGTAGGCCTCCCCCGGCCGCACGACGGCGAGCAGCCCCTCCTCCACCGGGTGCGTCACCTGCGGGCGGCGGCCCTGGGCGGCCACCGCGAGCCGGATGGCACGCAGCCCCGCGCCCGCCGCCACCCGGGTGACCCGGGCCAGCGGCTCCTCCGCGAGCGACCAGCGGCGGACCACCGACCGGACGGCGACGCCGTCGTCCACGGCCGTGACGAACCAGGGCGCCGATCCCTCCGGTGCCGCGGCCGCCCGGGCCGCGTCCACGAGGGGGGCGATCCGCAGTGCCGCCCGCGACGCCTCCGGGGTGACCACCGGGTGAGCGGACATGACCTCGAGTCTCGGCACCGGCGACCGGCCGTCGCGAGAGGCGAAGGTCCCCGCTGCGGACCGCCCCGGCCGGGGCCGCACGCCGCGCCGGTCCGGGCCGTCGGCCCCTGCCGCGGCCGGGCCGGGCGGGCCATCCTGCGGGTCCGGACCGGCCCTTCAGGAGCGATCATGACCGAGCAGCGCCAGCGCCCGGCCCCGCCGGAGACCCTCGACGACGACCCGCCCGTCGAGGCGGTCATGACGCGTCGGCTCGTCGGCGTCGACCCCGCGACCCCGTTGGGCATCGCGCTGCGGCTGATGGTGGCCGGGAACGTGCGGCACGTGCCCGTCGTCCGCGAGGGCCGCTGCCTCGGCATGGTCGCCGAGGTCGACCTGCTGCGGGGGCTCGCCGCCCGCCAGGGCCCGTTCGGTGCCGCGACGCTCCTGGTCGCCGACGTGCTCCGGCCGGCGCCGGAGGTCCCGCCCGGCACCCCGCTGCACGAGGTCGCCGCCCGCATGGACCGCGAGTGCACCGACGCCCTCATGGTCGTGGCGGCCGGTCGCCCGCTCGGCCTGGTGACGGCGACGGACCTGGTCCGCGCCCTGGCCGGCCGGGTCCGCTGAGGACGGCGGGACCCGTCGCGCGGCGGTACCGTGGCCCCGCCCGGCTGTGAGGAGGACGACCGTGGACGTCGAGCTGACCCGCGACGCGGACGGCTGGACCAAGGAGGCGCCCGCGCGCTGGGACGCCGCGAAGGCCGCGGCGTTCGGCGACCTCCCGCCGACGTTGTTCGGGCTCGGCACGCCCGCGGAGGGCGACGCGCTGGCGGACGAGTGGTGGCGGGCCGAGGACGGCCGCGGCGTGATCGGCTACGGCCGGCTGGACGACTCGTGGGGCGACGCCGAGATCCTGATCATCGTGCACCCGGACCGGCGCGGTGAGGGCCTGGGCTCGGTCGTCCTCGACCACCTCGAGCGCGAGGCGGGCCGGCGGCACCTCAACTACGTCTACAACGTGGTGCCGTTGACGCACCCGGACCGCGAGGAGATCTCCGCCTGGCTCCGCGCACACGGCTTCGAGGAGAAGGCCGACGGCGAGCTGCGCAAGCGCGTCCCGCGCTCCGACGTGAACTGAGAGCGCGTCAGTCCGCCCGGCCCGGGGCTCCGAGGCGGTGCAACCGCAGGGCGAGCTGGATCTCCAGCGCCCGGTCCGGCTCCTGCCAGCCCTCGCCCAGCAGCGCGCCGATCCGGTCGAGCCGCTGCGCGACCGTGTTGACGTGCACGTGCAGCGCGGCCGCCGCCCGGCTCGGGCTGGCTCCGGCCGCGTAGTAGCACTCCAGCGTGCGGAGCAGCTCGCTGCCGCGGCGGGCGTCGTGCTCGGCGACCGGGCCGAGCACCCCGGCCACGTAGCCCGCGACGTCCGGCCGGTCGCCGAGCAGCAGCCCGGCGAAGCCCAGGTCCGCCGCCGCGGCCGCCTCGCCCGCGCGGCCCAGCGCGAGCAGCGCCTCCGCCGACCGGCGCGCCTCGGCCAGCGCCTCCGCGAGCCCGCCCGCGGGGTGCACGGGACCGGCCGCGCCCACGGTCACGGCTCCCTCGGGCTCCTCCGGGGTGGCCGGGTGGGCCAGCGGCTCGGCCGCGGCGGCGGGATCGGTGCCGGGCAGCAGCGCGACGACGGCACCTTCGTGCTCGGCGACGAGCCCGGCCCGGCCGCCGGCGGCCGCGGCGTCGCGCAGGACGGCCCGCCGCCTCCCCCCGAGGCCCCGGCAGACCAGCAGGACGTGCGGGCGGCGCGCGGCGACCCCCAGCTCGGCGAGCCGGGTCAGCACCGCGGGCCGTGGGCGGTCGGCCACCGCGAGCAGCTCGGTGAGCGCCTCGGCCCGCTCCCGGCGGTCGGCCTCGGCCTCGCGCTGGCCGAAGAGCAGCACCAGTGCCGTGACCATCGCGGCCCGTTCGACGGTCCGGACCTGCCCCGCGTCGAGGTCCGGGACGCCGCCGAGCAGCAGCGTGCCGAGCCGCTGCCCGGCCGCGACCACCGCGACGGCCCACACGCCTCCCGCCCGGGTCAGCCGGCCCGGCGCCGCGTCGGCGGACCGGACCGCCTCCGCCCAGCAGCCGTCGTCCGGGGTCGCGCCGAAGCGGGCGGCCGGGGTGCCGTCCGCGTCGAGGACCACCACCCAGGCGTCGAGCAGCCGGCCGAGGGCCTCGGCGAGGTCCGCGACGTCGCCGCCCTCGAGGACCACGCCGGCGAACCGGTCGTGTGCCGCGGCCGCCTCGGCGATCGCGGCGTGCGCGGTGCGCAGGGCGTCGAGGGCCGCGGCGGTGTCGGCGAGCTGGCGGGTCTGCACCAGCGAGACGGCGGCGAGCGCGGCGAGCGACCCGAGCAGCGCCACCTCCTCGGGCGCGAACGGCCGGGCGGAGCGGTTGGCGGCGAACAGTACGCCGACGAACTCGGCGTCGACCAGCAGCGGGACCCCGCAGATCGCGACGAGCCCCTCCTCGCCCACCGCGGCGTCGATCTCCTCGGTGTGCCGGTAGCGCTCGTCCTCGCCGTAGTTCCCGGTCCGGTGCGAGTTGCGGGTGGCCGCGACCAGCCCGCCGAGCCCGGCGCCGAGGGGCAGCCGCAGCGCCTGGAACCGCGGTGACACGGAGCCCGCCGTGGCGCGCATGTAGGTGTCGCCGCGGTCGGCGTCGTAGAGGGTCAGGTAGGCGAGGTCGGTGCCGAGCAGGGCGCGGGCCCGGCGGACGATCGCGTCGAGCACCCCGCCCGTGTCGGACTGCGAGGTGAGCTCCCGGGCGGTCTCCACCAGCGCGGCGAGCTCGGACTCCCGGCGCCGGCCGGCGTCCATCGCCGACCGGATGCGCAGGACCAGGGCGCCGGCCTCGGGCTCGGAGCCGGCGAGCTCCGTGGCCGCGTGCTCCAGCTCGCCGGCCGGCCCGGCACCGTCGGTCGGGTCGAGGCGGTCGGCGAGCAACCGGAGCAGGTCGAGGACGGTGCGCGCCACCCGCGCATCCTGCCCGGCGAGCGCGCCCGGCGGCAGCGCCAGGGCCATCGGTGCCGGTCCCGGGGCGGTCAGGGCCGGGCCGCGGCGGACCCGTCCGTCAGGGACGCGGCGCTGCCGTCGCCGAACCCGTCGTCGGCGGCGAGGTCGCGGTCCCGGGTCTCGCGGTAGGTGGCCACCGCGACCAGGGTGATCAGCGCGCTGGCGGCGACGTACACGGCGATCGCGTAGCCCGTGCCGAAGGCGGCGAGCAGTGCCACCGAGACGAGCGGCGCGAGGCCACCGGCGGCGACCGAGGCGAGCTGGTAGCCGATCGACACGCCCGAGTACCGGACGCCCGTGCCGAACAGCTCGGACAGGAACGCCGCCTGCGGCCCGTACATGGCGCCGTGGAAGATCAGCCCGCCGACGACGGCGAGCACGGTGAGCCCGAAGTTCTGCGTGTCGAGCAGCGCGAAGAACGCGAACGCCCACGCGCCGACGCCGGCGGCGCCGAGCAGGTAGACCGGCCGGCGGCCGATCCGGTCGGACACCAGGCCCCACAGCGGGATCGTCACGACGTGCACGGCGGCACCGATCAGGACCGCGCCGAGCACGAACGACGACGGCAGTCCGAACTGCTCCTTCATGTACGTCGAGACCACGATGGTGAAGATGTAGTACGAGACGTTCTCGGCGAACCGCGCGCCCATGGCCGTGAGGACCTCGCGCGGGTAGCGGCGCAGCACCTCGACGATCGGCAGGGTCTGCGACCTCCCCTCCGCCGCGCGCTCGGCGGCCTTGGCCTGCGCCTCGCGGAAGACCGGTGACTCCTCCACCGAGAGCCGCACGTACAGCCCGATGAGCACCAGCACCGCGGAGAGCAGGAACGGGATCCGCCAGCCCCAGGAGTTGAACGCCTCCTCGGACTGCACCACGGCGAGCAGCGCGAGCAGGCCGTTGGCCAGCAGCTGACCCGCCGGCGCCCCGGCCTGCGGCCAGCTCGCCCAGAACCCGCGGCGGCGGGCGTCGCCGTGCTCGGAGACGATCAGGACCGCGCCGCCCCACTCGCCGCCCAGCGCGAAGCCCTGGATCAGCCGCAGCAGCACCAGGATCGCCGGCGCCGCGACGCCGATCGTCGCGTAGCCCGGCAGCAGGCCGATCGCGAAGGTCGACAGCCCCATCATCAGGAGGCTGACGACCAGGAGCTTCTTGCGGCCCAGCTTGTCGCCGTAGTGGCCGAACACCAGGCCGCCGAGCGGGCGGGCGACGAAGCCGATGGCGAAGGTGCCGAAGGACAGCAGCGTGCCGGCGACCGGGTCCGCGGCCGGGAAGAAGACGTGCGGCAGCACGATGGCGGCCGCCACGCCGTACAGGAAGAAGTCGTACCACTCGACCGTCGTGCCCAGCATCGAGGCGGCGACGACCTTGATCAGTGAGGTGCGCGGCGGGGATCCCGCGGGGGTCGACGGCTGTGTCATGGTCCGGACGGTAGTGGGGCCCGGGCCCCACGAGTATGTGGCGCGACCACACCATCGTCCGAATCCCGTGTGGGCGCAGCCCCGCTCAGGTGCGGTCCGGCGCGGCCCCCGGGCCGTCGGGGCGGACCACGGCCACCGGCGCGAGGGCGTGGTGGAGCAGCGCCCGGCCCGTCGAGCCGAGCAGCACGCGGCCGACCGGGCCGCGCCCGCTCGAGCCGACGACCACCAGCCGGGCGTGTGCCGAGCGGGCGACGAGGGTCCGCGCGGGCGGCCCGTGGACGAGCTCGCGCGACACCCGCACGCCGGGGTACTTGCCGGTCCAGCCCGCGAGCCGCTCGGCCAGGAGCTCGCGCTCCTGCTCCTCCAGCTCCGCGAGCTCGGCGAGCGCGTCGGGGTCCTCGAGGTGCTCGAGCCAGGCGTGCACCGCGACCAGCGGCGCCGCCCAGGCGTCGGCCTCCGCGAAGGCGAACGCCAGCGCGGGCTCGCTCGCCGGCGCCCCGTCCACCCCGACGACGACCGGCCGGGTGCGGTCGGTGTGCCTCAGCGCGGCGTCGGACAGGACCGGGCCACGGACCACGACGAGCGGGCACGGGGCCTGACGCGCGAGCGCCGCGCCGACCGACCCGACCAGCAGGGAGGCGAACCCGCCGACGCCGCGCGTCCCGACCACCAGCACGCGGGCACCCGCCGCCTCGCGCAGCAGCACCTCCGCCGGGTCGCCCTCGACCACCGCCTGCTCGACCGCGAGCTCCGGGACCACCGCCCGTGCGTGGTGCGCGGCGTTCCACAGCTGGTGGTGGGCGTGCGACCAGAGCAGCGACGACGCCTCGGGCGCCGACGACGGCGGCAGCTGGTAGGCCCGCACGAGCCGCAGCACGCACCGGTGCCGGGCCGCCTCGGCCGCCGCCCAGCGCGCCGCCTCGTTCGCCAGGTCCGACCCGTCGATCCCGGCGACGACGGTGCCCGGCAGGCTCATCCCGACCCTCCGCCGTCCGGGCGCACCACCAGCACCGGGCAGTGGGCGTGCTGCAGCAGCGCGTGGCTCACCGACCCGAGCAGCAGCCCGGCCGCGCCCCCGCGCCCCCGCGACCCGACGACGACGAGCGCGGCCCCGGCCGACTCGGCGACCAGCGCCCGCGCCGGCCGGTCCCGCACCACCAGCCGGCGGACCTCCACGTCGGGGTACTTCTCGGACCACCCGGCCAGTCGCTGGGCCAGCAGCGCGCTCTCCTCGGTCTCCAGGGCGGCCCAGTCGATCATCGGCGCGAGGGCGGGCTCGAGCATGTCGTCGAGCCAGGTGTGCACGGCGACGAGCGGCGCGGACCGCAGCGCGGCCTCCTCGTACGCGAGCGCGAGGGCGGACTCGCCGGTCGGCGACCCGTCGACGCCGACGACCACGGGCCGGTCCCCCTCGGCCCCTTCGCCCGGGTCGCCCCGCACCACCGCCACCGGGGACCCGCCCCTGGCGGCGAGCGCCACCGCGACCGACCCGACGAGCAGCCCGGTGAACCCGCCCAGGCCCCGGCTGCCGACGACGGTCAGCACGGCCCGGTCCGACTCGTCGAGCAGCACGGGGACCGGGAACCCGGTCCGCAGCTCGGCCTCCGTCGCGACGCCGGGCGCGACCTGCGCGGCCAGCTCGGCCGCCGAGGTGAGCACCCCGCGGGCGGCCTCGGTCATCACCCGCCGGTAGCTCGTGCCGAGGCCCGGGTTGCCGACGTGCCCGGCCGGGATCGGCGCGAACGCGGCCACCAGGCGCAGCGGGGCGCCGCGGCGCGCGGCCTCGGCGGCGGCCCAGCGCACCGCATCGCGCGCCGAGTCGGACTCGTCCACGCCGACGACCACCGGCCCGCCGGCGGTCCGCTCCGGGCTGCCGGTCACGCCGGGGTCCCCGCCTCGGGCCGCACCACGGCCACCGGGCTGGCCGCGTGGTGCAGGACGGCCTGGCTCACCGAGCCGAGCAGCGCCCCGGCGACCGTGCCCCGCCCCCGCGAGCCGACCACGACCAGCGCCGCCCCGGTCGAGCGGTCCACGAGCTCCCGCGCCGCCCCGTCGACCACGATCACGGCGCGCACGTCGACGCCGGTGTACTTCGCGGTCCAGCCGGCCAGCCGCCCCTCGAGGGCCTTCTCCTGCTCCGCCTGCACGACGGTGCGGTCGAGCAGCGGCACGAGGAAGGGATCGAGCACGGCCTCGCTCCACGCGTGCACCGCGACCAGCGGCACCGACCGCCGGGACGCCTCCTCGAACGCGACGCCCAGCGCGGCCTCGTTCTCGCCGCCGCCGTCGCTGCCGTCGACCCCGACGACGATCGGCCCGTCCGGCGCCGACGTCCCGCGGACGACCACCACGGGGCACTCGGCGTGCGTCGCGACGGCGACCGCGACCGAGCCGAGCAGCAGCCCGCTGAAGCCGCCGCGGCCGCGCGTGCCGACCACGACCAGGGCCGCCCGCTCGGACTCGGTCCGCAGCACGACCGGGGCCTCGCCGCCGCGCACCTCGCGTTCGATCTCCACGCCGGGGGCGACCTCCCGGGCCGCCGCGACCGCCGCCTCGAGGTGCTCCTCGGCCGCGCGGGCGGTGACCTGCCGCTGGTACTCCTGCCCGAGCGCGGGCAGACCGGCGGGCTGGAACGTCGTCCAGCCGACGGCCGCGACGAGCCGGAGCCGGGTGCCGCGGCGGGCCGCGTCGGCCGCGGCCCAGCGCGTGGCGTCGAGCGCCGAGTCGGATCCGTCCACGCCGGCGACCACGGCGCCGCCGAGCTGGTTCGTCATCGTTCCTCCCCCGGACGCCCCGGGACGTCACCGCGGGCGTCGTCACCGATGTCGTCGCGGATGTCGGCACGAGCCGACGGGGACACGGTGGCGCGGGGCCGGAGGCCGCCGCTGCTGCTCTCCGGCCCGGTGGGAGGGGACGAAGGACCCCGCCGCCCGGGAACGCGCCCGGGCTCAGCCCACGGGCGTCCCGCGCCGGGGCCGCCAGCCGCGGCCGGTCTCGTCCGGGACCAGCGGACGGCCGCAGCCGCAACGGGAGTGCGCAGACTCCCAGCTCACCGCCTGGGCGGGGTGGTTGACCCGGACCGTGGCGCCGCAGGCGGGGCACTCCCCCACCCAGATCGCCTCGACGAGGCCCGACTCGTACCGCAGGTCGTTCCGGTGCACGACACCCTCCTCGGATACCCCCGGACGTGTAGCGCACCGGGCGGGGCCGCCGCCAGGGTCCTTCGGCCCCTCCGGGGTCCTCGACCCGCTCAGCCCGCGAGGGCCGGGGCGACGGAGTCGAGCAGGGCCAGCACCCGGCCGGGCAGCACGGGCCTGCGGTCCTCCACCCCGTCGACGACGAGGTCCACCCCGACCGTCGCGGCGCGGTGCCGCGCGTGCCGGAGGACGTCGAGGCCGCGGCACTCGAAGGAGCGGACGTCGCGCAGGTCCACGACCAGCCGGCGACGGTTCCCGGCCGGGCCGCCGACCAGCGCCGACGAGTCCCGCAGCAGGTCGTCGAGCAGGCGGAGCAGCCGCGTCCCGTTGCCCGCGTCGAGGTCGCCGGCCACGCGCACCAGGACGGTGCCGCTGCCCGGCACCTCGACGGAGAGCTGGACGGGAAGCGCCGAGGTCATGGGTTCCGCTCCTTCCACGCCCGTCCGGGCGCGGGTCGGCCCGTCGGGCCCGACGGGGTCCACGGGGAATGCCCCAACCCTCCGTCGCGCCGACACGCGGTCAGTACCCGCGGAGGTCCCCGGCGGTCGGGACCAAGGTCCCGAGGCCTTGCACGCGAACCCGTACAGCCGTCAGCCCGTGGAGGCCCGGCCGGTCCAGCGCGGCTCCACGTCGGCCCACTCCCGCTCCCACTCGGCGGCGCGCAGCCGCGCGACCCCGGCGAACGCCAGCTTCGCGAGGCCGCCCAGCGCGAGCCCGGACAGCAGCAGCAGCGTGCCCGCGGACGTGATCGTCACGAACGTGACCTCCTGCGCGGCAAGGGGGGCGCGGACCAGCCGGCCGTCGTCGGTCACCCACGCGCCGACCTCGTCGCCGACGTGCTTCGGGGCGGAGACCTCCGTGCGCCCGACGCGCTCGACGCCGTCGGGCCCGGTCCACCGCACGTCGGCCGGGATCCGGTTGCCGGCCTCGGGGACCACGGGGACGTCCTCGGCGACGACGGCGGTGACCGGGGTGCGCTCCCGGGCCTCGGTCGCGGCGCGCGCGGAGAGGTCGCGGTGGATGCCGAGCCCCACGACGATCGCCGCGCCCAGGGAGACCAGCACCAGGGCGCAGACCACCCACGCGGCGAGGTCCGCGATGCGGTCGGACCGGCGCCGGGGCAGGCGGGCCCGGCGCGACGGTGGGGTCATGGCGGACAGCCTCGGGAGGCCGGCGCGCGGCGGGCAGGGCCGAAGGTCCGCAGGAGTCCCGGCGTCGGTCGGGACCGAACCCGCCCGTCAGGACAGGGCCGCCACCCAGCGCAGCCGGGAGCCGCTCGGCGTGCGCGGGGACAGCTCGAAGCTGCCGCCGCGGCGCCGCGCCCGCCGTTCCAGGTTCGCCAGGCCACTGCGCCGCGGGCCCCCTGCGGGCCCCTTCCCGTCGTCGGTGACCAGCAGCGAGAGCCGGTCGTCGCCGTCGGAGGTCTCGGCCACGACGTCGACCTCCACCCGCGACGCCTCGGCGTGCTTGGCCACGTTGGCCAGTGCCTCCCGCAGGACGGCGACCAGGTCGTCGACGAGGGTCTCGTCGTGCGCCGCGGCGACGAGCGTCTCGGCCGGGCCGCTGAAGCGCAGCAGCGGGGTGAACCCGAGCAGTCGCGCCGACTCGGTGACCACGGCGAGGATCCGGCTGCGGACGCCCTCGTCGTCGCCGGTGCGCTGCAACGAGAAGATGCTCGTGCGGATCTGCGCGATGGTGTCGTCGAGGTCGTTGATCACCTGGGTCAGCCGGGTGGCCTCCGGGCCGGCGAGCCGGGAGGCCACGCCCTGCAGCGACAGGCCCGCCACGAAGAGCCGCTGGATCACGTGGTCGTGCAGGTCGGCGGCGATCCGCTCGCGCTCGTCGAGCACGTGCAGCCGCTCCCGCTCGACGCGCGACTCCGCGAGCTCCAGCGCGATCGCGGCCTGGTTGGCGAAGCCGGCGGTGAGCTTCTGGTCCTCCGGGGTGAACACCGGCCTGCCGACCACGCGGGCCAGCAGCAGCACACCCTCCGTCCGGTCGGCCCCGAGCAGCGGGACGACGAGCACCGGCCCGATCCGCAGCTCGACCACCGCGACCGCCGGCATGAGGTCGTGCAGCTCCCGCGGGTCGGAGAGCCGCAGCGGCCGGCACGTGTCGAACACGTGCCCGGACAGGGAGCGCGCCCGTGGCACCACGCCCCCGAGCAGCTGCTCGGCGACCTCCTCCTGCCCCGGGCCGCCGACGGCGATCTCGATCCGCAGGGTGTCCTCGTCGTCGGGCAGCAGGACCACCGCGAGGTCCGCGCCGGTGAGCCCGCGGCTGCGCTCGGCGATCGCGGTCAGCGGCCGGCCCTCGGTCGGGTCCAGCGTCTCGCGGGTCACCTCGGCGGTGGCGGCGAGCCACTCGCCGCGGCGCCGGGTGGACTCGTAGAGCCGGGCGTTGTCGATCGCGACGGCCGCCGTCGCGGCGAGCGCGCGGGTGAGCTCCTCGTCCTCCGGTGTGAACTCGCCGCGCCTGCAGCCGGCGAGGTAGAGCCCGCCGAACTTCTCGTCCCGCACCCGGATCGGGACGCCCAGGAAGCTCGTCATCGGCGGGTGCCCCGGCGGGAGGCCCGAGGACCGCGGGTCGTCGGCGACGGTACGCAGCCGGATCGGCCTGCCCTCGTCGATCACCGCGCCGAGCAGCCCCTTACCCTCGGGGAAGGTGTCCATCGCCCGCACGGTCGCCTCGTCCATGCCGACCTGGACCAGCTCGGCGATGGTCCCGTCCGCGCCGAGCACCCCGAACGCGGCGAACCGGGCGTCGACGAGCTCACGCGCGGCCTCGCAGATCCGCCGCAGCACCGCGGGCAGGGTCAGGTCGGAGACGACGGCCTGGTTGGCGCGCAACAGCCCGCGCAGCCGGCCCTGGGTGGCCATGACCTCGCCGGCGCGGTCGACCAGCTGGTGCAGCAGCTGCTCGAGCTCCAGACGCGGCAGGTCGGGGAAGGTCAGCGCGGGCTCGGCCGGACGGGACCGGCCCGGGCCGGTCGTCCGGGCCCGCTCGGCGGAGGACGGCTCGTCGGACATCGGCCCCCCTGCGCACGGTCCCCGGCGTGGCGCGCCGACGCCCCCGGACGCACCCCGGACCTGCACGCTACGCAGGGCGGGACCTGCGCGCCAGGGGCCCCGGCAGGCCGAACGCACAGGCACCCGGCCGGGGGAACCCGCAGCTCCGCGGGCCGTCGTGGGCGTCCCGGACGGAGGACTTCCGGCCCTGCCGGGGCGGGGCCCCGGCCACGGAGGCTGGGGCGGTGATCGTGCACTCCCCCGCACCCCGCCCGCTCGTCCCGCCCCGTCCGGGGCCCGGTGCCGGGACGGTCCGCCCGTGACGCTCGCCGCGCCGGTGCGCCCGGTCCTCGTCCTCGACGACGGCGGGACCGTGGCCGGGATCGCCGCCCAGCGCTGGGCCGCGGCCGAGGCGACCCGCCGGGACCTGCCGCTGCAGCTCGTCGGCACCGGGGCGGACGGCGCCCGCGCGGTGTGCCGGCTGCGCGGCGAGTACCCGCGCCTCCCGGTCGACCTGCGCCGGCTGCCCGGCCCTGTCGGGCGGGCGCTGCGCCCGCTGACCGCCGACGCCGCGCTGCTGGCACTGCCCGCGCCCGCCTCCGAGCCGGTGCTGTCGAACTCCTTCTGCCCGACGGCCGTCGTGCCGGCGGACGAGACGGCCCGCGGCCGCGTGGTGGTCGGGGTCGCGCCGTGGACCCCGGAGGAGGTGCTGCGCACGGCCGTCGACGAGGCCCTCGAGCGCGACGCCGAGCTGGTCGCGGTGCGCGTCTGGCGCGCCGGGGGCCGCGGGCTGCTCGACCTCGCTCGGCTGCTGCCCGGCCCGTTCGGCCCCGACGCGGGCTGGGGTCACGGCGGGAACGACACCGCCGAGGGCGCCCGGCGCGAGCTGGACCAGCTGCTCTCGCCCTGGCGGATCGGCTACCCGGAACTGCAGCTGCACCCGCTGGTGGTGCACGGCGACCCGGCCGCGGTGCTCACGATGCTGTCGGTCGACGCCGAGCTGCTCGTGGTCGGCCGCTCCGGCCGCGGGGCCCTGCTGCGCGCCGTCGCCGGCTCGCCGGGCGACGACGCCGTGGCCGCCGCGCGCTGTCCGGTGCTGGTCGTGCCCGAGCCGACGCCCCCGCGCCGCGAGGTGCTCGCCCTGCCGGGGTTGCTGCCGATCGGGCCGACCGGCTGATCCCCAGGTTCAGCCCGGATCGGCCCGGATCGGCCCGGGTTCAGACCAGGTCACGCTCCGCCAGGTCGAGCAGGCGCTGGCGGGCCAGCCGCTCCAGCAGCTCCGGCACGGCCCCCGCGGGCACACCGGACAGGTCCGCCCGGCACGCGCGCACGACTTGTGCCACCACCGCGTGCGGCACCCGCCCGGAGAACTCGATCGCGAGCCGCGCGACGGCGGAGGTGACCGCGTCGAACTCGCGGACCGGGAGCGGGGTCGAGGTGAGGGGCAGAGCGGTGAGGGTCATCGGGCTCCTCGTGCGGCGCCGCGCAGGACGCGGCGGGGCCGGGCGGGTGGACGAGCGGACCGGTGGGCCGATCGGTAAGGGTTCGGGCGGCCCGGTGGCTCCGCCGTTGCTCCGACGGAGCCCGGGACACGCACGCATTGCCGCGGTTCGCGCGGCGTCGGGACCGGATACTGCCCGGCGGGGCCGCCGCGCACCAGGGCCGGAAGTCCCTACTGCCTCCGGGACCCGCCGGACCCTGGCCCCGGGGCGCCCGACGCGCGATCCTGGGGTGCCCACCCGCGTGCAGGGAGGCATCGTGCAGGCTCATGTCGGCGACCGCATCGTCATCGAGAGCAACCACCTCGACGCCGCCCGGCGGCGCGGGACGATCGTCGCCGTCCTCGGCGGCGAGGGCGACACCGAGCACTACCGCGTCCGCTGGCAGGACGGCCACGAGTCGGTCTTCTTCCCCGGACCGGACGCGCACGTCGACACGGCCCGCTGAGCGCGTGCGCGGTGGTCCGGGGCTTCGGACCCTGGCCAGGGCCACGTCCGGGCGGGACGCTCCGCGGATGCAGGTCCGCGAGGTGATGAGCCGCCCGGTGCTCGTCGTGGCGGTGGCCTCCACCGTGCGCGACGCCGCCGCGGCGCTCGCCGCCCACGGGCTCTCGGACGTCCCGGTGGTCGACGAGCGGGACCGGTTCGTCGGCATGCTCGCCGAGGCGGACCTCGTCCCGGACCGGTTGGACGGCCGGCGGGGCGCCACCGCCGTCGGGCCGCTGGTGCGCACGGACGCCCCGACCGCGACGCCCGACGGCGACCTGCTCGGCCTGGTGCACCGCATGCGCGAGGCCGACGTGCGGGTCGTGCCGGTGCTCGACGGGGACCGGGTGGCCGGGATCGTCACCCTGACCGACCTGTTGCGGGTGCTGGGGGACGCGCGATGAGCGGCTCCGGAGGTGCCCCGGGGATCGGCTCGGGGGACGGCTCGGGGGACGGCGCCGTCGAGCTCGCCGAGCGCTTCGCCCGGCTCGCCCGCGCGCTGCGCACCGCGCCGACCCCCGAGGACGCCCAGGAGCGCGTCACGCTCTACGCCGTGGCGACCGTGCCCGGCTGTGACCACGCGGGGATCTCCCTGATCGACCGGCACGGCGGCGTGGTCTCCGTGGCGTCGACGGGCGCGACCGCGCGGCGGGTCGACCAGATCCAGCACGAGGTCGGCGAGGGCCCCTGCCTCGGCGTGATCCACGACCGCTTCGTCTGTGCGGTGGCGGACCTGGACACGGACGACCGCTGGCCCGGGTTCAGCCGCCGCGCCGTCGCCGAGACCGGGGTGCGCGGGCTGCTGTGCTTCCGGCTGTTCGTCGAGGACGACGTCCTGGGCGCGCTCACCCTCTCCTCCGCCACCCCGGGTGCCTTCGACGACCACGCCGTCGCCGTCGGCACCGTCCTCGCCGCGCACGCCGCCCTCGCGGTGACGGACGCGCGCAACCGCCGCCGCGCCGCCGAGCTCGACGAGGCGCTGCGCTCGAGCCGGGACATCGGCACCGCCCTCGGCATCCTCATGGCGCGCCGGCTGGTCACCCGCGACGAGGCGTTCGACCTGCTGCGCACCGCGTCCCGCCGGCTGCACCGCAAGCTACGCGACGTCGCCCTGGACGTCGTCGAGACGGGCACGCTTCCGGCGGCTGCGGCGGCGCGCGCCGAGCGATAGTCTGCCCGGATCCGGTCCGCCTGAGCCCACAGCGCAGCCGGCAGTCCGAGCGGGTCCCATGAACCCACCGCCGCCCTCGGCGCGCGCGACCGCGACGCGGTTCGCACGGGTCCCGCTCCCCCACGGTCACGTCCGGCCCGGTGCGCGCTTCGCCGCCCGCGGACGTCCTCTCCCGAACGGACCCGGGTCACCCACCCGCGCTACACCCCCCAGCCCCCGGGTGGGCGGCCCGTCCGCCGGTGCGGGTCCGACATGGCGGCCGCCGCCGCGCGTCCGGACCCGCACCGGTCCCCCGGTTCCTCCGGCCCGCCGGGCGGCCCCACCCGTTCCGGCGAATCCGGTGGTCGTTCCCGTCCGCCCCTTCCGCCGCGCGTCGCGCCGAGGCACGCTCGACGCACCACGGCGGGAGGGACCGCGATGACCGAGCCGACCGGCGCACACACCCTGTCCGACGCGCTGTCCGACGCCCTGGCGGCCACGGGCCGCGCCCGGACCGGGATCCCGCAGGGCAAGCGCTGGACCGTGATCGTGGACCTCGAGGCGGGGTCCGGGGTGACGCGGGCCGTCGCGCGCCTGCACGACCGGGTCTCCGACCGGCTCGTCGGGACCGGGCAGGCGCGGCTGGCCCCACCCGACGCGGACGTCCCCGGCGTGGCCGACGAGCTCGCCGCCGCCCAGGCGCTGGCCGACCTCGCCCGGGTGATGCAGCAGATGGCGCACAACGAGGTCGAGGGCGCGACCGACGTCGGCGGGCACCTCACCACGCCGGGCTGAGAGCGCCCTGCGACCCCCGGGAATACGGGACTTTCGACCCTGCTCGGGGCGGGGTCGGCGAGGGCACCATCGACGTCGCCGGCAGCGTGAAGGCACCGCGCCGGCCGCCACTCGTCGTTGGGGAGCGGACGGGTGGACCCGCCGGGGCGGGCGTTCACGGGGAACGCCCGCCCCGGCCCACGCTCGGCCCACGCTCGCCTGGGAGGAACCCGCGGTGACCCTGTCCGGATCGCCCGTCGCGGTCGGCGTCGACGGGAGCAACGCGTCGCTGCTCGCCGTCGCGTTCGCCGCGGGCGAGGCCCGCGCGCTCGGCGTCCCCCTCGTGCTCGTGCACGCGGTGCGCGCGGACGAGTCGACGCACCGGGCCGAGGCGCTCCTCGAGCGGGCCACCGCCCGGGCGCTGGCCGTCGCCCCCGAGGTCGAGGTGCTGCGCCGGGTCTCGCACTGGGCGCCCGGACCCGCGCTGCTCGAGGCCGCCCGCGCGGCGTCCCTGCTGGTCGTGGGCATGGGCGGGCGGGACGACCCGCCGGAGGCGGCCGACGACTCCGTCGCCCTCGACCTGGTCGGCCGGGCCCGCTGCCCCGTCGCGGTCGTGCGCGCGCCGCACCGGAGGCACCGCTCGGTGGTCGTCGCCGCCGTCGCCGACCCCGTGCGGGACGCCCCGCTGCTCGCCGCCGCCTTCCCTCTCGCCGCGGGCCGCGGCGTCCCGCTCGTCGTCGAGGTCCCCGAGACCGGCGACGCGGACGCCGACCTCCTCGCGGCCGCCGCGCTGGACACCGCGCTCGAGCCGTGGACCACCCGGTTCCCCGAGGTCCGGGTGGAGACGGCCGGGGTGCGGGGCCCGTTCGTCGAGCACGTGCTGGAGCGCGCCGCCGGCGCCGCGGCGCTGGTCCTGGGCAGGCCCGACGGGACCGGGCGCTGGGACGAGCCGGCCCGGCTGGCGGTGCACCGGGGCCCGTGCCCGGTGGTCGTGGTGCGGACCGCGGCGGCGGCCGAGCGCGCTGGCGCCTGACGGTCGAAATCACGACCTTCGGCCCTGCCGGGGACGCCGCCGAGGGAGAAGGCTGGCGAGGGGCGGCACGGGGGGGCACCGTGCCCGGATCCGGGGGTGGAGCATGGGGCGTTTCGGCATGGACGTCGGCACCGGCACCACGGTGCTCTACGACGCCGAGGGCGGGTTCCAGTACGACGAGCCGTCGGTCATGCTCGGTCGCTCCGGCGGCCGCGGCGTGAGCGTGGGCCGGGAGGCGGCCGACCTGGTCGACCGGATCCCGTCCGGCTCGCTCGCCGTCCGGCCGGTGCGCGACGGCGTGATCACCGATCTCGACACCGCCCGCCGCTACCTGCGCGCCGTCGTCCGCCGGGTGCTCCCGCGCCCCTGGCAGCGAACCCGCCTGGCCGCCGCCCTCACCGTTCCCGCCGGCGCCAGTCCGCTCGAGCGCCGCGCCCTGGTCGAGGCCGCCGAGGAGGCCGGCATCGTGCGCGTGCTCGCCCTCGCCGGCCCGGTCGCGGGCGCGATCGGCTGCGGCGTCGACCCGCTCGACCGGCGGGTGCACATGGTCGCCGACGTGGGCGCCGGCACCGCCGAGATCGTCGCGATGTGCTACGGCGAGGTGCTGGCCGTGCGGTCGCGCCGGGTCGCCGGGGACGCGATCGCGGCCGCCGTCCGCCGGCACGTGCGCGAGCAGCACCACCTCTCCCTGGGCCGCGACGCCGCCGAGGACCTGACGATCCGCGTCGGGGCGGTCCCCGACGGCGGCGAGGTCACGGTCGTCGGGCGCGACGGCGACAACGGCCGGCCCCGCACGCTGCGCATCCCCGCCGGCGAGCTGCACTCCGTGGTGGCGCCGCGCGTGGCGGAGCTCGCGACCTCGCTGATCGGGTGCCTCGACGACCTGCCCGCCCGTGCGCTCGACGACCTCGCCGCGGACGGCGTCCTGCTCGTCGGCGGTGCCTCCCCGACCCGCGGGCTGCGCGCGGCCCTGGAGGCGGGACTCGGGCTGCCGGTGAAGCAGGCGGAGAACCCGTCGACGTGCGTGGCCGAGGGGGCCGCCCGCGCCTTCACCCTGCCCGGCGTGCTCGAGACCTACGCCCGCGGCTGAGGCTCCCGCAGTATCTCTCAGGGCACGGGCGGGGCCGCCTGATACTGCCGCAGCCCCTCGATGACGATCCGGCTCGCGCTGTTGGCGCCCTTGCCCGGCCCCTGGACCAGGCCCGTCATCACCACGGTCGGCGCGTCGAACGGCGCGGCGACGGACGTCCAGTTGTCGTACTCCTCGGCGGACAGGCTGCCGTCCTGCGCGGTGCCGGTCTTCGCGCCCGAGTCCAGCGGCACCGTCGACAACGACGTGGCCGTGCCCCCGCGCACCGCCGCGCGCATCCCGTCCCGCACGGGGCCGAGCGCGGAGGCGAAGGGCACCGCGACGGGCGGCGGCACGGGCAGCGCGGTGAAGCCGGCCTCCGGGGTGCCGACCGCGAGCCCCAGCCGCGGCGTGACCAGCTGCCCGGTCGCGATCGCGGCCGTCCAGCGGGCGTTCTGCAGGGGCGTGACCTGCAGCGGGCCCTGCCCGATGCCGAGGATCACCGTCGTGCCGCCGTACCAGTGCCCGCCGTCGTCGGCGATCGACTGCGGGGTGCCGAGGTAGCCCGCGGACTCGCCGGGCAGGTCGATGCCGGTCGGCGACCCGACGCCGAGCGCGTGCGCGGCCTCGATGATCGGGTCGGGCCCCATGAGGGCGGCGAGCCGGTAGAAGTAGACGTCGTTCGACCAGGCGATGGCCTGCGGCAGGTTCATCGGCCCCATGGGCTTCCAGTTGTCGAACGTGTGCCCGGCCAGGGTGAAGCTCGCGCCGGTCGGGACGATCGACGCCGGCGGGATCGTCCCCGTCACCATGTTCGCGGCCGCCACGACCAGCTTGAACGTCGAGCCCGGCGGCACCGCGACCTGGCTGGCGTGCTCGAGCGTCGGGTGGCCCGGGCGTGCCTCCACGGCCCGCAGCGCCTGCACGTCGAGCGGCGGCCCGTACAGGTTGTTGTCGTACGAGGGCAGGCTGGCCAGGGCCAGGACCTGGCCGTTGCGCGGGTCCATGGCGACCGCGGCACCCACGGCCCGGGGGTTGCGCTGCCCGGCGAGCGACGCGCGGACCGAGTCGGTCAGCCGCTGCTGCAGCGGCAGGTCGAGCGCGGTGCGCAGGTCGGCGCCCGGGACCGGGTCGCGCCGGGTGCCGAGCGCGGTGGGGACACCGGACGGCGTCACCCAGTAGCACTGCTCGCCGTCGAGGCCGCGGAGCACGGCGTCGTAGCTCGCCTCCAACCCGGCCCGTCCGACGACGACGCCGGGGCCGAGGGTCGGGTCGCGCCGGGTCTGCACGTCGGTCGCGATCCCGGTGTAGCCCAGCACCGGGCCGAGCAGCTCGCCCGTCGGGTAGCTGCGGCGCGGGACCGCTTCGACCCGCACGCCGTCGAACCCGGTGACCGTGCGCGCCTGGGCGATCGGGAGCTCCGCCAGCTCCAGCGACAGCGTGGTGTCCGGGGCGGCGTCGAGGGCCGCGCGCACGTCCGCGGGCGGCCTGCCGAGCAGGCCCGCGAGCCGGTCGACCTCGCCCGGCCGGACCAGGCCGGGAACCGCCTCGATCTTCGCGGTGCCGGCGTCGGTCGCGGCCGCGTCGATCGCCAGCACGGCCCCGTTGCGGTCGGTGATCTCGCCCCGGGGCGCCGGCAGCCGGACGCACCGGGCCATCTGTTCCTGGCCCGCGGCGACCAGCGCCGGCCCCTCGACGGCCTCGAGCCGCCAGCCGAAGGCGCCGAACGTGAGCAGCAGGCCGGTCACGCCCAGTGCGGCGACCCGGACCAACCGCGGGCGCAGCCGTTCGGGCGCCGCCCAGAGCACGCGGCGGGCCCCGTCGCGCCGGACCCCGAGCACCACGCCGATCGCCGCGAGGTGCACCACCACGGCGGTGCCGCCGTAGCTGACCAGCGGGAACGGCACCCCGGCGAGCGGCAGGAGTCCGAGGTTGCCGCCGACCGACACCACGACCTCGGCGCCGAACAGCACGGCCAGCCCGCCCGCGAGCAGGGCCCCGTGGGCCGTGCGCGAGGTGCGCGAGGCGACCGCGAGCCGCCACACCAGGACGACGGCGGCCAGCAGCACCACCACGCCGGCGACCATCCCGAACTGCAGGACGAGGCTGGCCGGGGCCAGGTCGGTGTCGCGCTCGGGCAGGTACCGCTCCAGGACGTTCGTCAGCGGGTCCCCGGCCTGCCCGAACGGGCCGCCGGAGGCCAGCGCGATCCGGGCCTGCGCGACCGCCCAGCCGGACCCGGCCGGCGACTCCGCGGCCCCCGCCAGGAAGCTGCCGAGCCGCTCCACCTGGTAGGGCCGCAGCAACCCGACGACCAGCGGCGCGGCGACCGCGGCCCCGGCGAACACCGGCAGCACGAACCGGGCCGGTACCCGCCCGATCACCAGCAGCGCCACGGAGACGACCACCAGCAGCGTCGTGGTGCTCAGGTCCGGCTGCAGCACGGTCAGCACGATCGGGATCGCGGCGAGGACCAGCGCCCCCAGGAACCGCTGGTACGCCGGCCGCCCCGACCCGAGGACCCCGGCGACCACCAGGAGCAGGCCCAGCTTCGCGAGCTCGGAGGGCTGGAAGGTGAACCCGCCGACGGCGATCCACCGGGTGGCGCCGTTCGCGCTCAGGCCGACCACGGGCACCGCCGCGAGCAGGACCACCGCCAGCGCGTAGCAGACGACGCCCAGCACGCCGAGCAGCCCGACCCGGACCCGCCAGAACAGCGCGAGCAGCACCAGCCCGCCGGCGGCGATGATCCCCTGCCGCACGGCGGTGTCGATCCCCTCGACGACGGCGAGGTTGGCGAGCCCGGCGACGACCAGCACGAGCGTGGCCAGCACCGCGACGACGTCGAACGCCAGCCCGTGGTTCCGGCGCGGCCGGGGTGGCTTGGGCGGCCGTTCCCCCGTCGCCCAGGTGGACACCCGGCGCCGGCCGGGCAGGAGCCGGCGGAGCCGTCGCGCGGGCCTCATCGGTGCCGCCGGCCGGTCACGGCGCGCACCCGCCGGTCGGTGGGACGCGGACCGCCGGGCTGGCCGCCGCCCCCGCACCGGCGGTGACGGCGGTGAGGGCGGTCGCGCCGGCGTCGGGCATCCGGACGGCGCCGACGACGTCGGCGCGGTCCACCCCCGCCGGCACGCTCACCGTGCCCCCGGCGAGGGTGGCGCCGGCGCCGCCGCACAGGTCGTCGAGCCGCACGGTCCAGTCCACGGCCACCGGCTCGGGCGCGGGACGCAGCCCCACGTGGATGCGGACGAGGCAGTCCTGCCCGGCCCCGCAGGCCCGCACCGTGCGCAGGTCGACCGACCCGACCGCCCCGTCGGCCGCCGGCGCGGGCGCGGCCGGCAGCGGCGGCAGCACCGGGCCCGGCGCGGGCGCGACCGCGGCGTCGCGGCCGCTGGCGAGCAGGAGGGCGATGTCCGCCTCGATCCGCTCGTGCAGCAGCGACCACTCGACCGCCAGCACCGCGCAGACCACCAGCGGCCACGCCACCCACAGCCACCAGCGACGACGCCGTGCGCGCACGCCCGCGTACCCCCCGGCCCGAACCACCCCGCAGCCCCCCTCGTCCCCGCCACGGCCCGTGTGTCGTCCCCGCCGGACACGGTGCCGCAGGAGGGGCGGGCGGGGGCAGGGGCGGACGGCCCAGCGGGGTCCACCGGGTCCCGGGGCCGGACGGGTCCTTCCCGGGTCCATGGACCCTGGCGCACCTCGGTGGACCGGCGAGGATCAGGCGGCCGGCCCTGGCGTCGGGTCACAGGGCAGCAGATCACCGACGTCAGATCACGCCCTGCGCGCGCAACGCGGCCCGGTGCTCCTCGGACAGGCCGAGCAGACCGCCGTAGATCTCGTCGTTGTGTTCGCCGAGGCCCGGGCCGAGATGGTCGATGCCGCCCGGCGTCGCCGAGAAGCGCGGGACCGGCGCCTGCACCCGCATCGCACCCAGGTCCGGGTCCGCTACCTGCGGGAACACGCCGCGGGCCTGCAGCTGCGGGTCCGCGAGCAGCTGCTCGGCGTCGTAGATCGGGGCGGCCGCGACCTCGGCCTCCTCGAACACGGTCATCGCGTCGTCGAGCGTGTGCGCGGCGATCCACTCGGCCATCACGGAGTCGATCAGCGCGGCGTTCCGGAGCCGCTGCCGGGCCTCGGCGAAGCGGGGGTCCCGGGTGAGGTCCTCGCGGCCGACGGCCCGCAGCGCCCGCAGGGCGATCGTCGGGGCACTGCCCGACATGGCCAGCCACTGCCCGTCCTTGGTCCGGTACGTGTTGCGCGGGGCCGAGATGTCCCAGCGGTTCCCGGTGCGGGCGGGCACCTCCCCGAGCTGGTCGTAGGTCAGCACCGGCTGCTCGATCAGCCGCGCGAGGGGCTCCACCAGGTTGACGTCGATCAGCTGGCCCGGGCCGCCGTGCACGTCGCGGTGGTAGAGCGCCATCATCACGGCGTAGGTCGCGGTCAGCGCGGCCACCCCGTCGGCCAGCATGAACGCGGGCAGGGTCGGCGGGCCGTCCGGTTCCCCGGTCAGATGGGCGAACCCGCTCATCGCCTCGCCGAGCGTGCCGAAACCCGGCCGGTCCGACTTCGGCCCGCCCGCCCCGAACCCGGTGACGTGCAGCATCACCAGCCCCGGGTTGGTCGCCGCGAGCGCGGGGTGGTCGAGGCCCCACCGCGCGAGCGTCGACGGGCGCAGGTTCAGCACCACGACGTCCGCCGTGTCGGTCAGCCCGCGCAGCAGGTCCCGCCCCGCCTCCTCGCGCAGGTTGAGCGTGACCGACTTCTTGTTGCGCCCCAGGCTCTTCCACATCAGCCCGACGCCGTCGCGCTGGGCTCCCCACTGCCGCAGCGGGTCGCCGCCGTCGGGCTGCTCGACCTTGATCACCTCGGCGCCGTGCTCACCGAGCCACGTCGCGACGAGCGGCCCGGCGGCGAGCGTCGCCGCGTCGACGACGCGGATCCCGGTCAGCGGTCCCGAACCCATCCGAACTCCTCGACTCCCGTGCGAATCCGGCCTGCGCGGGCGCTAGCCGGCGAGGCCCTGCAACCAGGCGCGGACCCGTGGCAGGGTCTCCACGCCGGTGGTCCGGGCGACGTCGCCGGCGAGATCCGCGATCGACACCCCGCGCAGCGCGCCGCGCCACGCCCGGTCCGCCTCGATCATCACCCGCGCGATCGGGCACGGCGTGGTGCACGCCTCCGGCGTGGCGGCCAGCGGCCCGCGCTGCCGGATCTCGGTGCAGACGAAGGCGGGCTCGGCGCCGTCGACCGCCTCGACGACGTCGAGCACGGTGATCTCCCCGGCGGCCCGGGTCAGCACGTACCCGCCCGCCTGCCCCTGCACGGAGCGGACGAGCCCGGCCCGGGACAACGCCTGCAGCTGCTTGGCCAGGTAGGTCGGCGACACGTCATGGAACTCGGCGAGCTTCGCCGCCGGGACCGGGTCGGTCGTGCCGGTCAGCACCACGCAGCAGTGCAGCGCCCACTCCACCCCGCCGGACATCTTCACCGTCGCAGCCTACTTGACTCGGACAGAAGTTGTCCGAGTAGGATCCCGGACAAGAGATATCCGGATTCACGGGAGGGAACGGCCATGCGGATCGTCGTCGTCGGAGGAACGGGCCTGATCGGGAAGGCGCTGGTCGCCGCGCTGCGGGAGCGCGGCCACCAGGCGGTGCCCGCCTCGCCCTCGACCGGGGTCGACACGCTGACCGGCGCGGGTGTCGCCGAGGCCCTGGCCGGGGCGCAGGTGGTCGTCGACGTCACCAACTCGCCGTCGTTCGCGGACGGTCCGGTGCTCGACTTCTTCACCCGCTCGACCACCACCCAGCTCGCCGCCGAGCGCGAGGCGGGCGTCGGCCACCACGTCGCGCTGTCGATCGTCGGCACCGACCGGCTGCCCGACGCGGGCTACCTGCGCGCCAAGGTCGCCCAGGAGGAGCTGATCACCGGCTCGGGGATCCCGTTCACGATCCTGCGCGCCACCCAGTTCTTCGAGTTCCTCGGCATGATCGCCGACTCGGCCACCGAGGGCAGCACCGTCACCGTGCCCGAGGGGGCGTTCCAGCCGGTCGCCGCGGCCGACGTCGCCGCCGCCCTCGCCGAGCTCGCCACCGGCGCGCCGGTCGGCGGCACGATCGACCTGGCCGGCCCCGACCGCCGCACGATGGAGGAGTTCGTGCGCGAGTTCCTGGCCGCCCGCGAGGACCCCCGGAGCGTCACCACGGGCCCCGACGCCCGCTACTTCGGCACCGCGATCGGCGACGCGCTGGTCCCTGCCGGGGATGCCCGCATCGGCGCGACCGGGTTCGAGGACTGGCTCAAGGCCTGAGGCTCCCCGGTCGTCCCGGCTCGGCGGGGTACCCGGGCGTCGTGGAGCTGGTCGTGATGGTCGGCCTGCAGGGGGCGGGCAAGTCGACCTGGGTGCGCGGGCACCTCGCCGCCACCCACGCGGTGGTGAGCAAGGACCACTGGCCCAACGCGAAGCGCCGGGAGCAGCGGCAGCGCCGGGTGGTGGAGGAGCTCCTCGCGGCCGGCCGGGACGTGGTCGTCGACAACACCAACGCCTCGCCCGAGGATCGGGCCGGGCTGATCGCGATCGCGCACGCCCACAGCGCCCGGGTCCGCGCGGTGCACCTCGCCACTCCCCTGGAGCTCTGCCTCGAGCGCAACGACCGGCGGACCGGCCGGGCGCGGGTGCCGCTGGTCGGGGTGCTGGGGACGCGCAACCGGCTCGTGCCGCCGTCGGTCGAGGAGGGCTTCGACCGGGTCGACGTCGTGTCTCCGTCGTGACCGGCTGCCGGGCCGCGACGGGTGTGGGTCAGCTCGTCCGGTCAGCTCGTCCGTGGGTCCTCGCGGGGCGGGAAGTTCCGCATCTGCTCGGGCCGGGGCTCGGGGCGAGGCAGTGGCGGGCCGCCCGGTGTGGTGCGCGGGATCGGCGGACCGGTCGGCGCGGCGTGCGGGACCGGCGGGCCGGTCGGGGCGGCCGCCGCGACGCCGGCGGGGCCGGGCGGGGGCATCGGCGAGCCCGGCGAGGCCGGGGTCGAGGTTGCGGCAGTGGTGGTGGTCGTGGTCGACTCCGACGCCCGTTCGGCGAAGGCCAGCCACACCCCACACAGCCCGGTGATGAACAGCAGGCCGGTGACGATGCCCTCGATCTGCAGCGGGCTGATCGCCAGCGTGCCGGCCGGGACGAACGCAGCCGCCACGACCAGCGCGTACAACAGCGGGTCCAGCACCGCGAGCCGCCGGCCCGGCACCCGCGCCCGGCCGGTGCGCAGCAGGTAGCGGAGGGACTCGACCAGTCCGATCGCCCCGCCGATCGCGAACGTGGCGCGCCACACCAGCCCGTTGTCGCCCGCGGTGGTGCCCAGCATCGAGGCGAGCCCGAGCACCCCGGGCAGGAAGAACTTCAGCGCCAGGTGCAACGTCGCCGCGTGCCGATCCGGATCCGAGCGCCAGTTGCCGTGCGCGAACTGCATGACACCGAACCACAGCCCCAGCAACGTGAAACTCGTGCCGCTCAAGGTCTGATAGAAGGTGACGGTCGGGTCCACGATGATTCCCCCCTCGACGCCGCGGCGAGCGGCGCTCGGGGGCCCATCGTGCTGGTCCCGGGCGTTCGCGGGAAGGGGCATTTCGAATGGCTCGCCTGCACACACGAACCTCGATGCCGTCGACCGTCGCCGCAGAATGAACCGCCTCGATCGGAAGAAGGCGAATTCGAGTGCACGACTTCGAGTGGCCGCCAAAACCTTTCAGGAATTGCTCGAGGCGGTGCGGCACGGCCAACGCGAACCCGCTCCACCGTCCAGAACGGCGCCGGCTCGTTGACCGGGAGATGTGAAGGCAGAGGGTTGCGTGGTGGCGTCGGCGGCCGCCAAACGACCAACAGCCGGTTCGGCGGCGCCAGCGGGCCCGACGAGGGATGATCCGCCGCCGGCCGCCACGCCCGGTCAGCCTGACCCCGAGAGGACGGGATTCGAGTGCGCGCCGCCAGACCGCCGAGGCGCCGGGAGCTGATCGAGGCGGAGCGGCGCCGGGAAGCGCAACGCTCCGCCCGACCGGTCAGAACGGCGGCGGTTCGTCGAGGTCGGTGGCTGGCGGCGGGGGTGGCGGGCGAGGCTCCTCTGGCGGTGTCGGCGGGCGCCAGACGATCAGGGGTGGGTCGGGGCGGTCCTCGCTCTGGTCGGCCTCGTCGTCGGCGCAGCAGTGGTCGTCTTCGGGTGGGACGGGCAGCGGCGGGGGCAGCGGCGGGAGCAGGGGTTCGGCGCGGGTGCGGTAGACCCGGCCCAGCGGGCTGCGCCAGACGAAGATCCCGGGTTCGGGTTGGGTCAGGGTCCAGCCGCGGTGTTTGAGGCCGTGATCGTGGCGGCAGGCCGGGCCCAGGTCCGCGGCGGTGGTCGGGCCGCCGCGGCAGTGGTCGCGGGTGTGGTCCAGATCGGCCGTCCGGGCCGGGGTGAGGCAGCCGACGAAGGTGCAGTGCCGGTCGCGGAACTCCACATGCCGGCGCAACCCGGTGTGCGGGAACCGCGCACCCGGATCATCGTCGAGGGCGCGGCCGCGGGCGGCCAGGATCTCGGTGAGCACCGGGCGCCAGGAGCCGGGCAGGTCGCTGGCCGGGGCGGCGAGCCGGCCCAGCAGCTCGGCGTCGACGAGCAGGTCGACCAGCCCGGGCGCACCCGGGTCGGTCGCCGCCCGCGCGGTCCGGTCGAGGTCGGCGAGGGCGGGTCGAGTGCGCAGCGCCCCGGCCCGGAGCAGCCGCCCGTCCGGGCCGGTGAGCGCATACCGCCACGGCGCCCGATGCTGGGCGGCGACCAGCAGGCGGGCCCGAGAGGCCGGGATCGGCCCGAGCGCGGGCAGGGTCGCGGGCCGGTCGTCGAGCCCGAGCAGGGTGGACAGCGCGATCTGCAGATGCACCCCCCGCCGCGCCCGCATCGGCGACCCCACCGCAGCAGCCTTGACCCGTTCTCCCTTGACCGGCTGCGGCTCGGCCCTCTCCCCCTCGGCCCGCGCGGCGGCTTCGGCAGCACTCATCAGATCGACGGTGTCCCCCGACTCCACGCCCGACTCTGCCGGCCCTGCCCCCGACCCCGCCGACCCTGCGCCCGCCTTCGCGGGCTGCGCCTCGCTGCGGCTGACGCCGGTGCCTGCGGGCTCGGTCGGCGGCTGGGCTGCGGGTGCGCGGGTCGGGGTGCAACGGGCCGTGCCGGCCTGCCGCGCCCGCGCGCGGGGCGAGCGCCGCTGGCCCTGTCCGGGAGCGTCGGTCCCGGCGGCGTCGTGGAGCAGGGCGGTGATGATCTGCGCGTCGGTCAGGGTGTGCAGCCGGCCGTCGAGGAACCCGACGAACAGATCCACCCGGATCTGGTCCAGCCGGCCCGGGTGCCCGGCCCGGCGGACCTGATGGGCCAGCCGGTCGATCCGAGCCACTGCGGCGTCGGCGTCCTCCGGGGCCAGCCCGTGCGCGGTGATCGTCGCGGTGCCGTCCTCGGTCACGCACGCCGCCACCCCCCGCCGCGCGTGCGCCCGGCGGAACAGCCGCTCGTAGTGCGCCGGATCGATCTCCATGATCAACCGGCGGAGCCGGCGCGAGATCTCACTGGTCGTCCACCGCCGGGCCCGCGGCAACACCAGCGCGCACAGGTGCGCGATCTGCGCCGCCGGCAACCCGACCAGGTGCCGCAGGAACACCGCCGCCTTCGGCGGGTCGATCTGCCCGCGCTCCAGCGCCGCCCACACCGCCGGCAACTCCACCACCAGCGCCACCGCGTCGTCGGCGTGCCCGTCCGCGGCCCGGCGCGTCCACGCCAACGCGGCCCGGATCTCATCGGCCCAGTCCAGATACGGATCCGGCAACTCCGCCGCTGAGTCCGGGCGGTCCGGGTCGGCGTAGCCGACCGCGACCATCGCTCGCACGAACCGCGCCCGGGTATGGCTGTCCTGGCGGTGCCAGGCCTCCAACACGGTGAGCCGGTCCCGGGCGGGTACCGCGGCCAGGTCGATCCGGTCAAGCGCCGCCGCGAGTTCCGGGCCGGGCGGGAGGTCCGCCAGCCCGGCCGGAAGACACCCGGTCGACTGCACGGATCGAACATACATTCGAGCACCGACAATTTCGGTCGCTCCTCCGACATGCCTACAAACAACATCCGTCGACAGATCACGGCCGCCCGCACGCACGGACACGATCAGCTCAGGCGCCGCGTCACCAGCGAGCCGCCGATGCCGATTCACCCACCTCCGCGCACCTCCAGCGCGCGGGGCGCGGCGGTGTTCAGCAGAGCGGCGTTGCTGGTGGCCCGCAGCTGCCCGGCGGCCGACCTGTTCTTCTCGCTGGTCGCCTGCCGGAGCGGTACGGCCCCCTCGCCGCCAACGCCGAGCTCGCCGACCCGGAGGCCGCCGAGCAGGCGGCTACCGCCTACCCGGACTCTGCCCCGGGCTGCGGGAGCGCCTCCGCCGAGCTCCCGGCGAGGAGCGCGAGCGAACCGGTGACGGGGCGCCGACGCCGTCAGTCGCACCAACTCGCTCCGGAGAGTAAAGGCCTCGCCGGTGCATGGTCAGGACCCGACACTGCATCGCCAGCACCAGCCATCCGCGCGAGCCCCTCACATCCCCGGCCCCAACCCCTCCACCCCGACCATCCGGGCGGTGCTGGTCTCCTCCCGCACGGTGCGGATCCCGGCGTACTCGGGGCCCTCGTAGAAGGTCTCCCACGCCTCCCGCGACGGGAACTCCAGGAGCACCAGCCGGGCCGGCGTCCATCCGCCCTCGTAGACCGTGTGGGCGCCGCCGCGGACGAGGTAGCGGCCACCCGCCGCCTCGAGCGCCGGTCGCACCTTCTCCATGTACGTCCGGTACCGCTCGGGCTCCCGGATCTCGACGTCGACGAGGACGTAGTAGCGGCCCGGGACCGGTTCGGCGTCGCCGGTCATGGCACACCCCCTTGTGCACGGAGGCCGACGATGCTCCCACCGCCGGGTCGGCGCGCACATCCCCCGAGAACGCCGGAGGCCCCGTCCGACCAGGGACGGGGCCGCCACGGCGGGGTCAGACGCCGCGCAGCAGCGCCTCGAACGACGGGGCGTCGGCGAACGGGTCGGCCGTCCGCGCCGCCGGGCGCGCGGCGACCAGCTCGGCCAGCTCCTCGGCGGCGCGCTCGATCCGCGAGGCCAGGCCGTGGCTCGCCTCCCCCGCGCCGCCCCAGTCCTCGGACGCCGCGAACACGGCGGTCGGCGTGACGACGGTGCGCAGGTAGGCGAACAGCGGCCGCATCGCGTGCTCCAGGGCCAGCGAGTGCCGGGCCGTGCCCGCCGTCGCGCCCATCAGCACGGGCGTGCCGGTCAGGGCGCCGGAGTCGACGACGTCGAAGAACGTCTTGAACAGCCCGCTGTACGACGCCGAGAAGACCGGCGTGACGGCGATGATCCCGTCCGCCCGGGTCACCGCGTCCAGCGCGGGCCGCAGCTCGGCGTTCGCGAACCCGGTGACCAGGTTGTCGGCGAGGTCCCGGGCGTGCTCGCGCAGCTCGATGACCTCCACCTCGGCCTCGACACCGCGGCGGCGCAGGGCCGCCACGGTCGCCGAGGTCAGCCGGTCGGCCAGCAGCCGGGTGGACGACGGGACGGAGAGTCCCGCACTCACCACGGCGATCCTCCGCTGTTCCATGATCAGGCCGCCTCCTCCCGGGCCTGCCCGGTGACGTCGTCCGCCGGGGCGTACACGGTCGAGTCCTTCGCGCCGCGCGCGGCGACGAGGGACTCGTGGGTCGGGGCGTCGGGCACGTGCGCGGGCTTGAGCGCGGCGAACTCCCTGCGCAGCACCGGCACGACCTCCTCACCGAGGATGTCGAGCTGCTCGAGCACGGTCTTCAGCGGCAGGCCCGCGTGGTCGACGAGGAACAGCTGGCGCTGGTAGTCGCCGACGTAGTCGCGGAACCCGAGGGTCCGCTCGATGACCTGCTGCGGGCTGCCCACGGTCAGCGGGGTCTCCCGGCTGAAGTCCTCCAGCGACGGCCCGTGCCCGTAGACCGGGGCGTTGTCGAAGTACGGCCGGAACTCGTCCACCGCGTCCTGGCTGTTCCTCCGCATGAACACCTGCCCGCCGAGCCCGACGATCGCCTGGTCGGCGGCGCCGTGGCCGTAGTGCTCGAAGCGGCGGCGGTAGAACTCGACCATCCGCTTCGTGTGCTCGGCCGGCCAGAAGATGTGGTTGTGGAAGAAGCCGTCGCCGTAGTAGGCGGCCTGCTCCGCGATCTCCGGGCTGCGGATCGAGCCGTGCCACACGAACGGCGCGACGCCGTCGAGCGGGCGCGGGGTCGAGGTGAAGCCGCGCAGCGGGGTGCGGAACCGGCCCTCCCAGTCGACCACGTCGGAGTCCCACAGCTTGCGCAGCAGGGCGTAGTTCTCGACGGCCAGCGGGATCCCGTCCCGGATGTCCTTGCCGAACCACGGGTAGACGGGGCCGGTGTTGCCGCGGCCCATCATGAGGTCGACGCGCCCGCCGGCCAGGTGCTGCAGCATCGCGAAGTCCTCGGCGATCTTCACCGGGTCGTTCGTGGTGATCAGCGTGGTGGCCGTCGAGAGCTGCAGCCGCTCGGTCCGCCCCGCGATGTAGCCGAGGGTCGTGGTCGGCGACGAGGAGAAGAAGGGCGGGTTGTGGTGCTCGCCCAGGGCGAAGACGTCAAGGCCCACCTCCTCGGCCTTCTTCGCGATCGTGACGACGTCCTTGATCCGCTCCGCCTCGGACGGCGTGCGCCCGGTCGTCGGGTCGGTCGTGACGTCGCTGACGGAGAACACTCCGAACTGCATGACCCTCACCTCGTTGGTTGATGTGTCATCTACCTTCTCCGAACTCCGGTGACGTGTCAACTATTCCGGTACCGTGGCCCCCATGACCCGATGGCTCGACGAGCGGGAGCAGCGCGCGTGGCGCGGCTACCTCGCCATGCAGACCCAGCTGCAGGCCCTGCTCCACCGGCGGCTGCAGGCGGACTCCGGGCTGTCGTACGCCGACTTCGACGTGCTCGTCGCGCTGACCGACCGGGACGGCGAGCAGGTTCGGGTGCTGGAGCTGGCGGAGGCGCTGCGCTGGGAGAAGAGCCGGCTCTCCCACCACCTGTCCCGCATGCAGAAGCGGGGTCTGGTCGCGCGGCGGGAGTGCGCCGACGACGCCCGCGGCGCCTTCGTCGTCCTCACCGCCGAGGGGCGGCGCGCGATCGAGGGCGCCGCCCCCGCGCACGTGGAGGCCGTGCGGGAGCTCGTGTTCGACGGGCTCGACGCCGACCAGGTCGACGCGCTCGCCGGCATCGCGGAGACCGTGCTCACCCGGATCCGCGCTGCGGGCTGAGCCCGGTCAGGCCGTCCCCGCGATCCGGAAGGTGTAGCAGAGCTCCCGCCACTCCCCCTCCACGGCGGCACCGTCGGGCGTCGGGCTGGTGCGGGGTTCGAAGTCGACGATCAGGTCCTCCTTCACGCCGAACACCGCATCGGAGTCGAGGTACTTCCCGCCCCGCACGAAGAGCTGCGTGATCAGCCTCCGGTGCCCCGGCGCGTCGATCATGAAGTGCAGGTGCGGCGCCCGGTAGGGGTGCCGGCCGGCGGCCCGCAGCATCGCGCCGACCGGGCCGTCGTCGGGGATGGGGTACTCCGAGGGCAGGATCGACCGGAATCGCAGGCGGCCCTCCGCGTCGGTGCGCAGCCGCCCGCGCAGCACCGGCCCGTCCAGGTCCGGCAGCTGGACGTCGTAGAACCCGTCCTCGTTCGACTGCCAGACGTCGACGACGGCGTCGGGCACCGGCCGGTCCTCCGTGTCCGTGACCGTCACGTCCACGTACAGCGGGGTGCCCGGCAGGCCGGCGGAGACGTCCGCGCCCTGCGGCAGCTCGGGCGGCCCCTCCACGTAGAAGGGCCCGAGGACGGCCGACGGCGTGGTGTCCGGCGTGCGCGAGTTGTCCAGCACGTCGACCACGCTGGACAGCCCGAGCGTGTCGGAGAGCAGCACGAACTCCTGCCGGGTGTCGGTGCAGGCCTGTCCCGTGCGGGTGAGGAAGTCGATGCCCTGCTGCCACTCGGCCTGGGTGAGGTCGTTGGCCACGGCGAAGGCGTGCAGGCGCGGCACCAGGTCGGTGAGCAGCGCGCGCAGCCGCGGGTCCTCGGTGCCCGCGAACGTGGCCACGACCTGCGCGGTCAGGCCGTCGATCATCGTGGGGCCGGGCGGCCGCTCCCCCGCCCACGCCCGGCGCAGCAGCCCGGCGAGCCCGTCCCGGGTCAGCGGGGCCGGGTTCGGATAGGGCTTGGCGACGGCGAGCTCGACCGCCCGCTCGAGGTCCGCCTCGGCGAGCCCCAGCTCGCGCAACGACGTCGGCCCGCCCGCGTCGACGATCAGGTCGAACACCGCGGTGGGAGCATCGGCCGCGCCCAGCGCTTCGGCGACCCGGCGCATGGCCTCGGGTGCGGCCGCGGCGTTGTAGGCCATGGCGTGCGGCAGCACCACGGTGTGCGTCGGCGCGTGCGGGAGCCCGAAGCTGCCGCCGAGGGTGTGGCAGAGCTTGTGGTGCAGGCCCATCCCGACGGCGCCGAGGCAGGTCCCGGCCAGCCAGGCGCCGCGCAGCAGGTCGGCGCGGGCGTCCGGGTCGGTGTCGAGGCCGCGGAGCCCCCGGGCGAGGTGACGGACGGCGTCGAGCGCCATGCCGTCGACGACCGGGTTGGCGTCGGGCGCATAGAGCGCCTCGACGGCGTGGGCGAGCGCGTTGACCGCGCTGGTCACCGCGAGCGGGCGGGGCAGCCCGGCCGACAGCTCGACGTCGTAGATCACCGTCTCGGGCAGGATCGCCGGATCGGTGCGGGTGGTCTTGACCCCCTCCGCGGTCTCGCCCAGGACCGGCGTGACCTCGGAGCCGGCGTAGGTCGTGGGCAGCACGACCTGGTCCACCCCGGTCCGGACGGCGAGCGCCTTGGCCAGCCCGGTCGTCGAGCCGCCGCCGACCGCCACCACGCAGTCCGCGCCGGTCTCGCGCAGCACCGCGAGCGCCTGCTCGGTGACCTCGACCGGGGTGTGCATCGCAGCGCCGTCGAACCGGCCGGCCGCGAGCGGACCGAGGATCTTCTCGACGCGGTCGGCGACGTCGTGCAGGTGCTCACCGGCCAGGACCAGGGCGCGCGAGCGGCCGAGGCGGCCCACCTCGTCGGCGACCCGCTCGAGCGTGCCGGACCCGAAGACGATCCGGGCCGGGTGGGCGGTGTAGGTGAAGTCCGGCATGACGTTTCCCCTCAGGCCCGCGCCAGCAGCGCGGCCAGCGTGGCGGTGAGCTCCCGCTCCGGGTCGGCGGGCAGCTCGTGGGCCCGCCAGCCGACGTGCGCGTCCGGCCGGACGAGCACGCAGCCGGACTCGGACACCTCGCGCAGGCGCGCCCAGTCGTCGTAGACGTCGGTGTACTCCCGGCCCGGGCCGATCACGTGCGCGTCGACCTCGATGCCCAACGACCGGGCCGCGGCCTCCGCGGCGTCGACCCACGCCTGCCCCGAGATGCCGGTGAGCACGGTGAAGCGGCCCTTGCCGGTGACGTCGTGGGTGCTGACCTTGTGCCCGCCGCGGCCGAGCCAGCAGTGCGGCAGGCGGGCGCCGGGCCAGGTGGTGGGGTGGTAGTACAGCTCCGGGTCGCGCTCGTACTCCGGCTCCGGGGTGCCGTCGCCGACCACCGCGCCCGAGCGGTAGCGCTGCCCGAGCTCCACCCCGTGCGCGTTGAACTCGTAGTCCTTGAGCTCGAGGGCCTTCCGGAGCGCGATCCGCTGCTCCGCGGCCTCCGGGGTGTCCGCGGCGCGGGCCCGCATGCTCGCGATCTGCTGCGCGGGGTCGTCGGAGTCGGTGAACCCCAGCGCGTCGAAGATCGGCCCGAACTGCTCGATGGACTTGTTGGCGCGCAGCACGATCTGCTTCCCGACCGGGGCGCGCTCGGCGTCGTAGCTGTCGAGCAGCTCCTCGCCGGCCTTCCCCGACAGCACCGCCGCCAGCTTCCACGCGAGGTTGTAGGAGTCCTGGACGGAGGTGTTGGAGCCCAGCCCGTTCGACGGCGGGTGCCGGTGCACGGCGTCGCCGGCGCAGAACACCCGACCGGCCCGGTAGCGCGTGGCGTACATCTTGTTGTTGCCCCACAACGAGGTGGAGCGGATGGTCACCGGGATCGTGTCGTCGCCGACGAGGTCGTGGACGATCTTCGTGGCCATCGCGTCGTCGACCTCCGGCGGTGCCCGGTCGATGTCGTAGCCCCACACGATCAGCCACTCGTCCCACGGCCGGACCATGCGGACCAGACCCATGCCGATGCCGCCGATGTTCGAGCCCGGCTGCAGCACCCAGTACAGGACCCTCGGCCGGTGCTCCACGTACCGCGACAGGTCGGCGTGGAAGACGATGTTCATACTGCCGGCGATGTCCATCTGCCCCTCGAAGGGCAGCCCGACGTCGCGCGCCACCTGGCTGCGGCCGCCGTCGGCGCCGATCACGTACCTCGCCCGGATCGGGTAGGTGTGGCCGGAGAGCCGGTCCCGGACCGTGACCGTCACGCCGTCGGCGTCCTGCTCGAGGCCGAGGTACTCGGTGTCGAACCGGATCCGGCTGCCCCGCTCCGCCGCGTGCCCGATGAGGATCGGCTCCAGCAGCGTCTGGGGCAGGTCGCAGTTGTCCGACGGGCTGGCCAGCGTGTAGTCGGCACGCCGGGCCGGGTGCGTCCCCCACGTCCGCACCCGGCCGATCTCGTCTCCGGCCAGGCTGGTGCAGAAGACCGTGTCGCCCATCAGCGCGGACGGTGTGCCCTGCGCCCGGACGTCGTCCTCGATCCCCATGTCGCGCAGGATCTCGACGGTCCGCTGGTTGGTGATGTGGGCCCGCGGCGTGTTCGCCGTCCACCGGTACTTGGTGATCACGATGTGGTCGACGCCGTAGGTGGCCAGGAACAGCGCGGCCGACGCCCCGGCCGGTCCGCTGCCGATGACCAGTACGTCCGTGGTCAGGACCGTCTGCTCGTTCACGCCGCCTCGTCTCTGAAGTGCGTCCGGGACGGACCGAGTATGGGAAGGCGGTCCGCCATACGTCCAATACCGAGTCCGGGGAGCAGCTATACGCTGCGCCTATGGATCTGCGGGCGTTGGAGTGCGTCGTCGCCGTCGCCGAGGAGGGCTCGATCAGCCGGGCCGCCGCCCGGCTGCACATGACACAGCCCCCGCTGACCGTCCGGTTGCGGTCCCTGGAGCGCGAGCTCGGCGTGGAGCTGCTGGTCCGGCACGGGCGCGGCGTGGACCTCACCGCCGCCGGGCGGGTGCTCGCCGAACGCGCCCACCGGGTCCTCGCCGACGTGTCCGCCGCGGCCGAGGAGGTCCGGACGGTCGGGCTCGGCACGCGCGGCCGGTTCGGCGTCGTCGTCGGGCACACGGTGTCACCCCGGCTGCTGCCGCACCTCGCCGGCGGGGCGGCGCTCGGCGGCGGCGTCGACCTGACCGTCACCGAGGCCACGGACGCCGACGTCGTCGAGCGGGTCCACCGGCGCGACGCCCACGCCGGGCTCCTCCACCTCGCCCCCGGTGAGCCGGGCCGGACCCGGCACCCGCGCGCCCGGTCGCGGGGGCTGGAGGTGGCGGTCGTGGCCCGCGAGCCGCTCGTCGCGGTGCTGCCCGACACGCATCCGGAGGCAGGTGGCGACCGGGTCGACCTGTCGCTCGTGCGCGGGGCACGCGTGGTGGTCGCCGAGGCGACGGGCGAGGGGTTCGCGGCGCACGTCCGGGCGGCCTGGGCGGTCGCCGAGGCGGACGGCGGTCACGGCCTGGTCGAGGCCGGGTCGATCGTGCAGGCGATGGCGCTGGTCGAGGCGGGGGCGGGCGTCACGCTCCTGCCCGCGCAGTACACGTCGATGGTGTGGGGCGGGCTGGTCGCGCGACCCCCGCGGCAGCACACCCCCGTGGTCGAGACCGCGGTGTGCTGGCGGCCCGACGAGGACTCCCCCGTCCTCCGGCGGTTCCTCCGCACCGCCCTGTCCACCCCGGAGCCCGACGTCCTCGGCCCCGCCCACGCCCGGCACGGCCTCGGCGCCGCGCACTGGTGACGGGCGGGAATGGAGGTCCGGCCCGCCGGGAACCCACGGGCATCTCCGGGGAGGGAGTCGCCGACATGATGACGGTCATCACCGAGATCACGCTGAAACGTGGTTCCGAGCCCGAGTGGGACGCCGCGATGCGCGACCGGCTCACGGCCGCCCGCGGGCGGTCGGGCTGGGTGGGCGGGCAGCTGCTCATCCCGCTGGACGGGCAGAACACGCGCGTCGTCGTCGGGACCTGGCAGAGCCGGGCGGACTGGCAGGCCTGGCACGAGGACGACGCGTTCGCCGAGACCCGCACGCGGATGGAGGGGCTGCAGGAGGGCGACAGCCGGATCACCTGGCACGAGGTGGTGGTCGACTCCCGCGGCGAGGAGTAGCGGCTCCGCTCCGTCAGGGATCGGTGAACCGGCCCGGCCAGGAGCCGGTGCCGTCGACCGCCGTCCTGGCACGGCGATGAGTTCCGCCCCGCCACGCCGTCTGCAGGGTGGGCCCTCCGCGCCGCGGGAGGCCCGGGACGAGACGACGAGGAGCGTGCCCCGTGGCCGAGGAGAACGTGAGCGCCACCCTGACTGTCGCCGAGCCCGTCGCGAGGGTGTTCGCGGTGCTGGCGGACCCGACGACCCATCCCGCGATCGACGGCACCGGCTGGGTCCGGGAGGCCGTCGACCGGGCGCCGCTGACGGAGGTGGGGCAGGTCTTCCGGATCGGCATGTACCACCCCAACCATCCGGACGGCCACTACGAGATGGCCAACGAGGTCCGGGTCTGCGACCCGCCGCGCGCCATCGGCTGGCTGCCCGGACAGGAGAAGGACGACGGCCACCTCGAGTTCGGCGGCTGGACCTGGCGCTACGACCTGGTGCCGCTCGGGCCGTCCGAGACCGAGGTCACGCTCACCTACGACTGGTCGGCAGTGCCGCAGTTCATCCGGGAGTACCTCCACTTCCCGCCGTTCGGCCCGGAGCACCTGACCACCTCGCTGCAGCACCTGGCCGAGCTCGCCGCGCGGACGTCCGCGGAGCCGTCGACGTGATCAGGCGGAGGAGGTCCGGACCCGACGGGCCGGAGCTGCAGCCAGGTCGGCGCGCGGCGCCGCCGTGGTGCTGCGGACGACGAGGTGGGGCGGGATGACCTGTTCGCGCTCGTCCGCCGCGGCATCGCCGTCGAGGCGGGCAACGGCCCGGGCGACCGCGAGGGCGGTGATCCGCCCGGCGTCCTGGGCGACGGTGGTGAGCGCGACGTGGGACAGGCGGGCCAGGCTGCTGTCGTCGAACCCGACCACGGACATGTCGCCGGGGACCGCCACCCCCTCACGCCGCAGGACGTCGAGGACGCCCGTGGCGCAGCGGTCGTTGAACACCGTGACTGCCGTGGGGCGCGCGGCGATCAGCTCGCGAGCGGCGGCCGCCCCGTCGTCCTCCGTGAGGCCCCCGGGCACGATCAGGGCCTGGTCGGCAAGCCCGTGGTGGTCGAGGGCTTCGCGGTAGCCCCGTCGTCGCTCGGCAGCGCCCGGGGCGCGTCCACCGTCGACGTGCGCGATCCGGGTGTGTCCGAGGTCGACGAGGTGGTCGACGGCGAGGTGGAGCCCGGCGGCGTCGTCGGTGCGCACGACGTCGACCGCGCGGTTGCGGACCGGGCGGGCCACCACGATCACCGGCATCCGGGCGGCGAGATCGGCCAGCTCGGACGTCGGCAGGGCGGGGCCGAGGAGGATCAGGGCCTCGCAGCGGTCCTGCAGCAGGCTCGCGACGGCGCGGCGTTCGTCCCGGCCCGGGGTGACGGCACTGAGGGCGAGTTCGTAGTCCGCGGCGTCCGCGGCGGTGTAGAGGCCGCTGACGAGGTCGCCGTGGAACGGGTGCTGCACCCCGAACACGACGCCGATCAGCCGGGTCCGGCTGCGCCGCAGCATCCGCGCCCGGCTGTCCGGGCGGTAGCCCAGCTCCTCGGCGGCCTTCCGCACCCGCTCGCGCGTCGCCGCGCTCGCTCCCGGTGCGTCCCGCATGACGATCGAGACGAGCGGCACGGACACCCCCGCGCGGGCCGCGACGTCGGCGAGCGTCGTACGTCGACCGCGGACCGGCAACTCCTCCGTCATGCCGCGAGTCTAGCCCCATCGTTCTAGAACGTTATAGCGCGAAGCCGTTGACTGCCGCGCTTCCCCGACCGCATACTCGTCGCTATAACGTTCTAGCTCGTGCGTGGATGCATGCAGCTCGAGGAGGAGTGAGATGAGCCAGGTCGACAGTGGTTCGCCGGTCGGCGTCGCCCTGATCGGGTCGGGCCGGATGGGCGCCTATCACGGTGAGACGCTCGCGCAGCGGCTTCCGGGCGCACGGCTGGTGGCCGTGGCCGATCCCGCGCCCGGCACGGCCGAGAAGCTCGCCGCGGGGTGGGGCGCACCCGCCGCCTACACCGACCCGGCGCAGGCGTTCGGCGACCCGGCCGTCGAGGCGGTCGTCATCGCCGCCCCGGCTCGTTTCCACACCGACCTGATCGTCGCCGCGGCTCAGGCCGGGAAGTCGGTGTTCTGCGAGAAGCCCGCCGCCCTGTCGCTGGGCGACCTGGACCGGGCGATCGACGCCGTCCGCGCGGCCGCGGTGGTGCTGCAGGTCGGGTTCAACCGCCGCTTCGCCCCGGACTGGGCCGCCGCGCGGGCGCTGCTCGACCGGGGCGTGCTGGGCACCCCGCGGCTGCTGCGCTCGGTGACCCGCGACCCCGGCGGCTTCGACCCGTCGTGGGTCCCCGCCGACACGATCTTCAACGAGACCCTCATCCACGACTTCGACACCCTGCGGTTCCTCAACCCCGGCGCCGAGGCCGTCGAGGTCTACGCGACCGCGGACGCCCTCGTCGAGCCGGCCTGGAAGGACCGCGGCCTGCTGGACACCGCCGTGGTCACCGTGAAGTTCGACAACGGCGCGACCGGGATCGCCGAGGCCTGCTTCCAGGCCGCCTACGGCTACGACGTCCGCGGCGAGGTCTTCGGCTCCGGCGGCATGGCCACCATGGGCGACGGCCGGGCCACCGGCATGGTCTTCTCCGGTGCCACCGGGCGGGCGATCGACACCGCCCGCAGCGACCAGGAACTCCTCGCCGGCGCCTATGTGGCCGAGCTGGCCGCGTTCGTCGAGGCCGTGCGCACCGGTGGGCCGGCCCCGGTCGGCGGTGAGGACGCTCGCGCGGCCCTGGCCATCGCGAAGGCGGCAGCGCGGTCGGTCCGTGAGAACCGCCCCGTGACGATCGCCGAGGTGGCCCGGTGATCCACGCTGTGATCGACACCGGCAGCACCTACCGGCTCGCCGTCTCCGCGGAGATGGTGTTCGTCGACCTGCCCTTCCTCGAGCGCGTCGAGCGGCTCTCCGGGCTCGGCTACGAGGTCGAGATCTGGGACTGGACCCGCAAGGACGTCGACGCCCTGGCCGCGACGGGGGCGACGTTCTCCTCGATGACCGGCTACGTCACCGGCACCCTGGCCGACCCGGACGGGGCCGAGGAGCTGCTGCGCACCGCCGAGGAGTCGCTGAAGGTCGCCGAGCAGCTCGACTGCCCCCGGCTCAACCTGCACGGCACCGGACTGGACGGCGACGGCCTGCCCGTGATCCCGTCCGAGATCGTCACCCCGACGATGTGGCTGACCACCGCAAAGACCCTGACGCGGCTCGCCGAGCTGGGCGAACGGGCCGGGCGGGTGTTCACGCTGGAGAACCTCAACACCGCCGTCGACCACCCCGGCGTCCCCTTCGCCCGGGCCGCGGACACCATCGCCCTGGTCGAGGCGGTCGACAGTCCCCACCTGCGGCTCAACCTGGACCTGTACCACGCCCAGATCGGCGAGGGGAACCTCGTCCGGCTCGTCGAACGGGCCCTCCCGCTCGTCGGGGAGATCCAGGTCGCCGACGTACCCGGCCGCTGCGAACCCGGAACCGGCGAGATCCACTACCCCGCCGTCGCCGCCGCGCTGGACCGACTGGGCTACACCGGCGTGGTCGGCCTCGAGGGCTGGGCCTCCGGCGACTCGGACCTGGCCCTCGACCGCTTCCGCACCGCCTTCACGATCCCGCGCTGACCGGTCGACGGTCACCGCCACGGCCGCTCTCCCTACGGAGAATGTCCGGTGCCCTTCTGGGCCGCCGGAGCGCCAGGAGTACCCGGGACGGACGTTCCGGGAGCCTGCGCCCTCCTCCATTCGAAAGCGAGAACGAGCAGGATCACGATTCCGATCGTATTGATGACCGTCACCGAAACGTTCGCGAGCGGTGCGCCCCCGCCGCAGAGCCGGGACCGGAGCTCAGACCGCGGCGGTGCCGATCAGACCCTTCCGCGTGACGAGCCCGGCGAGCTGCTCCTCGGAGAGGCCGTCGGTGCCGTCCGGCCTGCGGGGCAGGACCATGTAGCGGGACTCCGCGCTCGCGTCCCACACCGAGATCGCCACCGAGTCCGGCAGCACCAGGCCGAACTCGCGCAGCACGCCGCGCGGGTCGCGCACCACCCGGGAGCGGTAGGCCTCGCTCTTGTACCAGCTGGGCGAGGGCCCGAGCAGCGCGATCGGGTAGCAGGAGCAGAGCGTGCAGACCACGACGTGGTGCTCCTCCGTCCCGTCCGCGCCCACCCCGTTGGCCACCACCTTCAGCCGCTGCTCCTGGATCCCGCCCGCCATGGAGAGGCCCACCTCGCGGATGGCGGCGTTGGCGTCGGCCAGCAGGCGCTCCGCGAACCCCGGATCGGTCCACGCGCGCGCCACGATCCGCGCTCCGTTGGCCGGGCTCCCCCCGGCGAGGAACTCGTCGATGCGGGTGTCGATCTCCCCCGGCTCCAGCAGACCTCTTGCCTCCAGCAGCGACTCGACGTGCCGGACCTCGGCCGAGATCGTCGAGCTCGCGTGTTCCCCGCTCATGCCCGCTCCTCCACCAGGTAGTCCTCCCACAGCTCCACGACGACGCTGTGGTCGCCGGCGCCGAACAGGTCCGCCGCCGCGAAGCGCACGTGGTACACGGCGTGCGGCTCCGCGTCCCGGCCGCGGGCCCGCTCGTCGGCCAGCGGGTGCCGGCCCGCGAGTTCCACCACGGTGCCGACCGCCCCGCGGGCGTAGCCCGGCAGCCGGGTGTGGCCCGCGACGTCGACCGACCGGGTGCGCACCCGGTCGCCCGGCGCGAACCGGTCAGCCATGCGTGAGCTCCTCGGCGGTCGCGACGCCCTTCTCCGCCAGGAGCATGCGGATCGCGGCGAACCACCGCTCGTAGTAGGAGGCGGCCAGGTACTCCCGCACCGGCAGCCGCTCCTGCGCGTCGCGGAACTCGTCGAGGTTGTAGACCCCGCGCCGGACCAGGGCGGCGTTGAGCGCGAACACGTGCGCCTCCCAGTCGGCGTGGAAGCGCGGCTCGTCGGGCTCCTCGACGATGGGTGCGAACCCGCTCATCCCGCCGACGTCGTTCATGCGGCTCACGAGCCCTTCCTACCTCACGACCTCCGACACGGTCGATGTCGAGAGAGCTCGCGCTCGGCCACGTCCCCGGGTCGATCGCCACGACGAGTACCCCGTACGGAACGAAGGCCACCCGGCTCCGGTGGCTTTCGGCCCTGACCGGGCTCGTGGTGCCCGGCGACGATCGCCCACGGGGCCGGGCGCCACGAGGTCGTGTCGCACGGACGAGCTGATCGCGAATTCGGGCTCCGCGGGGAGACGCGGTATGCGGGCGAGAACACTGCGACGGGCATCGTGATGATTCCCGACGGCACGGCAGCCCCGGGGCAGGCGGAGGCCCGACCCTCGGTGGGCCTGATCGCCCGGACGATCTTCCGGGTCGTCGCCTCGGTCGCCGCGCTGCTGACGCTGTACTACGTGTTGCCCCTGGACAACTGCTCGTTCCCGGCGGCGCTGACCATGCTCCTGGTCGGGCTGGTGGGATTCACCGCCCTGGTCGCCGTTCAGGTCCACTGGATCGTCGAGTCACCGTTCCCCAGGCTGCGTGCCGTGGAGGCGCTGGCCACGAGCGTGCCGTTCTTCCTGCTGCTCTTCGCGTCGACCTACGTCGTCCTGGCCGGGCTGTACGCCGACAGCTTCGGCGAGCCGCTGACCCACACCGACGGCCTGTACTTCACGGTCACCGTGTTCAGCACCGTCGGATTCGGCGACATCACCGCCCACAGCCAAGCGGCCCGTGTGCTGGTGACCGTCCAGATGGTCGCCGACCTGGTGGTGCTCGGCCTCGCCGTCAAGGTCATCGCCGGGGCGGTCGAGCGCGGTCGGACAGGCCGGAGCCGCTGACGCCGCAGGCTCCTCCGCGGCCCCGGCGATCGCACCGCACGCGGACTGTCACCCGGGACGGGCGAGATGCACCGGCCCGAGAGCGGCCCACCGTGTAGGTGATGGGTGGGTTGCGGGCGTGACCGGTAGGACCCCGGCGTCAGGAAGCTGGTCAAGCATGAGTGGGTGGTGTCCCGAACTCCGGTCACCTGGGGGTCACCGACGCCCTCGCTCAGGCCCAGCTTCGCCGAGGTCCACGTCGTGACCGCGGCGCCGGAGCCGGCCGTCGCTCCACCGGTCGTCCAGAAGCGGGAGTTCTGGGTCCTGATCGGGCACGCGGTGGTCCTCGGGGTGTTCGGCGCGTTCGCCGCCCTGATATTCGTCGGAGTGATCACGTTCGGGGGCACGTGGTACGACGATGCCCGGCCGGGATGGTTCGGCGGGCACTGGTGGTGGGTGGCGGTCGCCGCTGCGGCGGGCGTCGCGGTCGGCCTGGTGCGTCGCCTGACCCGGCTGCCCTGGCGGACCCCCGGCCTGTTCGAGGACCTGCAGACCGAGCACGTCGACCCGAGGCTGGTGCCGGGGATCGCGGCCGTCTCCGCGGTGTCGCTGATCGGCGGAGCCAGTCTCGGCCCGGAGAAGGCTCTGGGGTCGATGGGTGGCGGGGCGGGCAGCTGGCTCGCCCGGCGACGAGGGCTCACGACATCGGACGGCCAGGTGAACACCCTGGCCGGCTTCGCAGGCGCCTACGGCGGACTGTTCTCCAGCACCGTGATCGTGGTGATGCTGATCATGGAGATCGCCCGTCCGGGCGGGCAGCGGTTCACGAAGGCCCTCGCCGCTCAGATCGTGGCGTCCAGCGTCTCGTTCGGCGTCTACTTCGCCATCGCCGGCGCGGTGTTCCTGGGCGACTACAGGGTGCCCCGGTACGGGTTCGAGGACTGGCACCTGGTCGCCGCGATCCCCCTCGGCCTGTTCGCGGCCGTGCTCGTGACACTGCTGGTCGGCTTCATCCAGGGGGCGTCGCGGCTGTTCGGCCTGCTGAAGGTCCCGGCCGTCGCCAAGTCCGTGCTGGGCGGGGTGATCTTCGGGGTCGTCGGCGTGGCCCTGCCGCTGACCATGTTCAGCGGCGCCGACCAGCTCAAGACGATGCTCGGTGGCGCGGGGACCCTCGGGCTGGGCGTCCTCGTCGCCACGCTCGTCGCGAAGATGCTCACCTTCGCCGTCAGCCAAGGCAGTGGCTTCGTGGGCGGCCCCATCTTCCCGTCGCTGTTCATCGGTGGAGCGGCCGGGATCCTCGTCCACGAGGTGATACCCGCCGTGCCCCTGGGGCTGGCGTTCAGCTGTCTGCTGGCCGCTGTTCCGGGGGCGCTGGTGGCCGCTCCGTTCGCCATGGTCCTGATGGCCGCGTTCCTGACCCAGGTGGGAGCCCTCCAGACCGCACCCGTGCTCATCGCCGTCGTCACCGCCTTCCTCACCATGGAGAGCGTCAAGTTCCTCCTGGTCAGCCGCAAGCGTGCCCGCGCCGCCACAGCGAGACCAGCGGAGCCGCCGAAGCCGGCCACGGGCGCGGTACAGGGGGAATGACCTCACCGCCGGCAAGAACCTCGGGGGACGGCATGGACGACGAGGCGACGCGCGCGACGATCGAGGCCGTCAGGCGACTCGATGCCGCATTCGATCGCGGCGACATCGACGCCTTCATGGCGGCCATGACCGACGACTGCGTCTGGGAGTCCTTCGCACCGGCCCCTGACGGCCGACGCCACGAGGGGCAGGCGGCGGTGCGGCTGGCGATGGCGGCCTTCCTCGGCTCCTCCCCGGTCTTCGACGGTGAGGAGATGTTCGCCTGTGGTGATCGTGCGACGGTGCGCTGGACCTGCCGCTTCGACGGCGGGCATGTCCGAGGGGTCGACGTCGTGCGCGTCCGCGACGGGAAGGTCGCCGAGATCCTCTCCTACGTGAAGGGGTGACCGTCCCCTGACGGCGCCGTCCGCGTCACTGATCTCCGTTGCTGGACCATCTAGCCGGTGCCCCGCTCGCGGCGCATCCGACCCAGCACCTCGTCGAGGTAGCGCCGCACGTGCTCGTCGGCGCCCTCGCCCGTGGGTTCGACGAAGTCGCGGATGACCAGCAGGAGCGTCACCCTCGCGCGCGCCTGGTCGAGGTCGACGTCCGACGCCTCGGCCGGCACCTCGAGCATGCGGGTCAGTTCCGCCACCGCCGCCAGCGCATCGTCGCGACGGGCCGCTCCCGTGCCCGCGCGCGGGGCGCCCGCAGCGGGCCCGCTGACAAGGAGCTGTTCGATGAGCCCGTACAGGTCGACGGCTCCTAGATCCACGTGTCGGTCCTCGCCCATGAGGATCCCCTCACTCCGAGATGTAGCTCTCCCGGCCGGGCTACCCGGCCCTGACGGGTGTCCACCCGCGCGGAGACCGAGAAGCTCGCCGCGGTGCGACCCGGGCTCAGGGACCGAGCAGCACGACCCCGGCCAGCGAGACGCCGGCCACCACGAGCGTCGAGAGCGTCGCCACCACGACGGCGGCGCCGCCGCGACGGAAGAGTGCGGGGATCTGCACGCCCGCACCCATGCCGAACAGCGCCGCGCCGAGTGCGGCGACCTGCACCTGGGCGAGGACGTCGAGCGCGGTCGTGGGCACGACCCCGGTGCTGCGCACGGCGACGCAGGCGACGAACCCGAGCACGAACAGCGGGACGATCGGCGGGCGCGTGCCCGTCGACCTCCGGGCGGGATCGGTCATCCGGCGCCGGACGCTCACCGCGGCGACGACGGGGGCCAGGAGCAGCACCCGCGTCAGCTTGACGACGACGGCGACGGCCACGACGGCGGCGCCCCCTGCCCCGGCCGCCGCGACGACCTGGCCGACCTCCTGGATGCTCGCGCCGGCCCAGACGCCGAACTGCTGGTCGCTGAGGCCGAGCGGGTGCCGCAGCAGCGGCAGCAGCACCATCGCCAGCGTGCCGAAGAGCGTGACCATCGCGATCCCGACGGCGACGTCCTCGTCGTCGCCGCCGGCGGTGTCCTCCATGGCCGCGATGGCCGAGGCACCGCAGATCGCGAAGCCGGTGCCCAGCAGCAGGCTGCGGGCCCGGCCGAGGCGGGCCCGGTTGCCCAGCCAGGTGGTGACCACCAGCGTGGTCACGAGGGTGACGGCGACGAGAGCGATGGTGCCCGGCCCCAGCGCGGCGATCGCGCCGAAGGAGACGCTGAAACCGAGCAGCACGATCCCGATCCGCAGCAGCCGCCGGGTGAGGCCGCTCAGCGCCTGGCGCGCCGCCGCCGGGAGGACGCCCGTGTTCCCGGCGACCATTCCCAGCGCGACCGCCCAGGTGAGGACACCGACCGCCGGCACCAGGCTGTGCGCGAGCATCGCCCCACCCAGACCGAGGGCCGCGACGAGCAGCCCCACCCAGAGCGTCGGCCGGCTCTCCCCGGCCGGTGCCGCCGCATCCGCAGCGTGCGGTCCGGCGGGGACGAGGGCGGTCGGCCGGGTCACGCGGCCACCCGCTCACGGTTGACCCGGGCGAGGCTGGCCGGGTAGCACCTGCGCCCGATGACCAGCGCGATCAGCGCGCCGACCCCGACCATCGGAACGACCTTCATCGCGCCGAGCAGACCGAGCTCGTCGGCCAGGATGCCGGTGATCAGCGGCCCGGCGGCGAGGCCGAGCAGGTTGTTGGCCAGCGTGAGCGTGCCGAGCGCCGTCGCCCGGATCGACTCGCAGGTCAGGTTGGAGACCATCGCGCCGGCCGGGCCCGAGGTGCCGGCGGCGAAGAAGACGCCGACCGCCAGCAGCAGGAGCTGCGCGCCACCCGGCGCGACGGCGAACCCGACCCCGAGGAAGACCAGGGACACGAGGCTGTACACGATCGCCGTCGTCCACTTGCGGAGGGCCAGGCGCCGGCTCAGCCGGTCGGTGACCATGCCGCAGACGATCATGCCGGCACCCATGAGCAGGATGGCGATCGCCGCGACGCCGGCCGCCTCGTCGGCGGGCAGCTGGTAGGCGCGGTTGAGGTAGCTGGGCAGCCACGCGAACAGCGAGCCGGCGATGAACAGCTGCAGACCGCTGCCGATGTAGGCGGCGACGACCGACGGCGTGCCGAACAGCGTGCGCAGGCGCGCCTTCTCGCCGACCCCCGCGACCGGCTCGCCCTCGGCCCCGTCGGTGACCTTGTGCCGGTCGAGCGTGGCGTTGCTGACGAACACCCGGAAGAGGGCGACCAGGACCAGCCCGATGATCGCCATGACGCCGAACGACCAGCGCCAGCCGAAGGTGACGGCGATGGCGCCGCCCAGGGCGGTTCCGATCACGGCGCCGAACGAGCCACCGGCCATGAACGCGCCGGTCAGGGAGGCGCGGCGGTAGAAGGGGAACACGGCGAGGACGACGGCCAGCCCGACGCTGCCGTAGGCGGCCTCCCCCACCCCGATGAGCAGGCGGGACAGCATCAGCTGGCCGTAGCCGGCCGCCAGGGCCGAGCCGGCCGTGGCCAGGCTCCAGATCGTGCCCATGAGGACGATCGAGCGGACCCGGCCCCACCGGTCGCCGAGCAGCGACAGCGGGACGGCGAGAACGCCCACCGTCAGCGCGACGACGCTGGTGAGCGCCCCGAGCTGGGTGTCGGTCAGCGACCACTGCATCTTGAGCATCGGGAAGACCGCGGACAGGACCTGCCGGGACATGTAGTCCGACAGCAGGAGCCCGAACGTGAGGGCGAAGACGATCCACGGGAAGGCCCGGCGGGCCCAGGGACGGGGGGCCGGGTCGACGGCGATGCCGTCGTTCCTGCCCTCGGTGACCAGCGCTGCCATGACGCTCCCGTCGATCAGGCGTGGTGGGTGAAGCCGACCTGACCGGGCTTGCGGTTCGGCGGGTAGCCGAGCTTGGCCAGCGCCTCGTCGGCGCTGCCCCAGTACTCGTCGAGCCGGTAGATCTCGCGGGCCTCCTTGCCCGTGGCGACGCCGCGGCCCAGCTCCTCGGCGATCCGGACCAGCTGCGCGACGGCGGCCGCGGAGGTGCACTTCTCACCGAGCCGGCCCCAGAGGGTGTCCTCGTTGCCGCAGCGGGCGTGCAGGCCCATCGCGATCGCCATGGTGTTGATCGGCAGGACGTTGCGCATGATGCTCTCCACCGTCAGCGACGCCCCGTCCGGCACCCGGCGGACGAAGTCCATCATCGTGTACGGGTTCGGGCCGTCGAAGCCGCCGCCGATCGCCACCCAGGTGATGTTCAGCGGACCGGTGTAGACCCCGCGGCGGACCAGCCGCTCGACCGTCTCCAGCTGCGCGGAGTGCGCGAGCTGGAAGTGCGGCTGGATGCCTTTCGCGGTCAGCCGCCGGAGGTGCTCCTCGACCCATGACGGACTGGCTGGCACCTCCATGTTCCGGTAGGCCTCCCACAGCTCCGGGCGCTCGAACGAGGTGCCGGCGATGTCGGAGGCGGTCATCATCTCGACGATGTTCATCTGCGAGGTGTTGATCGCGATGGTCACCTGGTCGGGCTTCGGGTCCAGCTCGGCGAGCATGTGCCGGGTGTCGTCCGACAGCCAGTTGGCCTCGGCGCCCTCGCCCTCGGGCGCGAAGGAGATCGAGCCGCCGACCTGCAGGATCATCTCCGGCACGGCCTCGCGCAGCCGGCGCAGCAGCTCGTTGAACTGCGACAGCCGCTTGGAGCCCTTGCCGTCCAGCTCGCGGACGTGGACGTGCAGCACGGTGGCGCCGGCGTTCCAGCAGTCCACCGCCTGCTGGACGTGCTGGTCCATCGTCAGCGGGATGTCCTCCGGGAAGTCCGCGGGTTCCCACTCCGGCCCGTAAGGGGCCGCGGTGATGACCAGCTTCTCCTGGTTCTCCGGGAGGAGGGAGTCGTCGAGGAAGTACATGCCGTTTCTCCTGTCGGAAGGATGTCGGGAAGGCGAGGGGAAAGGGATCAGAAGGTCTCGGTGCCGACGATCCCGGCGCGCTCCATCTTGCGGACGCCGGGCCAGTAGTCCTGCACCGCGTAGTGCTGCGTCGATCGGTTGTCCCAGATCGCGACGCTGTTCTCGGTCCACCGCCAGCGCACCTGGAACTCGGGCACGAAGGCCTGCCTGATCAGGTAGTTCAGCAGTTCACTGCCGCCCGGCGAGTAGTCGTATCCAAAACGGACGTTCTCGGGCGTGTGGTAGTTCGTGAAATGCGTCGTGAACGCATTGACGAAGAGGATCTGCTCGCCGGTCTCGGGGTGGGTCCGCACCACCGGGTGCTCGGCGTCGGGGAAGCGCTCGTGCAGCGCGTGCCGCTGCTCCGGGGGCATCGCCGCACCGAAGCTGGCCTCGATGCTGTGCCGCGCCCGCAGGCCGCCGATCCGGTCCTGCACGTGCTCGGGCAGCCGCCGGTAGGCCTCCGCCATGTTCACCCAGATCGTGTCCCCACCGACCGAGGGGCTCTCGACGCAGCGGAGCACCGAGCCCATGGGCGGCGCCGCCCGCCACGTCGCGTCGCAGTGGAACGCGTTCTCGTAGTGCTCGGGCGGGCTGTCCAGGTCCTTGTAGATGCGGACGAGGCCGGGGTGCTGCGGATCGCTGCCGGCGACCGGGTGGTCCTCGAGCGCGCCGAACCGCTCGGCGAGTGCCACGTGCTCGGCGCGGGTCATGTCCTGGTCACGGAAGAAGAGGACCTTGTAGCGGAGCAGCAGCTCCCGGAGCTCGGCGAAGAGCACGGCGTCGCGCGACGCCCGGGCCAGGCTGACCCGGCGCAGCTCGGCCCCGATGCTCGCGGTGAGCGGGACGACCTCGATCGGTTCGGAACCCACCCGGAACGACGGGAAGTCCTGACGCGGCTCCGTCGTCCCCTCGAGGACCTCGTACATGCGTTTCTCCTGTTCGATGCGGTGGTGGCGGGATGACCGGGAGCCGTGGGCACTCAGGCGGTGCCGGACTCCAGGCAGAAGACCGAGGAGCCGACGCCGCGGCCCGACTCCAGGTCGCGGTGGGCGCGCGCGGCGTCCTCGAGGGCGTAGCGCTGGTTGATCCCGACGGTGATGCGCCCGGACCCGACGTGGTCGAACAGCTCACCGGCGAGCGCCGCGCGCTCCCGCTCGTCCGCGATGTAGTCGGCCAGCGCCGGCCGGGTGACGAACAGCGAGCCCTTGACCGCGAGCTGCATGGCGTCGATCGGCGGGACGGGCCCCGACGACGTGCCGAAGCAGACGAGCAGGCCGCGCCGCGCGAGACAGTCCAGCGACGACGGGACCGTGGTCCTGCCGATGCTGTCGTAGACGACGGGGACGCCCGCGCCGTCGGTGAGCTCGCGGACCCGCTCCGCGACGTCCTCGCGGGTGTGGACGATGGTGTGCGTGCAGCCGTGCGCCTTCGCGATCTCGGCCTTCTCGTCGGTGGAGACGGTGCCGATGACGTTCAGCCCGAGCAGGCCGGCCCACTGGGTGAAGAGCAGGCCCACGCCGCCGGCGGCGGCGTGCAGCAGAACGGTGTCGCCCGGTGCGAGGTCCGCGATACGACGGAGCAGGTAGGCCGTGGTCAGGCCGCGCATGGTCATCGCTGCGGCGGTCTCGAACGGGATGGAGTCGGGCAGCGCGATCAGCGACTCGGTGCCCATCACGCGCTCGGTGCTGTAGGCACCCAACGGGCTGCCGGTGTAGGTGACGCGGTCACCCTCGGCGAAGCCGGTCACGCCGGGCCCGACGGCCTCGACGACGCCGGCGGCCTCGACGCCCATTCCGGCGGGCAGCGCGGCGGGGTACAGGCCCGTCCGGAAATACGTGTCGGCGAAGTTCAGACCGACCGCGGCGTGGCGGATCCGCACCTCGCCCGGGCCGGGGTCACCCACGTCGAGGGATTCCCATTGCAGAACCTCGGGTCCGCCGGGCTCGTAGAAGCGGATGCCTTTCGCCATGAACAGGTCCTCCATGTTTCCGGAACGAGTGCACGAACAGCGAAGGGAAAGCGCGCGGCAGGTGCGACAGAACGTCGTGGGGCGGCTTCCCGGAGGTTCTCCCGGTTCTCCCGAGCCCCTTGTGCGACGAGACAACAATGGCAGCGGCAGGGCGGCGGGGCTGTACGGATCCGGACACATGCCTTAGCTTGTTCGGACAACCCGGGGGGTCGACGATGCGTCCCTGCTGCCGCTCCGCCACGCTCGACGGCTACGTCGCGCTCGCGCGGTCCCACGGGCTCGACCCCGACCGGCTCATGACCGGTGTCGGGCTCGACATCGCCGACATCGCCGTCCCGGACAGGTGGATCCCGGCGGCCGAGGTCGCCCGGCTGCTGGAGCTGTCGGCCCGGCGCTCGGGGCACGAGGACTTCGGCCTGCTCCTGGCCGCCCACCGCCGGCTGGCGACGCTCGGGCCGCTCAGCGTCGTGCTCCGCCAGGAACCCGACCTGCGCAGCGCCCTGCGGCTGCTGACCGGTTACGAGCGCACCTACAACGAGGCCCTGCACCTGGCCCTCGACGAGGCGAGCGGCCTGGCGACGATCCGGCTCTGGCTCGAGTTCGCCGAGCCCGCGCCCACCCGTCAGTCGCTGGAGCTGGCCACCGCGGCGCTGCTCGGCATCATCAAGGAGCTCCTGGGCCGGGAGTGGGAGCCCCTGTCGGTGTGCTTCTCCCACAGGGAACCGGCGGTCCTGGACACGCACCGGCGCACGTTCGGGCCCCGGCTGCAGTTCGACCACCCGTTCACCGGGCTGGTCTTCTATGCCGACCAGCTCGACGCCGGGAACGCGATGTCGGATCCGCTGCTGCGGCCCTACACGCAGCAGCTGCTGCGGTCGATGCCCTCACCGCGGGGGGCGACGGTGACCCAACGGGTGCGCGAGCTCGTCGAGATGCTCCTGCCGCTGGGCCGCTGCTCGACGTCGCAGGTGGCACGCAGCCTCGGGGTGACCCCGCGGAGCCTGCACCGGCACCTGGCCGACGAGCACGAGAGCTTCTCCTCGATCGTGAACGCGACGCGCGCCGCCTGGGCAGAGCGCTACCTGGCCAACGACCGCTACTCGATGACCGACGTGTCCGGGCTGCTGGGGTTCGCCGCGCCCAGCACCTTCTCCCGGTGGTTCCGCGGCCACTTCGGCGTCAGCCCCTCACAGTGGCGCGACGCCGCCCGCCTCCCGTCCACGGACGACGGCGCGATCACCCTGCCGTGATCCGAACGGGGCGCAGGCGTTCCGGGTGGCCGAACGGGCACGTTGCCCGCCCGCGCCGGATGCGTCGACAGGACGCCTCATCCCCCGGCGCGATCGCCGCCTGGCCTCCCGGACCGCTCGGCGTGCAGTCGGGCCTCCGCACGCTGAGCCTCCGCCCGGGTGCTGCGCTCACGGCGCAGCCACTCCGGCTGCTCCTCCTTCAACGCCGCGATCTGGGCGGTGGTCAGCGGCTCGGTGATCTCGGCACGGGCCAACCCGGAGATCGACACTCCCAGTCGGTCCGCGACGACCTGGCGGGGGTGCGGGCCGTTGCGCCGCAGCTCGCGCAACCACTCGGGCGGATCGGCCTGCAGGGCGTCGAGCTCGTCGCGCGAGACGACCCCGTCCCGGAACTCGGCGGGCGTCGCGTCGAGGAGCACGCCGAGCTTCTTCGCCGCCGTCGCGGGCTTCATCGTCTGGGTCGCCCTCTGCCGCGTCATGCGCCCAGATTATCGGGGCCGTACCGGCCGATAGCCTGGGCCGGTGACCGAGCCGAACGACACCGCGTCCTTCCGGATCGGCTACGTCCCGGGCGTCACGCCGGGCAAGTGGGCGCGGATGTGGGCCGAGCGCCGTCCCCACGTCCCCCTGCAGCTGGTCATGGCGACCACGGACGAGGCGGTGGAGCTGGTCCGGGCCGGCGCGGTGGACGCCGGACTCGTCCGGCTGCCGATCGACCGGACCGGGCTGCACGCGATCCCGCTCTACACCGAGACCACCGTGGCCGTCGTGCCGAAGGAGCACCTGCTCACCGCGGCCGAGGAGATCACGGTCGCGGACCTGGCCGACGAGATCGTCCTCCGGCCACAGGACGACACCCTCGCCTGGCCCGAGGACCGGCCGGGACGAGCCGCGGCGTTCGAGCCCGCCACGACGGCCGAGGCCGTCGAGCTCGTCGCCGCGGGCGTCGGCCTGCTGGTCCTCCCCCAGTCGCTGGCCCGCCTCCACCACCGCCGGGACCTCACCTACCGACCGCTGGTCGACGCCCCGGGGTCGGGCGTCGTCCTCACCTGGCCGGACGCGGAGAACACCGACCTCATGGAGGAGTTCATCGGGATCGTCCGCGGGCGCACGGTCAACAGCTCGCGCACCGCTGCGCCGAAAGGGAACCCCGGGGACACCCGACCGTCGAAGAAGAATTCCGCCCGGCGCCCTCGGGCCCGGCGCGGCACGCACCGCCGCTGAATTCACCCTGGGTGGTCGGCCGGTCGGCGGACAAAGCCGAAGGCCCTGGTCTCAAGGCTCCTGTTCGGAGCCCTGACCAGGGCCTTCGGCTGGTGGGCGATACTGGGATCGAACCAGTGACCTCTTCGGTGTGAACCCGAACTTTCCGCAGGTCAGAGCCTTCTGAACTGCGGAAACGTGGTCGCGCACGTGGCCTGAAAGCAGCCGGCGTCGGCCGCTGTTGTTGTCAGAACTGCGTCAAAGCCCAGTTCACCCCGCCAGCGGCTCCGCCCGCCACCTCGGCGGTCACCTCCACGAGCAACAGTCCTTAGCTCTCCCGAGCGCCGGACACGGAGAGTGGTCGGGTGCCGGGCGTCCCGGCATCCGGCCACTCGCCGAGGCCCAGGTCCGGCTGCCTCACGGGAGGAGCGTGAACGCGTCGACGTGCCGCGGCCGAACGACGCGGAAGTGGCGGTGGTCGAGGGTGGCGACCTCGGCCGCCCCCAGGCGCTCTGCAAGCGCGACCACCGACGCGTCGCTTGTCCCGAGCGGGAGGTCGGCGTAGGTGTCGACGAGGTCCGCCATCCGCGCGTAGTCCTCGGTCGTGAGCTCGACCGTCCGGAAATCGCCCGCCGCGAGGGAGCGTAGGAACGCCGACTCGGCCCGCGGGCTGCCCTTGTGATGGAGCAGGTAGCCGACCTCGGCCACGATCGGCGCTGGCACCACCATCGGCTGCCTGCTCAGGTGCAGCGCCGCGAACAGATCCACCGACGCCCGATGATCGGGATCTCTGGACAGGCCCGCCGCCACCAACGGCCCCGTGTCACAGACGATCACCTACCGGCCGAACCCCTCAGCCAGGATCTCGTCATGATCAGCCCCGGCCCGGCTGCCGTCCCCCGGCTCGATCCCGAAGAACGCCGGCGGCCACGACGGCACACTCTCCAACCGGCGGCGCAAGTCCGAGAGCACAGCAGGGATATACTCGTCCGGCAACTGCTGCACCAGACGGGACAGCTCCTCGCGATCGCCCTCCGCACCCATGGCGTCGATGGTAGGCCACACCGCTATCCGCGAAGGCCGAGACACGTGCAGCACGGCGCTGCACGAAGACGGCCTCACCGTGCCCTGAGACCTGTCGACTAAGGCGAATCGACCTTCCCGGCGCTGGCAAACGTTGAGAAGGAGCGGCCTCGGCGCCAGCTCATCAGATCTGATGATCAAGTAAAGCGGCGGTTAACGGCAGACCAGGAGTCGCGATGGAACGACTGTGACCACGCAGCCGCCGTCGTACGGGCAGCACCCACAGCCCCATCCGCCGCAGTCCCCGTACGGACAGCAGCCGTATCCGCACCAGCACTACCCGCCCGCCGGATACCCGCAGGTACCCCATCAGCGCCTTCAGCACCCGACCAACGCGCCTGTCCACCTTCCGCCGTCTCCCCCGAAGAACGGGCTCGGCACCGCAGGGTTCGTCCTCGGCCTGATCGCGCTGGTCCTTTCCTTCATTCCGATCATCGGGGTGATCGCCTTGCCGCTGAGCATCATCGGGCTCATCCTTGGCAGCGTCGGCACCCACCGGGCGTCCAAGGGCGAGGCGACGAACAAGGGCCTCGCGATCGCGGGCATCGCTACCTCCGTCCTCGCCCTGTTGATCTGCATGCTCTGGGCCGCTGCCTTCGGCAACGCCGTCGACGACACTCGCACCAGCGCCTCCAATAGCACCTCGGCGAGCCAGTCCAGCGCCTTGAGCGACTCCGCAGAGACCGCGGCACCGGCAGGCCCGGTCAACGCAGGCCCCACGTTCCCTGGGAAGAAGGACGGCGACATCGCCCTCGCCGCAGGCGGCACCGTCACCTTCGACGGCCTCGCCGTCACCTCCACACCCCTACGCGCCGGCGACTCGACCTTCGAGAAGACGCTGTGCACCACCGTCTCCTACGCCAACGGCGGCACGTCGACCGCATCGTTCAGCGTGTTCGACTTCGAACTCCAAGATCCCGCAGGCGCGATCCTCTCCCCCACGTTCTTCGGCGGCGGCAAGGGCCTCGACACCGGCGAACTCGCACCCGGCGGCAAAGTCTCCGGCGACGTCTGCTTTGAAGACAAGGCCCGCACCAACGGCGTCTATGTTGTGCTCGAGCCGAACATGTTCGTTTCCGAACGAGGCGCCTTCACGACTCAAAGGTAAGAACCACACTCTGGCTGACACCCGCCATGCGCGACACCCCTGGGCGAGCCGAGGCACTCGGCACACTCACCCGGATTTCGTAAATTGGCGGCGATGAACTACCACTCAGATCGCTGACCCAACACGACAGCCCTCAATTCTCCTTGTTCATGTTGACAGGGGAAATTGGACTGCAAATCGTCAGCGCATTCGTCGTCCGGGTGATCGTTCTCCCCCATCAATGCCAAGACATCGGCCTCTCGCGACGATTTGTAGGTTGAGGCAATGGACGAAACTACATCTGCATCAATACTTGAGTTCTCGATATGGGCTAGCACGGTCCTCGCCGCTAGCGCAATCCTCGTGCTCGCATTTACAGTAGCGCGGCTGACAAGGAGCCAAACACCCCCGGCTTCTGCCCGTAACCACCAATACCGACCGACTTCAGCCCGCACGACCCAATCGCTTCTAGGAGCGCACAGCATAGCGAATGTCGATAAAGCCTTCGGCCATGCCGAATCAATAAACCGAGATCCTGCCGCGACCGTGCGGGCAACCAACCTCACATCAGTCAGGAGAGTGTCTGCAACACAATTCGATACAACCGTTGCTCTTGTCACTGAGGCCTACCTCGAACCAAGCGTCGTTTCGGTAGACTCAGCGGAGATCGAATTAACGCAAGCAATTCGTATTGCCGACTATTGCGCCGGTCTTGCAGCCTCCTCGGGCGGAGTGATATTTCGACCCGCAGCGAGAGTCTTAATGCTGATTCCGCCAACCGCGTAAGCCTTCTATAACCCGAACTTGTCAATTCTAACTGCCCTATATTTGGAGTTCTCTGTGACTCAAGCGGATCAGGAAAGCCATGGGTATGATCTTCGCTTCCTTAGTCATCAAATTCGCGAGAATGAACACGCATTAAATGTAGCAAGGAAGCGAAGCCGTCGATCGAATTTATCGTTAGCACTAGGCCCCTTGCTTGGACTCATCCTCTATGCAGCCTGGTGGGTGGAGTGGATCCCGCGCCCAGTCTTGTGGGCAGTATACATTCCCGCCATCCCCCTGGCCGTCTCATTCTGCGTCGCCTCATACTTCCTGAAATCGCACCCCGGATTTCCTACTGGGGGATCAATCTGGCAAGACCGCGAATACAAGCTCGAGGGCGACATCGAGCTCGACTTGGCACGCCTGCGTGACGACCGAAAGCATTTAATAGCAAGCTTCGATACCCCCTTCAAAGTGCGGAGAGTCGCGTACAAAGAGGACGCTTTTGCAGACATAGATCGCCTTAGAGCAGACGGTGGGCGATATCGCAACGTCAGCAACTTCCTACAAGGTATCCTCATCATCGGCTCTCTGGCTGCTACAGGCATTGCTGGCATCATCGGCGAGTACCCATTTCTGCGTTGGGTAACACTAGGACTAACGTTCGCAGTGGGCATATCGAGCGGATTCACCGGGTATTTCAAGTACAAGGAGCGAAGCTTCTATCTTCAGCAGACGGCAGATGCCATTGAAAACGAATGGGAAGCCGTTGAGGTCGGAGTCGGGCGCTATAAGCAATTCGGCGATAACGAGGAGTTGGCGCTCGCAGAATTCGTAGAGGAGATTCACCGTCTCAAGTCCGAACAAAAGAAGCGCCAGCAGAACCTGGAGCAGCCGCCTGACGAGCGCGCGGTCGCAGAGTAAGCCGCAAGCCGGATACAGCAGCTCAGCCGGACAGCGAGGTCTAAAGCACAACCACGAAGTCGGGCCCTGATCCCTGCAGACCGGCCGGTCACCCCACTCCCTTGCCGGGCAGTCCTCCGACTCACATATCCATACGGCAGCCGGACATAATCCGCCGTTTCTGTCTGGCCTGCAGACGGATTCTCGGAAGCCGCGGACGCTCCCATGCGTCTCGTCCTGTCTCAGGCCGCCCTGTTTACCGTTTCGTTCCCGGCCGCCGAGGCCTCGGTCCTCCGAGGTCGGCGGCGGCGGCGCATATCGCCTCGCAGGCTCGTCACGAAGCGTCACATCTTCGGCTGAGTCAGCCCCACACGTACGGGCCAGTGGCGGGTCGAGGTCTATGGCCTCGACCCGCCATCGCTTACAGCACCCGTGCGGACTCGCACTGCCACTGGCCGTCCCAGCTGCGGCCGAAGGACGCGGCAACCGCACGCAGACGTCCCGCGAGGCGGATGGTGGCGGCGACTTCCACAGCGCCGCGGTGAGGCTGTCGAGCGTGCAGGCGCAGGAGCCGCGCACCGCCGCGCATGCCGTGCCCGTCGGTCGGTAGCGCCTCGATGTAGCGCAGGACCTCGGGTGTGACTTGATCCCGGATGTGACGACGCGGCCGCCGGCGGTCGATGACCTCGACCACCATCGCCGTGGTGACCGCAGCCGTGCGCAAGGCAGCCAGATCGGGCACAAAGTCGACAACCGGAGTGCCTTGCGGGATCGGGCGGGTGTGCTCGGGCAGGGACTGGTGCCCGCAGGTGACGCAGGGCGCGTGCAGATCCTGGCCGTCCCAGATGTAGGGGCGGCGCACCGGTAGCCCGAGAGCGCGCCGGAGCAGATCTTGGGTGTGCTCCTCGTGCTGGTCAAGTGCAGTGCTCATGGCAGGCCTCCTCAGCCTCGGCAGGGGGTGCGATGCCTGCGGGACTCAGAAGGGCGGGTTCAGCTCGATCGGGGCCTGCCAGACCTGGGCGAGGGTGGCCTCTGGGCCCAGGCCGGCGAGGATGTCCTCGGTGCGCTCGACGTAGCGGTCGAACTCCGCGGGGGTCATGGCGGCGAAGAAGTAGTGGTCCTGGCGGGTGGTGTGCAGGTCCTCGGCGGTGAAAGCCATCGTGTCCTCCGGTGATCGGTGCGGGTGGGGCGCGGCACCGCCTCAGCAGGACGGGGTCGGGGGCCCGAAGGGCCGGGAGGGGGTTCCGGCTGGTTCATCCCGGTGAGGCCACTCCCCTGCCACCGCCGGCCGACGATGGGGACCGGCGCGGTGGTCTCACCGGGATGGATCGGCCGGGTTCATCTCTCGCTCGCCCCGGCCCTGTTCTGCTGACCTCCGGGCGATCCACCAGTGCCGGTCACCGGAGGACACGACCCCACGCCACCATCGAGGACCTGCACACCACCCACTCCGGCAGCGGCCAGCGCCCTCGTTCACGGCCCGCGGGGTGGGGCGACGCCCTGCGCGGGTACCGCCCCAGCCAGGTCGGGTCAGCCGGTGTGGGTGGCGTGGTGTGCGGCGAGGGTCATCGCGCGTAGGGCGTGGCGTTCCATCTCGTGGGCGGCGTCGGTGTCGGGGGTGAGTTGGGCGGCGGAGGTGACCGCGTGCAGGGCCCCACCGGAGGTCGGGTCCCCGCCGAGCAGGAAGTGGTTGAGGATCAGCTCCTGCGCCTCGGAGTTGAAGGCGAGCTTGCGGGCGACGTGCTCGATGGTCTCCGCGGGCCGGGCGACCGGGACTGCGGCGTCGGCGGTGATCTCGGCCAGCTGCGCGGTGACGAAGTCGCGATCCAGGAACGTCGCGACCGCGTCGCGGGCCTTTTTCAGCTCCAGATCCAGCGCGGCTGCGTGCGTGTCGGCGCCCTAGCGGACCTGCCCGGCGGGCAGCTTGCCGCCGAGGTGAACCTCCTTGAGCACGTGCTTGGTCAGGGTCATGCCGTTGTTGCAGATCTGCACGGTCAGCTGCGGGGCGATGGTGAACGCTCCCGAACCGGTCTCGGAGTTGGACAGCACGAACCCCGCCCACACGAGCGGGTTGTCGCTGCCGCGGGCCCCGGTGAAGGGGGACCGGTAGTCGCGCAGCAGCGCGGGGGCGTGTTCGGCGATCTCGGTTGACCGGACCTTGACGTGCATGTGGGTCTCTGTCAGGTCCGCGGAGGTGATGTCGACCGCTGCGCCGGCGGCGCGGATCCCGGACAGTGCGGTCATCAGGACGTCGAGGTTGTCCACGATGCGGTAGGAGTCCGACAGCACCGCCCGCAGCACCCCCGTGCGCCCGGACCCGGCCTCGTGCAGGCCGCGGACCAAGAACCTGCGGTCGGGGCGATGCTGCAGCCAGCCGTTGACGTTGGCGTCGAACAACTCCGGCCGCTGCACCCGCAGCCGGCGAAGGTAGGCGGCCGGGATGTCGAGCTTCGCCGCGAGATCACCATCAGCGGCATGGGTCGCGGTGAGGATGGCATAGGCGCGGGTGACCCCGTCGACCGACAACACCGTGTCTGCGCCGACGACGTGCAGGTCCGCGCCGACACTACGTAGATCGCGGGCCGGGGCGACAAGGTCGAGCTTCACGTCCTGCTGCGCGCGCAGGACCTCGACGATCTCGTCGAGGCGGGCGTTACGGCGGGTCAACAGGCCGCTGCTCGCGGCATTAGGCTGGTGGGGCTGACGGACGGTCATGGTGTGCTCCTGTGGAGCCGCAGGACGCCCCGGGGAGATCCCGGCGGGGGGAGCCGGGGCCCCGGGGCGGCCCCACCGAGGTGATGAGGCGTGGCTCGCCCGCACCCGGGTCCGGGGCGTGGGCGGGGCCTCGGGCTCGCCCGACCGGCGTGAGATCACTACCCCGCCGCCGCCCACCCGCGCTCGCCGCCGCGGTGATCTCACCCGCGTCGGCGCGGGCGACCGGGGCATCGACCGAAAGCCCCGGCCCGGGTGCAGAGTCCGACGCCCTCATCACCCCGGCGACGCCTCGACCCGGCCGACCACACCGGACGAGCCTCGCTGAAGCAAGCTCCGGCTCGGACGGGAGCCGGCATGATCAGCCGTCGTGGAGGACGAGCCGCAGTCCCCGAGCGAGCGTGAGATCCGGGCCTCGATGTATGAGGCCGTGCGGGCAATTCTCGCCGACTCCGACAAGGACCAGGGTCGGCAGACGGCCCGGGCCGTGATCGACCGATTCGCCGCCGAGCACGCCGAAGCGGGGGTGATGCGACTGCTCGAGGTCATGTTCGCCGAGAACATCACCCTCTACGCCCGCATCGCCGCCCACCAACAGCCCAGCGCCGACAGCACGGCCCAGGATCGCGGCGCCAACGGCGACGCACGGCCGGCGCCAGACGGCGACGAACCCTGATCATACCGACCTGGCGGTCCGTGGAACGACCGTTGGCGGGCCGATCGATGCGTGGCCGGGAGCGCGTCTACTTCTTCGTGGCGCCGCGCTTCGCCGCGGTCGTCGACGACTTCTTCGCTGCGGCCCTCGGAGTCGCGTTCCCGGTCGGCTTCCGGGCCGACGGCTTCTGGGCGGCCTGCTCGGCCGCCTTCTGGGCGTCCTTTGCAGCCTTGCGCAGTGCGGTGAGGCTTTGACCGGCCAACGCCTTCGAAGCGACGGAGTCACCGATCTGGCGCGGGGTCATGTGCCCGCGTCCCGACGGCGCCAGGTACGCCTCACCGTTCGGGCCGTCTTGGTAGACCAGCCCGGAGGTGACCCGGGCGAACCGGGTCCGGCCACCGCGGCGGGCGCCCTCCCACCGCTCGACCCGCACCGCCAACCGGCAGCAGGTGCAGGTCAGACGACGGATGAACAGGCCCTCTTCGTCGACCTCGGAGAAGTGGATCCCGGCCTGGCGGATCGTCGGGAACAGATGCCTGCCCCGTTCCCGGCACATGATGACCTCGTCGGAGACCCCGTCGACGTAGAGGTCGACGTCTTCTTCCGAGGCCCGCACATAGCCCTGCTGCAGGTCGTCTTGCTGCTCGCCCTGGATCGACCGCGCCGCCGTCCCAGGCTTCTCATCCGCCACTGTGGCTCCTTCCGTCACCGGGGAAGGTAACCGCTGCACCACGAATTCGAACGTCACCGTGAGCGATGTCGTCCACATCGCCTACCGGGTCTCGGTTACTCAGCGGGTGATCCGACGCGGTCGACGCGCCCCGAACGCCAGCCCGTCCTCGACGTCGCGCTCGACCTCCCGCACCGTCGTGTCCGCCCCGACATGAGTCCGGGCCGCCTGCAACAGCACCGACCGGGCCTCGTCGAGGTCCAGCTCGCCGCCCGCGACCAACCGCCCCAAGGTCCGGGCGGCGCGCAGCCGCGCAGTGTGTCTGGTGCCCACCGCAGCGTGAGTGACCGCAGCGGTCTCGTCGATGAGAATCGCGTCGAGGTAGGCAGTCGCCCGCGTCCGGCTCAACCGCAACTGCGGCTCCGCCGTGTGGACGACCGGTGGTGTCAGCAAGGTGGCGAGCCACGCCGGGAGCTCGGCGATCACGCCGCCGTCGCCGACGTAGCGCCCTGCGGGAAGCACCGATCCCGCAGCCAGGACGTAGCCTCCCGCGCCGCGGGTGTCGATCAGCGGCGCGAGCAGGCCCTGGCTGTTGCGCAGCTCGACCCCGTTCGGCATCCGGAAGTAGCGGTGCTCCCCGCCGGAAGGTGTGCGGACCGACGCCGTCACCGGCAGCACCTGTCCGTGAGCGACCGCGAGGTCCAGCAGCGCTTCACGCCCCGACCGCGCCCGGCGGGCGGGGTCGGTGGTGTCGGGCTTGGGTTGGTCGAGGTCGATCACGACGATTCCGGAGCGGCCGACCGCGAGACCCACGTTGAACGGGACCGACCTCCACCACCGCTCGATCTGGGCCGGGTCGCGGGTCGCGGCCTGCTCCCACGCCGGGATCGCCGGGGTCTTCGCCCGGGGCCGTACGGGGAACACGTGGAAACCCGCCGCGACCGCCCGCTCGGCCACACCCCGCAGCGTCCTCGCCCTCGCCTTGCCATCCATCAATCCTCCTCATTGCCTGTGGGGGATGGTCGTTATCACAGGTGAGCGGCTCCGGGGCGATGTCGCGCAGCACCGTGCTGCGCTGTGCTGCACGGCGCCGCACGACACCAGCCCCGTCGACTCAGTCCACCGACCCCACCGACCCCGCTGGCACCGGTGGCCTCGGCCCGGTCGAGGTGTCCTCGGTATCGGAGCCGTCCTCGGTGTCGGGCTCGCGGCCGGTCACCGCCAACGACTCGACGTCGGAGAGCTCATAACCCCAGGACTGCATCTGCCCCAGGTAGCGGGCAGTGTCCGTGGACGGGTTGCGCCAGGTGTGGGGGCCGGTCCGGTCCTCCCACGCGCACAACACCGCGGCGACGGTCAGCACGGTGGACCGCTTCGGCGACGCCGCGGACAGGATCTCCAGCAGCTGCCCCACCCGCCCGGCTCCGGCGCGGAACCGGTCCGTCGGATCGGGCTCGTGGCCGAGCAGCTCGCGCAGCAGCGGCCACCCCGCCTCCAGGGCCTGGCGGATCTGGTGATCACCGGCCAGCAGACACGCCAGGACGAACCGCTCCGCGCCCTCAGGCACCGCCTTGCGTGCCGCGAACGCTCGCAGCCACTCCCGCCGGACCACGGTCGCGGACTTCCACTCCCGGTTGCGTTCGATCACCACCCGCCGCGCCGCCTTCTCCTCCTCCGTCATCGCCCGCTTCACCCCGGCCGGGGCGGCGCTGGCCTCGACGTGGCCGTGGGCGACGACATCGCGGCACACGAAGATCGCCTCAGCCTTCCGGTCGGTTCCGAACCCGTAGCCGACGTAGGCCGCATGCCCCGGGCAACCGACGTGCTCGGCCGGGTCGAGCCGGTGGTTGTCCAACCGCGCCGCAGGCCACTCGAGTGCGTCCCGCTCGATCACCTCCACTCGGGCGCCGGTCAGCTCCGCCCGCACCGCGGCGAACGCGTCAGCCTCCGCGCGGTGGTCGCGCAGCCGCTGCACCGTGTGCTCGAACCCGCCGGTCTTCGCCGCAGCCACGATCGCCTTCACCGCGTCGGGCTCGGACTCGAACTCCGCGACCGCGGCGGCCTGGTCCAGGGTGAGGAAGTCGAAGCGCTCCCCCGCCCTCGACGCCAACTCCGAACCCGCGACCTTCAGCCCGGTCGCCACGTCGGCCTTCTTCGCGCCGGTGCGCTTGGCGATCGCGGCCGCCGAGAGCCCGATTGCGGCGAGCTGTTCCCAGCCCTTCACCCGGTCACTGGTGGACAGCTCGGCGCGCTGGTCGTTCTCCACGATCTGATCCACCACCCGGTCCACGTCCTTCGGCTCGTCCACCAGCAGGACCGGGACCGTCTCCAGGCCGCACTCCACCGCCGCCAGGGTGCGGCGTTGCCCCATCTGAACCACCAGCCCGTCGGCGCCCGGGTAGGCCACCACGGGCTGGAGCACACCTCGTTCACGCACGCTCGCAATGAACTCGCGCGATAGCTTTGCGTCCGTTCGCACGTTCGGCTCGAACGACAGAGCAGCCGGATGCAGACTAAGCAGCATCATCGGGTCGCCTCCCGCCCACGGATGATCAGCACCAGATCGGGGCTGTTCAGGTGAGTCACCGGCTCCGCGGGCCGGTAACCGGCGGGGGTGACTACCGGGCACAACGCGGTGCCGTCGGACCTGTGGGTCCAGGCCGGGGTCGGGCCGGGGGTGATCCAGTTGACCGGCGGGACCGGCACCACGGGGTCGCCGCATTCCGGGCAGCTGGGTTTGATTTCGGGACTCATGGGTCTGCTCTCCTTGGCCGTCAGGCGGGGCGATCGGCGGGACGCCGCATCGCCCTGAGAGCGCCTCTGCCGTGTCGTAGGGGCCCGCCGCCAAGCCGCAGCCCGAAGATGCTTTGCGGGCGCAGCGCACCCGAAGGGCCGCAAAGGATCTCTCGGGACCGGCTTTGCGACGGGGGACGACACGAGCAAGCTCGGCCAAGGAGACAGACCAGACTCGCTGCAGGGCGCGCTACCCCGGGCTTAGTGAAACCCCTTTCGGCGGCGCGTATCGGTGGCGGGGCCACACAGAGGCAACCCCTCCGAGAGATCGACACGAAAGGGTGAGCCTGCTGCAGGCGCATTTGCATCCGTCGTTCCAGGTGGAGCGCATGTGCGGCATGAGCGAGGCGTGGAGTACGGCTCCTGGGTCAAGCCCGCCGGCATGGTTTGTGACGACGACCGCGTGATCTTCTCTTCTGGTCGGGCGCTCAGCGCCGGGATGGTGTCGACCATCGGCCACGCCTACGTCCACACCGTGATCGACGACCACTCCCGCGTCGCCTACGCCGAGATCCACGACGACGAGTCCGCCGCCACCGCGACGGCCGTGCTTCGTCGTGCCGTCGCCTGGTACACAGGACTCGGTGTCAGCGCCATGCGGGTGCTGTCGGAGAACGGGCGGCCTACCGGTCACACCTGTGCCGCGACACCTTCGCCGGGCTGGGCATCTCGCCACGCCCAACCCGGCCCTACCGGCCGCGGACGAACAAGACGATCGAGCGGTTCCGCCGCACCCTGGCCGATCGCAATCCGTTCCGACGCTTTACCCCAGCGAGTCACAACGCCGGAAGGCCATCCCCGGCGTTCCTGCACGAGTACAACACCACAGGCCCACACGGCCCTCGGCGGTCAGCCACCCATCACCCGCTTGACCACTCTGTCCGGGCAGCTTAGACGGTATGGAGGTCCGGGCTGGGGCCCCGCCACATGTGAACGTGGGTCGCGGGCAGGAAAATGAGGTTCCTGCGAGCCGTCCACATCAAGAACGACAACGGCGTGACCTTTGAGATCCTCGGCCTCGCGGGTGGCTGACCGTGGACACCGGACCTGAGGCGCGACGCAAGTTGAGCCCGGTGTCTACGAGGACGGACACGGCTCGGCTCGGTCGCCGTACGCGACGACCGAGTCGACACCCGTTCCTCTTCGTCAGACCGGACCGAACCGCGGGAGCGTGACCTCCTCGGTGACGTCATCGAAGACCACCGACACCGGCATCCCGACGTGTACCTCGTTGGGCTCGCAGCCGACCAGGTCGGTCATGAGCCGCACCGACGGCTCGTCGTCCATCTCCACCAGCGCGACGACGTACGGGACGCGCTTCTCCCAGTAGGCGCCGAAGCCGCGGTAGCTGATGATGAACGAGAAGACGGTCCCGGTGGTCCCGGTGCTCACCCAGGTCGCCGCGAAGGAGTTGCACCGCGGGCACATCGGCTTGGGGAGCCAGCGCACCCGCCCGCAGTCCGAGCACTGTTGGGCGAGCAGCTCGTGCCGCCGGGTGCCCTTCCAGTACTCGCGGGTGAGCGGCCGGTCCACGTCCGGCAACGGGCCCTCGCAGGGCGGGAGCCGGAGGTCGGAGGGTGCGGGTCGCTTCAAGTGTTCCTCTCGCGGAGATGTCGGGGCCGGGGACGAGGGCTCAACTCGTCAGGATGGTGACGCCACCGCAGCCCATGTTCCCCTCGGTGGCGTGCATGGCGACCTCGGCGTTCTCGACCTGCGCCCGGCCCGCCTGACCCCGCAGCTGCTTGACCAGCTCGGTGAGCCCGTTGAAGCCCGCCACGTGGGCGCAGCGAGCCGGCTCGTCCTGGACGCGAAGGCCGACCCGGCGTCCGCCGGCGGAAGCGTCTCCACGCTCGGTTGGCGGAGCTCGAGCCTGAGGTCCGTGAGCTGTGCCGGGCGAACGCGATCCTGAAGTCGGCCCACTGGCGGCCGTAGCCTCGCCCCCGGCGATCCGGCAGTGGCCTGCCGAAGGCGGGTGGACGCCACCGAGGGTCTCGCAGTGCCGGGTCCAGGCCGGCTGATGCAAGCGGAGACCACGCCGGCGCGCGCGACGAGATCCCGCCTGACCAGACCGGCGACGCCCCGCACGCGGCGGCGGCGACCCCGTTCCGGGAGCTCTCCTCAGGTGCCGAAGGCGAGGTAGCCACCGTCGACGGCGAGCACGTGGCCGGTGATGAAGGAAGCGGCGTCGGACAGCAGGAAGCCGATCGACGCGGCGATCTCCTCCGGTCGACCGAAGCGGCCGAGCGGGATCCGTGCCAGCCGCCGAGTCACCTCGCCCTCGTCGAGGGTCCGCTCCGAACCAGGGGTCCGGGTGGCCGCAGGTGCCACCGCGTTGCAGCGGATCCCGTGGCGGGCGAGCTCCACAGCGGCCGAGCGGGTCAGTGACGACAGGCTCGCCTTGGTGATCGAGTATGCGGCCAGGTCGGTCACCCCGCGCTCGGCGTTGACCGAGCTAACGTTCACCATCGCCCCCTCCCGCCCCTCCGCCACCATGCGTCTCCCCACCTGCTGCACCAGGTGGTAAGCGGCGCGTACGCCCACGTCCACCGCCCGGTCGAGGTCGGTGAGCCTCCCGTCGAGGAGGGACCCGTGCGGCACGAAGGCGGCGTTGTTGACCAGGCCGTCGAGCGGCCCGGCCACCGCGACCAGTCGGTCGAGCACCCCGGGGAGCCGGTCGGCCGCGGTGATGTCCTGGACGGCATATGCGGTGAAGATCTCGGCGTGGCCCGGTTCGGGTTCGACGAGGTCGACCCCGACGACGCGTGCACCGCGCCCCGCGAGGTGCCGGGCCGTCGCGAGTCCGATCCCGCGGGCGGCACCGGTGACGAGAACGGTTCTGTCGATGCTGTCGCTCATGGACGCTCCTGGTCTCGTGCTGCGGAGGACGGGGCGGGGTCGTCGGCGCGACGGATCTCGGTCCAGTGGCCGGTGAGCCCCGCGAGGGCCGTGTCTCGCCACAGCACCCGCCGATCCCAGTCGTCGAGCGGTAGGACCCTTCGACGCTCGGCGGTGACCCGGCTGACGAGCTCTGCGGTCCACGGGTCGTGCTGTCCGCGCTCGGCGCCCATCCGCGCGTAGGCGGGACCGAGCTTGTCGGCGTGCGAGGCGATCCCGCCGCGGGTGTTCAGGTCGGCGGTCTCGAAGGGGCCCGTCACGCTCCACCGCCGACCGAGGGCGCTTCGCACCACCTCGTCGACGTCGGCGACCGAGGCCACGCCGTCACGCACGAGGCAGTACGCCTCGCGCAGCACGGCTCCCTGCAACCGGTTGAGGACGAAGCCCTCGACCTCGCGATGCACCAGGACCGGATGCATTCCGGCACCTCGGAAGACCTCGTCGGCGCGCCGGACGACCTCCGGGACGGTCGTCGGACCCGGCACCAGCTCCACCACGGGCAGCAGGTAGGGCGGGTTCGCCGGGTGTGCCACGAGGACCCGGGCCGCGGCCTCGGCGGGCATCCCCTCGGCGATCCGGCTCGGCAGGATCGCCGAGGTCGCGCTGGCCAGCGGCACCGCCGGGACCACTGTCGCGGCGGCCGCGAGGAGCTCTCGTTTGACCTCGACGCGCTCGGGGGCGCACTCCTGGACCAGAGCGGCGTCCGATGCCGCCTCCTCGACCGATTCGACCGTGCGCACCGGCGCAGCCTGCCCGGGCGCGAGACCGTGGTCCGCCAGCAGCCGCAGGCGACGGTGGAGATCCGTGCGGGCGCGGTCGAGGGCCTCGGGGAACGGGTCCCAGAGCACCACCGGAACACCGTGGGCGGCGAACGCCACCGCGAACCCGACCCCGATCGACCCCGCGCCCAGAACAGCGACGTGTGCGATCCGCCCCCGACTCACGCCGACTTGCCGCCGTCGACCAACAGTGTCTGACCCGTGACGTAGGATGCGGCGTCCGATAGCAGGAACGCCACGACCGACGCCACCTCGTCGGAGCTGCCGTACCGGCCCATCGGGATGACGGTGGTGCGCTCGGCGCGGCTCAGGCCGCGGTCCGCCTCGATCGACGCGGCCATCTCGGTGTCGATCGACCCCGGGCTGACGGCGTTCACCCGCACGCCGGAGGCCGCCGTCTCCCGTGCCGCAGACCGCGTCAGACCGAGGACGGCGTACTTCGTCGCGCTGTAGACCGACCGCTCGGGAGCGCCGTGGTGCGCGGCATAGGACGCGATGTTGACGATGCTGCCGCGTCCACCGCGACGCATCACCGGGAGACAGTGCTTCATCCCGAGGAAGACCCCCTTGAAGTTGACGTCGACGAGAGCGTCGAAGTCTTCGACGGCCAGGTCGGGCACGGCGCTGACGGGGCCGGCGACTCCCGCGTTGTTGACCAGCCCGTACAGGCCGCCGAACTCGCCGTCGACGTCCGCGACGAGACGTGCCCACGCCCTCTCGTCCGCCACGTCCAGCTGCTGTGTGCGCATCCGGTGACCCGACTCGGCGGCCATTCGTCCGACCTCGGCGAGGCGTTGCTCGTCGACGTCACAAGCTACGACCCGAGCTCCCCTCGCAGCCAACAGGAGTGCCTCGGCCCGGCCCTGGCCCGCGGCGGCACCGGTGACGACGACGACCCGCCCCGCCAGGTCGTGCTCACGAGGGATCTCTGTGGACATCGTCGCTGCGCTCCTTCGTGGTTCTGATGAACGAGGCGATCGAGGCGACCGCCAGGGAGAAGTCGAGTGAGTCGGGGAAATGGGTCAGGAAGCCGTGGACGGTCCCTCCGAACCGGATCGTCGCGGTGGGGACGCCTGCCTGGTCGAGGAGGCGCGCGAACTCCTCCCCCTCGTCCCGGAACGGGTCGAGCTCCGCCGTGACGACGAGTGTGCGCGGCATCCCCTCGAACCCGACGGCATGGATCGGGGACGCCTCGACCGCGTGCCGCTGCGCGGGGCCGAGATAGGCCTCGTGCCCGTAGGGGCGCGACAGTCCGTACCGGCCGTCGAAGCGGCGCAGGGACGGATGGCGCTCGCCGTCGTCGGTGAGGTCGGTCTTGGGATAGAGCAGCACCATCCCCCCGACCGCGCCTCGGGCAGCCGCGGGCAGCCGCAGGAGGGTGGTGGCGGTCAGGTGCCCTCCCGCACTCGCCCCCGCGACGACGACCTGCCCGCCGACCGCGCCGTCGGCCAAGAGCGTTGCGGCGTGGTCGACGGCGTCGGCGAGGTCGAGCAACGGGGCCGGGTGGTGGTGGGTCGGGGCCAGTCGGTAGTCGACGGACAGCGCCAGGCATCCCGCCGCCTCCGACACGGACCGCACCAGGTGGTCCTGGGTGTCGAGGTCGCCTCGGGTCCAGCCGCCGCCGTGCGCGAACACGAGACAGTGTCGTGGGAGGTCGGTGCCCTCCGGTCGGTAGGACCGGATCCGGGTCCCGGCGGCCGTCGCGAGATCCTCGCTGCGTACCGCTCCTCCGAAGCCGACCCGCGGCGAGACGCGCAGTCGGGTGCGCAGCCCCGGGTCCCGGTCGAACACAGCGGTGATCTCCGGGTGGAGGACTGCCGGTTCCCGCTCAGTACCCACGGGCGTGCACCCCGACCGGCTCGCCCGCGGTTCGGCCATCCGCCAGATCCGCGGGCGACACCTCTCGAAGGAACTCCTGGAAGCGGACGAACCCGCCGAGGTAGGTGAGGAACGAGCGCGGCTTGCCGGGTACGTTCCCACCGTTGTACCAGCTGTCGACCGTGGCGACGATCGAGCTCCGACCGACCTCGTCGACGGTGGCGGCCCACCGTGTGCACAGCTCGCGGCCCGGCTCCATCGTGGCGATGCCGTGTGTCTCGGCGAACGCGACGACCTCGCTCGCCTTCTCCACCATGAACTCGTTGAGCGCCGGCACGCTGACGTGCACCGCGGGGGTCTGCACCCCACCGATCAGGAAGAGATTGGGGAAGCCGTCCGCCATCAGGCCCCCCATCGTGGCGATGGCCCGTCCGGAGTCCCAGTGCTCACGCAGGGTGTCGCCCTCGCGGCCGACGACGTCGATGGCGAACAGGGGCCCGGTCATCGCGTCGAACCCGGTCGCCAGGACCAGTAGGTCGAGGTCGACGTGCCTGCGCTCGGTCGTCAGCCCGGTCCGGTCCAGCCCGACGATAGGGTCCTCGCGGACCGAGACGAGCTCGACGTTCGGACGGTTGAACGTTTCGTAGAAGCCGGAGTCGCGCACGACCCGCTTGGCGCCGATCCCGTACCGGGGCACCAGCATCTCCGCCGTCCGTGGGTCGTCGACCGTGGCACGGATCCGGCCTCGGACGAACTCGGAGAACACGTCGTTGGCCGCCGGATCGGTGAGCAGGTCGGTGAACGAGTCGAGGATCGCCGAGCCACCCTCCCGCCACTTCGCCTCGAGCTGTCGCTGCTGCTCCGGGTAGGACAGGTCGGCGAGCCGTGCACGGTGCGAGGGGAGCGGGCGGCCGCGCTCGGAGGCGAACACGGCGCGCCGGACGTCGTCGTAGCGCCGGGCGACCTCGGCGCGCTCGTCGGGGGCGAGGGGCCGGTTGCCGAGTGGCAGCGAGTACTGCGGAGTGCGCTGGAACACCGTCAGCCGCTCGGCGACGCGACCGAGCTCGGTGATCACCTGCACCCCGCTGGACCCCGTACCGACCACCCCGACACGCCCGAACCGTTCCGGGACGTCGTCGCGCGGCCAGGCACTGGTGTGCACCACTCGGCCGCCGAACAGCTCGGCACCGGGGAGGTCGAGCCCGTTCGGAACGGTGAGGCTGCCGACCGCCAGCACGAGGTAGCGTGTGGTGAGCTCCTCACCGTCCGCGGTCCGCAGGTCCCAGTGCGCCCGCGCCGTGTCGAACCGGGCCGCGGTGAGGGTGACCCCGTGCCGGACCAGGTCGGCCACCCCCAGCTCCGGCACCACCCAGTCGAAGTAGCGCCGCATCTCGGCGGCATCGGCGTAGAGCTCGTCCGGCGACCACCCCGCGTAGACATCGCGGTCGTGGGAGAGCGTGTAGTACAAGCTGCTCGAGTCGACCCGAGCGCCCGGGTACCGGTTGCGCGTCCACACCCCGCCCGGGCCCTCGCCGGCGTCCAGGCACACCGTGTCCAGGCCCATGCGCCGGAACCGCGCGGTCGCGATGAGGCCCCCGAACCCCGCCCCGACGACGACGACGTCGTGTGACACGGGTCGGTTGCACCGTCCTGTCGCCGGCCCGCCGTCGACCGCATCCGGCCGGGTCATCGCAGCTCATTGCCCAGCGACCCGCTGCGGGGGTGGACACGCCCGCCGTCGGCCACCGTCGCCACGACGAGGATCTCGTCCGGTCGGGGCGCGTCCGCGATCCGCACCTCGTGGGACAGGTAGTGCGACCGGGTCTTCTCCTCCCGCACGTGCTTGAGCGGGATGTCGAGTGTCGACCCCGCAGCGGACCGCTTCTCGCAGGCGGTGAGCAGCGTCGTCGCGTCAGCGCAGATCCGGCGGAACGGGGTCCCGAAGCGCATCGTGTGGATGATCGCGGAGGCGTGCTCGATCTCACCGTCGAGCCCGACGATCGCGCCCTTGCCGAAGGCCTCGACCTCGTCGGCCTTGCGTCCCAGCGCCTCGATGGCCCGGGTCGGCAGCAGCACGCCGAGCGCGTCCGCGTACTCGTCGACCAGCGGGAGCAGGTCCTGCACGAACCGTCCGGCCATGGGGTTGTGAATCACTGCCATCGCCGAGGCGATCCTGACCGGCCGCTCGGCGTCCCGGAAACCCTCGCTCCGGGTCTCCTCGGTGATGGTGACGATCTTGCGAATCCGCATGTCGTGTCTCCCGTCCGCGTCGATGCTCGGGCTCCGTCGAGAGCGATCGTTGCACGAGATATCCATCGCCGACTAATATCAATTCGTTCTTCGCTTTACCACGATCCACTATCAATCGGGGGCACCGTGGAGTTGCGCCATCTCCGCACGTTCCTCGCGGTCGCCGAGGAACTGCACTTCGGCCGGGCGGCTGCCCGGCTCAACATGGCCCAGCCGCCCGTCAGCCAGCAGATCCAGCAGCTGGAGAAGGACCTGGGTGTCCGGCTGTTCGAGCGGAGCACCCGGTCGGTGTCTCTGACCGCGGCGGGCCAGGCGTTCCTCGACCCCGCGCGCGCGGTCCTCGACGACGTGGACCTGGCCCGGCGAGCCGCCGTCTACGGCACCACGGGCGTCACCGGCAAGGTCTCCCTGGGGTTCTCCAGCATCAGCAGCCGCAAGGCACTTCCGCTGCTCCTGCGGGCCGTCCGTCGAGAACAGCCGGGCATCGAGCTCGCGCTGCGCGGGCGGACCTTCGGTGGCGCGATGGTCGGACAGATCCTGTACGGCGCTCTCGACCTCGGCATGGCGCGCCTCCCGCTGCGCGAGCGGTCGCTGGACTGGCACGTGTTCGACTACGAGGCGCTCGTCGCGGCACTCCCCACCGATCATCCGCTCGCCGTCCGGGAGGCCTTGACCTTCGAGGACCTCGCCGAGCAGACGTTCATCACGTTCCCCGCCGTCGCGGGCTCGCCGGTACGGGAGGCCACGATGCACATCGCCGCACAGCATGGTTTCTCCCCGCGCGTACTGCACGAGGCGCCCGATACCTTCGCGATCCTCAGTCTCGTCGCCGCGGGTGTGGGCGTGACGATCACGGTGTCCAGCGTCGAGCAGATCTCGTTGCCCGGCGTGTGCTTCCGACCACTCACCGGAAGGCTGCCGATGCTCGCGGCGGTCTTCGCCTGGAACGGACGGAGCACCAACAGCGCCCTGCCCGCCGTGGTGGAGATCGCGAAACGACTGCTGCCCACTCCGAGCCCGTCACCCGCGCTGCTCTACGACTGATCGATCCATTCTTCTGCGCTCTCACACTGATAGGAAGCTGCTCTCAACAGAACCTTGCTTGATAGCCGGAACCGATGACACGCTCCTCGCGTCCGGTCGCCGGGTGCTCCACCACCTGCCGTCGGTCCATCCCGCCCCCGTCGCCGCCGCGCCGTCGCGGTCGACGACGACCTCGACGCCGAGCAGGCCGTCGTGGACGGCCCGCCCACGCTGTCGGAAGGCCGGGCCGCTCGCTGGGGCGCAGCCGGACGGACCACCGGGCGACCTGTTCGACTGCCATCAACGACGAGGGAGTTCGGAGCATGGCGCACGATCGATCATCAGGCACGCACGAGCGGTTCCGACCCGGACGCCAGCTCCGGGCCGCCACCTTCGGACACACCCTCGAGTGGTTCGACTTCCTCGCCTATCAGTACCTGGCCGTCTACTTCGCGGCGCAGATATTCGGCGGCGAGGAAGGGATCGGCTCCCTACTCGAGGCGTTCGGCACGTTCGCCGTGGGCTTCCTCGCCCGCCCGGTCGGTTCACTGATCATCGGCGTGTACGCGGACCGCTACGGCCGCAAGCCCGCCGTGGTCATGACCATGTCGATGATGGCCGTGGGCAGTCTGCTGCTCGGACTGTGCCCGACCTATGCCCAGGCGGGCGCCCTCGCTCCGGTCATCCTGGTGGTCGCTCGGCTGTTGCAGGGCTTCTCCGCCGGTGGGGAGTACCCGTCCGCCTCCGCGTTCCTCATCGAGTCGGCGCCACCCGGCAGGCGCGGGCTGTTCTCCAGCTTCATGTTCGTGGCGTCCAGCTCCAGCAAGCTGCTGACCCTCGGGATCATCGCGCTGCTGTCGCTGTTCCTGGACAAGGAGCAGATGTACGACTTCGGCTGGCGGGTCCCGTTCGTCCTCGGCGCAGTGCTCGCGGTCGTGGGCTGGTGGATCCGCCGGAACACCAGCGAGACCGCCGACGTCGCCGGGATCAACGAGCGCTCCGCGCGTCCCACACTCTTCGCAGGGCTCCGCAGATACCCCAGGTACTCGCTGCAGCTGTTCTTCCTGGTCGCGGCCATCACCGGCGGCCAGTACTTCTGGGGAACCTACATCACCACCCTGTTCCAGATCCGCAACGGCGCATCACAGCAGGTGGCCTTCGTCGCCTCGATCGTCTCGCTGGTCGTCTACATCGCCGTCCAGCCCCTCGTCGGATCGCTGTCGGACCGCTTCGGGCGCAGGCCGTGGTTGATCGTCTTCTGTGTCGGCTCCGGGCTCGTGGCAGTGCCGCTGATGTCCCTGAGCAGCCCGGCCGTCGGAGTGCTGATCACGGTGCAGACGGTGGGCCTGCTCTTCATGGCCTTCGGCACGTCCATCCTCTCCGCGGTCATGGTCGAGATGTTCCCCGCCCACGCCCGGGTGGCCGGCCTGGGATTCGCCTACTCGATGTCGGTCGTCGTCTTCGGCGGGACGATCCCGCTCATCGCGACCGCGCTGCAGGGCGCCGGGCACCCGATGGCCATCGGCTGGTACCTCGTGGCGCTGTGCGTGATGTCGCTCGTCTCCGTCCTCACGATCAGAGAGACCTCGACGGTGGACCTCCAGACGGGCACCGGGGTGTCCGAGGCCGCCGCGCCGGACCCCAGCCGCCCCGTCTAGCGCGGACCGGTCGTGCGCGGCGGTGCGGCAGGCACGGGCAGGTCGAGCTCCCGCAGGATCGCGGCCGTGTGCTGGCCGAGCGCCGGGACCGCCCCCATCGGCAGCTCGACGTCGCGGAAGGTCATCGGTGGCAGCACGCCCCGGATCTCGCCCACCGGGGTGTGCACGGTCCGCCATCGGTCGCGCTCCGCGAGCTGCGGGTGCACGGCGACCGCAGCGAGGTCGTTGACCTGCGCGGCAGGCACACCGGCCGCGGCGAGCCGTTCGTCCAGCGCGGCGGTGGACCACCGCCGGGTGTGCGCGGCCACCCGGGCGTCGCACTCCGCGCGGTGACGCACCCGCGCGATGTTCGTGGCGAGGCGGGGATCGGCCACCGCGGACTCGTCGGCGAAGACGTCCCCCATCAGCGCCCGCCAGCCGCGGTCGTTCTGCACGCCGATCAGGATCTCGCCGTCGGCCGTCGGATAGGCGTCGTAGGGGGCGATGGCCGCGTGGCTCAGCCCCAGCCGCGGGACCTGCCGCCCGCCGTAGAGGTGCATGTAGAGCGGGTGACCCATCCACTCGACCGCCGAGTCGAACATGGACACCTCCACCACCGCGCCGCGGCCGGTGCGCTCCCGGCGGAACAGGGCGCTGAGCACCGACGTCGTCGCGTACAGCCCGGCCGCGATGTCGGCGTTGGGCACTCCCGTCTTGGCGGGCGCGTCAGGGGTGCCGGTCACCGACACCATCCCGGACTCGGCCTGCACGAGCATGTCGTAGGCCTTGCGGTCGCGGCGCGGCCCGCCGCCGCCGTACCCGGAGATGGTCACCACGACCAGCCGCGGGTGCGCAGCGGCCAGGCTCTCCACGCCCAGCCCGAGCCGGTCCAGCACGCCGGGGGCGGTGTTGTGCAGGAACACGTCCGCCCGGGCGAGCAGCCGTTCGACGACCTCGCGGCCCGTCCCGGACCTCAGGTCGACCTCGATCGACTCCTTGCCGCGGTTGAGCCAGACGAAGTGGGTCGCCAGGCCCCGCACCTCGGCGTCGTAGGAGCGGGCGAAGTCCCCCTCCCCCGGACGCTCGAGCTTGATCACCCGAGCGCCGAGGTCCGCGAGGTGACGGCTGGCGAGCGGGCCGGCCACGGCCTGCTCCAGCGCGACGACCGCGACCCCGTCCAGTGGCAGGTCGCCGCTCACCGGACCCCCGCCGCGCGCACCAGTGCGCCACCGACGATCAATCGCTGGATCTCACTGGTGCCCTCGTACAGCCGCAGCAGCCGGACGTCGCGGTAGATCCGCTCGACCGCGACCTCCCGCATGTACCCCGCACCTCCGTGCACCTGCACCGCCAGGTCGGCGACCCGCCCGACCATCTCGGTGCAGAACAGCTTGGCCGCCGACGGGGCGATCCGCCGGTCTTCCCCGCTGACGAACGAGCGCGCGGTCTCTCGGACCATCGCACGGCCGGCCAGGACACCGGTCTGCTGGTCGGCGAGCATCGCCTGGACCAGCTGGAAGTCTCCGATCCGGGCGCCACCCTGAGTGCTCTGCGCGGCGTGGGCGACCGACTCGTCGAGCGCGCGCTGAGCCGTGCCGACCGCGAGCGCCGCGATGTGCACCCGCCCCCGGGCCAGCGACGACATGGCCGCCCGGTAGCCGCGGGCCACCTCCCCGCCGACCAGCGCGTCCGCCGGGACGGCGACCCCCTGGAAGGTGACCGCCGCAGTCGACGAGCCCTCCTGGCCCATCTTCACGTCCTTGGGCCCGACGGTCACCCCCGCCGCGTCCGCGGGCACCAGGAACACCGCGATCCCCGGATCACCCGGACTCGGGTCGGCGACCCGGGCGAACACCACGAACAGCTCGGCGATCGTGGCGTTGGTGATGAACTGCTTCTGCCCGTCGAGCACCCAGTCCGAGCCCCGGCGGCGAGCGCGGGTGCGCAGCCCGGCGGGATTCGACCCGGCGCCCGGCTCGGTCAGCGCGAAGGCGGCCACGACCTCACCGCTCGCGATGCGCCCGAGCCACGCCTCGCGCTGCTCGTCGGTGCCGAACCCGACCAGGACCTGGCCCGCGATCCCGTTGTTCGTCCCGAACATCGAGCGCAGCGCGAGTGTCGTGTAGCCGAGCTCCATGGCCAGCTCGACGTCCTGGGCGAGGTCCAGGCCCAACCCGCCCCACTCGGCCGGGATCGCGTACCCGAACAGGCCCATCGCGGCGGCGGTCGCCCGCAGGTCGTCGGGGATCCGGTCGCCGTTCATGATCTCGAGCTCGCGCGGCACGACGTCGTGGCGGACGAAGTCGCGCACCTGGCGACGGATGAGCTCGACGTCCGCTGCGGACACGTCGGTGTGGGTCATGTCTTCCTCTCGTGCGGACCGCGCTCAGACGCTGGTCCGACCGCCGTCGACGGTCAGGGTCTGGCCGGTCACGTAGGCGGACTCGTCGGACAGCAGGAACAGCGCGGCGTAGCCGATGTCCCAGCCGGTGGCCATGCGTCCCAACGGGATCGCCGTGGCCGCCCGGTCCGGCCTGCCCGCGCCCGCCGCCCGTCCGTTCGGGGTGTCGACGAGCCCGGGCATCACGGTGTTGACCCGGATCCCGGTGGCCGCACCCTCGGTGACCAGGTACGGCTGCAGGCCCGCCAGCGCGGCCTTCGAGGCCCCGTAGGCGACAAGCCTGCTCGACGGCCGCACCGCGGCCACCGAGGAGAGCAGCACCATCGCGCCGCCTGAGGTCATCCGGGGGAAGGCGGCCCGGGCGGTCAGCGCCGCGCCACGCACGTTCACCGCGAACGTGCGGTCCCACTCCGCCGGGTCGACGCCGGCCAGGTCGAGTGCCCCGACCCCGATGCCGACGTTGTAGACGACGCCGTCCAGCCCGCCGAGGAGCTCGGCCGCCCGGTCCACCATCGCGCCGATGTCGCCGGGGTCGCAGACGTCCGCCCGCACGGCCGCGACCGGGCCCGCCGGAGCGTCGGCACGCGCCGCGTCCACGGTGGCCTCGGCGCTGTCGAGCAGCCGGTCGGCGACGACGACGCCCGCACCCTCCCGGGCACACAGCAGCGAGGTGGCCCGGCCGTTGCCGATCGGGTCGGTGGCGGCGTCGAACACCTGCTGTCCCCCACCGACGACGAGCACGCGCCTGCCGCGCAGCCGGCCCCGGCCGGGCGCGGTGCCCGCCGAGGTGTCGGGCAGGGGGTTGCGCTCGGTCGTGGCGTCAGCCATGGGCGGAGGACCTCCGTGTCCACCCCGGACGGCGGCGCGACCGGCGGTGCTCCTGTGCTGCCGGCGCGGTCACGTCCGCGCCTCGTGGTCACGAAGACCGTATCCGAGGGTGACCCCGCCGTCGACGACCAGCTCGATGCCCGTGACGTAGCGCGAGCGGTCACCCGCCAGGAACACCGCGGCGTCGGCGACGTCCCAGGGCGTGCCCTGGCGCCCCATCGGCACCTTCCGGTTCCGGTCCGCCCACATCGCGTCGGTGTCCCCGCCGTAGCGCGCCACCGTGGTGCCCCGTTCGACCATCGGTGTGCGCATCATGCCCGGGGCGATCGAGTTGATTCGCACCCCCCGCGCGGCGAACTCGACGGCGGTGGTGCGGGTGAGATGGCTCAACGCCGCCTTGCTGGCGTAGTACGCCGCGTACGGTACGCCGGTGTAGCGCAGGCCCGCGGTCGAGGAGATGTTGACCACCGACCCACCACCGCCCGCGACCATCACCGGGATGGCGTGGCGCATGGTCAACAGCGCCCCGCGGAGGTTGGCGTCCATGACCGCGTCCCACCGGTCGAGGTCGACGTCGACGACCCCGCCGGGCGCGGCGAAGCCCACGTTGTTGTGGAGGACGTCCAGTCGCCCGTGGTGGCTGACGATCCGCTCCACCAGGGCCCGCACCTCGGGCTGGGCGGTCACGTCGAGCCGGACCGCCTCCGCGGTGTGCCCCTCGCCGGCGATCATCGCGGCGGTGTGCGCCGCGGCGTCGGCGTCGCGGTCCGCGCACACCACCACGGCGGCGCCCTCGCGGGCGAACGCGATCGCGGTGGCCCGCCCGTTGCCGATGCCCGTGCCCGCGTTGCCCGCGCCCACCACCAGGGCCACCCGGCCCTCGAGCTGGCGCGGGGCGCGGTGGCCCAGGTCGTCCGGGGTCATCGTCCACGCACCGTCGGGGTGACGTCCTGCCTGCGGACCGGGTCGGCGCCGTCCCAGCCCACGGACGCCGCCGCGATGCGGGCGAAGTACTCGGCCTTCCCCCCGCCGGTCTCCGACACCTCGATCACGTTGCCTTGGTCCTGCGGGTGGACCAGGTAGGAGAACCCACCCCTGGTGCCTGCCCGGCCCGCATGGGCCTCGACGTACCCGCGGTCGAGCAGGCGGTCCCGCAGCACCGTCACGTCGTCGTGCCAGAACGCGACGTGCTGCGGGCCGGGCCCGGCCCGCAGCGAGTCGGCCCAGGCCGACGGCGCGTCGTCGCGCGGCTGGACCAACTCGACCTGGAACGGCCCCGAGTTGGCGATCGCGATGGACACCACCGGCGGGGTCACGGGCCTGCCGTAGTAGGTGAACTCGGTCAGGCCGATGTCGTACTTGTAGAACCACGGGCCGACCCCCAGGTTCACCGACCAGTGCCGCATGGACGCCTCGATGTCCGGCACGACGTAGCCGACCTGCCGCACCTCGCCCAGGAACCTGCTCACCGGCTCCTCCTCTCCTCGAACCGCATTCTGCGGTCAGCGCTCCAGCGGCTCGTAGTAGGGCACCGCGATCGGCCTGCCCTCCGGTGCGTCCCGGTCCTCGGGGCGCAGACCGACACTGGTGGCCATCGCCGCGTTGGTCAGCCGGACCCGGGGCGAGACGACCTCCGGGTCGGTCACGACGTTGAGGCACGCGGGCAGCCCCGACTCGACGGCCCGACGGAACGCGGGGCCGAGCTCGGCGGTCTCGGTGACCAGCTCGCCGTACCCGCCGAAGGCTCGCATGACCTCGTGGAAGTTCGTCAGCGGCAGGTCCGAGACCACCCGCCGCCCGGCGAGCGCGTCCTGGCTGTGCGCCGAGATGCCCCAGGCGCAGTTGCTGTTCACGAACGTGACGACCGGCAGGCCGTGCCGCACCATCGTGTCGAACTCCTGCACGTTGAAACCCACCGAGCCGTCGCCGACGACCTGGACGACCTGGACGCCGGGGTGGGCGACCTGAGCGCCGATCGCGAACGGGCTGCCGATGCCGAGGCACCCGAAGTAGCCGTGGCCCTGCCAGCGGCCGAGCGCCGCGGTCCGCGCGATCGGCTCGACCCAGTGGTAGGCCTCGCTGCCGTCCCCGACGATGATCGCGTCCTCGGCCACGTTGTCCGCGACGGCCCGGCCGAACCAGTACGGGTGGATGCCCCGGTCCCCCCGGGTCGCCTCGTGCTCGGTGGCCTCGGCCTCGAACGGGGCCAGCGAGTACAGGGTCTTCTTGGTGCGCGCCACCCAGTCCCCGCGTCGGTCCGCCGGCACCGTCCGGCCCGTCTCGCAGACCGCCTCGGCCACGGCGCGGATGCTGCCGGTGAACGCGACGTCGACGGGTACGTTGCGGCCCGCCTCCTCGGGGTTCGCGTCCACCTGGATGATCCGCGTGTCCGGACCGAGCACGCCCGCCCCGCGCCTGCCCACGGTCATCTGCGAGGTCCGCGCGCCCAGGACCAGCACGAGGTCGGGTTGCGCTCCGACCCCGCCGAGACCCGCGACGTTGCCGCAGTTGAGCGGGTGGTCGTAGGGCAGCACACCGCGTGCGCGGCTGTTGCCGTAGACCGGCACCGAGAACTGCTCGGCCAGCCGGGCGACGGCCGCGTCCGCCGCGTCGAACAGCAGACCGTGGCCCGCGAGGACGACCGGTCGGGCGGCCCGCTCGAGCGCCTCGGCGATCTCCGCGGCCTGCGCCGCCGTGGGGGCCCCGCTCTCCGGCCTGCGCACCCCGGGGAAGACCGGTACCCGGTCGGCCGCGATCCGGTCGAACATGACGTCCACCGGGATCTCCAGGAAGACCGGGCCGGGGCGGCCGCGGGTCGCGATCCGGACGGCGCGGTCGACGAACTCCGGGATGCGGTCCACGTCGGAGACCCGCAGCGCGGCCTTCGTGATCGGGGTCATCAGCGCGACCTGGTCGACGCCGCCCTGCAGCACGTACCTCCCCTCGTCGCGCAGCGGCGGCGCGCCGGCGATGACCAGCTGCGGGCTGCTGTCCACCTCGGCCACGGCCACGCCGGTCACCGCGTTGGTCACGCCGGGCCCGGACGTGACGACGGAGACGCCGAGCCTGCCGGTCGACCGCGCGTACCCGTCGGCGGCGTGCACGGCCGCGGCCTCGTGCCGGACGTCGACGATCCGGATCTTCTCGTCGAGGAGGCCGAACAACAGCGAGTCCAGGTGTCCGCCGTGCAGGGCGAACACGACGTCCACGTCGTTGGTCCGCAGCGCGGCGGCGGCGAGCTCGCCACCGTTGACGATGGTCATGAAGTGTCCTCTCGTGCGGCCCGCGGGCCGGGTCAGCGCTCGGGCCCGTCGGCCACGGCGGCGGGGGTGGTGGGGTCGGCGGCGTCGACGGAGGTGTCCGGAGCGCGGTGCCCGGCCCCGGTCCGCCGGGCGATCCACAGCGTCGACAGCAGCGAGACGACCGCGAACGCGAGCTGCAGCCCGATGACCGACCACACCGAGCCGGACGCGTCCAACAGCGCTCCGCCGACGAGCGGCAGCGGGGCGACGAAGACGAGGGTGTTGATCTGGTAGGCCAGTGAGATCGCGGTGTAGCGGATGCGGGTCGGGAAGGCCTCGGCGAGGAACCCGCCGAGCAGGCCGAACAGCCAGCAGATGGGGGCGAGCGACACGATCATGCCGATCGTCGACAGCGTGACGCTGCCCGTCTGGATGAGCAGCCACGAGACCGGGATCAGGGGGATGCTCGCGACGAGCGCCACGACGAGGACCCGGATCGGCTCGAACCGCACCGCCGCCAGCGCCGCGAAGGGCTGGAACAGGAGCTGGAACAGCGACATCAGGGTCAGCGCCAGCAGGAAGCCCTGTCGGTCGATGCCCACCTCACCGGTGGCGAAGTCGAGGCCGAGCACCTTGAAGAAGGTGCCGAACGATGCCGAGACGGCTCCGACGCACAGCGCGACGAGCACGATCGTCGGCGCCGTGCGCAGCACCTCGACCAGGGGGAGCCGCGTCGAGTGGTTCGCCCGGATCGCCGCGAGCACCTCCGGCGGCTCCTCGATGCGCGAGCGGATCACCAGCCCGATGACGATCAGTACCGCGGAGAACAGGAAGGGCAGCCGCCAGCCCCAGCTCGTGAACTGGTCGTCGGGCAGCCCGCTCACGAGCAGGAAGGCCAGGGAGGCCAGCAGGTTGCCCGCGGGTGCGCCCTGCTGCGCCCAGGCGCCCGCAGCCACCCGACTGCGCTTGCCCGCGTGCTCGGACGCGATCAGCACCGCCCCGCCCCACTCGCCGCCGACCGCGATGCCCTGGATCAGCCGCAGGACGACGAGGATGACCGGGGCGGCGATGCCGATCGTCGCGTACGTGGGCAGCGCGCCGATGGCGACGGTGACCACACCCATCATGAGCAACGTGATGATCAGCGACTTCTTGCGGCCCACCCGGTCACCGAGGTGACCGAACACGATCCCGCCGAGCGGGCGGGCGAGGTAGCCCGCGCCGAAGGTCGCGAACGCCAGCAGCGTGCCCGCGGCGGGGTCGACGGTGGGGAAGAACAGGTCTCCCAGCACCAGCGCGGACGCGGTACCGAAGATGAAGAAGTCGTACCACTCGACGGCCGTGCCGAAGAACGCGGCCCAGCCGGCTCTCTGCGCCTGACTCTGACGGGACATGATCACTCTTTTCGCAGGTCGGCGCCACGTCGACGGGGCGCCGGGTCGGCAGCTCTGACAACCCCGGCCGAGCGGCCGGGACCCGTGCGGAGGTTCAGCGGGGGAGCTCGGGGTCCAGCTGGACGCCGAACGTGTTCAGCATCATCGCCACCATGTGGTAGATGCCGACCACCATGACGATCTCGTACCGCAGGTCGTCGTCGAAGTGTTTGCCCAGGCCGTCCCAGACGGCGTCGTCCATCGTGGCGCGGTCGTGCACCTGGTCGGCCGCGGCCAGCAGCAGGGCCGAGCGCTCGTCCCAGACGGCGTCGTGGGGACCGCGGCGGACCGCGTCGATCTCGTCCTCGGTGATCCCGCCCCGCCGCGCGAAGCCGACGTGCTGGGCCCACTCGTACTCGGACTCGCAGTTCCACGCCGTCCGGAGGACGAGGAGCTCGCGGTCCCGCGCGGACAGCGTGCCGTCGAAGAGCAGCGCGTGGGCCAGGTCGAGCCACTTGCCGAACAGCTCCGGACGCCGGACCAGGGTGGAGTAGATGTTGACCTCGCGCGGCCGCGACCTCGTGGCGCGGGCCAGCAGCTCCCGCATCCGCTCGGTACGGTCCTCGACCGCGACGGGGGCGAGGCGGACGGGACGGGACTCAGCGCGGCGCACGAGCCACCTCACAACCCCCGGGCGGGACGGAGACCGCGCCGAACGGCGCGCAACGAGCGGGCGATGACATCGTGGGCAGCTCCTCGGGTTCGCTCGACCGTGAACGTGGGACCGATCCTCACCCGGCGGACCTATGGCAGGGAAATATCAATTATCGGCCTTACTGATACCTCTCTGGTCATCAATGGTCCGTGGCCAGGCCGCGTCGGCCACGTCGAGCACGCGGGACAGCGCCGGGTTGGGGCTGTCGGGCAGCCACGCCATCCGCAGGTGGATGGGCTCTGCGCGGTCGCGGACGGGGAGGAACCGGACGTGGGGGTCCGTGACGTTGTCCCGCACCGAGCTCACGGTGAGCATGCAGCCGATGCCGGCCGCGACGAGGGCCAGCGCGGTCCAGGTGTCGGGCGCGGTCTGCACCGTGTGCGGGGCGAAGCCGGACGCCCGGCAGAGCCGGTACAGCCGGTCGTGCAGGACCGAGCCGTCCTGCGGCTCCAACGTGACGAAGGCCCGGCCCGCCAGGACGTCGAAGCCGACCGAGTCCGACGCGGCCAACGGGTCGTCGACCGACACCGCCAGCACGAGGTCCTCGGTCTGCACCACACGCGACTCCACGCCCGTGACCGCGCCCTCCCACCGGGCCAGCACGATGTCCGCCTCGTGGCGCAGCAGCAGGTCGATGGCGGGCAGGGCGAAGTTCTGGCTGAGCAGGGTCGGCACGATACCCGGGTGCCGGCGCCGGAGCTCTCGCGTCAGCGCGCCCACGAGCGAGTGTGTGGACGCCCCGGCGAACGCGATCGCCACGGTGCCGACGTCTCCCGCGACCGCGGAGAGTGCGATCGCCCCTGCCTGGTCCGCGCGCCGCACGATGTCCCGGGCCACGGGCAGCAGAGCGCGGCCCGCGGGGGTCAGCCGCACGCTGCGGGTGGTGCGCTCGAACAGCGGGGTGCCGATCGCACGCTCCAGCTGGGAGATCGTCCGGCTCACCGGGGGCTGGGCGGTGTGCAGCCGCTGCGCGGCCCGGCTGAAGTGCAGCTCGTCGGCCACGACGAGGAACACCCTCAGCTGCGCCAGTTCCACGCCCGACCCTAACCCGGGCACGGGTCAGTAGCCGCTCGCGAAGTCCTTGGCGGGCAGTGCCTGCAGGGTGCGCAGCGCGTTGAGCACCAACGAGCGGCTCAGGGCCCCCGCGAGCCCGACGTCGCCCTGCTCGAATGCCAGGACGAGCCGCTCGTGGTCGTGCAGGCCGACCTGCATCCGGCCCGGCAGTGACATGGTGAGGTGTCGCAGGCGCAGCACCTGCAGGCCGAGGCTGTCGAGCATGCGCTTGGTCGTCGAGTTGTCCGCCAGCACCGCGACACGGTTGTGGAAGGCGACGTTGCGCCAGAAGTACGCGTCGACGTCCGCGGACTCCACCGCCGCGCGCAGCGCAGCGAGGTCCCCGCGGATCTGGTCGAGGCCCGCCGGGTCGATGCGCGCGGCCACCGCCTGCGCCAGCAGGGCGTGAAGCTCCGCTCGCAGCCCGTAGATCTCCGCGACCTGTCGGGCGGACCGGGCGACCACGCGCGGGCGGCGCCGCGCCTGGATCTCGAGCAGCCCCTCCCGCTCGAGAGCGAACAACGCCTCCCGCACGGGCGTGCGGGAGGTGTCGAACCGCTTCGACAGCTCCAGGGAGTTCACGGTCTCGCCGGGCTCCACCCGACCCTCGATGATGTCCCGCGCCAGCTGCAGGGTCAGCCTGCTGACCAGGGAGTCCGGCTCGGCGAGCCCGAGCAGGGTGGCGAGCATCGCCGTCGGGTCCGGCGCCGTCGCGCCCCTCGCGTCCTCGCCCACGGCCGTGATGCTAGCGCCCATGACGATCACCTCCGGTCGAACCTCTAGTGTCGACAGTATGACAGAGCAGGGCGCCTATCCCCCGTGAATCCTTGACACTCGCGCCATCAATGTCGACACTCTGGGCGCCTGGCCCGCTCACCGCGGGCCTCCCGGTCCCGCCACGGTGGCGGGACCGCCCGCTCCGTCACAGACGACGAAGGAGAACGATGAGCACAGGTAACCCGGACGCCGCGGCGCCCGAGGTCGACCGGCGTTCCCGGCGACGCTCGGTCGTCGCCGCGCTGATCGGCAACGTGATGGAGTTCTTCGACTTCGCGGTCTACGGCTTCCTCGCGGTCGTGATCGGGCAGGTCTTCTTCCCCGGCGGCAGCGCGACGGCCCAGCTGCTCTCCGCCCTGGCCGTGTTCGGGGTCGCGTTCCTGTTCCGCCCACTCGGCGGAGCGGTGTTCGGCTACATCAGCGACCGCTTCGGCCGTCGGGTGTCGCTCTCCGGCGCGATCGTGCTCATGAGCCTGTCCACCGCGGCGATCGGCATCCTGCCCGGCTACGCCACGGCAGGCATCTTCGCGCCGATCCTGCTGGTGGCGATGCGGTGTCTGCAGGGCATCTCGGTCGGCGGTGAGTTCTCCGGCGGCTCGACGTTCATCGCCGAGTACGCCCCCCCGAACCGCCGCGGCCTGTGGGTCAGCATGATGTCCAGCAGCGCCGCGCTGGGCACGCTGCTCGGGAGCGGCTCGGTCCTGCTGCTCGGCTCGCTGATCTCCCCCGAGGCGATGAACAGCTGGGGCTGGCGCATCCCGTTCCTGGTCGCCATTCCCATGGGCGCGCTGGGTGTGTACATGCGGCTGCGCCTCGACGACACCCCGGTGTTCGAGGAGATGAAGAAGGAGGAGCCCGCGGAGCGGCGCTCCCCGCTGAAGACCCTGACCCGCCGCGACGTCGGCATGATCGCGCTGACCTTCGTCTTCGCGGGCGCGACCGGGCTGGGCTTCTACTACTACACGACGTACTTCAACTCGTACTTCACCACGACGCTCGGCTTCGAGCGCTCCACCGCGATCACCCTCAACCTGGTCGGGCTCGTCTTCTACGCGGCGCTGTGCCCCCTGGCCGGCCTGCTCTCGGACCGCATCGGCAGGCGCCGCACCTACCTGACGGGCTTCTTCGCGATGGCGGTCATCGCGGTCCCGGCCTTCCTGCTGATGGGGCTCGGGCCGGTCGGCGCCCTGCTCGGGCTGCTGCTGTTCTCGCTGCCCCAGGCGCTGAACAACGTGATGGTCTCCATCGTCCCGGTCGAGCTGTTCACCACGCAGAACCGGGTGACCGCCGGCGCGATCGGCTACAACCTGGGCGTGGGCATCATCTCGGGCACCGGCCCGCTCGTGGCGGCCGCCCTGGTCGCCGGGACCGGCAGCGCGCTCGCCCCGGGCTTCTACCTCGCCGCGATCGTGCTGGTGGCGGGCATCGTGATCGCCGCCGCACTGCCGGAGACCTTCCGCCGCTCGCTCTACCACGCCCCGGTGGGCGAGTCGCCCGAGTCGCCCGCCACGACCGACGACACCGTGAGGAGCACGCACTCGTGACCGTCACCACCGTCGAGGGCCCCCTCGACGCCGCGGAGCTCGGCGCCACCCTGATGCACGAGCACATCTACAGCCTGTACTCCGAGTACCGCAACGAGTACGGCTGGGACGAGCAGGCGGCCGTCCGCACCGCCGTCGCGACGATGCAGGACCTGCGCGCGGCGGGCATCCGCACGATCGTGGACATGACGGTGCTCGGGCTGGGCCGGTCGGTGGCCCGCCAGCGCCGGATCGCCGAGCTGTCCGGCATGCAGATCGTGGCCGCCACCGGCATCTACACCTTCGGGGACCTGCCGAACTTCTGGCGCAACCGCTCGGCCCACAACCCGGACTTCATCGCGGACTTCTTCGTCCGCGAGCTGACCGAGGGGGTCGGTGACACCGGCGTGCGGCCCGCGGTGATCAAGCTGGTGACCGACGCCCAGGGCATCACCGCGGACGGCGAGGTGATCGCCCGCCAGGTCGCGAAGGCGCAGCTGCGCACGAACGCGGTGATCTCGACGCATTCGCACTCGGCGACCCGCCAGGGCCTGGCCCAGCAGAAGATCCTGGCCGACCACGGCGTGGACCTCGGCTCCGTCGTCATCGGGCACGCCGGGGACAGCACGGACCTGGACTACCTCACCCGCCTCGCCGACGCGGGCTCCTGGCTCGGGATGGACCGCTTCGGCTACGCCCCCGCAGGCTCGCTCGAGCAGCGCGTCGACACGGTCGTCGCGATGTGCGAGCGCGGCTACGCCTCGCGCATGGTGCTGTCCCACGACACCAACATCGTCTCCGACAGCGTGCCCGACGAGGTGCGCCACTCCCCCGAGCTGGCGGACTGGCACTACCGCTGCATCTCCGACCTCGTCCTGCCCGCGCTCCGCGAGCGGGGGGTGTCCGAGGCGGACATCGAGGCGATGATGGTGGCCAACCCGCGCGCCGTCCTCGACCGGTCGAGCTGAACCACGGCGGTCGGCCCGTCCTACGGGTCGACCGCCAGCGCGATCCACAGGTCCGTCCGGTCGGCCGCGCTGTCCAGGTCGCGCCCGGTCAGCTCCTCGATCCGGGCCAGCCGGGCCCGCAGGGTGTTGCGGTGCACGCCGAGCTCCTCGGCCACCGGCCGGAGCCTGCCCAGCCCGGCAAGGAACACCCGCAGCGTGCGGCGCAGCTCCGGCTGCCCCGCCACCTCACCGAGCACGTCCGCGGCGAACGCCGCCCCGGACGCCGCGTCCAACAGGGACGTCGCCCGCCGCGTCCCGTAGCCCTCCCAGGAGATCGACGGGGTCGCGGCGCTCGTGCGTGCGGCGGCGGCGTCGGCCGCGTCGAGGGCCGCGCGGACGGCACTCGCGTCACTGCTCTCGGCCACCCGCCCGACGCCGACCCGCAGGCCCGCGCCCACCAACAGGTCGACGGCCAGGGCGGAGTCGGGGCCCTCGGCGTCGGCCAGCACGTGGAGGCCCCCCGCCGCGACACACCCCAGCACGCCGGTGCGGTCGTGCAGCTCGCGCAGCACGCGCGCCGGGTCGGCCGGGACGGGCACCGCGCGCAGCGCCCGCACCCGCGGGGGCACGCGCAGTCCGAGCACCGCTGCCAGGTCACCGACCGGCCGCCCCGCGCGCAGTGTGACGACGACGGCCTCGCGCACCCGCTGCTCCGCGTCCGCCCGCGCGACCCGGACCTCGTCGGACAGCGTCAGCAGGCTCGCGGCGGCCGACAGCGCGGCACGCCCCGCCGCGTCGATCCCCCCGGCCGACTCGGTGGCCAGGAAACGTTCCGCACCCGACCCGAGCGTCTGCACCACGACCGTCCGGCCGTCCGCGACGTCGGTGGCCACCCGCGCGGCCCCGGCGAGCATCCGGCGCAGTACGCCCGACACCTGCGGCGCGGGGTCGTGTGCGGAGCCGAGCAGGCGGTGGCCCTCCCGGTCGACGACCCGGGCGTCGCCGCCGAGCACCCTGGCCAGGATCGCGAGGACCGCCGCGGGCCCGTCGGAGCCCGCCGCCGACCGGGCCATGCGCTGCTGGACCGTCAACGCCGAGGTGGTGGACCGGAGCTCGGCCGCGGCGGCGAGCTCCACATGGGCCTCACCGACCGCGATGAAGGGCGTTCGCTCCGGCACGGTGAGCACGGGCAGACCCGCCCGGCCCGCGGCCCGGACCAGCCCTGCGGGCACCTCCCGGTGCCGGACGCCGACCCCGAACCCCACGGCGGCCATGTCCGCGGCGACCAGGCGGTCGACCCAGCCCGCCCAGTCGTGGTCGGTCAGGCCCGTGGTGAGCAGCAGCTCGCCTCCGTCGAGGTAGGGGGTCGGGTCGTCGAGCTCGCTCGTGGCCACCCAGCGGACGGGTCGATCACGAGGGCCGTCGACCACCACAGCGAGGCCCAGCGCCAGGCGGCCGAGCAGGTCGGCGAGCGTCACCACCGCAATGCCCGGGTTGCACGGTGGCTCACTGCCGGGTGTGCACACCGGCCATGTCCGGGGGGCCGCGCGGCTCCTACCGTGAACCCATGACCACTGTGGACATTCTTCGGGAGGGCGCCCGGATCGGCGGCGCCGTCGAGCCGGTCACGGGGGCGCGGTTCGTCGTCGAGAACCCGGCCGACGGCACCGTGCTGGCCGAGGTGCACGACGGCGACGCCGCCGACGCCACCCGGGCGGCCGACGCCGCGGCCGCCGCGTTCGGCCCGTGGGCCGCCACCGCTCCGCGGGCCAGGGCGGAGATCCTGCTCCGGGCGTTCCAGCTGATGACCGAGCGCCACGCGGAGCTGGCCCGCCTGGTCAGCGCGGAGAACGGCAAGCCGCGGGCCGACGCGCTCGGCGAGATCGCCTACGCCGCCGAGTTCCTGCGCTGGTACGCAGAGGAGGGCGTGCGGGTGCCCGGTGTCGCGGGGGTCGCCCCGGCGGGCGGAGCGCGGATCGAGGTCACCCACCGCCCGGTCGGTGTCGCCGCGCTGGTCACGCCCTGGAACTTCCCCGCGGCCATGGCCACACGCAAGATCGGCCCGGCGCTCGCCGCGGGCTGCACCGTGGTGCTCAAGCCCGCCGCCGAGACGCCGCTGACGGCCTTCGCGCTCGCGGACCTCATGGCCGAGGCGGGAGTACCTGCCGGGGTGGTCAACGTGGTGCCGACGACCGACCCCGGTGCCGTCGTCGACGCGCTGCTGGCCCACCCCGCCGTCCGGAAGCTGAGCTTCACCGGATCCACCGCGGTGGGCAGGCACCTGCTGGCCCGGGCGGGGCAGCGGGTGCAGAACTGCTCGATGGAGCTCGGCGGCAACGCCCCGTTCGTCGTGTGCGCGGACGCCGACCTCGACGCCGCCGTGGCGGGCGCGCTGGTGGCGAAGCTGCGCAACAGCGGGCAGGCTTGCACCGCCGCCAACCGCTTCTTCGTGCACGAGACCGTGGCGGACGAGTTCACCGCGCGGTTCGTCGCCGCCGTCGACGCGCTCCCGCTCGGGCCCGCCGACGACCCCACCGCGGCGATCGGGCCGCTGATCGGGCCGCGGGCGGTACAGCGCGTCCAGCGCTGCATCGACGCGGCGGTGGCTGCGGGCGCGCGTGTGGTCAACCAGCCGGCGGCCGTGCCCACCGACGGACATTTCCTCGCTCCTCACGTCCTGCGCGACGTCCCCGAGGACGCCGCGCTCGTCACCGACGAGATCTTCGGCCCGGTCGCCCCGATCCTGACATGGGCGGACCCCGACGACCTCGTCGCCAGGGCGAACGCCACCGAGCTCGGTCTGGCGGGCTACGTCTTCGCCGGGGACACCGGGAGCGCCCGGCGGGTCGCCCGGGCCCTGGACTGCGGCATGGTCGGGGTCAACCGCGGCCTCGTCTCCGAGCCCGCGGCGCCGTTCGGCGGGGTGAAGCAGAGCGGGCTCGGCCGCGAGGGCGGCACCGACGGCATCCTGGCGTTCCTCGAGGCGCAGTACCTCTCGGTGCAGGAGTGACGCTCACGCGGTGGCGGTGGCGGTGGCGGTGACCGTGGCGGTGGCGGTGAGGGCGGCGGGCTGCAGGGTCGCCGTCACCGCCCTGGCCCCGGGGAGCCCCGCGGTGCCCGCGCCGGCCGCGGCGAGCGCGGCGGGCAGGGCCCCGGGATCGAACGCGGTGCCCCCGAAGCGGCAGCACGAGTCGAACTTCGCCACGACCTCGGCCCACGTCAGCGGATCCCGGTGGTCGCCGTGCGGAACGTCCCGCCGCCCTGTGCGCACGCCGGTGGTGGTCTCGACCTCCACCGTGGCGTAGCCGCCCTCCCAGGTGGGCGGCCCGACCGGGGGCACCGGCGCGGTCCTCGGCTCCACCCGGCGCAGCACGGCGTCGACCCCGGGCCGGGCGATCCGGTCGTCGGCGAAGGAGAACAGGTCGATCCGGCCGTCCAGCAGCGCGGCGGCGACGACGTACTCCATGCTGAACTTCGCCTGCGTGCCGTCCGTGGGCCGGTGGTGCACGAGCGGTTGCTGCCCCTCCGGCTCGGTCGTCACCCGGACCGACAGGACGTCCTCGGGCCGCAGCGGGGTCCCGTCGAGTACGGCCAGGGCGGCGTCGACCGCCCGCTGGACCTTGTAGCAGGCCGGGTAGCTCTTGATGTTCAGGCCCTCCACGGCGAGCAGCGAGGGCGTGTCGAGCAGCTCGGCGACGATCCGGGGCGCCCCGGGCCCGGCCCCGCCGAAGCGGGCGACGAAGCCCAGCGGCCCGTCGAGCTCGGCGGGATCGGCGGTGACGCCCGCGGCGGCGAAGCGGGCGGCCTCGACGGCGTTGCGCGCCGCCAGCCCCGCGTGCAGCGGCTTGGCCATGGTCCCGAAGTTCTGCCTGCTCCCGGCCGCCGTGGTCGATGCGAGGCCGAGGGCGTGGGCCGTGCCCGCGGCGTCCAGCCCGAGCAGCCGGGACACCGCGGCCGCGGCGCCGACGGTCCCGATCGTCGCCGTGGCGTGCCAGCCCCTCGTGTAGTGCGCGGGCACGTCGAGCGCCGCGGCGACGGCCACGATGGTGTCGAAGCCGACGGTGTAGGCCTCGGCGAGGGCCGCGCCACTCGCGTCCACCTCCTCGCCCACCGCGAGGATCGCGGGCCACAGCACGGCGCTGGGGTGCCCGGACATGCGGTCGTTGACGTCGTCGTAGTCCAGCGCGTGTGCCGTCGTGCCGTTGAGCAGGGCCGCCGTGGGCGCGTCGGTGCGCTCCCCCGAGACCCAGACGGTCGCGGGCCCGGGCACGAGGGTGGCGCCGAGCGCGCGCCGCACGTGGACGACCGACGCCTCCCGCCTCCCACCTGCCGCGGACCCGAGGGTGTCGAGCACGGAAGCGGCGAGCACCGGCCCGCCCGCCGCGGTCTCCACCGCCGGCCGCACCGAGTGCGCCGCCAGGAGGAAGGTCACCCCGGCGCCGTCGATCCCTGCTGCCATCCCGCGGTCTCCTGACGTCGTTGTGTCCACACTTTGCGATCTAACACCCCCACAATGCGACTGGATGAGCTGCTTGGTCAAGCTAGTGTCGACAAAAACGGTTCGATCCCGTAGCTTGCCGTCGGGTCCACCGCGACGCCGGACGACCTCGTCAGTGATGAAGAGGAGACATGACACGAACCCGTAGGATCCAGCCCGGCGCACCGTGGCTCGAGATCTCCAGCACCGCTGCGGACTGGAAGGCCGCCGACCCCACCCTGCTGGTGTCGATGCTCGGCCAGTTGCAGCTCATCCGGGCCTTCGAGGAGACGGTCCTCGACCTCGCGGGCCAAGGCCTGGTCCACGGGCCCGCGCACTCCAGCATCGGCCAGGAGGGCGGCGCCGTCGGCTCCGTGATCGGCTTGCGCTCCACCGATGCCGTCAACGGCTCGCACCGGGGCCACCACCAGTTCCTCGCGAAGGCGCTGACCCATGTCACCGGCGGCGCCCACGCCGCGGACGACCTGGTCACCGCCCCCGTGCGCGACGTGCTCCAGAAGACGCTCGCCGAGATCCTCGGTCTCGCGCAGGGCTACTGCCGCGGCCGCGGCGGGTCGATGCACCTGCAGTGGCTCGAGGCGGGCGCGCTCGGAACCAACGCCATCGTCGGCGGCGGCGTGCCCATGGCGGCGGGCAACGCCTGGGCCCAGCGCCACGCGGGCACCAGCGACCTCACCGTCACCTACTTCGGCGACGGCGCGGTCAACATCGGCTCCACCCTCGAGACCATGAACCTCGCGGCCGCGTGGTCGCTGCCGCTCTGCTTCTTCATCGAGAACAACCGCTACGCCGTGTCCACCACCGTCGAGGAGGCCACGGCCGAGCCGCGGCTGTCCGGCCGCGGCCCCGGGTTCGGCATCCCGTCCTACCGGGTCGACGGCATGGACCCGCTCGCCGTGCACCTCACCATGGCACTGGCGGCGGAGCGGATGCGGGCGGGGGAGGGACCGGTGGTGGTCGAGGCCGAGGTCTACCGCTACTTCCACCAGAACGGCCCCTACCCCGGCAGCGCTTTCGGCTACCGTTCCAAGGCCGAGGAGGCCGGCTGGCGCGACCGGGACCCGATCGCGTTGCTCGAGGCCAGGATCGCCGAGCGCGGCCTGCTGACCGAGCAGCAGCTCACCGGGCTGCGCGGGCAGTCGCAGGCGGTCATGCGCGAGGTCGCGGGCGCCCTCACCGAGTCCGATCCCGACCGCGCCGACCGGCGCAGGATCCGGCCGGAGCTGTGGCCGGACCCGTCGTTCGTGGACGTCGGGGTGCGGGGCGACGCCTCGGAGCTCGCCGGGCAGCGGATGCTGGACCCGGTGGAGCACTCCGGCGCCACCCGCTCCGTGAAGTTCGTCGAGGCGGTCGCGTCGGTGGTCGGCACCCGGATGAAGGAGGACGACCGGGTGGTCGTCCTCGGCGAGGACGTGCACCGGCTCGGCGGCGGGACCAACGGCGCCACCAAGGGCCTGGCCGACACCCACCCCGACCGCGTGCTCGGCACCCCGATCAGTGAGAACGCGTTCGCGGGCCTCGGCGGTGGGCTCGCGCTCGACGGCCGGTACCGGCCCGTCGTCGAGTTCATGTACCCGGACTTCCTCTGGGTCGCCGCCGACCAGGTCTTCAACCAGATCGGCAAGGCACGCCACATGTTCGGCGGCTCCAATCCCGTGCCGCTGGTGCTGCGGACCAAGATCGCGATGGGCTCGGGCTACGGCTCCCAGCACCTGATGGACCCGGCGGGCATCTTCGCCACCGCGCCCGGCTGGCGGATCGTGGCCCCCTCGACCGCCGCGGACTACGTCGGCCTGATGAACAGCGCGCTCACCCTCGACGACCCCGTGCTGGTGATCGAGCACGTGGACCTCTACGGCCGCAGGGACGAGATCCCCGAGGGCGACCTCGACTACCACCTGCCCCTCGGCAAGGCCGCGATCCGGCGCCGCGGGCAGGAGATGACCGTGCTCAGCTACCTGTCCATGGTGCAGGTCGCCCTGGACGCGGTGGAGCAGACCGGGGTGGACGCCGAGGTGGTGGACCTCCGCTGGCTCGACCGGGCCTCGCTGGACTGGGACACCATCGGCGAGAGCATCGAGCGGACCAACAACGTCCTCATCGTGGAGCAGGGCGTGCTGGGCACGTCCTACGGCGGCTGGCTGGCCGACGAGATCCAGCGCCGCTTCTTCGACTGGCTCGACCAGCCCGTGGAGCGGGTCACCGGGCGGGAGGCCTCACCGAGCATCTCCAAGGTGCTCGAGCGCGCGGCGTACGCCGGCGTGGAGGAGACCGCCGAGGGACTGCTGCGGGTCCGTGCCGCGCGCGGGGGTGCCTGATGGCCACCGTGGTCACCATGCCCGAGATCCTCGCGGGCTCGGCCGAGGCCGCCATCCAGTCCTGGACGGTCGCGCCGGGTCAGAGCGTCGCCGTCGGCGACGTGCTGGCCGAGGTCGAGACGGACAAGGCCGTCGTCGAGTTCACCGCGGAGGTGGCGGGCACCGTCCTGAAGCTGCTGGTCGGCGACGGGGAGACGCTCGCCGTCGGCACACCGGTCCTGGTGGTCGGCACGGAGGGTGAGGAGGTGCCCGGCACGGACCCCCAGCCCGAGCCCGACCCCCAGCCCGAACCCCGGCCCGAACCCGCCACCGTCGCACCCGCCACCGGGGGCGCGAGCTCCACCAACGGGTCGGGCCCTGCCCGGGGACGCAGGTTCGTGAGCCCGCTGGTCCGCAGGCTGGCCCAGGAACACGGCATCGACCTCGACGGTGTGAGTGGCTCGGGTCCGCGGGGCCGGGTGGTGCGCAAGGACATCGACGCGCTCCTCGCCGAGCGCACGACCCCCGCCCCGACCGCACCGGCGCCGCAGGCCCGCCCCGAGCCCGAGCCCGCGGAGGCCACCGCCCCCGCGGAGGCCACCGTCCCCGACGGTGTCACCCGCGAGGCGCTCTCCCCCATGCGCCGGGCCATCGCGCGCAGGCTCACCGAGAGCAAGAGCACCGTCCCGCACTTCTACCTCAAGGGCGAGTGCCGGATGGACGCGTTGATGCGGCTGCGCGCCGAGGTCAACGCCCAGCAGCCGGTCAAGGTGTCGCTCAACGACTTCGTGGTCAAGGCCGTCGCCGGTGCCCTGCTGGCGGTGCCCGAGGCCAACGCCGTCTGGGGCGGTGACGCGCTGCTCAAGCCCGAGCAGGTCGACGTCGGGCTGGCCGTGGCGATCGACGGCGGCCTGGTCACCCCGGTCCTGCGAGACGTCGCCCGCACCTCGGTCACCGGGGTGTCGACGGCGGCCCGTGACCTCGCCGAGCGCGCCCGCGAGGGCAGGCTCAAGCAGCGCGAGATCGAAGGCGGGTCGTTCACCGTGTCCAACCTGGGCATGTTCGGTGTCACCGAGTTCACGGCGATCATCAACCCGCCGCAGTCGGCGATCCTGGCGGTGGGCACCGTGGCCGAGCGCCCCGTCGTCGTCGACGGCGCGCTCGAGGTGGCCCGGATGATGACCGTCACGCTGTCCGCCGACCACCGGGTGATCGACGGTGCGGTGGCGGCACGGTGGATGCAGGAGTTCGTCCGCCGCGTCGAGGCTCCGCTCGGCATCCTCGTCTGAACCGATCCCGGGAGGTGGACATGGCACGACCCAGCTTCGACTTCCGTGACCGCGTGGTCGTGGTCACCGGCGCCGCGCAGGGCATCGGACGAACCCTCGCCGATCGGTTCGCCGCGGTGGGCGCGGCCGTGGTGGTCGCCGACCACGACGGGGCGGGCGCCGAGGCGGCGGGCGCGGAGGAGAACGGGGAGGGCGGCTCCGCGGCCGGGTTCGCGGTCGACGTGACCGACGTCGACCGTGTGCAGGAGCTGGTGGCGTTCACCGACGGCACGTACGGCGGGCTGGACGTGTTGGTCAACAACGCGGGCATCAGCACCACCGCGATCATCGAGGAGACGGACCCGCAGGACTGGCGGCGCGTGGTCGATGTCAACCTGACCGGGCCTTTCCTCACCAGCCGGGCGGCGCTGCCCGCACTGCGGGCCCGCGGCGGCGGCGCCATGGTCAACGTGGCGTCGGTGGCCGGGCGGCGGATCAGCTACAACGCCTCCGCCGCCTACACCGCGGCCAAGGGCGGTCTGCTCGCCTTCACCCGGCACCTCGCCTACGAGGCTGCGCCGGACGGCATCACCGTCAACGCCGTGTGCCCCGGCCCGGTCACGTCGCCGATGCTGTTGCGCACGGCGTCGGAGGAGACCATGCGGGCCCGCGTGGCGAGTGTGCCCGCGGGCCGGCTGACCACCCCGGACGACCAGGCCGACGCGGTCCTGTTCCTCGCCTCCCCCGCCGCGTCGATGATCAACGGCGTGGCCCTGGACGTCGACGGCGGGGCGCTGCTCGGCTGGTACGACGTCGCCACCTACTTCGAGCGCCGCGGCGCGACCCGAACGGAGCAGACATGAGCACGACCCCCGACCCCACCGCCGAGCCGGAGGCGTTCACCCGCGGGACCGAACTGCGGCGCGCGGTGCTGGGCGCCCGGCACGTGGAGCGCAGCATCGTCCCCGGCGCCGAGCCGACGGACCTGCAGCGCCTGATCACCGAGTTCGGCTGGGGCACCGTGTGGGCCCGGCCCGGACTGGCGCGCCGCGAGCGCAGCATCGCGACCGTGTCGATGCTGATCGCCCTCAACCGGCCACACGAGCTGCGGATCCACCTGCGCGGGGCACTGAACAACGGCTGCACGCCCGCGGAGATCCGCGAGGTGATCGTGCACGCGATCCCCTACTGCGGCTTCCCCGCGGCCATCGACGCGAACCGGGTCTTCGAGGCGGTGCTCGCCGATGACGAGCACGTCTGACCCGGCGGGCCTGCCGCGCTTCCTCGCGGGCCGCCACCCCACCCAGATCAGCATGAACGTGCCGGACCTGGTGGCGGGCGTGCGGGCCTGGAGCGCCCTGCTCGGGCGCGACGACTGGAGCGTGTACTCCTACGACGCGCAGAACACCGAGGGCCTCACCTACCGTGGTGAGCCCGGCGAGTTCGCCATCCGGCTCGCGCTCTGCGGCTCCGCGCCGCAGATCGAGCTGGTGGAGACGCTGCGGGGGCCCAACATCTACACGGAGTGGATCGAGGCGCACGGCTACGGCATGCACCACCTCGGCTACCACGTCGAGGACGTCGAGGCGGCCATCGCGTCGTTCCGCGCCGACGGCTTCGAGCCGATCCAGACGGGCTTCCACTACGGCCTGGACGGCGACGGCGGGTTCGCCTACTACGAGATCCCGGCGGTCGACCCGATCGTCGTCGAGGTCATCGAGGTCCCCCGGCGACGCAAGCCGTCGGAGACCTTGCCGGGACTGCACACATGACGGACGGCACGACAGGAGAGGTGACGATGGGAAAGCGGCTCGAGGGCAGGCGCACGCTCGTGGTGGGCGGGGGCCAGACCCCCGGTTCGACCGTCGGCAACGGGCGCGCGACGGCGGTGTTGTTCGCCCGCGAGGGCGCCGAGGTCGTCGTGGCGGACCGGGAGCTGGAGCGGGCGGCGGCGACCGTCGACGAGATCGTGGCGGAGGGCGGGAAGGCCTGGGCGGTCGCCGCGGACGTCACCGACGAGTCCTCCATCGCCCACATGGTCGCCTTCGCGCGGTCCACCATGGGCGGGATCGACGTGCTGCACAACAACGTCGGGGTCAGCCTCGCCGGCGGGGACGCCGTGATCGGGGACATCGACATGGAGACGTTCGACCGGGTCACCCGGATCAACCTCACCTCCATGGTCGTGACCTGCAAGCACGTGCTTCCGATCATGGAGGAGCAAGGCGGTGGCGTCGTGCTGGCGGTGGGGTCGCTGGCCTCGCTCATCGACTACCCGTACATCGCCTACAAGACCTCCAAGGCGGGCGTCGTCGCGATGATCGAGAACATCGCCGTGCGGTACGCACCGCGCGGGATCCGGGCGAACGCCATCCTGCCGGGCCTCATGGAGACGCCGATGGCGATCGAGAACCGCGTCGGCCTCGACGGCCGCACCCGTGAGCAGGTCATCGCCGAGCGGGACTCGCACGTGCCGCTGCGCGGCAAGATGGGCACCGGCTGGGACGTCGCCCACGCCGCCCTCTGGCTCGCCTCCGACGACGCCGGCTTCGTCACCGGTGTCGCCCTGCCCGTCGACGGCGGTCAGGCCCTCGTCGCGGGCTGACCCGCGCGACCCCATGCCCCCGCCCGGTTCCTGCACCAGGGACCGGGCGGGTGTCTGCGTTCTCAGTGCCTCGGTCGGGACCGCGCTCCCGGTGGACTCCGACTCACCCGGGGCCGATCACCTCGCCGGCGCCGGGACGTCGACGTGGTGCGCCAGGTCGACGTCGCGGATCTCCGGCCCGACCGACGCTCCGCCCGCGAGCAGGAGCCCGCCGACGACGCCGCAGATCGCCGACACGCAAGGTCGGCAACGCGGTCGGCGGGCAGGGCCGGTCCGGCGGGTCGCGACGACGGACTGTCGACCGACCACCCGACACAGTATCCTCAATTCGAGGCCGGTCCTTGAGAACGGCCATTCGTGGCGATGGAGGTACGGCGATGACGGCTTTCAGGGGCAAGACGGTCCTGATGTCGGGGGGTAGTCGGGGCATCGGCCTCGCGATCGCGCTCCGGCTGGCGCGCGAGGGGGCGAACGTCGCGCTGCTGGCCAAGACCGATCAGCCGCACCCGAAGCTGCCGGGTACCGTGCACACGGCGGCCCAGGAGGTCCGCGACGCGGGCGGCCAGGCGCTGGCGATCGTCGGAGACGTCCGGGACGAGGCGTCCGTCGCGGCCGCCGTCAAGCAGACGGTCGAGCGCTTCGGCGGGATCGACGTGCTCGTCAACAACGCCTCGGCCATTGATCTGACGTCCACACCGGACCTTCCCACGAAGCGTTTCGATCTGATGTACGACATCAACGTGCGCGGCACCTACCTCCTCAGCAGGCACGCCTACCCGCACCTCGCCGAATCGGCGAACGGGCATGTGGTGACCCTCTCACCGCCGCTGAACCCGGACCCGAAGTGGCTCGCGCTGCACGCCGCGTACACGGCGAGCAAGTACTCGATGACGATGCTGACCCTGGGCCTCGCCGAGACCGGCCGAGCGGACGGCGTCGCAGCGAACTGCCTCTGGCCGCGCACGATGATCGACACCGCGGCGGTGCGCAACGGGCTGGCGATCGACCCCGGCCGCGACGCCCCCTCGACCCGGACGCCGGAGATCATGGCCGACGCCGCCCACGTGATCGTGAGCAGCCCGGCCGCCGAGCTCACCGGCCGCACGCTGATCGACGAGGATGTGCTGCGCGGCACAGGCGTCACCGACTTTCGCGGCTACCTGGCGCCGGGGGCCACCGAGGCGGCCCTCGAGATAGACCTGTTCCTCTGAGGGCGCCGACCAGGACCACACCGCGGTCGGGTGCGCCTGCATCCGGTACCGGGCGAGTGTCGGGTCCCGGGAGCTCACGACCTGGACGATCCTGCCGTGCGCTGCGCGCGAGCGCCACCGCGCCGATCCGGAGCCGCTGGCGGCGGCACACCACCGGTTCTTCGAGGGAAGCAGCCACGACCTGCTCCACCGGCTCAACACCGATGGCGGGTCGATGCCGTGCGTCGCGGGCCCAGTCCGCTCAACCGGTGTTGCCGGCGTCGGGGGTGAACTCCTGGGCGGTGTAGTACCGGGACTCGTCGGAGGCGAGGAACAGGACCGTCTGCGCGATGTCGCTGCCCTGCGCGGCGTCGAGCGGCAACATCGTGCCGTGCAGGTTGCCGAACTGCGGGTGAGCCGCCATCGCCTCGCCGATGATCTCCGGGACCCTGCCGGTGCCCATCGGGCTCTGCACCGGTCCGGGGTGGACGCTGTTGACTCGGATGTTGTGCTCGCCGAGCTCGAGGGCGAACGCCTTGGTCATGCCGCGGACCGCGAACTTGCTGGTCGAGTAAGCGAGGGAGAACGGCCGCGCGACCAGGCCGGTGACCGAGCTGATCGTGATGATCGACCCGCCGCCCGCGGCGATCAGGTGCGGCGCGGCCACCATGATCGTGTTCCAGGTGCCCGTGACGTTCGTCGCGAGGGTGTTCTCGAAGTCCTCCGGGGTCTGCTCGTCCCACGTGCTCGGGATGACGATGCCGGCGTTGGCGACGACGACGTCGAGCCGTCCGAGCTGCCCGACCGCACCGTCGACGGAGGCCCGCAGCGCCGCGAGGTCACGGATGTCGACCTGCGCGGTGACCACGCGCCGGTCCTGCTCCTCGACCAGCGACGCCGTCTCCGCGAGCTCTTCGGGGGTGGCATCCGGGTACGGGGTGGGGAGCGGGCCACAGATGTCGACGAGGATGATGTCGGCACCCTCCTCCGCCAGCCGGACGGCGTGCGCCCGACCCTGGCCGCGGGCGCCGCCCGTGATCAGGACGACCTTCCCGGCTACGCGATCCGTCACGAATCCTCCTGCTTCTTGTCGCCGACCGCGGGCGCCGGCGAGACGATGTGGCGGGCGGAGCCGCACCGGATTGGGGGCAACCCCGAGAAGAACCTACTCATTGTCGCCGACGACGAGGCCCGGCCATACCGTGCCCGGTCTGGCGGACCCGGGTGACCCACTGCGCGCAGCGCCATCTCAGACCTCGCGGACCTTTCGCACGCCGACGATGGTCCACGGTCAGCCGTTGCTGCCCGAGCAGCGTGCCGTCGTGCGCGTACGGACCGGCTCGTCGAGAGCGCCGTGGCCCCAGAAGGTGGCAATGTCGGCATCGGGGCTGACCTGCAGTCCGAGGTATGCCGGGACCATGTCCACGCTCCACGCGAAGCCACCGCGGGCCGGCGACACTCCGCGGCGGGCACCCCCGTGAGCAGGCTGCCGACGATGACCGGGCCTTGGGGATGGCCCTCCCCCACGCACGGTGGGCGACCTCCGCGGTCATTAGGGTAGTGCGGGGGCGACCCGCTCAGCCCCCTCCCTTGGGCGCGGCGTCGGTGGCGCCGCGGCCGCCTTGTCGCCGACCACCCCCGGGACGGCGACGAGCTCCTTCGGGTAGACGACGTGGTCCGTGCACCGTCCGCCGAGCGCCGATCCGGCCCCTCGCTGTGCGCGCCCGCCGCCACCTGCGTGCCGACGTCTCAGCCGGTCACCTCCGGCCCGACCTCCACGATCCGGCCCACGCTCGCGTGGCCCAACGTCATCGGGATGACGGGCAGGTGTCCCCCGCCCACTCCAGGTGTATGACGTCGGTGTGGCACAGCCCCGCCGCGAGACCCGGCAGCAGCACGCCGTTCGGGCCGGCTACTTCGGACCGAAGCGCTGGGCGCCGTCCAGCCGGATGACCTCACCGTTGAGGTAGTCGTTCTCCACGATGTTCTGCACGAGCCGGGCGTACTCGTCCACCCGGCCCATGCGCTTGGGGAAGGGCACGCGGCCCGCCCACTTCTGCTGCGCCTCCTCCTCCGGCACCCCGAAGGCCGGCGTGTAGAAGGTGCCGGGTGCGATGGTCATGACCCGGATGCCCAGAGGGGCGAGGTCGCGGGCCGCGACGATCCCCATGCCGACGACCCCGGACTTCGCCGCGGCGTACTGTATCTGGCCGATCTGGCCCTCGAACGCAGCGATGCTCGCGGTGTTGATCACCACCCCGCGGGCGCCGGACTCGCCCGGCTCGTGCCGGGACATCTCCGCAGCAGCCAGCCGCATGACGTTGTACGACCCGGTCAGGTACACGTCGACCGTGCGCCGGAAGCTCTCTAGCCCGAGGGGGGCGCCCTCGCGAGACACCAGCCGCTGCCGCTCGGACGGAGCGCCGTGGGCGGTCACGGCGATGCGCAGGTCGCCGAGCTCGCGGGCGGCCGCCACGGCGGCGAGCACACTCTCCTCGCTCGTGACGTCGGCCGGCACGGGGACGACGCGGTCGCCGAGCTCCGCAGCCAACTCCTTGGCCTTGTCGGCGGCCAGGTCGGCCACCACGACCGACGCCCCGGCCGACACGAGCCTGCGCACGGTGGCCTCGCCGAGCCCGCCCGCTCCTCCGGTCACCAACGCGACCGCACCCCGAATCTCCACACGTCTCCCTCGTCGTCTGGCGTGCCGATCGGCGTGCAGTACCGCACGGCTATTTCAGTGTACTCTTGGCGGGCTGTGGAGGGGAGTCGACGATGACGGACGAGGCACCGGCCGGACGGCCGGACGAGGAGCTGATCGGGTTCCACAGGCACGCCGAGCGTCGGCCGGACCGGGTGGCCGTCGCGACCCAGGACGGGGCCGAGACGACGTACGGGGAGCTGGCCGCCGCGGTCAACCAGGTGTCGCACGCGTTGCGCGCCACCGGGCTCGTCCTGGGCGACCGGGTCGCGCTGCTGCTGGGTAACGTCCCCGAGTTCTTCGCCATGGTGTTCGGCGCGGGCCAGGTCGGGATGCCTCCGGTGCCGATCAACACCCACCTGACCGTCGGCGAGGTCGCCTACATCGTGCGGGACAGCGGCGCCCGGCTGGTCGTCGCCGACGCGGCACACGCCGCGACCGCCGCCGCCGCGCTCGCGACCCTGGACCGACCCGCCACCGACCTCGTGCAGATCGGCGGCCCGACGGGCCCGCACCGCGACTACGCGGACTTCCTCGCCGGGCGACCTGTGACGGCCCCGGCAGACCGCGTGCACGCCCAGACGATGCTCTACACCTCCGGGACCACGGGCAGGCCGAAGGGCGTGAGCTGGCCGATCAGCGCGTCGGTCGACCCGGAGAGCGCTGAGCTGCGCACCGACCCGATGATGCGGCTGCGCGGAATGCTCCCCGATCCCGCCGCGATCACCCTGGTCGGCGGCCCGCTGTATCACGGTCTGCCAGGCTCCTGGGGCACCCACGCACTGCACCGCGGGCACACCGTGCTGCTCACCACGAAGTGGGAGGCCGAAGACTTCCTGTCTCGGGTGCAGGAGCACCGCGTCACCACCGCGCAGCTCGCGCCCATCCACTTCCACCGGTTGCTGGCACTGCCGCGGGAGGTCCGCGAGTCCTACGACCTGTCCAGCCTGCACACCGTCTGCCACGCGGGCTCGGCGACGCCGGTGCCTGTCAAACAGGCGATGATGGAGTGGTGGGGACCCGTCCTCTGGGAGTACTACGGCTCGTCGGAGGGCTGGGGCACCTCGATCGGCCCGAAGGACTGGCTGGCCCACCCCGGCAGCGTCGGCCGCCACGACGGCAACGGCGCCACCATGCGGATCCTCGACGACGCGGGCGTCGAGGTCCCTCCCGGCGAGGTCGGCACCCTCTGGATCCGCAACCCGGGCGGGGTGACCAGCAGCTACCTCGGCGACGAGGACAAGACCGCCGCCATGCGGCGCGGTGAGTTCTACACCGCCGGGGACGCGGGCCGCATCGACGCGGACGGCTGGCTCTACATCGTCGACCGGCGCACCGACCTCATCCTCTCCGGGTCGGTCAACGTCTACCCGGCCGAGGTGGAGGACGCGCTGCGTGCCCACCCGGAGGTGGGCGAGGTCGCGGTGGTCGGGCGGCCGGATCCCGAATGGGGGCAGCGGGTGCACGCGGTGGTCGTCCCCGCGCCGGGCGTCGTGGCGGGCCCCGAGCTCGCGGAGCGCATCCGCGGACACGCCCGCTCGGTGCTGGCCGGCTTCAAGGTGCCGCGCGAGATCGAGTTCCGAACCGCCCTGCCCTACTCCGCCGCGGGCAAGCTCCTGCGGCGCCGGCTCCGCTCCCCCTGAGCGACTCGCGGGCCCGCCGTCCGGAGGGGAACGGTGGGCCCGGGGTGTCGCGGGTGGACCGCTCAGACGGCGCCGAACTCCCGGGAGCGCGGAGCACGACGTGCTCCGGGACGAGGGGGAGGCCTACGCCCAGCGACTCGCCGAGGCGGGGGTGCCGGTCGAGCTGCGCCGGTCCGCGCGCCGGACGCACGGCTTCTGCAGCGTCCACGACCTACCGGGCGAGCTCGCCTCATACGAGCTCGTGGCCGAGGCGGTCGCCCGCGTCACGGGCCGGGTCGACGCTCGGTAGCCGGCGCTGTGCGGCGAAACAGCGGGATCAGGACGAGGACGTCGATCAGCATCATCAGCGCGCCTGCCAGGCGTTGGTCGACCAGCGGCCCCAGCCCGAGGAACCCGGCGCCGCCCGCCATCAGCGGGTAGGGGCTCAGCAGCATGGCCAGCCCCAGCACGCCCGAGCCACCGCCGACGACCAGGACCCCTCGGTGTCGTCGGACGTCGGGTCCGTCGCTCGCACGAGGGAGGACGGCGCTACAGAACAGCAGTCCGACCAGACCGGTGCTGACCACCTGCGCCATCTGCACCAGCGGCACCGACGTGACGAGGCCGTGCAGCGTCGGCACGTGCCACGCGTAGAGCACGAGCAGGTACAGCACCGCCAGGACCCCGACCCGCACCCCCGACGCGGGCGGCATGCGCGCCACCGACCCGGTCCGGTGGGCTGCCACGAGGAGCGCGGGCCCGACGACCATCAGGCCCATCATCTGCGCCATCATCCCCACGTGCGAGGACCAGGCGAGGTCCCAGGCCCACGGCGACACGGCAACGACCACGACCGCTGCCCCGGCGACGAGCAGGCCGACGTGCACCTCCGACAGCGCGGGGCTCCCGCGACCGCGCAACCACCACCCGGCCAGGACCGCTCCGGCGACCAGCACCACCGCCAACACGAGGGTGGTCACGTCCGCGCTCACACCCCCGCCGTGGTGACCGTGGTCGACGGCCGCGGCCGTACCCTCGGACGGCGCCCACAGCGCGGCGAACCCGAGGATCACCAGCGTCGCGGCCACCAACTCGGCCAGCGCCGCGGCGACCAGCCGCCCGAGCCGCGGGCGATTCGCAGGCGTCGCGCCGCGCCCGTCCCCACCCGTCTCGTCAGGCATCGACGACCTCCACTTCCCCGGCCCGGTCGCCGTGCGCACCGGCTCCGCCACCGAGCGCCCGACGACGTCGATCCTCCCAGTTCCCCTCCCGGTTCCACGGCACTGCGCGGTGCGTGTCCGGCAACGACGACGGAGTCGAAAACGCAATCGTCGCCGGAGTCGGTCGCGCGAGCCCGCCGCACACGCCGAGCGGCGGCACCGTTGAGCCCCACAGACCCGTGGAAGGCTCAGACGGGCGGACGCCTGTGCCTGCACTTCGGCCCGTCAGACCGCCGGGTCGAACGTGCGCACCGGCACCGCCGAGGGGACACGACCACGACGTCGAGGACCCGACACCTGTGAGCGTTCTAACAGACCAGCAGTCTGTAAATTACAGACCGCTGGTGTGTAAAGTGGTGTCCGCAGGCAGACGAACCAATGAGGAGCGCAGATCATGAACACCATCCTTCCCGACCTGACCGGACGGCTCGCGGTGGTCACCGGCGGCAACAGCGGCACCGGCAAGGCGGCGGCCACCCGACTGGCCGGTGCGGGTGCCACGGTCGTCCTCGCCGTCCGCACCGTGGCCAAGGGCGAGCAGGCCAAGGCGGACATCCTGGCCGCCCACCCCGCCGCGGACGTCCAGGTGCGCCGCATCGACCTCGCCGACCTCGCGTCGGTGAAGGAGTTCGCCGACGGTCTCGTCGCCGACGGTCGTCCGCTCGACATCCTCGTCAACAACGCCGGCGTGATGTTCCCGCCGGTACGCCATGAGACCGTTGACGGGTTCGAGCTGCAGTTCGGCAGCAACTTCCTCGGCCCGTTCGCGCTGACGGTCCGCCTGCTCCCGCTCCTGCTCAAGGCCGAGGCGCCGCGGGTGGTGACCATGAGCAGCGGCACCTCCGCCATCGGGCGGATCCGCTTCGACGACCTCAACTGGGAGAAGTCGTACGACCGCACGCAGGCGTACGCCCAGTCCAAGCTCGCCGACCTGATCCTGAGCAAGCAGCTCGCCCGGATCGCCACCGAGCGCGGCTGGAACCTGCTGTCGCTCGGGGCGCACCCCGGCAACGCCGCGACCAACATCGCGGCGAACGGACCCCAGATGGGCGGCGACCCGAGCCTCTTCTTCCGGATCTCCTGGAAGATCACCCCGCAGCACAGCGCCGAGGCCGGTGGTGAGCCGATGGTCTACGCCGCAACCAGCCCCGACGTCGTCCAGGGCGGCTACTACGGGCCCCGCTGGAACCTGGTCGGTCGACCCGCGGTGGCGAAGCCGACGCGCAAGGCCCTCGACGCCGACGTCGCGGCCCGGCTGTGGGCCGAGGCCGAGCGTCTGACCGGGGTGAGCGTCGACGCCGCGGTGTGAGCGCACTCGACGGGCGCGCACCCGGCACCCGAGCGGCGCCGGGCGTACGTCTGTGCGTCGCCCGAGGCCGGCGCCGATACGCCACGGCGGCAATGAGTGTGCTCTACTGGATCGACCCTGCCGTAACCCTCGAGACGGGAACCATGGCCTCCGGCACACCCGCGCGCCCGGTCGACGAGGCGCACAGTCGTGGTCTCGTCGTCGCACTATCGATGATCACGACGGTCGGGGCCGTCATCGGCAGCCTGGGCACCCCGCTCATCCCCTCCATCGCGACGATGTTCGACGTCTCGGTCAGCTCCGCCCAGTGGTCACTGACCGCACCGCTGCTCGCGGCGACGGTGAGCACCCCGATCCTCGGCCGCCTCGGGGGCGGCAGGCTCCGCCGCGCCATGCTGCTCACCGGCCTCGGCACCGTGGTGGGGGGGCTCGTGCTGTCCCTGGTCGCCCCGTCCTTCCCGATCTTCGTGGCCGGCCGCGCGATGCAAGGCCTCGGGCTTGCGCTGATCCCGCTCGCCCTGGCCGTCGCCCGCGACGCCGTACCCCTCGGGCGTCGGGCATCCACCATCGCTTTCCTGTCAGTGACCGGCATGGCCGGTGCGGGCCTGGGCTTCCCGCTCACCTCCCTGATGGCCGAGGAGGGCGGGCTGCGCGCCGCCTTCGGGCTCGGCCTGGGCCTCGTCGTCCTCACGACGGCCCTGACGGTGCGGTACGTGCCGCGGACCACGGTGGGCGAGCCCGTCCGGGTGGACTGGGTGGGCGCCGTCGTGCTCAGCGCCGGTCTCGTCGCCGTGCTGCTGCCCCTCACCCAGGGGGACCAATGGGGCTGGACCTCGCCCTGGACCTTGGGACTCGGGGCCGTCGGGGTGGTCCTGTCCGTGGGGTGGGTCTGGTGGACACTGCGCAACGGCTACCCGCTCGTCGACCTCTCCTTGGCCTTCCGTCCTGGGCTCGCGAGCCCCAATGTGGTCAGCGTGATCGCCGGTGTCGGCACCTATGCGCTGCTGACGCTGTGCGTCGTCGCGGTCGGCACGGGACCGGACGCCGCGGGGTTCGGCCTGGGCATGTCGACCGCGGTGACCGGCCTGCTGCTGGTCCCCTACTCGGTGCTGAGCGTGCTCGGGAGCCGGGTCGCGAGACTCATGTCGGGCCGCTGGGGCAACGACGTACTACTCCCCGTCGGCTGCGTCCTGTCGCTGGTGTCCACCGTCGGGCTGGCGCTGTTCCCCCACAGCCTGTGGCAGCTCCTGGTGTGGATGGCGGTCAACGGCCTCGGCAGCGGCTTCACCTTTGCGTCGATCCCCGTCCTGATGGTGCCCCACGTGCCCGAGTCCGAGACCGGCAGCGCGCTGGCCTTCAACATGGTCCTGCGTAGCCTCGGCCTGACGGCGGGCAGCGCGCTCGGCGTGGCCCTGATGCTGATCCTCGGCGGAGGGCAGTCGGGGTTCCGCGGGTCGCTGCTGTTCGTCTCGGCGTTGTGGGCGGTCGGCACGGCGTACACCGTCGTCGTCTCCCGGCGGAGTCCCACCGGGAGAGCGGACGTCTCCTCCGCCCCCACACGAACTTCGCTGGACCTACCGGGCTGAGCAGACCGGTCCGGCGCGATCGCGGGCCGTAAGAGTACCCTCTTCATACTCCCATGAACCTGTACGCGCGATCGGACCGACGTGTCGTCCACCCAGGTCCTGCTCGTCCCTACGCCAGGCTCAGCCCTCCGTCGAGGTTGATCGCGGCCCCGCTGACGTAGGTCGCGCGCCGGGAGAGCAGGAAGGCGCCGAGATCGGCGAAGTCCTCGGCGGCGCCGACGGCGCCGAGCGGAATGGCGTACTCGGCGGCCACGTCGCAGTAGAACTGCTCCGGGGACACCCCCTGCCGCTCGGCGGCGGCCTCCCACTGAGTGCTCCGCAGGATGCCGATGAGCACGGCGTTCACCCGAATGCCGTCGCGGCCACACTCGTGGGACAACGCCTTCGTGAGGGCCAGTCCCGCCGCCCTGCTCACCGAGCTCGGGGTGCTGCCCGCACCAGGGGTCCTCGCCCAGACCGACAGAACGTTCAGGATGGAGCCGCCGCCCCGCGAGCGCAGCCGCGGGATGACCAGTCGGGACGCGCGGACCGCGGACATGAGCTTGGCGTCCAGGTCGGCCTGCCAGTAGGCATCGTCGTTCGCCTCGAACTCGCCGCCTGCCGCGCTCCCGGCGTTGTTGACGAGGGCGTCGACTCCCCCGAAGGTCTCCTCCGCGGCCCGGACGAAGCCCTCCAGCTGATCGACCGACCGCACATCCGCCCGAACGGCGAGGCACGCGCCGCCGTGTCGCGCGAGCTTCGTCTGGGCAGCGGCGAGCCGCCGCGGGTCCCGGCCGCAGAACGCAACCCGTGCCCCCTCGTCGAGCAACCGGTCGACGAGGGCGAACCCGAGGCCCGCCGAACCGCCCGTGACCAGTACCACACGTTCTGACAGTCCGAGATCCACGTGCTCAGCCCAAATCCGACGACTCCGCCATGACACCCGGGACGCCGCTCGCGCCGCGGTCCTCGGCGGGGTAGGTGATGAACTCCAACAGGGTCCCGTCCGGGTCACGGAAGTAGACGCTCACCCCCGCGCCCCGCGCACCGGACCGCTGACACGGACCCGTCTGGACGACCACACCGCACCGGTCGAGGTGGGCACACGCGTCGGCGATGTCACCGGGCCAACGGAAGCAGAGGTCGCTGCCACCGGGCCGCACCGGGAGCCGGGCGAGCATACTCGGATCCGTGGCGTCGACCAGTCCGGGTCCGTGGACGTTCAGCATCTGACCGGACAGCCGGTACTGATGGAAGTTCGGCGTTGCCGAGATGACGGTCACGCCGAGGACTTCGCGATAGAAGGCTGCCGAGCGCTCCAGATCCGATGAGGCGATGACGACATGGTCGATACTTATCGGTTCCTGCCCAGAATGAACTCGACATTCGGCAGATAGGGACGTCGGCTTTTTCATTTCCACACCTCCGCGACGGTTCGAGGGATCTCATCCCCCATGCTCGACCGGTCCGGACCTCGGTACGTTCGGCGACGGTCGTCGCGCCCCGAGTCCGAAGGCCTCACCCCGCACATGGCCGCAGGGCCGACCGGGCACCGCGACGACCACCTCGGTACCCTGACGAGGAACGACCTCATCAGGTCGGACGACGAGGCCGACACTGGACGAGAAGCGCTGACGGAGAGGTTCCCATGCCACCTGCAGAATCGCTGCCGGTACCTCGCTGGCAACGCGTCTTCGCCATTGTTCTGCAGCGTATTCGGAACAACGAGTACCCGATCGGCAGCGCACTCGACAGCGAGGACCGGCTGGCCCGGGAATTCGGCTGCAGCAAGGCGACCGTGCGCCTGGCGCTCGGCGAGCTCGCCCAGCGCGGTTGGGTCGTGCGGCGGCAGGGCAAGGGAACCTTCGTCACCGACGGAGCCGCCCGGGAGCCCGGGGTCACGCCGCTGACCGGCTCGTTCGCCGAGCTCATCCTGGAGAACAGCAGCAGCCCCATCCGCGAGCAGACCGTGCGGGCCGGCGTCCCCTTCCCCCATTCCGTCCGGGCCCGGCTGGCCATGAACGGCGGGGAGGGCGTCGCCATCGAGGTGCGCCGGTTCATCGACGACGTGCCGTTCACGTACGCGTTGCATTACCTGAGCGGGGCGGCCGCCGAGCACCTCGGTTCCCGCGACTTCCACTTGGACGATCGGTTCGACCTCCTTCGTGACAAGGGGATGACGGTCAGCCACGCGGAGCAGTCCATCACTGCCCAGCTCGCCGACATCACCGTCGCCGAGAAGCTCGGCATCGACATCGGCGCCCCTGTCCTGTCGGCGGATCGCACGACCCACGGCGACCAAGGGGTGATCGAGGTCGTCCACACCTGGTTCCGTGCCGACCTGTACCGGTGGGAGGCCAAGCTCGCGTACTACTGGACGGCCGACGGAACACTGGTCATGGCGATCGACGACGACCGGCGGACACCGTTGACCTCCCTCCGGGGTGGCGGCACCGGGACGACCAGGCCCTGATGGGCCGCGCCGGAGCCGACTACAGGTGGTAGATCCGGGCGGCGTTCCCGTGGAGGATCTGGCGGAGGTGGGCCTCGGGCAGGTCGGCGAACTTCTCGATGTGGGCCCGGGGAGACTGCGCGATGGTGGCCTCGCCGGGAGAGAGGCTAGTGGGGTGCGGGAAGTCGGTCTCGAACATGAAGTTGTCGGCGCCGACGAGGTCGATCGCGGCCCTGGCCGCCCCCTCCTCGAACCAGAAGCAGCCGTAGCACTGTCGCTTGAAGAGCTCGCTCGGGAGGAGCTCTCGTCCCCGCGTCGCCGCGTTGTTCTGCCACTGCCAGTCCATGGACTCGAGGAAGAACGGTATCCATCCGATACCGCTCTCGACGGTGACGAAGTTGAGCCGGGGGAACCGGTCGCAGACTCCCGCGACCATCAGGTGCGACAGCGTCCGCAGGTTCCCGGCGATGAAGCCGACCGTCGACGCCACGAGGAGTGCGTCGTCCTCCGGGGGGAGGTCGGCGGAACCATCTCCACCAGCGGACGAACCGGTCAGGATGTGGAAGTTGACGGGCAGGCCCAGCTCCTGGGCGACGGCCCAGAGTCGGTCCCAGTGCGGGTCGATGAGCGGCGGAGCGCCGTACGCAGCGGGTTCCTGGCTCATGACGACCCCCCGATGCCCGTTCTCGGCGCACCGGAGCACCTCGGCGACGGAGGCCTCGAGGTTCCAGAACGGGATCTGCGTCAGCGGGATGAACCGGCCCGGGGCCGCAGCGGCCCACTCGGTCTGGAAGTCGTTGTACACCCGGAGACACTCCAGGAGCAGCTCCTCGTTCATCGAGGACGAGTTGCTGAGCTCCGCGGACCGGAACAGTGCGACGTTGGAGTAGAGGAGCTGGGCGTAGATGCCGTGTTCGTCCATCCAACGCAGGCGTTCGGTGGGGTCCGAGGCCGCCCGGTCCGCGTCCTCGAACCGGGGCGGGTGCGCCGGGAACCACTCCTTCCAGCCCGCCTGAGCGCCACCGCCGGACGGCCAGCCCGGCAGCCCACCCATCACCCAGACGTCGTTCCCCGACCGGTCGTCACGGACGACGTGCGGGATCGAGCTCTCGCCCCACTTGCGTGCCGACATCCTCGCGGTCCACAGATCCGGTGGCTCGTGGAGATGGGAGTCGGCGTCGATGACCTGGATCTGATCCACTAGGGACACTTCTGCTCCTCGTGTCGGACGTGCTCGGAGGTTCGGTGGGCCAACCCGATTCGTGGCGGCGCGGGGTCGAGGCGTGCCGACGGAGCGAGATGCTGGTACTCCCCCAGCTTCGGCGCCCGCCGGGGCGCCGACCACGGCGCCCCGTGCAGGACGAACGGCGCTCCGGGGTGCTCGACCTCGCGGTCCACCTCCTCGTAGTACAGCCTCACCGGGAAGCCGCGGGCCCGGGAGTGGACGCTGTCCATGGCCTCGTCGGGCGAGTACAGAGGACCGCACGCGATTCCGCGACGCTGGGCGCCCTCGAAGAACTCCCGCGCGCTGAGCGTGGTCGCGATCAGGGTCATTGCACTGCGCGCGGCCGACAGGCACTCGGTGACCTCGGGATCGAGCCCCACTGCACCGTAGTCCGTGGCCTCGCGGCGCGCACCGATGTCGAGCCAGACCGACTCGGCGAACCCGTCGGCCAGACCGAGCTCCGCGAGCCACCCCAGCAGCTGCGCATAGTCACGGGGCAGCCGCCCCGGGACGCCGGTGTTCACCCAGATCCCGTCCGCGGACACAGCCATCGTTTCCTGTGTCGGCCTGCCGACCGGCGCGGCGTGCCGACAGGTGAGCCTGCCCACCTCCTGTCTCGCCACGAGCCAATGGTGGTTGCCCTGCTCGGTGGTGACGTTCGCGGCGGCGTGCATGCTCACGTCGACCAGGGTTCCCGCCCCGTCCCGCACCCGGCCGTGGAGCGCCACCAGAGCGCCGATGACCGCCCAGACACCTCCGATGTGGAAGCCCTGGTCCCCTCCCCACCGGACCGGGGGGAGACGGTGGTCGTCGTACCCGGTCATCCACATCTGACCACCACCGGCCTGAAGGGTCAGGTCGGTGAACTGCTCGTCGCGGCGCGCGGTCTCACGGCCGTACCCCGTCACCGAGACCCACACCAGGCGGCCGTCGGCGGCACGACATCGATCCGCGTCGATCCCGAGACCGCCCAACCTACCGGGCGGCTCGCCCTCGAGCACCAGGTCGCTGTGCCGGACCAGCTCGCGGAACCCGTCCCGCCCACCGGCGTCCTCGAGGTCCAGCACGATGCTGCGTTTCCCGCACTGGTAGTGCCACCACCACAGACTCCGGTCGTCCCCGGGCACGTCCTCGGCGAACGGAGGATACCGCCTGCCCGGATGCCCACCCGGCGGTTCGACAAGCACCACCTCGGCACCGAGCTCCGCGAGCAGCTTGCCCGCCGATGCCGCGTGATCACTCGCGATCTCGACGACCCGGATCCCGGCCAACGCCCCACCGAGCATCAGATCACCCCGTCCTCGCGGTGCGCGGCGAGCTCGTCCTCGGTGAGCCCGAGGAGGTCGCGGAACACGTAGTCGTTGTCCTGCCCCAGCGTCGGCGCGGCCCGCTCGATGCACCAGTCGTCCTCGTCGAGGTGCAGCGGCAGGCCGTCCACCCTGACCGACCCGATCGCGGGATGGGTCACGGTGGGGAACAGGCCCCAGTCGAGGGTGCCTCGATCGTGCTCGATGCGGTCCTCGGCGGTCAGGACCGCAGCCGCCGGCACGCCCGCCGCCTGGAGGCGGGCCGCCGCGTCGAAGCGGTCCAGTGTCGCGGTCCAGGCCGAGATCCGGCCGTCGAGCTCGTCCTGGGCGCCCAGCCTTCCCGCAGTCGTGGCGTAGCAGTCCTCACGAGGCCACTGTGCGTCAAGGACGTCCGCCATCGCCCGCCAGTCCCGGTCGTCCCGACACGCGATGGACACCCACGCGTCCTCGCCCGCCGCGGGGTAGACGTTGTGGGGTGCCATCGCGGGGGCCGAGCTGTGGTTGCTGTCGACCACGGTGTCCGTCCTCGCACGGCGACCGTTCACGGTGTAGTCGAGCAGGCCGGGACCGGTGAGCGACAGACCCGCGTCCACGCACGCCATGTCCACCCACTGGCCCTCGCCCGTCCGCTGCCGGTGGATCAGCGCGGCCATCAGCGCGACGGTCATGAAGTTGGCACCCTGGTGGTCCATGTAGGACAGACCCATGCCTGCAGGGGGCATCCCCGCGATCCCGGACAGGAACGACAGCCCGGACACCGCTTGGACGATGGGGCCCCAGGTGCGAAAGCCCGAGTACGGGCTGTCGTGGCCGAAGCCGCAGTTCGACACGTAGACGATGTCCGGTCGGATCTCCCTCATCGTGTCGTAGGTGAACCCGAGTCGTTCCATCACGCCCGCCGCGAAGTTCTCCGTCACGACGTCCGACACCGCGATCAGCCTGCGCAGCAGCTCCTTGCCCCGCTCGTCGCGAAGGTTGACGGTGACCCCGCGCTTGCCGACGTTGAACTGGTTGAAGGCACCACCGAGCTCGATCCCGCGGCGCTCGTCGGTGAACGGTGCGATGCCGCGGGTGACGTCCCACCTTCCCTGCCGGACCGGGTCCTCGACTCGGATCACCTCGGCTCCGAAGGCGGCAAGGACCCTGGTGCTGCCCGCGCCGGCGAGCTGGCCGGACAGGTCGCAGACGCGCAGACCCCGAAGTCGCGGGCATCGTGGTTCGGTGCTCGTGTCGTCCACAGCTCGAGCCTCTCTCGGCCGTCGTCGGTGTCGGCCTACGGATTCGATGGATCGGTTGCGCCTGGCGAGACCGCAGAGGCGGCCGCTCTCGTTCGAGTGCTAACGGTTCGCCCTCGGGAACTGCACGAGCACGAGCTGGACGCCGTCTCGCCCGGCCCGGCACCGCCGACCGGCCTCCTCGACGGAGAGGTGTGCGACCCCCAGCGGGCCCACGTGTGCCCCGGCGAGGTCCAGACCCCCACCGACGACCAACACGAACTGGCCGCCGTTGTGGAGGTGGGCGGGCAGCTCGAGGTCCGCGTCCGGTGGTGCTTGGACCGTCCAGGCGGCGACGCCGTCCTCGCCCGGCTCGAAGAGGGGGTCGACCTCCGCCCGGTCGAGACCGCCCAGGGTCGACCGTGGCGTCCGAGTGACCCGGTCGGGCGACAGATGGGTCCTCGTCAGCCGCCGCGACAGCAGGGCGCGCGACTCCGGCATGAAGAAGCCGTCACTGACGCTCGCGGCACGGATCGTGCAGTAGGTCAGACCGTCGCCACCGGACACGATCGGGCCGTAGGGGGTCTGCGGCGAGGTGTAGTGCACGTGGACGGGTTCGAGCGGCTGGTTGCCCAACCGACCCGAACCCTCCACGACCACCTGAAACTGGTGCGCTGATGGTAATGGGGTCGGAGTGTCCAGTTCGGCGCCTGTTCGACCAGGAACGCCTGCGGGCGACCGAGTGAGTCGGAACGGCTTCCGATCAGATCGGTGACGTGGCCGCTGAAGCGCACGTCGTGGTGGCGGGTCCGGCTCGTCTCGGCGGCGACGGTCCGGCTTGCAGAGATGAGCAAGGGTTTCCCCTCCCGGGTGCACGGCGTCGAATGGGCGACACTCGGTCTTCCTGTCCTACGCATGACCGAATGACCGTATGCTAGGTCACGTTTCGAGCCGCCGCAACATGCCGTCCCGACACCGGCTCGGACATCCACCCGTCCCTGCGGATCACGCCGATCGCCGAGCCACGACCCACCTTGACAACTCCGAACGGCGCCCCTACGGTTCGCCTCCGATAGGGGCCACTCTTATCTCGCGATCGCGCTGCCCCATGTCGACTCACGGAACAGATCCTCGGCACCGATGATCTCCCCGCAGACCCGTTCTGAGGGCATCCGCGCCGATGACGGCGCGCATGCATCAGTTCTCCAGATCGGAGCGAGGCTGTGACAGATTCAGACCTTCATCGGTTCGCGGAGGCGACCGGCGGTCGCGAGGGCCAGACCGAGCGCGCGAGGACCAGGATGCGACGGGCGACCGTCGCAGGCCTCGCGGGATCCATCATCGAGTTCTACGACTACGTCGCCTACGCCTTCCTGGTCGTCTTCATCGGGCCTCTGTTCTTCCCGGCGGACAATCCCACGCTCTCGGTGATCGCCTCCTTCGGTCTGCTGGCCGTCGGATATCTGGCCAGGCCCGCGGGAGCGCTGTTCTTCGGCACGTTCGGCGACCGCCACGGCCGCCGCAAAGCACTGCTGGTCTCGATAGTCGCGGTCGGCGGGGCCACGACCGTGATGGGGCTGCTCCCCACATACGCCGCAATCGGCGTCGCAGCGCCGATCCTCCTGCTCGTCACCAGGCTCGTCCAGGGCTTCGGGTCGGGTGGCGAGCAGGCGGGCGCGGCGACGCTGGTGGCCGAGTCGGGCGATGGGAGACGACACGGGTTCTTCCAGTCCTTCATCGCCAGCGGCGCCAACATCGGGTCCGCCCTCGCACCGGCCGTCGTCGGTCTGTGCTCGGTCATCCTGGGCGCCGAGACGATGACGACGTGGGGCTGGCGGGTCCCCCTCCTCATCTCGGCAGTACTGACCGTCTTCGTCGTCTTCCTCCGCTGGCGTGTCGACGAGACACCGGACTTCACCGCGCTGGAGGTGAAGCAGCAGGTAGCGAGCGCGCCGCTGCGCGAGACCTTCCGGTCCTACTGGCAGCGGATCCTGGCGCTCGTCACCCTCATGCTCATCATCGTCGCGCCGGGCGCGGTCCTGCTCAGCTACATGAACGTCTATCTGATCACCGTCATCGGCATGCCACGAACGTCCGTGTTCTGGCTGTCCGCCATCGCCCTGACACTCGGGGTGATCGGGAACTTCCTCGGCGGTGTGCTGTGTGACCGGTTCGGCGCCCGGTGGGTGCTCGTCGGCGCGCTGCTCGCCCATGCGGCGGTCATCTACCCCGTGTTCCGGGTCATCGAGGCCGCCAGCGCCGACATCGTCCTGGTCGGACTCGTCTACCTGGTCGCCCTCATCTGCTCGAACACCGCATCGTCACCCGTCTTCGCCATCGCCACCCGGTTGTTCCCGGTCAAGTACCGGCTGTCCGGCATCGGAGCCGGGTTCAGCATCGCGGGCGCCCTCGGTGGCGGGCTGGCACCCCTCGCCTCCGCCGCGCTCGTCGGGGCGAGCGGCAACATCCACGCGCCCGCCTTCCTCATCATCGGTTTCACCGTGACGGGCGCGGTGGTGGCCGCGATCCTGACCAGCTCCGCCAACCTGCAGGGCCGCGAGCAACGGGACGCGGACCTCGAGAGGGCCGCGTCGCAATGACCGGCCGGACCGCGGGGAGCGGTGTCGCGGTGGTCGGGCTCGGCGAGACCGAGTACTACCGGCACGGCGGCTCACCCCATCCCGAGTTCCGGCTCGTGCTCGACGCCGTCCGAGCAGCGGCGGAGGACGCCGGGATCGACCCGCGGGAGATCGACGGCTACTGCTCGTTCAGCGACGACCGGAACGCGCCCACGCGCATCGCCACGGCGCTGGGGGCGAGGGACCTGGCGCTGTCCACCATGCAGTGGGGTGGCGGGGGTGGCGGGGGCGCGGCCGCGGTCGCCAACGCCGCGGCCGCGCTCGCCGCCGGGTACGCCAGGTACGTGTGCGTGTTCCGCGGCCTAGCCCAGGGACAGTTCGGCCGGTTCGGCACGGCCTCGACCTCGCCTCACGCCGAATGGCCCTCCTCCTACGAGGCGCCCTACGGCGTCCTCTCAGCGGCCCAGCTGTTCGCGATGCGCGTCCGCCGCTTCATGCACGACCACGGGGTGACGCAGGAGCCGCTGAGAGCGATCGCGCTGGCGTCCTACCACCACGCTCAGCAGAACCCGCGCGCGGTGATGTACGGCAGGCCACTCACCCCGGAGCTCTACGACCGGTCCCGCTGGATCGTCGAACCGTTCCATCTCTTCGACTGCTGCCAGGAGAACGACGGCGCCGCCGCCGTCATCCTCACCACCACAAACCGAGCGAGACACCTGCGGCAGCGCCCGGCGATCCTGATGGCCGCCGCCCAGGGCGCGGACCCCCGCCAGTCCGCCGCTGCTCACAACGCCCCCGACTACGCCTCGGCGAACACCAGGAACGTCGCGCGGCGACTGTACGCGATGGCGGGGCTCGGACCGCGGGACATCGATGTCGTGCAGTCCTACGAGAACTTCACCGGCGGCGTCATGATGAGCCTGGTCGAGCACGGCTTCTGTGAGCCCGAGGAGTGCGTCGAGTACATGACGCTGGACAACTTCTCGGTCGGCACCGGCAAGTGCCCACTGAACACCAGCGGGGGCAACCTGGCCGAGTGCTACATGCACGGGCTGGGGCTCGTCGTGGAGGCCGTCCGCCAGATTCGCGGGAACTCGCCCAACCAGGTTCCCGACGCCGAGACGTCGATGGTGTGCTCGGGCCCGATGGCCGAGCTGGTGAGCAGCCTCATCCTGCGCCGTTAGGAGACACCACCCATGTCCGAAGTGGATCGCCGGGCGGGCCGCTACCTGCCGCCCGGTCTCCCCCGGCCCGTGCCCCACCGGGAGGGCCTCGATCGTGAGTTCTGGGAGGGCACCCGACGCCACGAACTGCGCGTCCAGCACTGTGCCGACTGCCGGGGTTGGCAGTTCGGGCCGGAATGGATCTGTCATCGATGCCATTCGGCCGACCTGTGCTGGGAGCGGGTCGAGCCGCGCGGTCGTGTCTTCAGCTGGGAGCGGTGCTGGCACCCGGTGCACGAGGCCCTCGCGGGATTCGGCCCCTACCTCGTCGTCCTGGTCGAGCTGCCCGCGGCGGACGGCGTTCGGCTGGTCGGGAACCTGCTGGGCGACCCCTTGCAGGAGGTGGTCATCGGCGCCGAGGTCGAGGCGGTGTTCGAAGACCAACCGGACGGCGAGACGTTGACGCAGTGGCGACGTACGAGGGCGAACGAGTCGATCGGAGATGTCGGATGACGGAGTTCGATCTAGTGGTCCGGGGCGGGACCGTGGTCGACGGGAACGGCGGCGATCCGCGGACGGCCGACGTCGCCGTCGTAGGCGAGCGGATAGTCGAGGTCGGCCGTGTGCGAGGACCCGGACGACGCGAGATCGACGCCGACGGCGCGATGGTGGCGCCCGGCTTCGTCGACGTGCACACCCACTACGACGGCCAGGCCACCTGGGACAGCAGGTTGCAGCCGTCGTCCCTGCACGGCGTGACCACCGTGGTGACCGGCAACTGCGGCGTCGGTTTCGCCCCCGCCCGGCCCGAGCACCGGGACCGACTGATCGACCTGATGGAGGGTGTGGAGGACATCCCCGGGATCGCCCTGCACGAGGGCCTCCCCTGGACGTGGGAGTCCTTTCCCGAGTACCTCGACGTGCTGGGCGCCCGCAGCTTCGACATCGACCTGGCCGTGCAGGTCCCGCACGCGGCCCTGCGGGTCCATGCGATGGGTGCCCGCGCCAACGCCCACGAGGAGGCGACCCCCGAGGAGGTCTCGGTGATGGCGCGGCTGGCCGCCGAGGCGGTCGAGGCGGGTGCCCTGGGCTTCACGACCTCGCGCACGCTCAACCACAAGAGCATCGACGGCAGGCTCACCCCGTCGTACGGCCTCGGTGCCGCCGAGCTCCTCGCCATCGGCCGCGCCGTGGGCCGGACGGGGCGCGGCGTCCTGCAGGTCGTGACCGACTTCCCCGACGTGGAGGCCGAGTTCTCGATCATCCGCGGCATGGCGGAGGAGTCCGGACGGCCGGTCTCGTTCACCTTGACCCAGTTCCCGTACGACTCCTCGCGACACCGGTCGGTCGTCGCACTGCTCGAGGAGGCCGTCGCCGACGGGCTGGAGATCCGCGGCCAGGTCGCCCCGCGGGCGATCGGACTCATCCTCGGGCTGGAGAACACCCTCAACCCCTTCATGCGCAACACGGTGTGGCGGGAGCGCGTGGCCCACCTCCCCGTGGAGGAGCAGCGGCGGCTCATGCGGAGGCCCGAGGTGCGGGCCGCCGTGCTGGCCGCACAGACGGGAGAGAAGGAGCTGAACCGGGTCGGCGGCGGGCTGATCAACGAGTACTCGTCGATGTACGAGCTCGGCGACCCGCCCGACTACGAGCCCCCGCCCTCGTCCAGCATCGCCGATCGGAGCGCCGACCCGGACGCGCTCGCCTACGACATCATCGCCGCGGGCGGCATGCTGTACGTCGTGGGCGCCAACTACATCGACGGCAACCTGGACGCCGTGCGCGAGCTGCTCGTGCACGCGAACACTATTCCAGGGCTGTCGGACGGCGGCGCCCACGTGGGGACGATCTGCGACGCGAGCTTCACCACGACGCTGCTCGGACACCGCGACCGGATCCCGCTCGAGTTCCTCGTCCAGCGGCAGACCCGTGACACCGCGCGCGCGGTCGGCCTCGCCGACCGCGGCGTGCTGGCGCCGGGGTACCGCGCGGACCTCCTCGTCGTCGACCTGCCCAATCTCCGGATGCACCGTCCGGAGATGCACGCCGACCTGCCCGCCGGAGGACGGCGGCTGCTGCAGCGGGTCGACGGCTACCGGCACACCGTCGTCGCCGGCCGGGAGACCTACACCGACGGTGAGGCGACCGGCGCCCTCCCCGGCCGACTCGTCCGGGGAGCCCGATCCTGAGCATGTCCTGAGCCCGACGGCTCCTCGACCCGACCGCCAGCAGCGGGGAGCGGTCGGTCGAGGGGCAGGACCGCGCAGGAGGAGCCCGGGCTGTCTAGAGTGTCGCGACGGCGGGCACGACGCGGGAGCCGATGATCCGCAGCGGCTCGACCGCCCAGACGTCCTCGACGACGCCGTGCACGTGGTCGATCCCGAGCCGCCCGAGCCGTCGGAGGTCCTCCACGATGCCCTCCGGATCCCGGGCGTCGAACCGGTACATCGCCGTCTTCTCGATGTCGTCGTAGTCCCGGCCGACCTCGTCGCACCACCGCTTCAGCACATCCAGCTTGTGCGGCAGCTCGGGACCGGAGAAGAGGTTGCACGCCTGGGCGTACTTCGCGACCAGGCGGAGCGTCTTCCGTTCACCACTGCCGCCGATCAGGATCGGCGGGTGCGGTCTGCTGAGGGGCTTCGGCGAGTCCAAGGTCCGCTGCAGCGTGTAGTGCGTCCCGTCGTAGGGGCCGTCGTCGGCGCCCCACATCTGCAGACAGATCTGCAGCGCCTCCTCGAGTCGCTCGAAGCGCTGCCTCGTCGAGGGGAACGGCAGCCCGAGTCCACGGGCCTCCTCCTCGTTCCAGCCGGCACCGATGCCGAGCATCGCCCGCCCCCGCGACAGCACGTCCAGCGTGCTGACGATCTTCGCGAGCAGGCCCGGCTCGCGGTAGCTCACCGCGGTCACCCAGGCCAGCAGCTGGACCCGCTCGGTCCGTGCGGCGAGGAACCCCAGGGCGGTGTAGGCCTCGAGCATCGCGTGGTGCGGCGGGCCGTACGCCTCGATCTGGAACACGTGGTCCATCACGCTGAGGCGCGAGAAGCCCGCCTCCTCGGCGACGACCGCGATCCGGGTGAGCTCGTCGGCGAGACCCGCGGGTCCGGCGGGGATGGTGAAGTCCGTGACGTGCAGCCCGAGTTCCACCCGGTCTCCCTTCGCTGTTCGCGCCCCCGAATGACGGACGGGCGGGTGGGCCGCCGCGCCCGGGACGACGTCTCGGGCGCGACGGACCCGTCATCTGCGGATGTAGGTCGAGGAGTAGTCGACTCCCTGGCCGACGTTGCCGAACCGGCGCAGCTCGCCGCCTTCGAACGCGACCTTCGCGCTGTGGCCCCATCGCGTGCGTCGAGCCGGGGATCACGGTACTTGCCCGGATTCTGGACGCCCTCGCCCAGCAGCGACCGGAAGGCCTGCGGGGGGGCCGCCCGCGGCTCCCACACCGACAGCGCGGCCGCCGCCTCATGGTCGATGTCGAAGTCCTGCATGTGTCGTGGAGAGTGACCCGGGCTCGATCGCCAGGTCCGACCGGAGCGGGTCGGGCTGTGCCCACGACTCGACCAGCCAGCTCGCCCGCCGCTTCACGCCGACCACGGTGCCGAAGATCAACCTGCCGAGCACGATGTCCGGCAGCGCCGGCGACTGGGTCCCGCATCCACGCGCCAGTCGTCCGGCCCGGCCGCCCCTGAGGCCGCTCGACCGCCCCCCTACGCGGTCGTGGCCGCGACGACCAGCGCCGGGGAGACGGCGAGGAGCCGTCCGGGCGATCGACAGGTGGACCCGGTCCTGCGGCTCGGATCCACCCGTCGGGCACTTCTCTCTCACCATGCTGCTCGACCTCTCCGTCGAGGACTCCGACGTCGTGCGGGCGGCCCCGCCCGGTCGTGCCGGTCGGCGGGGCACGCGTGCCGTTCAGCTGTCGGCGTCGAGGTGCGACGCCCCGACCGGGACGAGTCGGTATCCCTCCCCGTCCTGGACGACACGTCCGCCACCCGGCCCTGAGAAGTGGGTCCCGAGCAGGACCAGGTCGGTGCCCGCACACCACTCGAACAGCGCTCGGCGCCGGGTGGCGGACTCGGCCGGGTCGACGTCGACGCGCGAGCTCCAGTCCGGGAAGGCGATCTGGATCGGATGGTGGATAAAGTCTCCGGTCACGAAGGCGGAGGCCCCGTCCGACTCCACCAGGACGCTGTGGTGGCCCTCGGTGTGCCCCGGTGTCGCGTAGAGCCGGATGCCGGGCGCGACCGGGGCGTCCGCCGGGACGATCCGCAACAGCCCCGCCTCCTCCACCGGCCGGATCGACTGCTGGTACATGAGCTCGCGCTGGGCCTGCAGCGCCGCGCTGTCGACCCACTCCACCTCGGCCGGGTCGCGGAACGCCTCGTACTCCTCGCGCACCACCCAGACCTCGGCGTTCGGGAAGGTCGGCACCCAGCGGCCCGCGGCGTCCCGCGTCGCACACCACCCCACGTGGTCCAGGTGGAGATGGGTCAGCAGGACGACGTCGACGTCCTCAGGTCGGTAGCCCGCGCCCGCCAGGCCCTCCAGGAACGGGGTGTCCAGCGTGTCCCACACCGGCTGCATCGGGAAGGACTTGCCGTTCCCGCACCCCGCGTCGACCATGACCACCGCGTCTCCGGTGTCCACCACGAACGAGTTGACGTCCCAGAGTGTCCGGCCGTCCTCGATCGCGAAGTCGGGACACAGCCAGCCGACGCTCTTCACGACCTCCGGGGTCGCCTCCGCGATGAGCCCGTCGAGCAGACCCACCTCGACCGACAGCTCGACCACCTTCGTGATCGTGAACTCGCCTACAGACCAGGTCTGCACGCGCACCACTCCTCTCCTCGTCGAGACCGGGGCGCAACAGGGACAAGGGACCGCAGTCGAACGCACTGGTACCGCGAACCGGCGGAGGCGACGACGGTGGACCGCGCACGGGAGGCGGCGGGGGTCGAGCCGCCGTAGCGGCTCCGTGACACAGACCATAGATCGCCGTCACAATGCGGTCAATCGAGGCGTCGGGACTTCGCGGCCGCGCACGTCCACTGTGGCCGCACGGCCGGGGGCGGCCGGGCGGCCGCGACCTCCACGACGATGCACAGTGCGGCCGGGGCCCTCAAAGAGTACCCTCTGTTCACGGACGAGATCGCCCTCGACCCCGTTGCGTCAGGACCTCGATGACTTCCGGTACGCCCGCATCCCCCCGCGTCGACACCGCCGACAGGCGACGCGGCCTCGTCCTCGCCCTGTCAATGCTGACGACGGTCGGGGCCGTCGTCGGCAGCCTGGGCACGCCCCTGATCCCCTCCATCGCCACTCTGTTCGACGTCCCCCTCACCGCAGCGCAGTGGTCGCTCACCGCGCCGCTGCTCACCTCGACCGTCAGCACGCCGATCCTCGGCCGAATCGGCGCGGGCAGGTTCCGTCGACGGACCCTGCTCGCCGGGCTCGGCACGGTGGTCACAGGGCTCGTCCTGTCGCTCTGCGCGCCCGCGTTCTCCTTGTTCGTCACCGGCCGCGCGATGCAGGGACTCGGGCTGGCGCTGATCCCACTCGCGATGGCCGTCGCCCGGGACGAGATGGCGCCCGAACGGCGCACCTCCACCATCGCGCTGCTCTCGGTGACCGGCATCGCGGGAGCCGGGCTGGGCTTCCCGCTGTCGTCGGCGATGGCCGAACTGGGCGGGCTGCGCGCCGCGTACGGGCTGGGACTCGCCCTCGTCGCCGGCACGACGGTCCTCACCCTGTGGTTCGTCCCGCGCAGCTCTGTCGACCGGGCGGCCCGGGTGGACTGGACTGGTGGCGCCATGCTCAGCGTCGGACTGGTCGCCGTCCTGCTCCCCCTCACCCAGGGCGCCCACTGGGGTTGGTCCTCGCCGTGGACCTGGGGGCTGGGCTCCGGGGGCGTCGTCATGCTGGCGGTCTGGGTGCTGTGGTCCCGGGCGACCAGTCACCCGCTCATCGACCTGTCCCTGGCTGCGCGACCCGGTCTGGCGGGCCCGAACTCGGTGAGCCTGTTCGCCGGGGTGGGGACCTATGCGCTGATGACGATGAGCATCGTCGCCGTCGGCACAGGTCCCGACGCCGACGGATTCGGCCTGGGCCTGCCGACCGTGGTGAACGGACTCGTCCTCATCCCCTACTCGGTGCTGAGCGTGCTCGGTAGCCGGGCCGCGCGGCTCGCGTCGGCCCGGTGGGGGACCCGGATGCTGCTGCCCACCGGCTGCGGCTTCTCGCTGATCGCCACGGTCGGGCTGGCCGTGTTCCCCCACGGGCTCTGGCAGGTACTGCTGTGGATGGCGCTGGGCGGACTCGGCAGCGGGTTCACCTTCGCCTCGATCCCCGTCCTGATGGTCCCGCACGTCCCCGGCACCGAGACCGGCAGCGCGCTCGCCTTCAGCATGGTGCTGCGCAGCCTCGGGATGACGGCGGGGAGCGCCCTGGGAGTCGCGCTGATGGTCATCCTCGGCGGTGGCGCCGAGGGGTTTCGCACCTCGCTCCTCATCGTCTCGAGCGCATGGGTGGTCGGCGCCCTCTGCGCTCTGACGTTCTCCGGGCGCGTCCGGGCCCACGCCCCGAGCGACGCCCTCGTGCTCCGGCCGGACCCACCCGCGTGACCCCGGCCCGGCAGTCGCCGGCGAGAGGCGTTGTCTGGATCACATCAAAGGGAGTACTCTTCTCTCGCGATCGCAGGCACGTCCACTCAGCGCCGGGCCGGCGGTTGCCTCATGATCCCCGATGCCGGGAAGGGTCACCGATGACGCTCAACCCCGATCAGGTGCCCTCGACCGTGGGTACCCAGCTGGACCGTACCGGCCGCCGCTGCCGCGCGACGTCGACGGTGGGCGCCTCCCTCCTGCTGGTCATGGTGTCCCTGTCGGTCGCGATGGGTTTCCTCGTCGTGCCGGGGACGGAGCGCTTCGGCGTCTCCACCGCCCAGTTCCTGGTGTACTACTCCATCTTCATGCTGAGCGGCGCCGTGGCGGTCGCGCCGATGGGCCGACTCGTCGCCAAGTACGGGCCCCGCATCGTCGTGGTCCTCGGCTCCGCGCTGACCGCGCTGAGCTACCTCGGCATGGCCCTGTCGCCCTCGATGATCGTGTTCTACCTGATGTCGGCGCCGCTGGGCGTGGGCTGGGCCGCCTCGACACTGCTGCCGGCCAACACCATCCTCACCGGGTGGCACACACACTCCCGCCGAGGGCTGGTACTCGGCATCGCTGCGTCGTCGACCGGGCTCGGCGGATTGGTCTGGGGCCTGGTACTCCCCCGGGTCTTCGGGACCATGGGGTTCTCCGGCGGGCTGCTCGTGTTCGCCGGGCTGTCCGTCCTGCTCGGCGTGCTGCCCGGGATCTTGCTGATCCACAATCCTCCGGTGAACGCGGGAACCGCCAACGCGGGAGGCCTCTCCCGCGCGCAGGCACGGGCCGAGCGCCGGGCTGCGCTGCGTGGATTCGGCCCGGCCGTCGCGCTGCTGACCGTCACCGCCGTGCTCTTCTCCATCGAGTCGATCTACGGGCAGATCCAGCCCGCCGTCTACCGGTCGTTCGGCATCGACGCCGTCACCGGCGGCATGTTGCTGTCCTACTTCGCCGTGTGCGGGTTGCTCACCAAGCCCGTCCTGGGCTTCCTGCACGACCGCCTCGGCACCAAGGCCCTGCTCGGGGCGCTCGGTGCGCTGTTCATCCTGGGCGTGCCTGCGATCTCGCTCCTCGGCCACCTCGGCCTCTGGGCCTTCCTCATGCTGATTCCGATCGCGGCCATCTCGCTCGGCGTGCCGACGGTGATCCTGCCGCTGCTCACCGCGAAGGCCGTGGGGCAGACCCGGTTCCCAGCCGCGTACGGAACCGTGGTCTCCGGCATGTGGGTCGGGCTGGCGCTCGGCGCCCCGCTGTGGGGGTTGATCTTCGACCTGACCGGAGGGTACGGGGCTGCGATGTACGTCGCCGGAGCGGTGGGGCTGGTGGGGCTGTACCTCGCCCACCAGGCGTTGCGCTCCGGGGACCGGGCTCGCGCCACCGTCGACGCCGCCGGGTCGCCCGTCGAAGGCGAACGCGCGCCGGCATAGCGACGGCACAGGGCGGCGAACGTCGTGGGGCGGACCCGATGTCGGGTCCGCCCCACGGCGCTTCACACCGCGTCGAGCCTCAACGGATCGCAACCGGGTTGAGTACCGAGCCGACCGCTCCGCGGATGTGCAGCGGGGGCGCGACGAGCAGGAAGTCGTAGCGCTCGTCCGCCGCGCAGACGACCCCCAGTCGGTCGAGGTCCCAGAACTCGCCCAGGGTGAGACCGAGGTCCACCAGCGCGCCGTGGTGGACCGGCAGCCTGCGCGGCGCGTCCGCCTCGGCGGGTACCACCTCGACGACCACGGTGTCGGTGGCGAGTGCCGCGATGTCGCGCTCGCGGAACCAGGGCACGCACGCGTGGCCGAGGCCCGGTACCGCGGTGAAGTACCGCTCTCGGGAGGCGGTGTCCTCCAACGTCCACCACCGGCTCAGATAGCCGGTGCGGACGAGCACCATGTCCCCGGTGCCGACCTCGACGCCTTGCGCGGCCGCCACCTCGTCGAGTACGTCCGGCCCGATGGCCGTCCCGGGTTCCAGGGAGTCCACACCGAGGTGCCGGGCGACGTCGAGGAGCACCCCGCGTCCGACCAGCGACTCCCGCTGGTGGTGGATGCCCGTGTCCACCGCACCACCGAGCGCGGTGACGTTGCCGACCCAGTGACCGTTGTACGTGGAGTCCGCGATGGTGAAGTGCGCCAGGCCGTCCCACTGCGTCGATCCCTGCAGCGACATGTCGATGCCGTCGTCGAGGTAGACGGCACCGGGCGCAGCCGCGTTGTACGGCGACCCGACGACGGCGTCCGAGCCGGACATCGTGAAGTAGTGCCTGGCCGGTGGGCGGGAGGGCCATCGCGGGGCCGAGTCGTCGATCGGCAGGGCGAGGGAGATCACCTCCCCGCTGTGCACCAGGCCCGCGGCCTTCAGGACCACCTCCGCCGTGATGAGGTTCGTGGTGCCGCGGACGTCGGCGTCCCCCCAGCGACCCCAGTTGTGTGGACCGGACGGCCGGTAGCCTCCGACCACCTTCCCGCCCTCGTCCACCCGATAGTCCGGCGACGTCCACCGCCGGGCGTGGGTCCCCGGCTCCTCGCGTCCCATCCTCGGCCCCTCCGCTGTCCGCGCCCGGTCAGGCGACCGCGGCGTCCTCCCCGCCCGTCAGTGTGAAACCGCGGTAGCCGTCCGCCGCAACCCCGTCACAGATGTCGCGGTAGTGGGTGAGCCCACCGGCGTAGGGCACGAACACCCGCGGCTTGCCCGGGACGTTGGCCCCGAGATACCAGGACGCGGCCTTCATCAGGATCGTCCTGCTCGCGATCTCCCCGACGTGCGCGGTCCATTCGGCCTCGGCGGCAGGCTGCGCCTCGACGCGGTGGAGCCCATGCCGTCGCGCATGGTCCACCAGGGCACAGGCCCACTCGACGTGCTGCTCGATCACCGGCATCGCGTTCGCCAGGACCGACGGACTCCCGGGGCCGGTCAGGATGAGCAGGTTCGGGAAGCCCGCCGTGGCGATCCCCAGGTAGGTGATCGGGCCCTCCGACCACTTGTCGCGCAGGCACATGCCGCCCGAGCCGATGATGTCGATCTTGTCGAGGGGGCCGGTGAAGGCGTCGTACCCGGTGGCGAACACGAGGTCGTCCACCTGGTACTCCCGCCCGCCGACGACGACGCCCGCGGGGATGATCCGCTCGATCGGCGTCCGGCGCACGTCGACCAGCGTCACGTCGTCCCGGTTGAAGGTCGCGTAGTAGTCGGTGTCGACGCAGATCCGCTTGGCGCCGATCGGGTAGTCGCGCGGAATGAGCGACTCGGCGGTCTCCGGATCATGCACCAGCTCGCGGATCCGCTCGCGCACGAAGTCGGCCGTGACGGCGTTCGCCTCCTCGCTGAGCAGGTTGTCGGCGAACGTCGAGGCGATCCAGCCACCACCGCGGGCCCACCTCTCCTCCAACGCGGACCGCGCCTCGGCAGGGGACAGCTCGAGCGCCTTGAGTGTCGAGGGCGGGACCGGCAGCCCCGCGGGAGACTCGTGGATCAGCGCGCGGAGCTCCCGGTAGCGGCGCTTGACGTCCGCCAGTTCCTCCTCCGCGAGCGGCCGGTTCCGCGCGGGCACGGAGAACGCCGGCGTGCGCTGGAGCACGAACAGGTGCGCCGCCTCCGCGGCGATGTGGGGGATCGCCTGGATCCCGGACGACCCGGTCCCGATCACCGCCACCCGGCGTCCGGTGAAGTCGACGCCCTCGTGCGGCCACGCGCCGGTGTGGAAGGTGCGCCCCGCGAACTCCGACGCCCCCGGGAACCGCGGTACCTGCGCCGCGGACAGGTTGCCGAGTGCGGTGAGCAGGAACCTCGCCGAGAGCGTGCGGCCGTCCGCGGTGTGCACGGTCCAGGTCGAGGAGGCGTCGTCGAACTCCGCCCGCCGCACGTCGGTGGAGAACAGGATGTCGCGACGCAGGTCGAACCGGTCCGCGACGTGCTCGGCGTAGGCGAGGATCTCGGGCTGGGTCGCGAAACGCTCGGACCAGCTCCACTCCTGCTCGAGCTCCTCCGAGAACGAGTAGGAGTACCAGAGCGACTCGACGTCACACCGAGCCCCCGGGTACCGGTTCCAGTACCAGGTCCCGCCGACCCCGGTGCCCCGCTCCACCCCGACGACGCGCAGGCCCAGCTCGTCCCGGAGGCGGTGCAGGGCGTACATCCCGGCGAACCCCGCACCGATCACGATGACGTCGACGTCCACCACGTCCGTTTCCGACATTCCCCTACCCGTCCTCGTCGTGCTCGCCACTCTCGCGCCGGTCAGTCGAAGACGACCAGGCCGCGCACATTGCGCCCGGCGTGCATGTCCTCGTACCCCTTGTTGACCTGGTCCAGCGAGTAGGTCCTCGTGACCATCTCGTCCAGCTGGACCTGCCCGGCCCGGTAGAGCCGCCACATCTCGTCGAAGTCCGCCACCGGGTTCGTCGAGCCGGCCAGGTTGCCGACCAGGGACTTGCCTGCCAGCGCGAACCGGGTGAGGGGCAGCGCCACCGTGGTCTCCACGAGGGGCGCGACCGCGGTCATCACCAGCGAGCCGCCCTTCGCGACGAGCTCGGCCTGGGCCGCCAACATCTCGCCGTGCATGACACCCACGGCCACCACGACGACGTCCGCCATCGCACCCCAGCTGACCTCGCGCAGGACCGGGAGGGCCTCCCCGATGCCGTGCGCCGTGTGCGTGGCGCCGAACCGCACCGCCTGCTCCAGCTTGAACGGCACCGGGTCGATCGCCATGATCGTGCTCGCCCCGGCCACCCGCGCGCCCTGGACCGCCGCGGCGCCGACGCCCCCCACCCCGATGACGACGACGTGGTCCCCGGGCGAGACCGGTGCCACCCTGCGGGTGGCGCCGAAACCGGTGCTGACCCCGCACCCGACGAGGGCGGCCGCGGCGAACGGGATGTCGTCCGGTAGGGCGAAGGCCTGCTCGACGCTGATCGTGGTGTACTCACTGAACGTCCCGAGCTGGGTGTATGCGCCGACGCCCACGTCCCCCCGGTGGAAGCGGAACCGGGCGTTCTCCCCGGCTGTGGCCATCATCGTGCGGGCCGACAGGTCGCACAGGTGGCTACGACCCGACGAACAGTAACGGCAGCGCCCGCACGCCGGCATGGGGAAGGTCGCCACCCGGTCACCGACCGAGAAACGGTCGACACCGGGCCCGACGGACACCACCTCGCCGGAGCCCTCGTGCCCGCCCACCACGGGAAGTGGCGCCTGGCTGTCCCCGGTCACGTTGTGGTCGTCGCTGTGGCAGAGCCCGCTGGCCCGCACCCGGATCGTGACCTCACCCGGCCCCGGCTCGGCGAGGTCGAGCTCCTCCACCGACCACTTGCCGCCTGTGCTCCACAGAACGGCTGCGCGAGTCTTCATCCCGACCTCTCATCGATGCACCGCGGACGCCCCCGCACCACACGACCCTCGGCCACGTGTCCGGTCGACGACGACCAGCCTGGTTCAGTAGTCTCATTCTGCACGTCCATCCCTGGCTCCTCAAGGACCCACCGGATCGACTCGCACGAATGGAGCCTGGGGGCGTCGGAAGCAGTGCGGTGCGCGCTCTTGCAGGACACTGTTCTCGCGGCCGATCACCGACTCTCCCAGGCTCCCGGCGCCGTCGTCAGGTCCTCGACGTCCGCGGGGAGCCTTCCCGAGACGACATCCGCGAGGGTGACGTTCTCCAGCACCCCGCGCACGCTGGCGCGCAGGGCGACCCACACGCGCGGCAGCGCCGCGGCCTCGCCCTCGTGCGCGATCTCCTGGGCAGGCAGGCCGTGCACCGTCGCCAGCGGGCCGTCGACGGCCCGCACCACGTCCGCCAGCGAGATGGTCCGGCCCGGCCTGCTGAGCCAGTACCCGCCGTCCACCCCACGCTGGCTGCGCACCAGACCCGCACGGCGGAGCTGGCCGAGGATCCCCTCGAGGTACTTCTCGGGCATGTCCTGGCGGCGAGCGATCTCCGCACAGCTACGCAGGGGGCCCCGTCCTGATGCACAGTGCCGACGCCCGCGAGGGGATGCGGGCCTTCGCCGAGAAGCGCGACCCGCGGTGGGAGGGCCGAGAGCCCTCCCGAGCACCACCGGGCCGCACCTCCCCCGGACTCAGGTCGGCATGTGGACCGACTTGGCCTCGAGGAACACCTCGAGGCCCTCGACCCCGCCCTCCTTGCCCATGCCGGACTGCTTGTACCCGCCGAACGGTGTGGTGACGTGCGAGCCGACGAACCCGTTCACCGCGACGGTCCCGGTCCGAATCCGCCGCGCCACCTCGAAGGCCCTCTCGGGGTCGGCCGCGAAGACGGCGCCTCCCAGACCGTAGATGCTGTCATTGGCGAGGGAGACCGCCTCGTCGAGGTCCCGGTAGGTGATCACGCTGATGACCGGTCCGAAGATCTCCTCGCGGGCGACCCGGGACGAGTTGTCGACGTCGACGAGCAGGGTCGGCTCGAAGAAGTATCCCTTCGCCAGGTGAGCGGGTCTGCCCCCGCCCACCACGACCCGCGCCCCCTCGGACCTGGCGAGCTCGACGTAACCCTGCACCCGCTCCAGGTGCCGTGCCCCGGCGAGCGGCCCGGTCGTGGTCGCGGGGTCCCGCGGGTCGCCCACCACGAGGGTCTCGATGCGCGCCTTCATGGCGTCAACCAGCTCGTCTCGCCGTCGCTCGGACACCAGGACCCGGGTGAGGCCGAAGCAGGCCTGGCCCGTGTTGACGGTGCCCCCGCCCACCAGGGGGGCAACGACCTGCTCGAGATCGGCGTCGTCGAGCACGATGCCCGCCGACTTGCCCCCGAGCTCGACGGTGACCCGGCCGATGCGCTGCCCGGCCGTGGCGAGGATGGCCCGGCCGACCTGGGTGCTGCCGGTGAAGGTGATCTTGTCGATGGCGGGGTCCGCGACGAGTGCCTCGCTCCCCTCCTTGCCCGCGACCACCACGTTGAGCACGCCGGGCGGCAGCACGCCCGCCTCGGTGAGCTCGGCGGCGATCTCGCCCAGGATGTGCACCGCCAGCGGCGTCTCCGGCGGCGGCTTGAGCACGATGGTGCAGCCCGCGGCGAGCGCGGGGGCGGTCTTGATGACGGAGACGGCGAACGGGCTGTTGTAGGAGGCGATCGCCGCAACGGGCCCGGTCGGCTCGCGCAGGATCCGGGTCGTCGTGCCGTCCTGGCGCAGCCGGTCCTCGCGGAACGGGTAGTGGCGGACGAGGTCGGCGTAGTACCGCAGGAAGGTCGTGGCCAGCCGCACCGACCCCCGGGCCATGGTGAGGGGAGCGCCGATCTCGGACACGAGCGTGTCCGCGATCTCGTCGCCCCGCGCCTCGACGCGCTCGGCGAACGCCTCGAGCACGGCCGCACGCTGCGCGGGCTCGAAGTCCGGCCAGGGACCCGAGTCGAACGCCGCCCGCGCGGCCTGCGCCGCGGCCGCGACGTCCGCCGTCGAGTTCTCCCGGACCGAGGCGATGACCTCCTCGGTCGAGGGGTCCACGATCTGGAGGACGCGGTCACCGGTCGCGGCCCGCCACCGCCCGCCGACGAAGGTCTGCTCCCGCTCCCCGAGACTCTTGAACGTCGTCACCGTGCTCTCACCTGTCCGATCCGCCCATCCCTACAGAGTGTCCTGATTTGCAGGTCACGTCGAGGATAGAGGAACGAACGGACCCCAGGGGCGTCGATGACCGACACCGGACCGAACGGGGGCGTCCGAGAACGGCGGCAGGGTCGGCGCCTCGGTCTCGGCGAACGTCGACACCGTCCGTCCACCGTCGTCCCGCAGGCATCCGGGGGGCGAGGCCATCGGGCCGTCGACGACCAGGAGGAGGACGGCGGCACCCCGCGGGAGCGACCCGACCGCCTCGCGCGTGCGGCGCACGAGATCCTCGGGCATCCGCTCGGTGGCCTGCTCCCTGAGCGCCGCCGGGCCGGTGTCGACGCCCAGCGAGCCGCCTGCGGCGGCCAGCCTCAGCTCGCGACGCTGGTCGTCCGTCCACGGCAGGCCGTGGTGGACCAGGGTCATCCCCAGGCGCCACCGGACGAACCCGGCCGCACTGACGACGCACGCCTCCCGCGCCGCCCCCGACTCGCTCAGCAGGCGCTCCGCATGGCGGAGCGCCGACCGACTCGGGTACCGGCGGATGATGATCGTACGAGGTGAGGTGGGCATCGTTGCGTCCTCGACATGTCCGCGATCAGAGGGCGCGCACCCGTGTCGGCACCGGCAGCGCTCCGCCCTGCCGGTTCCAGGTCCGTCGGTGGCCTGGATCACGCGCCGCCTTGAGGCTACTGAATCGCCGCCTGAACGGCAACGGCCCGCCGTGCGATGCTCGGTTCCCTCACGCGCGGACCGGCAGGGCGACGAGGATGTCCTGGACGCGGTCCTTGGCGTCGCCGAAGAGCATCTGGATGTTCTCGCGGAAGAACAACGGGTTCTGCACGCCCGCGTAGCCGGTGGCCATGGACCGCTTGAACACGATCACGTCCTTGGCCTCCCACACCTTCAGCACCGGCATCCCCGCGATCGGGCTCCCGGGGTCCTCCGAGGCGGCCGGGTTGACCGTGTCGTTCGCCCCGATGACCAGGACGACGTCGGTCTCGGCGAGGTCGTCGTTGATCTCGTCCATCTCCAGCACGATGTCGTACGGGACCTGCGCCTCGGCGAGCAGCACGTTCATGTGCCCGGGCAGCCGCCCCGCGACCGGGTGCACTCCGAACCGCACGTTCACCCCGGCGTCGCGCAGCTTGCGGGTGAGCTCGGCGACCGGGTACTGCGCCTGCGCCACCGCCATGCCGTAGCCGGGGGTGATGACCACGCTGGATGCCTCGGCCAGCAGCTCGGCGACCCCGGCGGCGTCGATCTCCCGGTGCTCGCCCTCCACCGCCGCCGCGGACGAGGAGGTGGCGCCGAACCCGCCCGCGATCACGGAGATGAACGAGCGGTTCATCGCCTTGCACATGATGTAGGACAGGTACGCACCCGACGACCCCACGAGCGCACCGGTGATGATCAGCAGGTCGTTGCCCAGCAGGAAGCCCGACGCCGCCGCCGCCCACCCCGAGTAGGAGTTGAGCATCGAGACGACGACGGGCATGTCCCCGCCGCCGATCGAGGCCACCAGGTGCACGCCCAGGAGCAGGGCCAGCACGGTCAGCACCGTCAGGATCCACAGCGCCGGGGTGATCACGAACCACACCGTCAGCGCCGCGAACACCAGCAGCGCGCCCAGGTTCAGCGCGTTCTTGCCCGGCAGCATCAGCGGCGCGGACTTGATCTTCGCCGAGAGCTTCAGGTACGCCACGATCGAGCCGGTGAACGTGACCGCGCCGATGAACACGCCGATGGCGACCTCGCCGTGGTGGATGCCCAGCAGCGACCCGGCCAGCTCCATGTGGCCGGACTCGACCTCCAGGTAGCCGTTCCAGCCCACCAGCACCGCGGCGAGCCCGACGAAGGAGTGCATGAGCGCGATCAGCTCGGGCATGCCCGTCATCTCGACCACGCGGGCCCGCCAGAGCCCGATCGCCGCGCCGATGACCAGCGCGACCAGCAGCAGCGCGATGCCCAGCCCCGAGGCCGAGCCCAACGCCACGATCGCCGTGGCGACCAGCGCGATGGCCATGCCGGTGATGCCGAACACCACCCCCGCCCGAGAGCTCTCGTGCTTCGACAACCCGGCCAGGGAGATCACGAACAGCAGGGCGGCGATCAGATACGCCGCAGTAGTCCAGGTGGCCATCTCAGCTCCTCGAGAACATGGCGAGCATGCGGCGGGTCACCGCGAAGCCACCGACGATGTTGATGGCCGCGAGCAGCACAGCGACCGCGGCCAGCCCGAGCACCAGCCCGCCACCACCAGTGCCCAGCTGCAGGATCGCGCCGACGACGATGATCCCGGAGATCGCGTTCGTCACCGACATCAGCGGCGTGTGCAGCGCGTGGTGCACGTTCCCGATCACGTAGAAGCCGATCACGATCGCCAACACGAACACCGTCAGGTGCCCCGCCAGCTCCGCCGGCGCGAACGCCGTGACCAGGAACAGGGCCAGCGCGCCCAGCGCACCGGGGAGCGCGCGGACCAGCGACGAGCGCTCCTTCTTCTCCTCCACCGGAGCCGGTGCGACCGGCTGCGCGGCCGGCGCCGCGGACACCGACACCGGGGGCGGCGGCCACAACGTCTCCCCGCCGTGCGCCACCGTGATCCCCCGGACGACCGTGTCCTCCAGGTCGAGAACGAGATGCCCGTCCTTCTCCGGGGTCATCAGCTTGAGCAGGTTCAGCACGTTCGTGCCGTACAGCTGCGAGGCCTGCGCGGGCAACCGCGCCGCCAGGTCCGTGTACCCGATGATCGTGACACCGTGGTCGGTCGTGACCACCTCACCGGCCACCGAACCCTCGACGTTGCCGCCCTGCGCCGCCGCCATGTCGACGATGACGGACCCGGGCCGCATCGACGCGACGTCCGCCGCAGTGATGAGACGAGGCGCCGCGCGGCCGGGGATCAGCGCGGTGGTGATGATGATGTCGCACTCCGCGGCCTGCTCGGAGTAGATCTCCGCCGCGCGCTTGTCGTAGTCCGCCGACGTGGCCTTAGCATACCCGTCGGTGGACGCCTCCTGCTCCACCTCCACCGCCAGGTACGCACCCCCCAGCGACTTGACCTGGTCCGCAACCTCCGCCCGGGGGTCGGTGGCCCGCACCACCGCGCCGAGCGAGTTGGCCGCGGCGATCGCCGCGAGCCCCGCCACGCCCGCGCCCGCGACGAGGACCTTCGCCGGCGGGACCTTGCCCGCCGCGGTGACCTGCCCGGTGAAGAACCGGCCGAACGCGTGCGCCGCCTCGATCACCGCCCGGTACCCGGCGATGTTCGCCATGGAGCTGAGCACGTCCATCGACTGCGCCCGCGAGATCCGCGGCACCGCGTCCATCGACAACGCCGTCACACCCGCCGCGGTGAGGGCCGCCGTTCGCTCCTCCTCGAACCGCGGCGCCAACGACCCGATCACCGTCGAACCGCGGCGAAGCTGCGGGATCTCGTCCGCCTGCGGCGCGTTCACCATCAGCACCACGTCCGCATCCCACACCGAGCCCGCCACGACCTCCGCGCCCGCCTCGACGTACGCCGCGTCCGCGAACCCCGCCCGCGCACCCGCCCCCGACTCCACCGCCACGGTGTAGCCCAACGCGACCACCTTCGCCGTGGTCTCCGGCGACAACGCGACTCGGGTCTCCCCCTTCGTCGACTCCGCAACCACCCCGACCCGCAACGCCTTCATCCCGGTGACCTCATCCGTATCCCTCGCCCGCAACCACGCCGTCGCCGTCCCTCCCGCCCGTGGACGGAGCGAGCAGGCTCTCGCCACCTGCCCACTGGCGACCAATCAGTACCCTCTTTTAGGCCCATTGTCCACAGAATGTGGCCCCTGCACGATCGGGCCACCCTCGGCGAGCGCTCCGGGTCTGACGATCGCCCACGGTGACACCACGGGAATCCACAGGGATCAGGGCGTGCGCAGCCGGAGCTCGCGCTTGAGGACCTTGCCGGTCGCGTTCTTGGGCAACTCGGTGACGAAGACGATGTCGCGGGGCTTCTTGAAGGACGCCAGCCGGGTCCGGCAGTGCTGAATGATGTCCGAGGCGTCCGCGTCGCCACCGGGCTCGGCGACGACGAAGGCTCGGATCGACTCCCCCCACTCGGGGTCGGGCACGCCGACGACCGCCACCTCCCGCACCGCGGGATGGGTGAGCAGGACCTCCTCGACCTCGCGCGGGTAGACGTTCGAGCCTCCCGTGATGATCACGTCCTTCGCCCGGTCGGTGAGCAAGAGGTACCCACCGTCGAGCCTGCCGATGTCGCCCGTGTGCAACCAGCCCCCGGCCAGCGTGGCCGCGGTGGCCTCGGGGTTGTCCCAGTAACCGCTCATCACCACGTCCCCGCGCACCAGGACCTCGCCCTCCGTCCCCTCGGGCAGCTCCTCCCCCGCCGAGTCGGCGATGCGCACCTCGACCGACCGGAAGGGACGTCCGCACGACCCTGGGTGGGCGAGCGCCTCCTTGGCGGGCATGACCGTGATCGTCATCGGGGCCTCGCCCTGGCCGTACATCTGGATGACGATCTCGCCGAAGACCTCGGACGCGGTCCGCAGGTCCTGTCGGTAGAGCGCCGCTCCGCCGACCACGATGCTGCGCAGGTCGGGGAGCTCCCGACCACGGGCCTGCTCCACCACCCGCTTCAGCATGGTGGGCGCGAGGAACGCGGCGTGCGTGACCCGGTGCCTCGCGAGCAGCTCCACGAAGTCCGCGGCCACGAAGCTCGTCCCGGGGGCGATGACCTGGGTGGCACCGCGCGCCATCGAGGGCAGCAGATACAGCCCGCTGCCGTGGGTCAGCGGCGCGGCGTGCAGGTAGACGCTGTCCTCGGCCACCTCGTCGAGGTCCTCGTGATAGGCCGTGGCCATCGCGACCAGGTTGCCGTGCGTCAGCGTCGCGCCCTTGGGACGGCCGGTGGTCCCCGAGGTGTAGAAGAGCCAGGCGGGCTCGTCCGGAGAGGTCTCCGCGATCGGCTCGGGCTCGTCCGCGAGCACCGCCTCGAAGTCCAGTCCGGCCGTGCTCTCGTCCGCCCGGCCCACCCGCACCACGGTCACCCAGTCGGCAAGGCCCTCGGTCGCCACCGCCGTCTCGTCGCTGAGCAGGGCGACGGACGCCCCACTGTGTCGGGCGATGTAGGACACCTCGTCCTGGTGGAGGTGCCAGTTCACCGGCACCGCGACGAAGCCCCCGTGGAAGCAGGCCCACAGGGCCTCGACCAGCTCGGTCCGGTTCGGCGTCAGCAGGAGGACTCGGTCACCCCGCCGGAGACCGAGACCGCGCAGACCCGCGGCGAGGCGACCGACCCGACGCACCAGCTCGGGATAGTTCTGCACCGACGACCCGTGGACCAGGGCGGGCTTGCCGCCCGCCAGGGCGTTGCCTTCGGACAGCAGCGCGGCGACGTTCACGAGGACTCCAGCGTAGAGACGACGGGTGCGAGCCCGCGGCGGACGGTGAGGACGCCGCCCGGCCGCGAGCGAAACCGGGAGCGTGAGGCTAGGAAGCCTCGACCTTGGGCAGGATCTCCTCCCGAAGGCACTTGAGGTCGTCGAGCGTCTTCGACACCGGGACGTCGGCGAAGGGCGGCCAGATCAGGGGCATGGTGAGGCCGGCCTCCTTGTAGCGCTTGAGGTTGTCGGTGATCTGCGCCGCGGTGCCGACCATGAGGTTGGTCAGGCGACCGTTGGGGGCCTGGTCGGTCTCGGTCTCGGTGATGGTGGTCCACAGCATGCTGCAGATCTCCAGGTCGTCCACCGAGCGCTCGGTGTCCAGCTCGCCGAGCTCGCGCTCGATCTCACCCCGCCACCGCTTGATGTCCTCCGGCGAGTCCTGGATGCCGATCCAGCCGGACAGGTTGTACCTCGAGATCCGCAGCGCCGAGCGGCGCGGGTCCTTGAGGCCGCTGAAGAAGATCGGCGGACCGGGCTGCTGCAGCGGCTTGGCACCGAAACCGCACGGCTCGAAGTCCGCGAACTCACCGTGGTACTCGAAGTGCGGGTTGTCCTGCGCCCACACGCCCTGCATGATCTCGATCGTCTCGCGCACGTGCTTGTGGCGCTTCGGGAAGATGTGCGAGGCGCTGGAGGCGGCGAACTCCTCGGGCATCCAGCCCGAGCCGACGCCGACGTTGAGCCGACCGCCCGACAGGTGGTCGATCGTGGCCATCTCGGCGGCCAGCACGCCGGGAGCGCGGTAGGGCGTGTCGATGATGCTCATGCCGATCCGGACCTTGGACGTCTTCGCCGCCAGCCACGGGATGAGGGGCATGCCCTGCAGCCACTCTCCGCGCGAGGACACGGGCAGGGCGTTGGGCAGTCCGGGCATCATGCCGAACGAGTACTGCAGCTGCTCACGGTCGGAGGCCTCGGGCACGACGATGCGGTCGAGGGTCCAGACCGAGTCGAAGTCGAGGTCCTCCGCCAGCGCCGTCAGGTCCTCCAGCTCCTCGACGGTCACCTTGTCCCGGAAGTTGGGCAGATACAGCGCGAGCTTCATGTCGGACGGCCTCCTCGCCGGACGGAGCTGGATGTCGAAGCGGGCCTGGCGGCTTCTCGAAGCCGGTGTCCCACCACCGTCCACAGTCTGCGCGGTCCGGATCATGCGAGACGCAATACGACCTCAACACCCACTCAACATCGCCGACACCCGGCGGGAGATCCCACCGACGACGAGGACCCGGGGTGGCGCGGCCGGCCCGGGTCCTCATCGCGTCAGCTCACCGGGTCAGGTAGACCGAGGAGAAGTTCACGCCCTGGCCGAGATTCCCGTACTGCACCAGCTGGCCGTCCCGGAACGCCACCTTTCCGCTGTGCCCCCATCGTGACGGGATGAAGACGATCGGGACGGACAGCGCCTGGTCGGTCACGATCTGTGAGGCCTGCTGCAGGATCGCGCCCGCCTGCGCCTGGTCGGCTTCCCCCTGAGCCTGCAGGACCAGGTTGTTGAGCTGGTCGTTCCGGTACTTGCCCGAGTTCTGGATGCCATCCCCGAACAGCGTGCGGAACGTCTGAGTGGGGTCGGCACGAGGCTGCCACAGCTGCATCGCCGCCGGGGCCTTGTGGTCCACGGCGAAGTCCTGGATGAAGTCGGTGCCGGTGACGATCTCGACCTTGATCCCGATCTCGCCGAGGTTGGCCGCGACGACCTCGACGGTGCGAGCCTCAGGGCCGGCGGACGAGTTGGTGTAGAGCTTCATGGCGAACCCATCCGGATAGCCCGCTTGAGCGAGCAGGGACTTAGCCGCCTGCGGGTCGTACGTGTACTTCCCGTTGAGCGCCGGGTCGTTGCCGGGCTCGCCCTCGCGGAACATCTGCCATGCCGGCTGTCCCCCTACCCCCACGACGGACGACGTGATCTGTTCACGGTTGATCGCCTGGTAGATCGCCCGGCGCACCAACGGGTCGGAGATCGGCGGTTCGGTCGTGCCCAGGTTGAGGTTGAGGAAGTACTCCGCCGGGGATGGCAGCACCTCCACCCCGGTGCTCGGGCTGGACTGCAGTGCGCTGATGCCCTCGGCGTCCACGAAGCCGAAGTTCGCGGTGCCGGACAGCACCGCGTTGCGCGCTGCGACGTCGTCGTTCACGTTCGTCATGTCGATGCCGCCGAGCAGGAACTGGTCCTTGTCGTAGTAGCCCGGGTAGGCCCGGAGCTTGACCGACTCGCCCTGCCGGGACTCCTCCACCACGAACGGGCCCGCGCCGATCGGCTTGGTGGCCATCGAGTCCGGGTTCGCGATGCTCGCCGCGGCAGGGATCAGGCCTTCACGACCCGACAGCGTCAACAGCAGGTTTCCCCCGGCCGGTCGCGACATCGTGACCCGCAGCGTGAGGGGGTCGAGGACCTCGGTCGAGGAGATCATGCTGAGGGTGCCCACGAAGGCCGAACCCTCGCCACGGTTCCGGTCGAGACCGGCCTTCACCGCCGCCGCGTCGAACACCGTGCCGTCGTGGAAGGTCACCCCGGGACGGATCTTCAGGTCCAGGGTCGTGGCGTCCGGCTGGGACCAGGACTCCACGAGCCACGGCGTCGGCTCACCGGCGGGGTTCTTGTCGATCAGGGTGCCGAAGATCAGCCGTCCGAGGATGATGTCCGGGAGCGCGACGGTCCGGATCGGATCGTAGGTCTTGCTCGTGTACCCACCGGACAGCCGTGCCGCGACCGTGAGGATGCCGGTCCGATCGGCGTCGGCACGCCAGTCGCCCGACGCGGCCTGGGACTGCCCAGCTCCTCCGCACGCCGTCGAGACGATCGTGGCGAGGGCCAGGATGCCCGCGAGCCACCAGCCCGATCGTCGGGACGTCCGCGAACGGCCGCGGCCCCGTCCCATCTCTGCCCGCATTCGGGACACCTTCATGGTTCGTCGAACCTCTCCGTTGAGGCGGAGGCCCCGGCGTCGTCGCCGGGGCCGAGGATGCCGGGGGTTCCCGAAGCCGCCCGTCATGTGGAAACTCACTCGGCGACGCACGAGCGCCGCCGAGTGCCGAACCGTACCTCCCCGACGATCACCGTCCTCAGTGGACGCCGGTGAGCGCCGGGGTCTCGTACGACCAGATCAAGTCGTGGGTCCGGTTCTTGATCAACCACCCCTCGTCCTCGCTGCGGACGAAGGTGTCGGTGTAGGTGATGCCACGCACGATGACCAGCGGCTCGCCTGCGCGCTCCGCGAGCACGTAGGTGGTGGCGCCGCAGAACGACGTGGCGTCGTCCTTCTGCACGTCGATCTCGACGTTGGTCAGCAGGTGCTGGGTCTTGACGATCTTGTCGACCGACCACATGACGCACGAGCGGGGCCGGATGGTGGAGAAACGCTCCCGCAGGGCCGCGCGACCGCCGGACTGTCCGCCCTCCATCCCGCCGTCCTCCGCGAAGCACGCCGCCATGCCGTCGAAGTCGTCCGCGCCGTTGGCGTTGACGTAGCGGACCAGCACCGCCTGGATCGCGGCCCGGTCCAGGTGCAGCCGGAGGTCCTCCTCTGAGTACACGTTCGCTCTCCTCATTCCTCGGTGTCCGCGCTGTGCGAGCCATTCGGCTCTACAGCTCGGAGAAGTATACTGAATAGGCTTCATCAGGTCAGCAGATCTGCGGACCCGATTCCCACGTCTCGCCGACAACGTTCGAACAGAATGGTTTTCAGCACCGTCCCGACTCACCGAGAGAAGGGCACGTCAGCGACTCGGGCCGATCAGTGTCCTGATCACCCGACCGTGTGGACCGACTTCGACTGCAGGAAGTCCTCCAGACCCTCGACCCCGCCCTCGTGCCCCAGTCCGGACTGGCGGTAGCCCCCGAACGGCGTGGTCACGTGGGAGCCGACGAAGCAGTTCACCGACACCGTGCCGGTGCGGATGCGCCTCGCCAGCTCGAACCCCGCCTCCCGGTCGGCGGTGAAGACGGCGCCCCCGAGCCCGAACATCGAGTCGTTGGCCTTGGCCACCGCGTCGTCCACGTCGGTGTAGGTGATGATGCTGACCACGGGCCCGAAGATCTCCTCCTGAGCGACGCGCGAGGTGTTCAGCACGTCCACCAGGACCGTCGGCTCGAAGAAGAAGCCGCGGTCGCGGTCCGCCGGCCGAGCGCCGCCCAGCACGACCCGCGCACCCTCCTGCTTGGCCACCTCGACGTAGCGTTCCACGCGGTCACGGTGGCGTGCCCCGGCGAGCGGGCCGGTCGTGGTGGCCGGGTCGTGGGCGTCCCCGACCACCAACATCGACGAGACGGCACCCGTAAGCGCCTCGACCAGCTCGTCCCGGCGGGCCTCGGAGACCAGGACCCGGGTCGTGTTGTAGCAGCCCTGGCCACAGTTGCCGAGGCCACCCGCGACCAGGTGACGGACGGTGTCGTCCAGGTCGGCGTCGTCGAGCACGATGGCCGCGGACTTGCCGCCGAGCTCGAGCGTGGCCCGCCCGATCCGGCTGCTCACGGCGCCGAGGATGGCCCGCCCCACCTCCGTGCTCCCGGTGAAGGTGACCTTGTCGATCAGCGGGTCGGCGACCAGGGCCTCGCTGCCCGCCCGGTCGGCCACGACGATGTTCAGCACACCCTCGGGGAGCACGCCGTCGCGGGTCAGGCCCTCGACGATCTCGGCGAGGATGTTGACGGCGATCGGTGCCTCCGGCGGAGACTTCAGCACCGCGGTGCAGCCTGCCGCCAGGATCGGGGCCAGCTTCATGCAGGCGATGGAGAAGGGCCCGTTGTAGGGCACGATCGCCGCGACGGTGCCGATCGGCTCCTTCAGGATGCGGGTGATGTTGCCGTCCTGGCGGGGCCGGTCCTCCCGGAACTCGTAGCGGCGCGCGAGGTCGGAGTAGTACCGCAGGTAGGTACACCCGAACTTCACCGAGTTGCGCGTCGCGCTGATCGGCACCCCGATCTCGGCGGTCAGGGCCTGCGCGATGTCCTCCCCCCTGGCCTCGATGGCGCGGATGAGCTCGTCGATCGCGTCGGCCCGCTGGTCCGGTGTGGAGGCGCCCCACGGGCCCGTGTCGAAGGCGGCCCGTGCGGCGAGCACGGCGCGCGCGACGTCGGCGGGTGAGGACTCCCGCACCGTCGCCACCGGCTCCTCCGTGGACGGGTCGATCACACCGAACACCTGCTCGCCGGTGGCGGGCACCCACGCACCGCCGATGAACGTGGTGTCCCGGTCGGCGAAGGTCTTCGCGGTCGTCATTGCCTGGTCACTCCTGGATGTCGTCGTTCGGTCGCGGGCTGTTCAAGCCGGTACCGGGCGGTGTGTCGGCTCCAGGTCGAGCACGGTCCCGCCGCCGAGACCCGGCCCGTAGTCGTGCAGATGGCATGCCGACGAGCCCCGCCCGGCCGGTGCGAGCACCGGCTCCTCGACGGCGCAGACGTCCATGGCGTACTGGCAGCGGGTGTGGAACCGGCATCCCGATGGCGGGTCGAGCGGGCTCGGCGGCTCACCACGCAGCAGGATCCGCTCGCGCCTGCGCTGGGTCACCGGGTTGGGCACCGGGATCGCCGAGAGCAGCGTCTCGGTGTAGGGGTGGCGGGGCTGGGTGTAGATCTGCTCCGAGTCCCCGATCTCGACGATGCGCCCCAGATACATGACGGCGATGCGGTCGCTGACGTGACGCACCACGCTGAGGTCGTGCGAGATGAACAGCAGCGAGATCCCGGTGTCGCGCTGGATGCTCTTGAGCAGGTTGATCACCTGCGCCTGGATCGACACGTCCAGCGCGCTCACCGGCTCGTCGCAGACCAGCAAGTCCGGCTTGAGGGCCAGCGCGCGGGCGATGCAGATCCGCTGGCGCTGGCCGCCCGAGAATTCATACGGGTACCGGTGCAGATGCTGCGGCTTCAGCCCGACGCGCTCCAGCAGCTCCACCACCCGCCCGTCCCGTTTGGCGCCGCGCAGGCCCTCGTGCACCGACAGCGGTTCGCCGATGCTGTCGGCCACGGTCGCCTGCGGGTCGAGGGACGAGTAGGGGTCCTGGAAGATCATCTGCATGCGGGAGCGCATGTCCCGCATGGCGCCGCGGCCCAGTTTCAGCACGTCCACCCCGTCGAAGACCACCCGGCCCGCCGTCGGCTCGATCAGCCGGAGCACCAGACGCCCGGTCGTGGACTTGCCCGACCCGCTCTCTCCCACCAGGCCGAGGGTCTCCCCCCTCCGCACGGTGAAGTCGAGGCCGTCCACCGCGCGAACGCGGGCCTTGGTCCGCTGCAGGACCCCACCGCGGACCGGGAAGTGCTTGGTCAGCCCGGAGACCTCCAGCAGCGTGTCCGATGTCGGCTCGGTCACGAGGCTCCCTCCAGCTCGAGGTGATGGGCACGCAGGCAGCGCACCTCGCGTGCTCCCACGGTCTCCAGCGGGACCACGGTCTCGCCGCAGCCGGCCACGGCGTGTCGGCACCGCGGCTCGAAGCGGCACTGCGCCTCGACGCTCGCGAGGTCGGGCGTGGTGCCGGGGATCGGCACCAGCTCCTCGGAGCCCGCCGTGTGCTGGGGCATCGCCCGCAGCAGCCCCTCGGTGTAGGGGTGGAACGGACGGGCGAAGAGCTCGAACACGTCCGAGGACTCCACCAGCTGCCCCGCGTACATCACCCCGACGCGGTCGCAGACGTCCGCGATCACGCCGAGGTCGTGCGAGATGAACAGCATGGACATGCCGAACTCCTCCTGCACGCGCCGGAGCAGCTCCAGGATCTGTGCCTGGATGGTCACGTCCAGCGCGGTGGTCGGCTCGTCCGCGATCAGCAGCTCGGGGTCGCAGGCCAGGGCGCCTGCGATCATCGCACGCTGCAGCATGCCGCCGGAGAACTGGTGCGGGTAGTCGAGGAGGCGTTGGCGCGGGCTGGGGATGCCCACCAGGTCGAGCAGCTCGGCGGCGCGCTCGGTGGCCTGCTTCCGGGTGATCTCGCGGTGGGTCCGGATGGCCTCGACCAGCTGGTTGCCGATGGTGTACGCCGGGTTCAACGCCGTCAGCGGCTCCTGGAAGATCATCGAGATGCGGTCGCCCCGGATCCTGCGCATCTCGAGCTCGGAGAGCTGGAGGAGATCCTGGCCCGCGAACACGATCTCGCCGTTCGCGATGCGTCCCGGTGGCGTCGGGATCAGCCGCATGATGGACATCGACGTCACGCTCTTGCCGGAGCCGGACTCACCCACGATGCCCATGGTTTCGCGGGGCCGCAGGCTGAAGCTGACGTCGTCGACCACGCGGGTGTAGCCGTTGCCGGTGGCGAACTCGACGCTGAGGTTGCGGACGGACAACACGATTTCGTCGTCGGCCGTGTCGTTCGCGCGGGTGTCGTTCGCAATGGTGTGGCGGCTCATGCGCGTCGGATCTCCCGTCCCAGCGAGTCCCGTAGGGCGTCGGCGAACAGGGTGACGGCCAGCACGGTGACCACGATCGCGATTCCGGGCATGAACACCTGCCAGCCTGCGGAGTAGACGTAGGTGTAGCTCGTGGCGAGCATCCGGCCCCAGCTCGGCTCGGGCGGCTGGACCCCGAGCCCGAGGAAGGACAGGGCCGCCTCGGCGAGCAGGGCGAAGGCCATCGACACCGCGCACTGGACGATGAGCGGCGAGGCGATGTTCGGCAGGATGCGCTTGCGCATGATCGTCAGACCGGGCGTCCCGATGGACTGGGAGGCCTCGATGTAGGTCTCCTTGCGGATCGCGATCACCTGCCCGCGCACCAGCCTGAGGAACGTCGGGAGGAAGACGATGGCCAGCGCGATCGTCGCGTTCCGCAGGCCCGGCCCGAGCACCGCGCTCAGGGTCAGCGCCAGCACGAGCGCGGGCAGCGTCTGCAGCGCGTCGCCGAGACGCATCACGACGGTGTCGACGAGCCCACCGACGTAGCCGGCGACCAGCCCGATCGGCAGCGCGACGAGCAGGGACAACAGGACCGAGGACACACCCGCGATCAACGAGACCCGGCTGCCGTAGATGATCCGGCTCAGGATGTCCCGACCCACGTCGTCCGCACCCAGCCAGTGGGCGGCCGACGGCGGCTGGTTCACCGCGTTGAGGTCCTGGGCCAGCGGGTCCATGGGTGCGACGAGCGGGGCGAAGATCGCCACCAGGACGAGCAGCACGAGGTAGACCGCGGCGACGCCACCCCACTTGTTGCGGGCGAACCGGCGCAGCAGCCGTCCGGACCCCCGACGCCGGGGGGCCGGGCTCTCGATGGTGGGAGGGCTCAGCGTGGCGGTCACGTCTGCCTCGCTTTCGGGTTGACCAGACCGTAGGAGATGTCGACCAGGAGGTTGACCAGGATGACCAGCAGCGCGATGAAGATGACCGATCCCTGGACCACCGGCAGGTCGAGGGTGAACAGCGAGTCGTAGACGTACTTGCCCACTCCCGGGATGCCGAAGATCTGCTCGACGATCACCGTGCCGCCGAGCAGGTACGCGGCCTGGACGCCGAGCACGGTCAGCACCGGGACCATCGCGTTCTTCAGCGCGTGCTTGAGGACGATGGCCCGGGGCGAGATGCCCCGCGCCTTTGCGGTGCGGACGTAGTCCAGGGTCAGCACGTCCATGAGCGAGCCGCGGAGCTGTCTCGCGACGACCGACGCGCCGCCCACACCCAGCGCGATCGACGGCAGGATGATGCTCTTCAGCCAGCCCACGAAGGAGACGGTGGGGGCGACGTAACCGACGGCGGGCAGCCAGCCCAGGTTCACCGCGAAGATCAGCACGAGGATCAACGCGATCCAGAAGCTGGGCATCGCGATGCCCACGCTGGAGCCCGCCTGCACCAGGCGGTCCACCCAGCTGTTCGGCTTGCGCGCGGCCAGGACACCGGCCGCGATACCGAAGATCAGGGTGAACAGCATGGCGCCGACGGCGAGGCTGAAGGTGACCGGGAACCGTCGGAGCAGCTCGTCGCCGACCGACTGGTTCGCGTAGATCGAGGTACCGAGGTTGCCCTGCAGCACACCCCCCAGCCAGGAGAAGTACTGCACGAGCATCGGTCGGTCGAGCCCCAGCTCCTGCCGGATCTGCTCGATCCGCTCCGGGGTGGCTGTGTCCCCCGCAAGGGTCACGGCGGCGTCGCCCGGGATCAGGTAGGTCAGGCTGAAGACACCGATGGAGACGATGAACAACACGGGAATGACGCTGATCAACCTTCGGAGGATGAACTGTACGGGCACGTCCGCTCGCCCCCCTTCCGGTTTCCGGTACTCATGGTCATGGGGCTCATCGCTTCACGTACACCGAGGTGAAGTCGAGGCCCTGACCCAGGTTTCCGTGGTCGCGCAGGGTCCCGTCGCGCAGGCCGATCTTCTGCGAGTAGCCCCACAGCGACGGCATGTAGGCGATCGGGACCTCCAGCGCCTGGTCGACGACGTAGCCGGACGCCTGCTTGAGCAGCGTGTCCGCCGCCGCGGAGTCGGTGACCCCCTGAGCCTGGTCGACGATCCCGTTCAGCTCGGGGCTGGAGTACTTGCCGACGTTCAGCGTCCCGACCCCACCGAACAGGCTCTGGAAGGTCAGCGTGGGGTCCGTGCGGGGCAGCCAGGTGCCGACCGCGGCGTCGCCCTTCCTATCGATCGCGTAGTCCTGGACCCAGCTGGTCCCGGCGACGATCTGGGTGCGGATCCCGACGTCGTTCAGGTTCGCCGCGACGATCTCCGTCGTGCGGGTGATGGACGGTGTCGTGGAGACGGCGTAGAGCTTCATGTCGAAGCCGTTGGGGTAACCGGCGTCCGCGAGCATCTGCCGCGCCCTCGCCGGGTCGTAGGCGTACCGCTTCTCCAGCGCAGGGTCATGACCGGGGTAGCCCTGGGGGAAGAGCTGCCAGGCCGGCGCGGAGCCGGCTCCGATCACGGCCGAGGCGATCTGGTCACGGTTCACTGCGGTGTTGATCGCCTGGCGGACGCGAACGTCGGCCAGCGGCGGGTTCTGCGTGGTGAGGTTGATGTTGACGTAGTACGCGGCGTCACTCTGGTTCACCGCGACGGCCGTGCCGGGATTCGCCGTCAACGCCGGGACGCCCTCGGCGTCGACGAAGCCGACGTCGATGTCGCCCGCGAGCACCGCGTTGCGCGCCGACACCTCGTCGTTGACGTTGACGAAATCGATGCCGGCGACGAGGTACTGGTCCTTGTCGTAGTAGCCCGGGTAGGCGCGCAGCTTCATCGACTCGCCCTGACGCCACTCCAGGATCTGGAAGGGTCCGGCACCGATCGGGTTCGTCGCCATCGAGTCCGGGTCGGCCAGGCTCGCCGGGCCCGGGATCAGGCCCTCGCGACCGGACAGGGTCAACAGCAACGCGCCCGACGCCGGTCGGGACGTCACGAGGCGCACCGTGTTCGCGTCCGGGAGCTCGATGGACGAGATCGCGGCCAGCGAGGCCGCGTACGGCGACCCCGCGCTCCGGTTGCGGTCGAGCCCGGCCTTCACGGCCTCCGCTGTGAACGGCGACCCGTCGTGGAAGGTCACGCCCTGCCGGACCTTCAGGTCCAGCACCGTCGGTTCCGGCTGGCTCCAGGACTCGACGAGCCACGGGGTCGGCTGGCCGGCGGCGTTCTTCCCGGTGAGCGTCCCGTAGATCAGGCGATCCAGGACGATGTCCGACCCTCCGATGGACTTCAGCGGATCAAAGGTCTTGCTGACCCACGCGGGCGTCAATCGGGCGCCGGCTCGCAGGATGGCCCCCCGGTCGGCGTCAGTCCGCCAGTCTCCCGTGGACTGCTGCTGGGTCCCTGTGCCGCAGCCGGCGGCCGCCAGCGCCACGACGGCCGCCAGCACGAACGCGCGCACCGCGGTTCGTGTCTTCGATAAGCCGATCACGTTCACCTGTCCACATCGTTGTGAGTCCTTCGGACCCGGGACGCTCGAGCCTGCAAGGACGGGTCGGCGAGACGGACGAGGCGCACGAGACGCCTGGGCTCCGCGTCGATCCACCCGACGGTGCAGCAGAGTATACCCATCTAGTGCGCTACGCCACAGGCCTTTTGCAGACCCGCACCTCCGGATCCGACATCGCGAAAGGCCGCCGTTCCCCGCCCCCGCGGCGCGATGCCCGCAGGAAGGTGCCGATCAGACACGACCCCGGCGACCGCTCAGCCTTCGACGCCCCGGCGCGCGTACGGACGCCGTCACGGCAAGGAGCGAGTGACCGCCCCGCCTGTCCGGCCGCGCCACCGCAAGACCTTTCAGTGACCTTATTGAGCAATCGCAAACAACCTTGCCGACACAGGCGCTCGCGGTCACCACTCCATCCAGCGCGCCGGCACGGACCGTGTTGCGGATCATGGTTCCGGTGGCGCGGTCGAGCTCGGCCGGCCGCGGGATCCGGTACCGGCGCAGGACCGTGTACACGATGGAACGGCTTGCCGCAGCAGGCTCGTGATCCGGGTGGGCCCCAGCTGCGGCGGCTCGGTCTTGACGGTGCGTCGCTCGACCCGGGTCGGAGTTCGGCACGGGCGCTGCCGGGGGCGGGAGGACCAGTCGACCAGCCCGGCCGGGCCGTGGAGCCGGTAGCGGTCGCCCATCGCTTGGCCGCGGTCACCGAGATATCGAAGCGGTCCACAGCGCTGCGCAGCGGCCATCCGTCGTCGACGACGAAACGGGCCAGGCGTAGGCGACCGGTCACTGACAGCGGCAGCGTGACGGGCATGAGGGCGAGGGTCCGTCGAACGTCATCGAGGCGAATTCTCTGACAGGAACAGGTCGGAGCCGTCGAATCCACGGCAGTATCCCGGCCCACTCATCCGAGGCTACGAAGATCAATGAGCTCGTGTCGACCGGATCAGACCCGGGAGATCCGCGATGCTGGCCGCATCGAGCGCTCCTCCTGGGTTGCGCACCGAGGTCGAACGGGTCGGAAGACGACGCCGCCCCCCGACCGCTCGTCCGGAACACACCAGACGGTGCGGCGGACGAGTGCGTCAGGGGGCGTGCGTCCACCCCAATGCGGCTACCGAGTACTCCTACGGTCGGTAGCCGCAGACGGTGACTACTTCTTGGGGCCGGCGCCGGTGTCCCAGTACTCACGGATCTCGCTGATCTGGTCACCGGTGACCGTGAAGACGAAGTTGTACTTGTTCCCGTAGCCGGAACCGTCGACGAACTTCATCTTGCCGTCGAACTCCACCGCAGCCCGGTTGCCCTCGACGGTCCAGTAACGCGGAGTCAGGTCGAGGCCGCCGTCGAAGCGCTCCGACAGCGGTCGGTAGCGCTCCATGATGTCCTGCTTGGTGAACGTGCCGCCCAGCGGCGGACCACCGGCGATCCACCAGGAGGCGTCGTCCGCGACGGCGGCCAACACCTTCTCGGGCTGCTCCCAGTTGCCCGACCCCATACCATCGATGAACGCCTGCACGACGGCGACCACGTGGTCGCGCGAAACGGTCTCCTCTGACACGTTTCCTCCATTTCACTAGGAAGATGGCGATTACCGGCCGCCGGTCGACTGCCCTGCTCCGGGTCCAGAAGCCTCACCGGAGCGCTCGCGCCGACTCGGTTCGGAACGCTCGACGTCCCCGGCCCGGCTCGTCGAGACTACGTCACGTCTGCAATGACCGTCAACGATCAAGAATCGACTGAGGATCCTCTTCTTGCCTCTCCGGGCCCTCATACCCCCGATCGGCTGCACGAGAGGAACATTCAGGTGTCTCTACAGCCGATCGCCGCCCTCACGGACGGATGGACCCGCCACCGTTGACGTCGAAGGTGGAACCGGTCATGAACTTGCCCTCCGACTTGGCGAGGAAGACGCAGAGCCCGCCGACGTTGAGCTCAGGATCACCGAACCGACCGAGCGCGGACTTCGCCAGCACGGCCGCGATCTGCTCCGGCTGCTCCTCCAGAAGCCTCTTCGACTCGGCCGAGTGCGCACGGGGGTTGAGAACGTTCACCGTGATCCCGTACCGACCCCAGTCCCGCGCCGCGACGCGGCTGAGCCCTCGGATCGCCTCCTTGTTCGAGGCGTAGGCGCCGTGCTCCGGCTGGGCGTTCACCCCTGCACCCGAGCCCATGTTGAGGACGGTCCCCTGGGTGGCCTTCAGATACTCGAACGCGGCGGCCATGTATCGCCACGTGGCGAAGACCCCGGAGTCGTAGGAGGCGGCCATGTCCTCCCACCGGATCGACTCGATGGGCGCGGCCTTCGGGAACTGCTGGGCGTTGTTGACCAGGACGTCGATCCGACCGAACCGCTGCACGGCCTCGGCGACCACGCGGGGCGCCGCGTCGGGGTCCTTGCCGTCCGCCACCGTCGTGACGACCGGGACGTCCGCGCGGACCTCCGCCAGAGTGGCCGCAGCCACGGCGAGCGACTCGGCCGAGAGGTCCGTGAGGACCAGGCCGACGCCCTCTTTCACGAATGCTCGGGCGATGCCCAGGCCTATCCCCCGCGCACCTCCGGTGATGATGGCGGAACGGCCCTCCAACTCCGACACGGAGTCTCCCTTCGTCGTACGACGGTCATTCGGTCTCCGCCCACGACAGTGGTCGGAAGAACTCACGGAGCTCGTGACAGAGCGCGGTCGGCTCCTGCGCGACTCCGAAGTGGCCACCGGCGGACATGAGTGTTGCCGAGGGGCTGTCACTGCGGGCGGAGGACGGAGTCCTCGACGTGGAGCTGGAACTCCTCGACGCGCATGCCGTCCTCGTCGCGCGGAGCCGGCACAGTCGCTGCAGGCACAGTCACAGTCCCTTCCGCTCACCCGCGCCCGTCTCGGGCCGTGCGCAGGCGTGGCCGCTCAGCGCCGCGGTTGCCCGCACCGACCCCGCCGTGGTCGTCCCGGGCGCGGAGTGCCATGTCGTCCCGTGCCGCTCGAGCGGGTCACGGGTAGGTGCGACGACCCAGGCTCCAGATCTGGGCGGCACGCTCGATGGTGACCGCTGCCCGCGGCGTCACCACATCGCCTCGGCTCGCCCGCAGGCTGGCCGTGACACGGCGACTCAGCGCGGGGTCGCCACCCGCACCCTGAGCGACCTCGAGCGTGGCGGACTCGAGCTCCGCACGCGGCACCGCACGCAGGGCGAACCCCGAGCTCACAGCCTCGGCTGCGTCGTACACCGCACCGAAGAGGCCCAGCTGGGCGGCCCGTTGGGCGCCGAGGGCGCGCTCGAGCATGCGCAGGTGCCCACCACCCGGATGCACGCCGGAGGCGCCGAAGCCGCGGATCAACACGTCGTCGGCGACGATCCGGACGTCACAGCAGAGGGCCAGGTTGATGCCCGCGCCGAGCACCTTGCCGCCCACCCCCGCCACCGTGGGCAGCGGCGAGTCCTGGATGCGGCAGAACAGGTCGTAGATCGAGCCCAGGTCGTCGAAGTTGTCGTCCGCGAGGGGGTCGTCCGCCACCCGCTTCAGCAGCGAGAGCTCGGCCCCCGTGCAGAAGTTGCGGGCCGAGCTGGTCAGCGCGATCGCGGCCACACCCGGATCAGCCTCGGCCTCGTCGAAAGCCCGTGCGACCGACCGCACCAGCTGCGGGGTCAGCGCGTTGCCGTGCGCTCCGTCGACCCGCACCCACGCGACGGCCTCCTTGCGCTCCACCACCACGTCGTGGTTCACGTCGCCCTCCGACCTGCTCGATTGCCTGTTCCCCACCGACACGTTCACGGTATCCTTCATCGGACTGCCGTTCGCGGTTCAGTACACCCTAAAGCACCACCCCTCCCTGGTGGAAGTTGATCGACGACGGCGTTCGCCGGCAGAACGGTCCTGATGTCCGACGAGAGCGGGGCACCGGCCCGGCCGTCGCACTCCGACTCACCCGACCGTCGACCGGCTCGGCAACATCGACATCGTGGTCGAGCACTCGACGAGGTCGCCGACCCTGAACCTCGGCGAGAGCAGGTAGACGGACGGCGTCGCGGCCGACCGCCTGTGGCCCCTAGCCAACCACCCCACCCCGCAATTAAAGTGTCCTCAAATGAGTCGAGCAGTCTGTGGGTGAAGACCATGACGGTCTGGAGAGCACCGTGAGTGACAAGCAGCCGACGCCCCGTCGCGACCTGGATCCCGAGGAGCTGCGCGCGAGGCTCACCTCGCTCCTCCAATGGCCTGTCGAGGTCCTGGACCTGGCCGTCCTGGAGGGCGGGCGGTCCAGCGTCACCTACCGGGCCACACTCCGCCGCGACGACGAGACGGACCAGGACGTCGTCGTCAAGCTGGCCCCGCCCGGGCTGCCGCCGACCGCGAACCGGGACGTGCTCCGCCAAGCCCGCATACTGGCGGCCTTGGACCGGGACGGCATCGTCCCCGTCCCCACCGTCCTGCTGACGGACGCGGGCGCACCACCGGAGGTGCCCCCGCTGTTCCTCATGGACCTCGTCGCCGGGTCGTCGGTCGAGCCCATCTTCGGCACCAGCGGCGAGCTCCCGGCGCCGGAGGTCGTCCGCGCCCGCGCGCTCGCGGCGGCCACGACGCTCGCCGGCCTGCACGCGGTCGACCCGGCCACGGTCGCGGTGGGCGAGACCGTCGTCAGTCCCGCGGACGAGCTGGCCCGGTGGGAGCGGACGCTGACCGCGGCGGGCGGTTCGGACGCCGCGTCGAAGGTCCTCACCGCCCTGCAGGACTCCCTGCCCGTCTCCGTCGCGCCTACGCTCGTGCACGGGGACTTCCGGCTGGGCAACTGCCTGTTCGTCGGCGAGATCCTGACGTCGGTCCTGGACTGGGAGATCTGGGCGCTCGGCGATCCCCGGGTCGACCTCGCCTGGCTGCTGCTCACCGCCATGCCCGAGGTCCACCCCGGAGCCGACCGCGAGCCGGTGGGCATGCCGTCGGCGGCGGAGCTGACCGCCCGCTACGAGGAACGCTCGACCCGTCCGGACGCCACCGCGGAGCTGTCGTGGTTCCTGGCGGCCGCGCTCTACAAGATGGCGGCGATGTCCCGACACATCGGCAAGCGGTTCGCACCGGACGATCCGCGCAGGACGGGGCGCGAGGCATCGGCGGAACGAATGCTCGCGACATCCCTCGAGCTGCTGTGAACCGCCCACGGGGTACCGCCGGCACCCGGCTGCGAGGGCAAGACGTTGACGAGACCAGCACAGAAGACGAGGTGTCGAGATGACCAGACTCGAGGGACGGGTCGCATTGATCACGGGTGCGGGCCGAGGGATCGGTGCGGAGTACGCCAAGTACCTGGCTGCCCAGGGCGCCGCCGTGGTGATCAACGACGTGGGCGGCGGGCTCCATGGAGAGGGATCGGACGCGAGCCTCGCCGAGAAGCTCGCGGGTGAGATCGTGGAGCGCGGCGGACGGGCGGTCGCCAACCATGACGACGTCTCCGACTGGGCGGGCTCCGAACGCGCCGTGGCGACGGCCATCGAGGCCTTCGGGGGGCTTGACGTCCTGGTCAACAACGCGGGGATCCTGCGCGACCGCATGCTCGTCAAGATGAGCGACGAGGAGTGGGACGCGGTGATCCGCGTGCACCTGAGAGGACACTTCTGCATGACCCGCCACGCCGCCGCCTACTGGCGCTCGGCGAAGGCGGAGGAACGGGACCGCACCCTGATCCACACCTCGTCGAGCAACGGCCTGCTCGGCAGTGTGGGCCAGTTCAACTACGCGAGCGCGAAGGCCGCCATCGCGTCGATGGCCCGGCTGTCGCACCTGGAGCTCAACGAGCGCTACAAGGTGCGCGCCTACGCCATCGCCCCCGGCGCCCGGACCCGGCTGACCATGGCCTCGCCCGCCGCCGCCGCCGTGGTGGGCAAGGAGGTCGACGGTTTCGACCAGTACGACCCCGCGAACGTCGCCCCGTTCGTCGGCTGGCTCGCCGACCCGACCTGCTCGGCGCCGTCCGGCTCGGTGTTCCACGTCTACGGCGACACCGTGACCCGTTACGAGCCCTGGCGGGCCGCAGGCACCATCTCGGCGGGGGGCAGGGCGTGGGACCTCGAGTCCCTCGACGCCGCGGCCGCAGACCTCTTCGCCTGACTGAGAACCCCTCCTTCTCCAGAAAGGACACCGCGTGTCTGCTGAGCGGATCGTCATCGTCGACGGCGCCCGGACGCCCGTCGGCAGCTTCGGCGGCGCCTTCGCGAACGTCCCGGCCCACGAACTCGGCGCGGTCGCGGTGAGGTCGGCGCTCGACCGCGCGGGTGTCGCGGCCGAGGACGTGGAGGAGGTGGTGATGGGCTGCATCGGCCAGGTCGGGCCGGACGCCTACAACGCCCGCCGCGTCGCCGCGGCCGCCGACCTGCCCCGCACCATCCCCGCCTACACTGTGAACCGGCTCTGCGGATCCGGGCTGCAGGCGATCTGGTCGGCGGCGATGCAGATGCGTTGGGGCGGGGCGTCGATCACCGTGGCCGGTGGCGACGAGTCGATGACGCGGATGCCGTTCTACGACTTCGGAGCGCGCTCGGGCTACCGGCTCGGTGACCGCACGCTCTACGACGGCACCGTGCTCATGCTCACGGACCCCTTCCACGACATCCACATGGGCGTCACCGCCGAGAACGTGGCCACCAAGTACGGGGTCTCGCGCGCCGAGCAGGACGAGTTCGCCCTACTCTCCCAGCAGCGTGCGGCCTCCGAGGCCGCGGCGGCGGCCTTCGCCGAGGAGATCGCCCCGGTGGAGACGGGGGGCCGCCGCTCGGTGACGGTGACGACCGACGAGCACCCCAAGCCGGACACCACGCTCGAGAAGCTCGCCGGGCTGCGGCCCGCGTTCGCCGAGGGCGGCACCGTGACCGCCGGGAACGCCTCGGGGATCAACGACGGCGGTGCGGCGGTCGTGCTGGCCACCGAGTCGGCGGTCCGCGAACGCGGGCTCACCGGGCTCGTCACCCTGGAGGCCGTGGCCACCGCGGCCAACGAACCGGAGCTGATGGGCTACGCTCCCATGTTCGCCCTGGCCAAGCTGTTCGACCAGACCGGCACCACCCCGTCGGACATCGACGTGGTCGAGCTCAACGAGGCGTTCGCCTCCCAGGCGGTCGCCGTGATCCGCGATGCGGGCCTGGACCCGGAGCGCACCAACCCGTACGGCGGGGCCATCGCGCTCGGCCACCCGGTCGGGGCCACCGGTGCGATCCTGTCCGTCCGGGTGGCCAAGCACCTCGTGCGCACGGACGGCGAGCTCGGCATCGTCACGATGTGCATCGGCGGCGGTCAGGCCCTCGCGGCCCTCTTCCGACGGGTCGGCTGACACCGTCAGCGTCGTCCGCTCCCACGACGTCGGCCCCGGACCGCGGTCCGGGGCCGACGTCGTGAGGCCGGACGGTCCGTCAGGGCGACGGCCGGCCCGCAGACCACGACGACCACCGGCTGCCTCTCCGAGGCACGCGTGCACGACCGGCCTGCCGGGGACCGACTACGCCCAGCGCCTGCCGATCCGCACCCCGTCCGGGGCGAGCCACGGGCCCATGGCCCTGAGATGGACCTGCATGCGATGTCTGGCGAGCGCCACGTCCCCCCCAATGACCGCGTCGGCGATCTTGTCGTGGGCCTCGCGGACGTCGCGCGCGGCCGCGGGCGTCCGTTCGGGCGAGCCCCCGCCCCTGCTCAGCTTGGTCAGCACGTCGACGAACAGCATGAACGCGGGGTTGCCCGAGATCTCGGCGAGGATCAGGTGGAGGTCGCTCGTGCCGACTTCGCCTGCCTCCTGTGCCTGCTCCTCCGCGACGAGTGCGGCACGAAGCTTGGCGATGCCATCCTCGTCGATCTGCTGCGTGGCGATCTCGACGCAGCGCAGCTCGAGCGCGCTGCGGGCCTCGAACACCTGCTCCCACGTCGCCTCGTGGTAGCCGAGGTTCAGCGCGCAGGCACGCACCGCGGCCGCGGAGTCCGGCGCGTTGACGACGAGCCCGCCCCCCGGGCCGCGCCGCATGTAGGCCACGTCGTGGTGCTCGAGCACACGGATGGCCTCCCGGAAGACCGCACGGCTCACTCCGAGCCGTGCGATCAGGTCGGTCTCCGATCCCATCACATGTCCGACCGGCCAGCCGGCCTCCATGATCTCGTCCTCGAGCAACTCCGCTACCTGAGCCGCGAGCTTGCGCCCGTCATTGGTGGGCGCGAAGGGTACCGCTGCGGCAGCTGGATCGGCCATCGTCAAAGAATAGCCTCAATCCCCATACGCGGTTCACGAGCGCGTGAGAGATCAGCGCTTCCGGTGCGGCTAGGGAGCGTCCGCGCCGGCCCGCGCACGAGCGATGACGAGGTCGCTGAAGGACGCGCGGGATGCGGTGTGTCCCCCCCACAGGGCCCTGTCCAACCAGGCGCGCTTGAAGAAGCGGTGGCACGGGTGCTCCCAGGTGAACCCGATCCCTCCGTGCAGCTGGATCGCCTCCCCGGCCACCGTCACGTAGGCGGACGTGGCGAAGGTCGCCGCGGCGACGGTGAGGATCTCCAGATCCGGGTCCGGGTCGGACAGGGCCCTCCGCGACCAGCCCTCCGCGGCCTCGGCGGTGATGGCCTTGGCGGACTGCACCTGGACGAACATGTCGGCCAGCCGGTGCTTGATCGCCTGGAACGAACCGATCGTGCGACCGAACTGCTCGCGCGACTTCGTATACTCGGTCGTCAGCGCCAGTGCCTGCTCCGCCCCGCCCACGGCGTCCGCCGCGAGGGCGAGCGCGGACGCGAGACGGGCGGCTCTCGACGCGGTGTCCGCTGACGCGCCGTCGCCCAGGACCGCCTCGGCGGGCACCGACACCCCGTCGAAGCGGACGGCGGCGACGCGCCGCGTCTGGTCGGACAGCCGCGTGGTCGTCCGCTCGGTGACCGCGGCCGGAACCTCCAGCACGTACCCACCCGCGTGTACGACGAGCACATCAGCCGCATCGGCACCGAGCACGCTCGGCGCCTCCCCCTTCAGGAGGAGACCGCCGTCGTCCCCGTGAGAGAGCGCGACCGCAGGCGAGTCGATCCAGGCTGCGATCTGCCCACCCTCGGTGAGGGACTCCAGCAGGGCCGACCGCTGCGGGGATGCCGCCAGGGCCGCCAGGGCGGCGGTGGCGGTGACGGCACTGCTCAGGAAGGGACCTGGCACGGTCGCGCGACCGAGTTCGGCCGCGATGGTCGCCACCTCGGCGAGGGTCTGGCCGAGGCCACCGTCCTCCTCCGGCACGAGGAGTGCGGGGATGCCGAGATCGACGAACCTCGTCCAGAGACCGGCGTCGTAACCCAGGTCGTCGGTCGTGACGTCGTCGATCCGCTCCATCGAGCCGTGCTCGGCCACGATGCGCGCGGCGGTCTGGCCGAGGGCGTCCCTGTCGGAGATGGTCTGAGACGTCACGGACGCGGCTCCCTCGGCAGGCCGAGGACACGCTCGGCGATGATGTTGCGCTGGATCTCGTTGGTGCCCGCGGAGATCGTCAAGGCCCACGAACGAACGTGGTCGGCGTAGTGGTGGCCCGACAGGTAACCCATCTCCCGGGGCTGCCCCAGGTCCGCCAGCGCCTCGATACCGCCGAGCTCGGTCGCCAGGCCGCTGAAGTTCTGGACGGCCCTGCTCATCGCGATCTTGACCAGCGACGACAGCGGTCCGAGGTCCTCGTAGCTCATCACCCGGGACAGGGACTGCGCACTCAGCGCGGCCAGAACCTCGATCTCGAGGGCGACGTCGGCGAACCGCTGCCGGTAGGCCGGATCCTCCACGGGCGGCAGGGCACCCGGCGCGGACGGCACCGACGCGGCCGCCACCAGCCGGTCGAAGGACGACCGCAGCGAGGCGCTCATCTCCAGGAGCTGGACGGCGCGCTCGCTCGTCAGGGTGGTCTGCGCGATCCGCCAGCCCTGCCCTTCCTCGCCGATCCGCATCGCGGCGGGCACCTCGACCTCGTCGAAGAAGATCTCGGCGAACTCCGCGGAGCCGGTCGGTTGCTTGATCGGACGTACGGTCAGCCCCGGGGACTTCATGTCCACCAGGAAGAACGTGATCCCCTTGTGCTTGGGCGCCTCGGAGTCGGTGCGCGCGAGCAGCAGGCACCAGGACGCGTAGCGTCCGAAGCTCGACCAGGTCTTCTGCCCGGTCACGATGTAGCTGTCACCCCGGCGGACCGCCCGCGTGCGCAGCGACGCGAGATCCGAACCCGCCTCCGGCTCGGAGAAGCCCTGGCAGAAGATCCCGCCGTCGAGGATGTGGTCGATCAGCTTCTGCTGGGCGGGGTCTCCGTGCTCCATCAGCGTCGCCGCCGCGTGGCCGAGCGAGATCGCCAACGGCCGTGGGCGCGGGGCGTCGGCTCGGCTGAACTCCTGCTGCTGGACGACCTGCCCGGCGATGCCCAGCCCACGGCCAGCGAACTCGACCGGCCAGTGCGGGACCAGGTTACCGCCCGAGTGGAGCTTGCGCGCCCAAGCCTGGTAGTACTCGACGACGGCGGCCTCGTCCAGGGTCGGGACCACCGTGCGCCAGTCCGCGGGCGCGTTCTCGGCGAGCCACAGCCGGATCTCCGAGCGGTACTGCTCGGCAGCGTTGTCCATCACGGCCCCTTCGTGGTCGACGACGACGGGTCCGTCGACGTCGTGTTGATCCATGGTCTGTCGTCGGGCACGGCCGCGGGACACGGTCGACGCCGACAGTGCCTGCGGGTTCAGCGGTCCGGGAGCCACTGCGTCAGGACCTCGTCGGTGTCGGCACCGCGCCGCGAGGCCTCGCGCCACTCCGAGCGGCTCAGGTCGGACAGCAGCGGGCCCCTCGGTTGTTGGACCGTCGTGCCGCCCACCGAGAGCGGCCGGAAGAAGCCGCGCTCGTGGTAGTGCTCCTTCTCCAGGACCTCGAGCAGCGTGTAGGGGATCGCCGTCGGGATGCGCATGGCCTGGCCGACCTCGAAGATCTCGTCCCGCGTCTTGTCCTTGGCCCACTCGTCCATCCGGCCCTGCAACATCGGGGCCGCATCGGTCCGCCACGCCTCGTTGGCCGCCATGGCCGGATCGTCCGCCTCGGCATCGAGACCCATGTAGAGGCACGCGTCCCGGAAGTGCTGGGCCGACAGCGCGTTCACCGCTGCGTACCCGTCGCTCGCCTCGACGTACATCGGGAACGGCAACCGACGGACGGGGGTCATCCCCAGCCGTGCCGCGACCGACGGGTACAGCGCCAGTCGGTTGCCGACCTCCTGCTGGGAGACGTCGACCCGGCGCCCGGGAGCCCCGTGCCGAACGGCCCGCGCCACGGCGAGGGTCCCGACGGCCGCGACCACGCCCGACACGTAGTCGATCATGGGGAACCCCGCCGCGACCGGCGCGCGGTCCGGGTCGCCCAGGGTCTTGAGCCACCCGCTCAGGGCGGCCACCGTGAGGTCGGTCGCGGGCCTGCCGCGGTACGGCCCCTCCCACCCGAAGGGCGAGATCGAGACGACCACCGTCGGCGACTCGCCCCCGATAAGATCGTCCACGTCGACGCCGTGGCGCGCCAGGGCCGACTCACCGGAACCGTCACCGGCGTCGACGACGACGTCCGCGCGCTCCACCAGCCGACGCCACAGCCGCGCACCTCGCTCGTCTGAGGTGTCCAGGGCGACGCTGCGCTTGTTCTGTCCCAGGAAGGTCGCCAGGGCGGCCTCGTCGGCGTCCCCGTCCAGCGGCTCGGTGGACCCCTCGGCCAGGTCCACGAGCGAGATCACGTCCGCACCGAAGTCGGCGAGGAGCCGCGCACAGTACGAGCCCGGCACCCCGGTCCCGACGTCGACGACCAGCATCCCGTCCAGAGCAGCCGTGCTCATCTCGCCTCCACGCCCCGTTCCCTCCTCGTCACCCGTGTTCACGGCAGCCTCGTGCCCACGACGGAGTCCGCGACGAGGACCGCCAAGTCGTCGTCGCTGAGGCCGAGGAGCCCCTGCAGCACCTCACCGTTGTGCTCACCGAGGTGCGGCGCAGGCCTGGTGTGCGAGGTGTCGGTGTCCGACAGCCGGATCGGCGCCACCGGGACCGCCAGGTCCCCGATCGGCGCGCGGTGCAGCGCCTGGAAGGTGCCGCGGGCGACGAACTGGGGGTCGCTCTCCAGCTCGCCGCCGTCGAGCACCTCGCCCGCCGGGACGCCCGCCGCCCACAGTGCCGCGGCGACGTCCTCCTTGGTCCGGGTGCCGATCCAGGCGCCGAGGTGCTCGTCGATCAGGTCCTCGTGCTCCTTGCGCCCGGCGGCGGTGGCCAGCGTGGGGTCGGTCGCCCACGCCGGGCGGCCGAGGACCTCGACGAGGCTCGTCCACTCCTCGTCCGTCCGCACGGCGACGGCCACCCACTCGTCCGCACCCGCACTGCGGTAGACGTTGTGCGGTGCAAGCCGCGGATGCCGGTTGCCCCGCCGGTCCGGGACGGCACCGGTCAGCTGCGCCTTGATCAGCTCCGGACCGAGGAACGCGCTGACCGCCTCGGTCTGCGAGATGTCGAAGTGCTGTGCCTGCCCGGTGCGGTCCCGAGCGCTGAGCCCGAGGAGGACGGCGAACGCACCGATGTAGCCCGCGGACGGGTCCGACGCGCCACCGAGGGTCCCGGGCTGGTCGGCCTCGTAGCCGGTCACCCCGGCCGCCCCGCTCATCTGCTCGAAGACATAGGCGAAACCGACCAGGTCACGCCACTGCCCGGTGAGCCCGAAAGAGGTCATGTCCACCGTCACGATCGACGGGTTGAGCTCCACCAGCCGTGCGTGGTCCAGACCGAGGTTGGACATCACCCGGGCCGAGAAGTTGTTGATCACGACGTCCGCGTCGGCGGCGAGCCGGAGGAAGAGCTCCCGGCCCGCGGGCCGGGACAGGTCCAGTGTAATGCCCCGCTTGCCCGCGTTGGCGCTGTTGAACACCACCCCGCGCTCGTACCACTCCGGGTCGTTGTCGATGTCGCGCGCACGGTGGGCCCGCGAGGAGTCCGGCCGTTGCACGGCCTCGACCTTGATCACGTCGGCCCCGAGCGCTGCCAGGAGCGAGGTGGCCTCCGGGCCCGACCACCAGTGCGTCAGGTCGAGGACCCGGACACCCTCGAGTGGCTTCTCCATCATCTCGTCCTTCGTCGGCTTCATGGGCTGGGCACACCGCGTGCCGCCCGCAGGCGGGGGTCGGGTCGTGGACCCTCAGGCGTCACCGGTCGCCTGGGCGGCCGTGATTCCGGGAGGAGCACCGATCGCCGGGGTCAGCCGGTCACCGCCACCGACGTGCAACACCTCGCCGGTCAGGAAGCCGGCCGCCTCGCTCAACATGAACATGATCGGCCCGACGATCTCCGAGAGCCGCCCGTAGCGGCCGACCGCGATGCGCGCGGTGCCGGTGGAGTTCTCCTCCGCCGTGAGCCGGTCCCACATGTCCTTGGACTTCTCGACCGGGAACCGGCCGGGGCCCACCACGTTCATCCGGATGCCGCTGCCACCCCACTCGCGCGCGACGCTCTTGACGTAGCCCTCGATGCCGGACTTCCCCGCCGACGAGTGCGCGACGCCCGGGGTGCCCCGGTGCGCGACCGAGCTGGTCAGTGCCACCGCGACGCCGTCGAACTCGGTGTCCAGCAGGGGCCGGGCCCAGCGGTGCAGCGTGTTGAACGCGGTGAACAGCGTGGTCCCGATGACCTGGCTGAACGACTCGAAGGTGATCTCCCGCGCGGGCTGGTACTGCACGCTTGCCGCACAGTGGGCGAGCGCCTGGACCGGGCCGCCCTCCGTCTCGACGCCGGTGAACAGCGCGTCGACCGCGACCGGGTCCGTCAGGTCGCAGGCGAGCGGGATCAGCGTGCCGGGTGCCCCCTCGGCGAGTGCGATGGTCTCCTTGAGACGCTCGATCCGGCGGCCGACGATGTACACCGTGGCGCCGCGGGCGGCCGCCTCCAGCGCGACGCCGCGGCCGATGCCGGAACCCGCCCCGGTCACCATCATGCGGTCATGGACGAGTGGGGTGCTCCACACTGCGGACAATTCGTTCCTCCTAAGAAGGTTTGAGCTCTCCCGGCCGTAGGGCCAGCCGGTGCTCTCGCCGCAGTATCCGCACGCGATCGTCACCGTCGAGGATCGGTCACGAAGAGGGAACTCAGTACCCTCTTCTCGTCGAAGAGCCTATGAACGCCGTCGTCCCACTGTCAAGCAGGAACGAGGGCGCCTCTACGCCGTGGGGCCGCGCTTGATGTCGCGCCACGGGATGGTGTTGTCGGAGAAGGGGTCCTTGGGCAGTCCGAGGACCCGCTCCGCGACGTTGTTGCGCTGCACCTCGGAGGTTCCGCCGCCGATGGTGTCGCCCCTGCTGCGCAGGAACCCGAAGGCCCGCCGCGCCGCCGAGGCGTCCTCCGGGTCGTACACGACCGCGCCGGTGAGGTCGAGCAGCGCGGCCTGCAGGCGCTGGTTGTGCTCCGAGGCCAGGACCTTGAGCTGGCCGGGTGCCGCACCCTCCCTGCCCAGCGATCGAGCCCGTGCGTTGGTCAGCTGCACGACCTGGTTCTCGACGTAGAGGCGCACGACCTCGTCCGCCATCACCGGATCGTCGACCGCGCCCGCCGCCTTGGCCGCCGTGACCAGCGTCTGGATGGACGAGCCGCTGGTGCGCTCACGCAGGCCGGAGCCCGCGCCCGACAGCATCGCCCGTTCGAAGGCGAGCACCGCACGCGCGATCTCCCAGCCCTGGCCCTGCTCGCCGATGCGCAGCCGGTCGTCGACGACGGCGTCGTTGATGAAGACCTCGTTGAACTCGTGATCGCCACTGATCTTGCGCAGCGGGCGGACCGTGACGGACTCGTGGCGCATGGGGAAGGCGAAGACGGTGATGCCCTGGTGCTTCGGGAGGGAGGGATCGGTGCGGGCCAGCAGGATCCCGTAGTCCGCCTCGTGGGCGAAGCTGCTCCACACCTTCTGGCCGTCGATCCGCCAGGTGTCCGCATCGACGCGCTCCGCCTTGGTGGACAGCCCCGCCAGGTCCGAACCCGCGCCCGGTTCACTGAACAGCTGGCACCACTTCGCCGTGTTGTCGACGATGGGACCGAGCAGCGTCTGCTTCTGGTACTCGGACCCGTACTGCAGCAGCGTGGGTGCGACCAGCCCGATCCCGACCACGTTGAGGGTGGTGAGACGGGCCCGCCGGAGCTCGGCGGCCACCACCCCGGACTGGGAGCGCGACAAGCCGAGGCCGCCGTACTCCACGGGCCAGGTCGGCACGGTCAGCCCCGACCGCCCCAGGGGCGGATACCACTCCCGGTACGCCTCCGGCGAGCGGACCGCGTGCAGCCGGTCCATGTCGCCGGCCAGCGCCGCGGCGAGCCACTCCGCAGGCACGTTCCGCTCGATCCACTCACGCGCGGCGGACCGCAGCGCCTCGGGGTCACCCGAGGCCGCCGCAGCCAGCACCGCGGCGTCGGCACCGCTTACGCCTTCACTCATCAGTCCGCCCTCCGGCGCACAATCCCGGACCGCTGTCGGCCCCTTTGTCGGTCGTTCCCTGGACGTCGGCCGCACCGACGTCAGACGGCGCCGAGCGCCTCGTCCCCCGCCGGGATCGGAGCGAGCCGCACGACCTCCAGCGGCTTCGCCAGCCTGCCCTCGACCGCCGCGGTGAGCTCCGCGAGGGCGGGACCGGTGGCGTGCGCCTTGAGCGCCTGGCCCGAGCCCATCGCTCCACGACACTGAAGGCGGAGTGCTCGCCCCGCACCTCGTGCAGGGCGTAGCGCTCGCATCCCTCCTCGGCGTGGAACGCCGGGATCGCCGCGACGATCGCCGCACGCACCGCGTCCTCGTCACCGGGCCTCGGCGTGAACGTGGCGATGATGACCTGCGAACCCATGGCGTCCTCTCTGACGATCGACTGCAACCGCGAGCGCCGCGCCTGCCCGGAGGGCCCCACGACGCCGCACAGCGCGCTGATGAGTATACCGAATGGACGCCCCGGTGTCATCGGCTTCCCAGCGCCACGCGAAGCCCCGGGCGACCGACCCCGGCGGCCTGGGGCATCGTGACCGGACGCGCCGAGGGCCGGAGCGAGCGCGGTGCTGCCACGACGGCGCGCGAACACGGACGCGCGGGACGGACGAACGTGTACGGTACCGACCGCGAGGAGTGGACGATCGCCGTCGACGGTCACCGACGAACCCTCCACCTGGGCGCGAGCCGGGGACGACGCGACAGCACGATTCCGACGGTGCGCCCGCTCCGAACCGGATGCGGTCGTCTCACCCGACGGGGGCGACGCGAAGCCCGGCGACGCCGACCTGGAAACGCCCGGCCACCTACTGGTGTGCGCTGCGGCCTTGACCCCGGCCACGATGTCGAGTTCAGTGTACTCATCACAGCCTGACCATGTTGCCGAGGATGTCATATGTCAGATGGACTGCTGCAGGGCTCGATCACCGACGAGGCCATCGAGCTCATGCGCGAGCGGATCGGGTACCCGAACCCGACCATGCGGAACGGCGTCGTCACCTGGCCGTGGAACGAGACCGCCTCGACGGACAGCATCCGCCAGTTCGCGCACGGCTACGGCGACCTCAACCCGCTCTACACCGATCGGCACTACGGGGCCGACACCCGGTGGGGCGGCATGGTCGCCCCACCCGGCTACGAGTGGACGATGGGTATCGACCACTCCCCCACGGTCCCGGATGAGCTCGCGGCCCGGACCCGGTTCGCGCTGCGCGGGGTGCACCTGTTCAACGCCGGCCACGAGGGCTGGTTCTACAAGCCCATCCGGCCGGGAGACACCCTGACCCGCAGTACCGTGCTGGCTGACGTGCGCGAGAAGGAGTCCACCTTCGCGGGCCGGTCGGTCATCGCCACCAACGAGAACACCTGGTGGGACCAGGAGGGCCGAGTAGTCGCCCGGCGCAGGCCGTGGTACATCCACGCCGAACGGCGCAAGGTCGACTCGACGGGCCGCAAGAGCAGGCCCGCCGAGCAGCGGGCCTCCTACACCCCCGAGCAGATCCAGGAGATCGACGACGCGTACGACGCCGAGCTGATCCGCGGCGCCGACACCCTCTTCTACGAGGACGCCGAGGTCGGCGCACCGGGTCCGCGCATGGTCAAGGGCCCTATGCTGATCACCGACCTGATGAACTTCTTCATGGGCGCGGGCTGGTACGGCTACGGCTTCCCGGCGCTGCGGCTCGGCCGGGAGAACCGCAGGCGGCTGCGCGGCTTCTACAGCAAGGACGACTTCGGCGCCTGGGACGCGATCATGCGCATCCACTGGGACGACGGCGGGGCCCAGCGGATCGGCGTACCCGCGGCATACGACATCGGTCCGCTGCGGTGGACCTGGCTGGTCCACTACTGCACGAACTTCTCCGGAGACGACGGGTGGGTCTACCGCGTCCGCGGTGAGTTCCGTCGGTTCAACTACGTGGGCGATACCACCTGGCTCACCTCCACGATCACCGACAAGCGCATCGACCCGACGCTCGGCCCGCTGGTCGAGCTGGCGCTGAGCGGCACGAACCAGCGTGGCGACCAGAACATCCGCGGTGACGCCACAGTCCTGCTGGCCTCCCGAGCGCTCGGCCCGGTCCGGCTTCCCGAACCGGTCTGACGACAACTCCTCCGGTCGCCGTTCAGGCGTGGGCCCGGCGTCCGGATGTGTACGTTCCGACCACCCGATCACACATCAAAGAGTGTACTCTAGGTAGTTCGGCCCTCTTCCCTTCTCGTCAGTCAGGACAGCCGTGGACCTCAGCACCCGTGTCGCAAGCGTCCTCCGCCTCGATCCGAACGCCCACGCGATATCGCAGGACGGGCGTTGGGACACCTGGGGCGATCTGACCCGGCTCGGTGACAACCTCTCCGCGGTGATGTCGTCCCTGCGCGACCTTCCGCAGGACGGCTACCTCGCGCTCGTCTCGCGTAACGACACGGCGACGGTCGCGACGCTGTTGTGGGCGTTGTCGGAGGCCCGGCCGCTCCTGCTGCTCAACAACATGCAGCCCGACGCCGCGCTCTCCGCGGAGATCACCGAGCTCAGGCCCGCGGTCATCGCGGCGGTGCAGACGGACTGGGACCGTCCCGGCGTCCTGGACGCCGCGCGCGGCATCGGCGCCGCCGCCGTCCGCCTGGAGCGCGGGCCTGCGGCGAGCGCCACCGTGCTCGCGGCTGCAGAGCCCGGACGAGACCTCGCCGGTACCGAGACCGCGCCGGGGTGTGCGGTCAGTCTCAAGACGAGTGGCACCACCGGCACCCCCAAGCGGATCGAGATCACGCGCAGTGCGCTGTCCGCCTCGATCGAGGCGGTGGACCGGCATCACAACAAGAAGGGCAGCGGTGACGCGGTGGCCCTGCGCACCGGCGTCACCATCCAGATGCTGCCGCTGGCCCATTCCAGCGCCATCCAGTCGATCTGCGTGACGGTGGCGGCGGGCAGGCGACTGGCCCTGCTGGAGCGGTTCGAACCGATCGCGTGGTCGAAGGCCGTGCGAGACCACCAGGTGGTCACGACGGGTGTCCCCCCGGCGGCACTGCGGATGATCCTCGACGCCGACATCGACCCGTCGTGGCTCGCCTCGCTGCGCGCCGCGCGCGCCGGCTCCGCGCCGCTGGACCCGGCGCTCGCCGAGGAGTTCGAGAACCGGTTCGACGTGGCGGTGTTGCAGGCCTACGGCGCCACCGAGATGCAGGGCCTCGCGAGCTGGACCCTGAAGGACCACAAGCGCCTGTCGAAGATCAAGAAGGGCGCGGTGGGTCGACTGCACCCCGGTGTCGAGGTCAGGGTGATCGATCAGGCCACGGAGGCCGAGCTCCCCGTGGGCTCGGTCGGGCTCCTGGAGGTCCGCACGGCCCAGGCGGTCGGTGCGGGCGACGCCGCCGACTGGATCCGGACCAGCGATCTCGCCCGGTACGACGAGGACGGGTTCCTCTGGATCGTCGGCCGCGCGGACGGAGCCATCAACCGAGGCGGCTTCAAGATCGATCCCGGTGAGCTCGCCGCGCTCCTGCGCTCGCACCCGGCGATCGCGGACGCCGTCGTCGTCGGGCTGCCCGACCCGCGTCTGGGCCAGGTCCCGGTCGCCGCCGTCGAGCCCAGTCCCGGCGCCGAGCCGCCGGAGGAGGCCGAGCTCGCGGGATGGCTGCGCGAGCGGGTGGAGGCCTACAAGGTGCCGCGGGTCATCGAGGTCGTCGACACGCTGCCGCGCACGGTCGCGTTGAAACCGGACGGGCAGGCGGTCCGGGCACTGCTCGCCGAGCGGCTGTCCACGCCCGGTCCCGCCGTTGCCCTGCAGAGGAGTGAGTAAGCGATGTCGAGTGCCGAGACCGACGAGCAGCGCGAGATCCGGAGCACGGTGCGCAAGCTGCTGGCCCGCGCCCAGCCGATCGAGGCCGCCCGTCAGGCCGAGGGCGGTCCCGGGGCCGGGTTCGACGCCGCCGTCTGGCGGCAGCTGAGCGAGGAGCTCGGGGTGACCGCCGTGCTCGTGCCCGAGGAGCACGGCGGGCTGGGTCTGACCCTGTCCGACGCGGCGGTGATCCTCGAGGAGACCGGCCGGGCGTGTTACAACGGCCCGTTCCTGGAGTCCGCCGTCATCGCCCCGCTGCTGCTCGGCCTCGCTGACCAGGATGTGAAGGCGCAGTGGTCCCTGCTCGTGGAGGAGCAGGTGATCGCCACCGTCGGCGGGCTCACCGCCGCCGGCAGCGCACCGAGCGTGCGCGCCGCCGAGGGACCGTCGGGGTGGACGCTCGACGGCACGCTCTTCGGCGTGCCGCAGGGCCTGGTGGCGGACCTGGTCTACGTCGTGGCCGACAGCGCGGCCGGGACCGGGGTCTGGGCGGTTCGGTCCGATGCCGCGGGCCACGACCGTGCCCCGCTGGCCACCCTGGACCTGACGCGGCCCATGTCGACCCACCGGTTCGCCCAGACGCCGGCCGAGCTCGTCCTCGCCCCGTCGACGAGTTCGGCGGCCCTGCGGCTGCTCGCCGCGCTGGCGGCGACCGCGCTGAGCGCCGAGCAGGTCGGGGCGACCACGCAGCTGCTCGAGATCGTGATCGAGCACCTGCGCAACCGGTACCAGTTCGGCCGCGCCCTCGGATCGTTCCAGGTGCTCAAGCACCGCTGCGTGAACATGTCGATCTCGCGGGAGGCCTCGGCCGCCGCGTCCTGGGCGGCCCGGAACGCAGCCGACCAGGCCCTCGCCGGTGGCGACGACGAGGCCCCGGCGGAGGCGGTGCGGCTCGGCTCCATCGCGGGGGCCTGGTGCTCCGACGCCCTGGTCGAGGTCGCGGGGGCAGCGCTGCAGCTCCACGGCGGCACGGGGATGACCTGGGAGCACGACATCCACGTGTTCCTGCGACGGGCGAAAGGCTCCCAGAAGCTCTTCGGCGCGCCCCGCGACCACCGCCGCGTCGTGCGGGACCTCCTGGGTCTGAGCCCGGCCTAAGCGTAGCACTCGGGCTCGGCTGCGGTCCGCATCACCCGCCCGGCATCATCCGCCCCGCATCACGCGGGCCGCAGCGCCGGACCGGCCTGGTTCACCCGGGGCTCGCGACCGTGGCCGAGTCCACGGCGAACCGGGTCCGCCCGCCCGGCAGGGACGGGCAGACCTCTGATCAGTCCAGCGGGATCCAGACGTTCTTGTGGTGGACGAACTCCTCGATCCCCGCCCGGCCGCCCTCGCGGCCGAAGCCGCTGATCTTGGTGCCACCGAACGGGGTCGCCCCCGTGATCGACGGGAAACCGTTGACCCCGATGACCCCGGCCTCGAGCTCGTCCGCGACGCGATGCGCGCGGGCCAGGTCCGAGGTGTGCAGGTAGCCGCCCAGGCCGTACGCCGTGTCGTTCGCCTTGGCGACCGCTTCCTCCTCGGTGTGGAACGGCATGATGGCCAGGACCGGCCCGAACACCTCCTGCTGGGCCAGGGTGCTGGTGTGCTCGACGTCGGCGACCACCGTGGGCGTGAGGAAGAAGCCCTCCGCCCACTCACCGGAGAGCCGTTCGCCACCGGTCACCACCCGCGCCTCGGACCGGGCACCGGCGACGAAGCCGAGGATCCGGTCGACCGCGGCCTGGCTGATGACCGGTCCGAGAGTGGTGGCCGGGTCGAGCGGGTCCCCGATCGTCGGGCTCTCGGCGACGGCCTTGACACGCTCGACCATCTCGTCGTAGACGGTGTCCTGCACCAGGAGGCGGGTGGGCAGGACACAGCCCTGGCCCGCGAGGGTCAGCACGGAGAACCGTGCCGCGTGCTCCGCTGCCCGGTCCAGGTCGGCGTCGGCGAACACGAGGTTGGCCGACTTGCCCCCGAGCTCCAGGCACAGCGGGGTCAGGGTCTCGGCCGCGGTCGTCATGATCTTCTTGGCGATCTCGGGTCCGCCGGTGAAGCTCACCTTGCGCACGTCGGGGTGCCGGATGATCGCCTCCGAGGTCTCCGGACCGCCCGCCACGATGTTGAGCACGCCCGCGGGAAGCCCCGCCTCGAGCAGGATCTCGCCGAGGCGCTGCGGGCCGAACGGCGCCTGCTCAGGAGTGCGCAGGACCACCGTGTTCCCTGCCGCGAGGGCGGGAGCGACCTTCATCGACATGTTGACCAGCGGGCCGTTCCACGTGATCAGTGCACCGATCACGCCGTAGGGCTCGTACTTGACGTAGTTGAACGCCCGCGTCGGGTACGCGCTGATCAGCTCGCCCTCGAACTTGTCGGCCCAGCCCGCGTAGTAGTCGAACTGGTCGGCCGCGGTGCCGAGGAAGTTGCCACTCACCGGCGTGCCGATCTCCAGCGCCGAGATGGCTCCGAGCTCCTCCTCGTGGGCGAGGATCGCCCGTGCGCAGTCCGAGAGGATCCGGCGCCGGCGGTCCGCGGGCACCCGCCGCCAGCTCCTGAAGGCGGCCTTGGCGGTGGCCACCGCCCGGTCGACCTCGTCGCGGCCCGCGACCGGGAACTCGGCGAGCACGAGCCCGGTGGACGGGTCGGTCCGCTCGAGGAACCCGCTCGACGTCTTGGTGATCCGGTCGTCTCCGATCAACAGCGCCGGCTCCGGCAACAGTTCGGCGGCGCGCGCCGCGTGCCGGTCGACAAGGCTCGTCATCGAGTGCTCCTCTGGTCTCGCGTGTCGCAAGGGGTTGCGGTGGCCTGCCCGCCTGGTGGTGAGACGCTGTCGGACCCGGCGCTGCGGACCCCGCCCGACCGGGGCGAGCACGCTCGGCCTGCCGCGTGCATTCAGTGTACGTATTACGGCGTGCCGGGCGAAGCCGTCGTCGGGCCGGCTCACCCCCCTCTTGCCTCGGCGCGGTGACTCCCGGACACTGAACGAACCGGTGGTTCTTTGCGGTGCTCCGCGGGCCCACCACGGCCCCACCCAGCGAGGCGCCGCACAGCCGTGGCGCGAGATCGGAAGGTCCTTCGATGTCGACGTCGCCTGCCCCGCCTGCCCTGCAGACGCGTCGGGGCACGGTCCTCGTCGTCGACGACGACGCCCGGGTGCGCACCGTGGTCTCGTGGCAGCTGGAGGCGGAGGGCTTCGTCGTCCGGGAGGCCGCGGACGGACAGACCGCGCTGGACGTCATCGAGAAGGACCGACCCGACCTCGTGGTGCTCGACCTGTCCCTGCCGGGTGTCGGCGGGCTCGAGGTCCTGCAACAGGTGCGCACCGACGGCCATCTCCCCGTCATCGTGCTCTCAGGCCGCAGCGGCGAGGGCCACCGGATCACCGGGCTCGATCTCGGTGCCGACGACTACCTGGTCAAGCCCTTCTCCCCGGGCGAGCTCGGCGCCAGAGTGCGTTCCGTCCTGCGGCGTTCCGGCGGCGGAGTCCGGCCCCCGGCCTCCTCGGAGCCCGCCGGAGCTCTGCGCATCGACGTCGCGGCCCGCACGGTGGCCGTCGAGGGGGTTACGGTCGACCTGACCGCCCGCGAGTTCGACCTGCTCGCCTACCTGGCCGCCCACCCCCGGCAGGTGTTCACCCGCGCCCAGCTCCTGGAGCACGTGTGGGACAGCTCGACGGGCTGGCAGAGCGAAGCGACCGTCACCGAGCACGTCCACCGCCTGCGGCAGAAGCTGGGATCCGGCATGGTCGTGACCGTCCGCGGCGTCGGCTACCGGCTCGAGCCGTGACCGTCGACACCGGGCTCGACCACGAGGACTCCGTGGCACTACTGCGGAAGCAGACGCGGATCCTGGAGCAGATCGCGATCGGCACCGACCTGGGCGAGGTGCTGACCGGCATCACCGCCACCCTCGAGGAGCTGCTGCCCGGTTGCCGCTGCTCCGTCCTGCTCCTGGACCCGGACTCGGCCACCCTGCGCCACGGCGCCGCCCCCTCGCTGCCCGCGGACTACTCCGCGGCGATAGACGGCATGTCGATCGGGAGCTCGGCCGGATCCTGCGGCACGGCGGCCTACCTCGGCCGCGTCGTGGTGGCAGAGGACATCACCACCGACACCCGATGGGCGTCCTTCCGTCCGCTGGCCGCGACGCACGGTCTGCGGGCATGCTGGTCGACCCCGATCCGCGGCCGTTCGGGGGTCACGGGGACCTTCGCCGTCTACCACGACGAGCCGCACCGGCCCGATCCGCGGGAGGAACGCCTCGTCGAGCGGGTGACCCATCTCGCGTCCGTCGCGATCGACCACGACAGGCTGTTCGGAGCGCTCACCGAGAGCGAGGAACGCTTCCGCCGAGCCTTCGAGGACAACGCGACGGGTATGGCACTGGCGACGCTGGACGGCGCGTTGACCAGGATGAACCGGGCCCTCCTGGACCTGCTCGGCCAGACGGAGTACGAGCTGCTCGGCGTCCGGCTGGAGGACCTGTTCCACCGGCGCACTCCAGGCGACCAGTACGAGGCGACCGCACGGACGCCGGACGGGCGCCCGCTGGAGGTGGCCATCGTCGTTTCGCCCGTCCGCGGGCCGGGTGGGCGGCCCCTGCACCTGTCGGTCAACGTCCTGGACATCACCGGTCGACGAGCCGCGGAGAGCGAGCGCCGGAGGCGGCGGGAGGCCGAGGTCGCCCAGCGAGCCGCCGAGGCGGCCAACCGGGCCAAGACCGACTTCCTGACCGCGCTCGGGCACGAGCTGCGCACTCCGTTGCAGGCCGTCGAGGGGTTCATCGAGGTGCTCGGCACACTCGACCTGTCCCCGACGCGGAGGGACGTCGCCCTCGGGCACATCTCCTCGGCGGGCGCCCACATCCTCTCGATCGTCGACGACGTCCTGGACGTGGCCCGGATCGAGGCCGGGGCGCTGCCGCTGCACCTGCACGACGTCGACCTCGACCCGTTGGTGGACGAGGTGTTCGCCATGGCGGAGTCCTTGGCGGCCGGTCATCGCGTGGTGGTCCGACGCGTCGGTGGCCCCGTGACGGTGCGCGCCGACCCCCGACGGGTGCGGCAGGTGCTGCTCAACCTCACCGTCAACGGCATCCGCTACAACGAGTCCGGGGGTGAGGTCGAGGTCGCTTGGCAGCGCGTCACGGACGGAGTGCTGATCACCGTCACGGATACCGGCCCCGGGATCGCGGACGAGCACCTCGGGAGACTCTTCACCCCGTTCGACAGGCTGGGCGCAGACTCCGAAGAGGGCGTCGGGCTCGGTCTGCCGCTGGCTCGCGGCCTCGCCGAGGCCATGCACGGCACGCTCGACGTGTCGAGCACGGTCGGTGTGGGCACGACGGTGTCCGTCCGGCTCCCCGCACCTCCCGCGTAGTCGCGCCTCCGTCGCCGTCCTCATCACGGGATCGCCCTCGACGGGCGAGTGACCCCTTTCGGTCCCGGCGTGCCCGAACCGTGCTCCACGGGCCGCACCGATCCGCAGAACACCCGCGCCGCCGGCGTCACCGGCTGGCCCAGGCCCCCGGCAGGGAAGCGAGCTCGACGATCTCCTTCGGCAGCGAGCCGGAGACGACGTCGGCGAGGGTGACGGTCTCCAGCACCCGTCGGATGCTCGAGCGCAGCGCGACCCAGACGTGCGGGAGGTGGGCGGCCTCCCCCTGATACCCCACCTCCTGGGCGGGCAGGCCGTGCACGGTGGCGAGCGGACCGTCGACGGCACGGATCACGTCGGCGAGCGAGATGGTGCGGCCGGGGCGGCTGAGCCAGTAGCCGCCCTCGGCCCCGCGCTGGCTCCGGATGAGGCCGCTGCGGCGGACCTGACTGAGAATGCCCTCGAGGTACTTCTCGGGCATGTCCTGACGTCGCGCCAGCTCGGCACAGCTCATGGGGTCGCCGTCCGCGGCGGCGAGGACGAGGACCGCCCTGATCGCGTAGTCGGCCTTGGTCGAGATCCGCACCGGGTCGATCCTGCCAGGTCCGGCCGGAGTACTGGCAGCTCAGGTGGGAGAGCTCAGCAGCCACGGTGCACGAGGCGGGACAGACCGTCGAGCACCGGTGAGTGACCGGGTCCTAGCACCCCCAGCGCGGCGCCGTACGCGTCCAGGACCACGTAGACCGGCTCGCTGCCGCCCGTGCCGTAGGCGAGCTCGAGGTCGCGGTTGTCGTGGGTGCTCGGGACGACGTGGAGTCGGACCCGGCCGGTGTGGTCCGCGAGGCGCGCCAGCTCGGCGAGCCTGTGCGGCACCGGGTCCGCGACCAGCCACGGCCGACTGTCGACCAGGACCAGGACGTCGAGCGGGCCGGGCAGCTCGTCCAACGCGGCGCGCTCCGCCGCGGAGAGGGGCGCGATCCGGCCCCGCCTGCGGCGTCGACCGGTGGCGAGCAGGACGAATCCCTCGAACGAGAGGGCTTCGCGGATCGCGCGGTCACGGCGGGCGGTGGTGACCGGGTGGCGGGGGGTGCAACGCAGCAGCGACATCGTGTACCTCGGACACGGCGGGCCCATCCGGGACCCGACCAACTGATCAACAGGAACGGAACGTGCCTGGTCAGTGACAGAGTGCGCTGCATGCGCGTCCGAGATCCACCGATCGGCGGCGGGTGAGCCGCCTGCCGAGTGAGTGGTGATCACCGCGCATCATCAGAATCTCGCATAGAGGATCCCGATTGGGAAGGTGGTCCGCCTCACCCGACAGGCGTCGGGGCCGGGTGGACCCTGACCCATCGGCTTCAGAACAACGCGTTGGCCGGGAGCGCGACCCCGTTCACCAGGCGGTTCCCGAGGGCCTGGGCCTTGTAGGAGGCGGGGTTGTGCGAGGCCATGGTCCGGATGTTGCGCCAGTGGCGGTCGAGGTTCAGGCCGCGGCGGGTGGAGGACGCGCTGCCGATGTCGAACAGCGCGGTGGCGGCCTCCAGGGCCAGCCGGTCGACCACGACCTTGGCGCGGGCGGTGTCCGCCCGGACCTGGTCGGCGATGTCGGCCTGCTCGGGCGAGCCCTCGTCGACCGCGACCCACAGGGCGTCCAGTGTGCGGGCCGCGGCGAGGACCAGCGTCTCGGCGGCGTGGGTGATGCTGTCGACCTGTCCGAGCGCCTGCTGGAGGATCACGTCCTCGCGCGGCACCTGGGTCGGGGCGTGCGGCAGGCTCCGCGGTCGCGCCCGGAGCACCTCGACGACGTGCGACCGTGCGGTCCGGAGTACCCCCGCGATGGCGGCGGTGAGAAAGAGCTGCAGGAAGCCCGGGGGGAAGTCGGCGGCCGCGTCCGCCCCGCCGATGTGCTTGAGCACCTCCTCCGGCGCCACCTGCACCCGGTCGAGCCGGGTCGTGCCGCTGCCGCTCATGCGCTGGCCGATGCCGTCCCAGTCGTCCTCGATCGTGACGCCAGGGCGGTCGGTGGGGACGGAGACGATCACCATCCGGTCCTCGGGGTCGGTCGCGGCGACGTTGACCCAGTCCGCATACAGGCTGCCGGTCGTGTAGAACTTCGTGCCGGAAAGCTCCAACCCGTCCGCGGTCGGAACCAGACGGGTCGCCATGCGCGTCAGGGGGCCGCCGAGCTCCATGGTCGCGTTGCCGAAGATCGCGCCCGCCCGGAGGCGGTCTAGCCAGGGGTCCGGCTCGCCGCCCCGGCCACCGTGCAGCCGGGTCTCCACGAAGTAGTAGTGCGTGCGGAGGATGTGGGCGACGTTGGAGTCGGCCTCGGCGAGGTCGATGACGGCGGCGAAGAGCTCGGTGACCGTGATCGACGGCGCGTTCCCGGACGGGGACACGCGCAGGGCGCCGAGCCCGGCCCGCCGGATCGCGTCGATGGCGGCGTGCGGGCGCTCCTCGGTGCGCTCACGTTCCTCCGCACCCGCGGCGATGTCCGCGAGGAGCGTCCGGTACTCCGGTGTGCCGTAGCGGACCAACTGGGAGGCGGCCGCGGGCCGTCCTCGACCGGATGTCGTCGTCGTCATCGGGAAGGGGCTCCGTTCGCTACGGGGGCGGGTGAATCCGGTCCGGGGCGCGGTGTCCCCGACACGCGGTGGCGGGCGGCCGGATGGCGGTCGTCGAGCCGGTCGTGCCCGAAGAGCCGGTGACGCAGCGTGCCGGCCGCCGGCTCGGAGCGGGCGAGCCCGCGCTCGCGGAGCACCGGCATGACGTGCTCGATGAAGTCGGTGTAGGAGCCGGGCAGGGTCTCGTTGATGACGTTGATCCCGTCGATCCCCGCGGCCCGCCACTCGGCAAGCCGGTCGGCGATCTGTTCGGGTGTCCCCACGACACGGGACTGCCCGGTGACGAGGCGGGCGAGGTCGGCGACGGTCGGGTCCGCCGCCCCGATCGCCTCCCGGACCCAGGTGAGGGCGCTTCGCGTGCCGTTCACTCGGTCGGGCAGGACATCGACCAGGCGGGCGTCCAGCCCGTACCCCACCAGGTCGATGCCCAGGGCGCTGCCGACGTGGGCGATCGTCGTCTCCAGGTCGATCTCGGCCTCGAGCTCGTCCCGCTTGCGGCGAGCCTCGTCCTCGGTACTCCCGACCACGAACGACAGCCCCTGGAAGAACAGCAGGTCCGAACCCGCCCTCCCGCCCGCTTCGACGAGTGCGCGCGTCTCGGTCACGAGCGCCCGCGCGCTCTCCGGCCGAGGTGCGGCGATGAACTGCGCTTCCGCGTGGCGCGCGGCGAACTCCCGCCCGCGCGGGGAACCCCCGGCCTGGAACAGCACCGGGGTCCGCTGCGGCGACGGGCTCACGAGGTGGGGGCCTTCGACGCGGTACCGGTTGCTGCGATGGTGGATCTTGTGCACCTTCTCGGGGTCGGCGTACACACCGCTCAGCCGGTCCTTCACCAGCGCGTCGTCCTCCCACGAGCCTTCCCAGAGCTTGTAGAGCACGTCGAGGTACTCGTCCGCCCAGTCGTAGCGCTCATCGTGCGGGAGCGGCTCGTCCAGCCCGTAGTTGCGGGCGTCGTTGGTCCTGCCACCTGTGACGATGTTCCAGGCGACCCGGCCCCTGCTGATGTGGTCCAGGGTGGACATCCGACGGGCGAAGCCGAAGGGCTGCTCCTGGATCGGGCCCGCCGTGAGGGCCAGCCCGAGGGTCTCGGTACTGACCGCCAGTGCGGACAGCGTGACGAGGGGGTCGTGGGTGGGGAACTGCATGCCTGTCCGGACGTGGTGGGACCAGCTCCCTCGAAAGTCGCCGTACAGCCCGGACACGTCCGCGAAGAAGAGGGCGTCGAAGCCGCCCCTCTCCAACCGCTGTGCCAGGGAGATCCACAGCCCGATCTCCTCGAAGTCGCGCTGGCCGCCGTCTGCGCGGCGCCAGGTGCCGTGGACCATGTGAGACGCCGTGTTCATCACGAAGGCGAAGAAGGCGAGCGGTCGCTCCGCCCGTGGCGCGGACGTCACGATCCGACACCGGCCGTCAGCGGGAGCGCGACGTCCTTCAACTGGTCCGATACGAACCGGGTGGCCCGCGGGTCCTCGAAGATCTGCTCGAGGGTCGCCAGCCTCTCGGGTGCGATGTTCTCCCCGACGACGAGGTGGATCGCCCAGTTCGTGCTCGGGGCCCTGAAGGTGGCGAGGAAGTCCTCCGGAGCAACCCCACCGTCGAGAAAGACCGAGTCGTAGGTGACGCCGAGGTCGACATCCGGCAGCGACCGCGGGATCTGGGCCAGGCCCGCCTCCTCGATCCTCAGGTTCTTGGGGTTCGCCGTGATCTGGCGCTGTGTGTAGAGCTCGGGCCGGTCGCTCGGCTCGAGCTGGATCAGTCCCTCCTGGGCGAGCAGCAACAGACCCTGGGCCAGGTTGGACGGGTCGTTGGGGAGGACCACCGACGCACCGTCCGGGACCTCACGAAGCGACGGGTACTTCGTCGAGACGATCGAGAACCTGTTGAAGTGCGTCGCCAGGACCGGCCGGACCTTGTATCCGCCGTCGGCGACCTGCTGGGCCACCCAGTAGCCGGTCGAGATGAAGTTCGCGTCGATCTCCCCGTCGGCCACCGTCTGCGAGAGCTGCTCAGCGCTGGTGATGGTCTCGAACGTCAGCTCGGCGTCGTAGTCGGGTGCCACCTCGGCGGCGAGATACCTGGCCAACTTCGAGCTCGCGCCGCCATCGCCGGAGATCAGTACGGACAACCGCAGCGGGGCACCGTGGTCGGCAGGGCCGGTGGTGGAGGCGGGATCGGCGCTGCCGCAGCCCGCCAGCATGAGGGCGCCGAGTGCGGCCAGGAGCGCCAGGGCTCGGCGGCCGGGGGTCAGGGACGTCACGGTCGGGGTTTCCTCTCGAGTTCACCAACGTGCGGGGATGATGCGGAGCCTCGGACGGGCGCCGCTCAACGATGGTCGAGCCGTCGGGCCAGGAGGTCCCCGACCAGCTGGACGAGCTGCACCGAGATCACGAGGATCACGGCACAGGCCACCAGGACCGTCGTGTCGAAGCGGGTGTAGCCGTAGGTGACCGCGAGGTCCCCGATCCCCCCGCCGCCGAGCGTCCCCGCCACCGCCGAGATCTCGATGATCGTGATGACCAGCAGGGTGAGGTTGCCGATCATCGCGGGCACGGCCTCGGGCAGCTGCACGCGGGAGACCACACCGAAGACCGATCCGCCACTCGCCCGCCCGACCCGTAGGACGTCCGGCGGGACCTCTCGCAGGTTCGTCTCCAGTAACCGGGCGGCGAAGGGGATCGCGGCGACCGACATGGGCACGATCGACCCGGCCACCCCGATCGTCGTCCCGACGAGGAGTCGAGTGAACGGGATCAACAGGACCATCAGGATGAGGAAGGGGAGCGACCGGGCGAAGTTCACGATGCCGTTGAGCGGGAGATGGACCACCGGTGTCGGCCGCAGGCCCGACGGGGAGGTGTTGTGCAGCACCACGGCCAGCGGTAGGCCGACCCCGATCGTGATCAGCCCGGTCCAGGTGACCAGCTGCAGTGTCTCCTCGAGTGCGGGTCGGACGATCTCCCACAGCTCGTCGACCGGGGTGTTCGCCGCCAGGACCCCGCTCATGCCACCACTCCGGTGCGCTGCGCGCCCGACCACTCTCCGGGCGGAGCCACCGCCGACTCCTCGACCCGTTCGGCGTGGAGTCCGAGCTGCGCGAGAAACCGTGGCAGCTCGTCGTCGTCCCGGGTCGCGATGGTGACCCGACCGGCAGGTCTCCCGGCGATACTCTCCACCGTGCCACCGAGGAGCCGCACGTCGAGGCCGTTCTCCGCCGAGAGCCGTCCGAGCCAGTCCAGGCTCGGCTGTGCACCCGTGTAGGTCACCCGCCACACGACCTCGTCCGGGTCCGACTCGATGTGGTGCCGGTCAGGGAGCAGCTCCACGCCGAGACGCGACCGTGGGCGGGCGATGAGCTCACCGACCGGGCCCGACTCGACCACCGCCCCGCCGCGCAGGAGCGTGGCGGTGTCGGCGGTGGCGCGCACGACCTCCATCTCGTGAGTGATCAGTACGATGGTGAGCCCCAGGTCGTCACGGAGCTCCCGCAACAGGGCGAGCACTGTGCGGGTGGTGGCCGGGTCCAGGCCCGAGGTCGACTCGTCGGAGAGGAGCAAGCTGGGCCCGAGCGCCAGCGCCCGCGCGATGCCGACCCGCTGGCGCTCGCCGCCGGAGAGCTGCGCGGGATAGGCGTCCGCCCGGTGCGACAGCCCCACCCGCTCGAGGAGCTCGTCGACCCGGCGGCGGCGATCGTGCCGGTTCACGCGCGCGTACTCGAGCGGCAAGGCCACATTCTCGCGCGCGGTCCGGCGGTGCAGCAGGCTGGAGGCCTGGAAGATGGTCCCGATCTCACGCCGCGCGGCACGCAGGCCACTCTCCGAGAGTGCGGTCACGTCGTGCCCGTCGATCGTGATCGAACCGCTGGTCGGCCGCTCGAGGAGACCGAGCAACCTCGACAGGGTGCTCTTGCCGGCACCGCTGGGACCGATCACGGCCGCGATCTCGCCGCGCCCGACCCTCAGATCGATCGAACGCAGGATCTCGGCGGAGCCGTAGGTCTTCCTGACGCCCCGCATCGCGACCATCGCGTCGACCGGCTCGGACACCGAGTCTCCGGCGGGCGACGCGGCGTCCGATTGAGGCATGAGAGAAGAGGGTGTGTACGGCACACGGACAGTTAATTCCTATGTAACTGATAGGACAACTAGGTGTTTGCTTCATCACAAGAACGCCCACGGCGGCTCGGACCGTCAGAGCAGGGCGCCCGCGTCGAGCACCTGAGCCGTGCCCGTGATGTACCGCCCACTGTCGGACACGAGGTGCAGGACGGTGTCGGTCACGTCGTCGACCTCGAGGGCCGGCGCACCGAGGGCGTTCATTCGGCCGGCCACCTCGTCGAAGTCCGCCCGCGTCGGGTTCGGGAGGTCGGGCCGGAAGAGCCGGAAGGTGGCACGGTTGAGGATCATCTCGGTGGCGACCGCCGTGGGGTGCACGGTATTGACCCGGATCCGGTGTTCCGCGAGCTCCAACGCGAGCACCTTCGCGAGCATCACCAGGCCGGCCTTGGCCGCGCTGTAGTGCCCGACGTTCCGGTTGGCCCGCATGGCCGCGAGCGAGCTCGTGATCACCACCGACCCCCCGCGGCCGCCCGCGACGAGGTGCGGCACGGCCGCCTTCACGGTCCTCCACACGCCGGTCAGGTTGATGTCGATGACGTCGTCCCACGCCGCCTCCGACAGCTCCAGCAGCGGCGCGGCGGTGGAGATCCCCGCGTTCGCCACGACGATGTCCAGGCGCCCGAACGCGGCGAGTCCCGCCTCGACAGCGGCCGTGATCGACGTTGCGTCCCGCACGTCCGCGTCCCGGCTGACGATGCGTCGGTCGCGCTCCTCGACCAGTCGCACGGTCTCGGCGAGGTCCTCGGCCGTCGCGAGCGGGTACCGCACCGAGTCGACGGGGCGCGTCGTGTCGATCGCGATGATGTCGGCGCCCTCCTCGGCGAGCCGCACCGCGTGGTTCCGCCCCTGCCCGCGCGCGGCGCCGGTGATGAACGCGACCTTGCCTGCGATCCGCCCCACGATTGCCTCCAGCCAACCCGACCGTCGAACCCGGTCGACTCTGACCTCTCGACGCGGAGATCTCACAGAGTAGCCTCTATTGAGGGGTCCCGCTCCGGGCTCCCCGCACGATGACGTGCGTCGGCCACTCTCAGGAGTACTCATGCCCCCCGCGTTCCGCCCCACGACCGTCGAGCACCTCCTCGCCGTCGAAGAGATCCGACTCCTCGTGCTCAGCTACTCCTACCGAGTCGACGGAGGCGAGGGCAACATCGCCGACCTGTTCACCGACGACGGGGTCTGGGACAGCAGCGACAACGACCACCCGGTGCTGCGTGGTCGCGCGGAACTGGAGTCCTTCTTCGGGGACGCGGAGTCGCGCCGGGCCCGGGGCAACCGGATCACCCACCTGGTTCTCAGCCCGTTGATCCTGGAACTGGACGACGACGAGGCGCGGGCGGTCTGCTCGTACACCGGCCAGGTGCTCTTCGGGGGCAATGACTACATCGTCCAGGAGGCGGGTCGCTACCACGACCGCTACGTGCGCACCCCGCAGGGCTGGCGGATCCGCGAACGGGTGCTCGAGCACCTCCTGCCCTCGCGCAAGCAGCAACTCGTCCCCGTCTCGAGCGAGCAGTCCCTGAGCCGCAGCTGGCCGTGACCCGGTCGGCCGGAGCCGCCTGCCGGCTTGACGCTGTCGGGACCCGTCCCTAGCCTGACCAGTACAGTGTCCTGTTTTGCGGATACGCCGCATCCAGTAGGCGAGCCGCTGAACCCGGCACCACGACGCCCAACGAAGGGAGAGCGACGCAGGTGAGTGTGTTCGACTACGTCGTGGTCGGAGCCGGCTCGGCCGGGTGCGTCCTGGCCAACCGACTGAGCGAGTCCCCCGACACCACGGTCCTCGTCCTGGAGGCGGGCGGCTGGGACTACAGCCCGTTCCTGCACGTCCCGGTCGGCATGCGACAGATCCGCGCGAGCACGTCGTGGCAGTACCCGGCGGAGCCGGACCCCTCCCGCACCGGACCGCCGTCGGTCTGGAAGGGCGGCAAGGTCGTCGGCGGGTCCAGCTCGGTCAACGGGCAGGTGTGGACGCGCGGTGCCCCGGCGGACTTCGACGCGTGGGCCGCAGAGGGGGCGACGGGGTGGGACTACGAGTCGGTCCTCCCCTACTTCAAGCGTGCCGAGACCTTCTCCGGCGGTGGTGACCACTACCGGGGCGCCGACGGCCCCCTGCACGTGTCGCACTCGCGGATGCATCACCCGCTCACCGACGCCTTCGTGGAGGCGGCTCAGGAAGCCGGGCACCCGCTCAACCCCGACTACAACGGGAAGGGTCCCCACGGCGTCGGGCACGTCCAGGTCTCGCAGCGCCGGGGACTGCGCCACAGCACCGCGCGTGCCTACCTCGGACCGGCCAGACGACGGCGCAACCTGACCGTCGAGACCCACGCGCTGGCCACCCGCATACGTTTCTCGGGTGGCCGGGCGACCGGCATCGAGTACCGCACCCGCCGGGGAGCCCACGAGATCGTCGAGGCGCGTCGGGAGGTGATCGTCGCGGGCGGCGCCTTCGAGTCCCCGAAGCTGTTGCAGCTCTCGGGCATCGGGCCCGCGGACGAGCTGCGCGCGCTCGGGATCGACGTGCTGCAGGACAGCCCGGGAGTCGGTCGCAACCTGCAGGAGCACCCGACCCTGCGGATGGTCTTCGGCGTCACCGTCCCCACCCTGAACATGCAGCTCAACCTGCCGGGAGTCGTGAGGGGTGGCGCGGACTTCGTGCTCCGCGGCCGCGGCGCGGCGACCGCGCCGCCCACGCACGCCTTCGTGTTCGGGGACCTCGACGGTGACACGGCCAAGCCCGACTACGAGCTGTACTTCGCGCCGTTCGGCATCATGACGATCGAGCGCAAGCGCGGCCCCCAGCTGATGAACGGCATCGTCGTCCCGATGAAGGAGCCGGCCATCTCGGTCGGCGTCGAGGCCTGCCACCCCCGCGCCCAGGGCACCGTCTCGCTGCGGTCGACGGATCCCGACGTCGCCCCCAACGTCTCACACCAGCTCCTCACCCCCGAGGACCTCCGCACCCTGGTCCTCGCCTCGCGCGCCGCACGCGCGATCACCGAGGCCCCCGCCTTCCGGGACTTCGTGACCGCCGAGCTCGCGCCCGGTCCCTCGGTCCAGACGGACGCCGAGTGGGAGGAGTGGGTCCGCGCGAAGAGCGGTGCACTCTATCATCCGATCGGCACCTGTCGGATGGGGAGCGACCCGGAGGCGGTGGTCGACCCGCAGCTGCGTGTCAACGGCGTCGAGGGTCTCCGTGTCGTCGACGCCTCGGTCATGCCGTCGTTGATCGCGGGGCACACGAACGCCGCGGCGATCATGATCGGCGAGCGTGCGGCGGACCTGATCCGCGCCGGCCGGTGACCGGAGGGGCGGCCAGGACGGCGCGGCCGAGGAGCCTGACGTTCATTGGCCGCGCACCCGTCGCCGCACCGGCCCCCGCTCTGAACGAGCAGGTGGATCACGGGGCGACCAAGGGCTGACGAGCCCTTTCTCCCTTGCTCGCGCCCGGCACACTCAGTATCCTGATATCGCGCTGCTGAGGGGTGGATCCCCTTCCACTGTCCGATCCTCGAGGGTCCGCCCGTGGCACGCGCTCCCAGGTCGCCGGCAGGACCGTCCAGGTCCGCGACCGGATCTGTCGAACGAGAGGTAGTGATCATCAATGAAGTTGGTCGTCGCAGGAGTCGACGAGCAGGGGCGTTCCGCCGTGACGCGGCGGGACGAGCTCGACATCGAGAAGACCACACCACTGTGGACCCTGACCGAGTTCCCGCCCAAGGTCGATCGTCCTACCGATGTGGCCGCGCTCGACATCGGCCTGCCTCCGGGCAACGCCAACTGGATCTTCAGCCGGTTCGCCCCGCACACCGACGCACCCCTGCACCGCACCGACGCGATCAGCTTCAGCGCGATCCTCTCCGGCACCGTCGTCAGCGTGCTCGAGGCCGAGGAGGTCACGCTCGAGCCCGGTGACTTCTTCGTGCTGGAGGGCACGATGCACGGTTGGAAGACCGGTGACGAGCCGTGCACGATGGCGACGATCGCGTTCGGGCTGGAGCCCTGACCGACAGCTTCCCCGCACCTCGGACGCGCTGCACACAGTGCGTTCGGTACAGCCGCCCGATGTCCCGCCCTATCTCCGGGTGAGGCGGCCGGACTTCGTCACGCACCTCCCCCGGCAGGCCCGCCTCGTGCTCCGACACGACACGGGCCGGCCGGCGGGAGGTGTCGTGCGTTGGGAGGCCGGCCGTGCCGCTCGTGGCGGCGACACCTCGGCCCGCGTCGGCCGTGAGTCGGGCCCGCACGACGCAGATGTCGTGCGATGATCTCGCGAGAGGACGGACGAGAGCAATGACCGCTTCCACCCCGGACGCCGTGAAACGCACTCTGGAGGACAGGCTCGCCATCAGGGAGACCGTCGAACGGTACGGCTTCCACCTCGACGATAAGGACTTCGACGCGCTGCGGTCCATCCTCACCGAGGATGCGGTGCTGGACTTTCGCGACCACCGGCTGGACCCGCCGCGCGGGCTCTCACCGTTCGTCGGCGCGGACGAGATCATCCGGCAGTTCCGGGAGGTCGTGGTCTACGGCGCGGACGGCCCGTTCCAGCACATCATCGTGAGCAGCCTGGTCGAGGACGTGTCGGAGGACGAGGCGGTGGTGCGGTCGAAGGTGCTGTGCCCGATGCCCGACCAGCTCGTCATCGACGTCGAGTACCGCGACGTGGTCGTCCGGACCCCGGACGGCTGGAAGATCAAGCACAAGACGTGCAAGCGGTACAACCCGAACACCGCCTGGCCCGGCTCCCGCCTGACCCTCAACGCGAACTGGCTGGCCAACGGCGCAGTCTTCGAGGGGACCGACGATCCGACCATCACCTAGAGACGGGTCTGCGGCGGCCGACGAGATCGGCCGCCGCAGACACCGACGGGGGTGACCGGACCCCGTCAGGGGCGTCCCGCCTCGCTCGACTGCTCACCGCGCAGGGCTGCGGAGCGGCTCACGGCGAGCGCGACCGTGACACCCAGTAGGGCGACCCCGACGACGAGCAGGGCCGGTGACTGCGGGCTGCCGGTCGACGCGACCAGCGATGCCGCCGCGAGGGGTGCCAGGCCGGCACCCAGCGCCCCGCCGATGTTCATGCCGACGGCCACGCCGGAGTACCGGAACCGCGTGGGGAAGGCTCGCGTGGCGATGGCGTAGACCGGTGTGGTGGCGATCGAGTAGCAGATCAGGGCCACCGTGTAGACGACGCCGATGAACCCCACCGGCCGGCCTCCCTGGACCAGCAGGAACATCGGATAGATCACGGCCGCCACGGCCGCGAGGCCGCCCACCACGACCCGGGTCGCCCCGAACCGGTCGGTCAGGATTCCCCCGAGGAAGTAGCCGGACGTGCCGAGCGCGATGCAGACGGCCGACATCCAGAACACGGTCGTCCTGGGCAGCTGCACCGTGTTGATGAGGAAGACGTTCATGTAGTTCAGCAACACAGCGCCCGGGGCGTTGACGGCCAGGGCCAGCAGGATGACCGCCAGGATCCGACGCCAGTGCACCTTGACGGTCCCGCGCAAGGGCGAGCGGGCCACCCGATCGGTCTTCGCGAGCGCCGTGAAGTCCTCGGACTCCTGGACCCGCAGTCGAAGCACCAGCACGACGACCGTCAGGACCACGGAGAGGAGCAGCGGGATTCGCCATCCCCACGCGGCCATGGCGTCCGTGCCCAGAACAGCGGTGGTGAGGCCGACCACGGCCGGGGCTGTCGCGCTGCCCAGCGTCGCCCCGGCGGGAGCGAAGGCCTGGAACAGGCCGTGTCGGCGCCCGCCACCCGACTCCGCGATCAATGTCGCCGCGCCCGCCTGCTCACCACCTGCGCAGAAGCCCTGCCCCAACCGCAGGAGGACCAGCAGGATCGGGGCCGCCACGCCGATCGAGTCGTGCGTCGGCAGAACACCCATTGCGGCGGTGGCACACCCCATGCCGACCACGGTGACCAGTAGAGCGGCCCGCCGGCCGCGCCGGTCGCCGAACCCACCGAAGAAGAGCGCCCCGAGCGGACGGGCGAAGTACCCGACCGCGAACACCCCGTAGGTGGCGAGGATCGAGATCAGCGAGTTGTCTTCCGGGAAGAACAGCGGTCCGATGAAGACGACCAGGAAGGCGTACGACCCGAAGTCGTAGTACTCGATCATGGACCCGGCGAGGCCGGCGATGCTCGCCCGGCGCACCCTCTTGTGGTCCTCACGTTGGGGTGCGGGGTCCGCCCGCACCGGTTCCGCGCCCGATCCGGCGGTCATGCGCCGAGCCCCGATCGGCCTACACGACATCCCATCGTGGAGTGCTGCATATCAGTCAGCCCTTCAACAACGTCGTCAAAGTGTACTCTTTTGAAGGGTAGGCGGGGCGTCGAGGCCGGTCAAGGCACCTGAGGGCGCTCCTGGGACCCGGAGGAACACGTCCGGGTCGTCGCGACTGGGGATGGAGCGCAGTCCGGCACGGTCGGTGCCGGGCGCGTGTGTCTGCGCTCCGGCGCCGACTGCCCTCTCACCGCGGCGGAGACTGACCGGTCCCCGACACCGTCACCGCGAGTCCTCGAGCGGCGCCCATTTCGGCTCGCGACGCTCGAAGAAGGCCTTTGGGCCCTCCTGGGCGTCCGGGTGGTGGTCCGCGTGCGACCGGAGCAGGACGTAGCCGCGGCGCAGGGCGGCGAGGTCGTCGTTCACGGTCGCGTCGTAGATCGCCTCCCGGCTGGTCCGGATCGCCGCCGGAGAGCCTGCCGCGACCCACCCCGCCAGCTGGCCCGCCCGCTCACGAAGCTGGTCCTTCGGCACCACCTCGGTGACCAGTCCCAGCTCGTAGGCGCGCTGCGCCGTGACGCGCTCGTTCCTACCCACCAGGACCATGCGCATGACGGACCCGAGGGGGATCCGTTTGGCGAGTCCGATCGGCTCGAGGGCGGACACCTGCCCGACACTCACGTGGGTGTCGACGAAGGTGGCGTTGTCCGAGCAGATCGTGAAGTCGCAATCTGCCACGAAGTGCAGGCCTGCCCCCGCGCAGACACCGTTGACCACGCAGATCACGGGTTTGGTGACCCCGGCGTGCGCGGGGCTGAAGCTGCTCTCGCGGTCGTAGTCGCTCGTCCGCCGCCGCGCGGTGTCCGCCACGGCACCGACGTCGGCGCCCGAGCAGAACGCCCGCTCACCGGCACCGATCAAGACAGCGACGTGCAGCGACGGGTCCCTGTCATAGCCGACCCACACCCGGTGCAGCTCGGCCTGCATGACCGGGCTCACCGCGTTGAGCGCCGCCGGGTTGTTCATCTCGATCCAGAGCACGGCGCCGTCGCGGCGTACCTGCAGCTGCTCCCAGGGCCCTTCGAGGCCCTGGTTCTCGACGTCGGAGAGCGTCATCGCGTCACCATCCACTCGGTTCGATGCGGGAGGTGCGTCACTGCGGCACCTCTCGGCTGATCTGCTGGGTCAGGAGACCCCGTGACGAGCGCCCGTCCGGACCGAAGCCGGGCTCTCGAGGTGCGTCAGTCCACCACCGCGACCGCGAGTCCGCGCACCACCGGGGTCCCCGAGGCGTTGACCGTCTCCACGGCCACCCGAACCTCCGTCCCGTCCCCCACCGGACGGCTGTCCTCGATGGTCATTCGAGTGGTCAGGACGTCTCCTGGGAAGACGGGCGAGAGGAATCGGACCGAGAACGACGAGAGGCGGCCCTCCCCCACCCAGTCCGTCACGGCACGGCCGGTGAGTCCCATGGTCAGCATGCCGTGAGCGACGGTGGCCGGGTAGCCGGCGGTCTCGGTGGCGTACACCTCGTCCGTGTGGAGCGGGTTGAAGTCCCCGGACGCGCCCGCATACTGCACGATCTGGGTCCGGGTGAGCCCGTCGGCCACGACCACCTCGACGGAGGTTCCCGGCCGCGCGGTGGCGATGGACGGGATCGGCGTCGTCACGACTGTCCCTGGGGCGGGAGCGTCACCCGAACCGCACGGCTGGTGACGACCGGCTCCCCTGCCTCGTCGCGGAACTCGGTGAGGATCTCGGCGAACTGCATCGTCCCCTGACGCCCCTCCTTCGTCCACGTGGCACCGTCGCGGATCTCGGCGGTGAGCACCTCCCCCACACGGGGCTGGCGATGAAAGTCGTAGTGCTGCTCGGCGTGGAGCATCCGACTGTTCGACTCCTCGCCGCTCGACGCACCGCCGCGGTTGCCCGGCGGCCATGGCGCACCGGCTCGCGGCCGCAGCGGGTAGTCCGCGTCGAAGTGCGCGCTCGACGCCACGAACGTCGGCGGCGGCGCAGGCGGGTCCGCGCTGTCGAGCACACCGTCGTCCGGGTAGCCGACCGCCCGCCGGAACATCAGGACGTGCCCGAAGTCCACGGGCAGGTGAAGTGATCTGGCCATGGGGGGAGACCTCTCTCGGAGACCGTCTCGGCTGAGCGACTCTCGGGACCTCGAGCCACTCCGCCGCACGGGTCGATTCGGTGAGCGAACGCCACGCGCCGTGGCTCAGGTGCGGAAGAGCATCGCTCCGGCGTTGTAGAAGAACCCGCCGGGGGCCACGAGCGCCGTGCGGGCACCCTCCACCTGGAGTCCGCTCGCCTGGCCGCGGAGCTGGTTCACCGCCTCGCGCATGTGCCCCGCGGACTGCGACGCGCCCTCCGACAGACTGCCGCCGTGCGGGTTCACCGACACCCGCCCGCGGATCTCGATGCGGTCCGCGTCCTCGTTCCAGTTGTCCATGACGAAGCCCGGCGCCTCACCGACGCCGCAGTAGCCGATGGCCTCGAACCACTTCAGGGTGATGACCGAGAATCCGTCGTAGGGCATGAAGACGTCGACGTCGTCCAGCGTGAGCTCGCTGCGCGCCCACAGCGCGTCGGCCGCGACCTTGAGCCCGGTGTCGGTGAGGTCCGGCAGGTCCTCCTCGACACCGTGGTCGGTCTGCCCCAGCACGGCGGCGTGCACGATGACGGGCTTCTGCGGCAGGTCCCGCGCCCGCTCCGCGGTGGTGATGATGAACGCGTCCGCGCCGTCGATCGTGTAGTCCATGTCGAATACGGTGAGCGGGTCTCGCACCATGCGGGCGCCGAGGTACTCGTCCATGGTCAGTGGCTTGCGCGCCGCGGCGTGCTCGTTGTGACCGGCGTTGGTCCGGTTGTTGATGGCGATGCGGCCGAGGTCCTCGCGGCTCGCGCCGTACTCCTCGATGTAGCGGTTGGCCCAGCTGGCGTAGCACGCAGCGCCGGTGATCGTGTCCGGGAAGGGACTGAGCGGCCGCGGCATGCCGCGGCGCGACACCCGGAACGGGTCACCGCCCGCGGACCTCGACGTTCCCCCCATCCGGTACGCGCAGTGGTACACCAGCATCGTGTCGCACAGGCCCGAGAACACGGCATTGATACCGGCGACGACCTGCTGGCTGAACGGGGGCAGCCGCGTGTTCAGGTAGTAGTTCACGGCGGGGATCCCGAGCGCCGCCTGGGCGAGCTCGGCCCGCACCCACGTGCCCGCGATGCCGTCGACGTCCTTCGCCGTGAGGCCGGCGTCCTTGATCGCCGCGCGGGCGGCGTCGACCACCAGCCCCATCTCGCTCTTGCCGCTGTCACGCGAGTACGGCGTGGTGCCCACTCCCACGATCGCGACCTGGTCCCGGACCGGGTACCGCACGGTCATCGTTCCCACTGCCTCTCCTGTTCGTGCGCCCGGCTCACGCGCTCGCCGCCGGCCGGAAGGCGGGTACCGGCTCGCCGCCGCGATCGACCCAGGTCAACGTCACCGGCATGCCCACCCGCAGCTCCTCGTGCGCCACGTCGGCGGTCGTCGCGGTGACGCGGACGCCCTGCTGCTCGGCGAGCTCCACGACGACCACCGGATGCCCTGAGGCGTAGTCCACCCCCGGGAGCGGGGGACCCGCGCGCAGGATGGTGAACGAATGGATCGTCCCCTCGCCGCTGACCTCGGTGGGCCGCACGTCGTCCGACCAGCAGCTCGGGCAGATCGGGAACGGGGGCTGCTGCCATCTCCCACAGTCCGCGCACCGGTTGATCAGCAGCCTGCGCTGCAGCAACCCCCGGTAGAACTCGACGTTGTCGCGGTCCAGCCACATGTCCGGCAGCCTGTCGGCCACCTGCTGATCCGTGATCTCGCTCATCGCCCGCCCCGCTCAGTCGCTCGACGGCAAGAGCTTGGCGACGGCCGTCACGAGAGTGCGACCGTCGATCTGCAGCGGCCCGCCTCCGGCTGCCGTGCACAGGACCTCGACACCGGACTCGTCGTCGATGTACCGCTTTCCGACGATGAGGGGCTCACCGGTCTCGACCGGCGGCGCCCCGGCGGCCTCGGCTGGTGATCCCAACCCGACCATCGCCGCTCCGGCGCAGCTGAGCTGGATGTCCTTGTCCGTGCCCTTCATGACGATGACCTGGGCAGTCGTGCCCTGCGAACGGAACCGCTCACCGACCTTCATCGGCCGATGCTCCTCTCTGTGTGGGGTGGGGCCGAGTCTCGGCCGTCAGGCAGGCACGGTCAGGGTGACCGTGCTACTGATGTGAACGCCGCGGCTGTTCCTCGCCACGACCGGAACCGTGAGGCGGACCCGCTCACCCACCTGCTCCACCGCCGTGACCTCACCGGTCATCGTCATGGTGTCGTAGGCGTAGTTCGGGACGCCCAGGCGGATGTCCAGTGCCTCGATGAGTGCACCCGGACCCGCCCAGTCGGTGATGAGCCTGCCGACGAAACCGGTGCTCATCTGGATGTTCATGAACACGTCGGGGTGTCCCATCTTTCGCGCGAAGCCCGTGTCGTGGTGGACCGGGGCCCAGTCCTGGGACGCGATCGCACCCGCCACGATCACGGTGGGGGTGAGCTCCACCACCAGCGCGGGCAGGGTGTCCCCCACCGACACGGCACCCGGCTCGGGCCCCGGGCGCCGCTCGGTCGACCACTCGACGGTCGGCGCGGGAGCCTCCTCGGCCCCCGCGGTCCCTCCCGCAGTCGGCACGGACGGGGCCTTCTCCTCCGTGGCTGCGGCCGCGGCGACCGGCTTCGCCCGCAGGATCCGCTGCCGGATCACCGCGACGAGCTCGCCCTCGGCATCGGTGACCCGCTGGCTCTGGGTGATGAAGTAGCCCTCACCCAAACCGGTCCGCTTCGGCCCGACGATCTCGTCGATCGTGAACGGCCCGACCACGACGCGCTCACCGGGCCGCAGGTAGCGCTCGTACTCGAACCACCCGTTGGTCACCGCGGGGGCGACGAAACCCTCCGCCTTCAGGAACTCCCGAAGCTCGAACGAGCTGCCCCAGTCGACACCGTTCGGGTCAGCCGCGCGCGCCGACGCCGAGCCGTTCGGCGCGGCCTCGAGCCGGAAATGCTCGCGGCCCGCCTCGTCCACGCCGAAAACGCCGAGCGGCTTGGCCGCGACGGTCCAGCTCATGAGCGCGGTGACCGGGGCCACGATCTCGCCGTGGGGGCTCTTCTCGGCCGCCGAGGGGTCCGAGTAGACGGGATTGCGGTCACCCAGCGCCTCGGTCAGCCGGGTGATCACGGTGGGGTCGACGACCCCGCTCGTCGTCGGTCCCTCTCCCTTGCCGACGAAGGCCTGCAGCCGCGCGGTGAACTCGTCTGTCGTACTCATCCGACCTCCATGGTCCGACGCAGGGCGTCCAAAGCAGGATACTCAATTATCCCCGGTCGATGCCAGAGCCGGCTGCATCAGGTCGGGACACTCATCTGCAGATCCGTCAGCAGTGGCAGGCTCGCCCGAGCGTAGGCGGTCCGCCGTCGCCACGAGACCAGGAAAGACGGTGCGGCGAGATAGCCCACGTCCCGGGGCAGTGCGTCGTCAAGCCTGCGGCGGCGCAGCATCTCTCGAGCCTCGTCGGTGGTCCCGCACACGGCGATCGCCTCGACCATCTCGTCGGTCACCGCGTCGGCCATGCCGTCGGTGTCCCCGGTCGCGAACGCCGCGCGCACCTTGCTGACGGGTCCTTCCCAACCGTGGTGCTCGACCATCGGATCGTACGTGCGCACGGTGAGATAGAAGGCGATCATCCGCTTCGCGTCCCGGGTCGCGCGCTCGGGAGCGGCGTCGTCGATCGCGGTCGTGACCCAGCCGTGCTCCACGAACCCCGTCCGGCCGTCCGTCCGCTCGGCAGCTCCGCGGTCCGCGGCCGGGCGCACGACGTCCTTCCACCAGGTCGACGTGAACAGCCCGTGGCCGATGAGCCCGTCCCCCACCCGACCCGCCGTCCGCGCCATCCGCTTGTTCACCGTCGCCAGGAGGATCGGCACATCCAGTCGGCCGAGGACCGGGGCGCGGACGTCCGCGTCGATGGTGAGGAACTCACCCGAGAAGCGGACCCGCTCACCGTTCTCCGCCTGCAGCCACGCCCGCACGGCCCCGACCCAGTCCGCCATCCGCGCCACCGGGCGGTCGGCGTCAACGCCGAACCAGTCCCGGTTGATCCGGTACGCCCCGGTTCCCAGCCCGAGGAAGATCCGGCCCGGGGCGACCCGGTGCAGCTGGCGCACCGCGGCGGCGTGGGCGTACGGCGACCGGGCGAACGCGTAGGCGATCGCCGGTCCGACGAGCGCGGCCTGGGAGCCCGCCACCATCTCCGCGAGCGTGGCGTACGCCTCGTGGTCGACGAACTCACCCGCGCAGAAGGCGCCGACGCCGGCCTGTTCGGCCTCGCGGGCGACCTCGGGCCCAGGCCACGGCATCCCCACTATCACGGTGTCTCCTCCACGAACGAGCGGCGCGCCCACCACGGGTGGGCGCGCCGGGACGGTGCTGGCCGAACGCGGCCGCGGCTCAGGTCGGGACGCCGCCGTCGACCGGGAACACCGCTCCGGTCGTGAAACTCGACGCGTCGCTGGCCAGGTAGAGGGCGGTGCCGACGATCTCGTGCGGCTCACCCACCCGCCCGAGGGCGTAGGTCTTGGTGCGCTCGGTGTACCACTCCCAGTCCCAGCTCGCGCTGATGTCGGTACGGAAGCCGCCCGGCATGATGCAGTTGACCCGGACCGTGGGACCGAAGGAGTGGGCGAACCCGATCGTCATGTTGTTGAGCCCGGCCTTGGCGGCCGCATAGGGGATGATGACGGCAGACGGGTGGATGGACCCGACGCTGGAGATGTTAATGATCGAGCCACCCCCGGCCTCGACCATGCGCGTGCCCGCCACCGCCGTGAGGCGGAACGGGCCCTTCAGGTTCAGGTTCTGGACCGCGTCCCAGAGCTTCTCCGGGACGTCGACGATCTTGTCGTACTGCGGCGACACGCCGGCGTTGTTGACCAGCACGTCCAGCCTGCCGAACCGTTCGTAGACGGCGTCGACGAGCGGCTCCACCTGGTCCCACCGGCCCATGTGGATCGAGTAGGGCATCGCTGTGCGCCCGGTCAGCTGCTCGATCTCCTTGGCCGTGGCCTCGCACGACTCGAGGTTGCGCGACGCGACCACCACGTCCGCACCCGCCTGGGCGAAGCCCAGCGCCATCTCCCGACCCAGGCCCCGGCTCCCGCCGGTCACCAGGGCGACCTTGCCCTCCAACCCGAAGAGCGACCTCGGATCATCCGCCACGACTACACCTCACCTCTCGACACGTCACACCACCAGGAACCCCGGACGCGAGCACCCTCACGACGCTCCGGCCTCGGTCCGTTCCACCAGCTTCGCGGTCACCACTCGGCGCACCAGCTTCCCCGTCTCCGTACGGGGAAGCTCCTCCCAGAACTCGATCTCGTCCGGGGTCTTGCTACTGCGCAGCCGTGCAGCCACATAGGCCTTCAGCTCGGCAGGGTCGACCGGGTCTGCACGGGGGTCCCGCGTCGCCACTGCGACGATCCGCTGACCCCATTCCTCGTCGGGCAGCCCGACCACCGCGACGTCCGACACCGCGGGGTGGGAGACGAGCACGTCCTCGATCTCGGCGGGCGCGATGTTCTCCGCGCCGCGGATGATCGTGTCGTCCGCGCGGCCCAGGATGAAGAGGTAACCCTCCGCGTCCAGGTAGCCGAGGTCGCGGGTGTCGAAGTAGGAGCGCTCGTCGGTTGCGCGGCCGGATCCGGCGTACTCGCCGGACACCTGGGCGCCGGTCAGGTGGATGCGACCGACCTGACCCGCCTCGAGCACCTCGCCGTCCTCGCCGCGGATCTCCAGCTCGATGCCGGGCAGCGGCCTGCCGACGGACGACAGCCGGGCCCGGACGTCCGGGTCGCCGCTGCGCACCGCGGCGCGGTGGTCCTCCGGTCCGAGCAGCGCCACGGTCGAACTCGTCTCGGTCAGGCCGTAGGCGTTCACGAAGTCCACCGTCGGCCACAGCTCCAACGCCTGCGAGATCACCGACGAGGGCATCGGCGCGCCCCCGTAGGAGACCCCGCGCAGGCTGGGCAGAGCCTTGTCCCCCGGCGACGACACGATCCGCGCGAGCATCGTGGGGACCACGAACGCGCTCGTGACCGACTCCTCGCGCACGGTCGCCAGCCACTCGACCGCGTCGAAGCGCTCGAGGGAGAGCAACCTGCGCCCGGTGTACAGGTTCGTCAGCACGTTCGCCACCGCCGCGATGTGATAGGGCGGGACGCTCATGAGTGCGGCGTCAGACCCCTCCGCCGACGCAAACTCCGTGGTCCCCATCACGTAGCTGGTGAGGTTGGTGTGCCGCAGCACCACGCCCTTGGGGGCCGAGGTCGTCCCGCTGGTGTAGATGTACACCGCGGGTGCGGAGTCGTCCACGACCACCGGCTCCGGCGCGGCTTCGTCCGCGCGTCGCGGTGCGCGGACGGCCTCCCACCAGTCCTGTACGGTCACCGAGCCCTCCGGCACCGTCACGGCGGGTGCCACGGCCCCGCGGTCCACGATCACGTACGCCGAGCGGTGACGGTCCAGCAGCGACTCGAGCTGCTCGGCGCCCAGCCGGTAGTTCAGCGGGATCAGCGGAACACCCGCGTACGCCGCCGTGAACAGGGCACACGTGAACTCCGGCCCGTTGCCCGCGATGTAGACGACAGAGTCCGCCCCGGAGGCACGGACGAGCTCGGCACCCCGCCCGGCCCACGCGCGAAGGCGCTCCGGGGTCAGGCCATCGGACCGACGACCGACGATGGGCCGCCCCGGGAACCCCTCGGCCGCCATCTCCACCAGCAGCTCGATGCCCACGTTCTACTCCGTTTCCTCGTTGACGACGAACGCCGTGGATGGCCGAGACGCCGCGGCCGGGTGTCGCCCGCGGCGCGACACCGCTCCTAGAGCAGCTCGAGGATGGTGGCGTTGCTCAGCCCGCCGCCCTCACACATGGTCTGAAGCCCGTAGCGGACGCCGTTGTCGACCATGTGGTGGACGAGCGTCGTCATCAGCCGTGCACCCGAGGCGCCGAGCGGGTGGCCGATCGCGATCGCGCCCCCGTTGACGTTCACCCGGGCTGGGTCGGCCTTGGTCTCGGCCAGCCAGGCCAGCGGTACGGACGCGAACGCCTCGCTGACCTCGAACGCGCCGATGTCGTCGATCGACAGGCCCGACTTCGCGAGCACCTTGGCCGTGGCCGGGATCAGTGCGGTCAGCATGAAAACCGGGTCGTCCCCCGCGACGACCGCGGTGTGCACTCGCGCGAGCGGGGTCAGGCCGAGCTCGGCGGCCTTCTCCGACGTCGTCATCAGCAGGGCGGAGGCCCCGTCACTGATCTGCGACGAGTTGCCCGCGTGGATCTGCCCGTTCTCCATGAACGCCGGCTTCAGCCCGGCGAGCTTGTCCGCGGTGGTCCCGCGGCGCAGTCCCTCGTCCACGGACAGCTCGGTGCCGTCCGCGCCGGTGACCGGCAGGATCTGCCTCTTCAGGGCTCCGCTGTCGGTGGCCGCCGCGAGCCGCTCGTGCGACAGCGCGGAGAACTCGTCGAGCGCCCGGCGCGAGAGCCCCCATTTCTCGGCGATCTTCTCCGCGCCGACGCCCTGATGGAAGTCCACCCCGTAGCGATCCCGGATGGACTTGCTCGTCGGCTTGCCGAACTCCGGGAGCGCCGCCACGGCGTTCGCGGGGATGGCGCTCATGATCTCCACCCCGCCCGCGACGACGAGATCGTAGTGGCCCGCGATCAGACCGGCCGCCGCGAAGTGCGCCGCCTGCTGAGACGAGCCGCACTGACGGTCCACGGTGGTGGCGGGCACGGACTCCGGCCAGCCCGCGGCGAGGACCGCGTTGCGTCCGACGTTGTTGGCCTGGTGGCCCGCTTGGCGCACGCAGCCCCAGACGACGTCGTCCACCTGCTCCGGGGAGATCCCGGTCCGCCCGACGAGGGCGTTGAGGACCGTGGCCGACAGGTCCGCCGCGTGCCAGCCGGCCAGCGACCCATTGCGCTTCCCGACCGGGGTCCGGACAGCATCGACGATGACGGCGTCCCGCATGCTCACTCTCCTTCTGAGGTCCCGCTTACTCGACATGACAACGGGCGGTGGCACAGCCCGCCCCCTCCGCGGGGCGGCGGGCTGCGCGTCGGTCCGCCGACTAGCGCGTGGCGAAGTCCCAACCGGAACCCTCGTCGTAGGCCCGCAGGATCCGCCGCGCCGTGCGCTGGATGTGCACCTCGTCCGCACCGTCGACGATCCGGCCGAAGCGGGCCTCGCGGTACATCGTCTCGAGGGGCTGCAGGTCCGACATGCCCTCCGCACCGAACACCTGCATCGCGCGGTCCACGACCTTGTGCACCGTCTGGGCGGTGTGGACCTTGCACGAGCTCAGCTGCACCCGCGCCTCGTCGCCTGCGTCGAGGCGCGCCGCCGCGTCGAGAACCATCAGCCTGCTCGCCATGATGTCCTGGTAGGAGTCGAACACGAACTTCTGGATCAGCTGCTTCTCGGCGAGCGGCTTGCCGCCGAGCAGGCGGGAGTTGGCGCGCCGGCACAGCAGGTCGAAGGCACGCTGGGCCGACCCGAGCCACCGCATGCAGTGGAAGATGCGGCCCGGGCCGAGCCGGCGCTGCGCGAGCGCGAAGCCCTCCCCGCGCTGCCCCAGGATGCTGGTCGCGGGCACCCGGACGTTGTCGAACTCGAGCTCGTAGTGGCCCGAGGTGACGCCGTCGAGGCCCATGACGTGGATGTCCCGGACGATCTTGTAACCGGGGGTGTCGTTCGGCACGATCAGCATGCTGAACTGCTGGTGCACCGGGGTGTCGGGCGATTCCGTGCGACACATGACCAGCGTCGCGATCGAGCGCGCCGCGGCGCTGATGAACCACTTGCGGCCGTTGAGCACCCACTCGTCGCCGTCCAGGTGGGCGTTGGTCACGAACTGGGTGGGGTCCGAGCTGCTCAGACCCGGCTCGGTCATCGCGAAGGCACAGCGGGAGTCACCGCGCGTGGCGGTCACCACGTACTTCTCCCGCTGCTCCTCCGTCGCCACCGGGTCCATCATGAGGACGGTCTGGAGGGTGGTGGTGCCGAACACCTGGAGCGCCGGGATGGAGCGCCCGATCACCTCGTTGACGTACGCGTAGTCGACCATCTTCATGCCACCGCCGCCGAGGTGAGCCGGGTGACCCAGCGCCCAGAGACCCTCGGCCTTCGCCATCTCCTCGAGGTCCTTGAGCAGCTTGATGCTCTCGGGGGTCCGGGTGTGCAGTTCGTGCTCCACCGGGATGACGTGGGTCTCAATGAACTTCTCGACCTTCGCCCGCAGCGGCAGGACCTCGGCCGGAACCGGGAAACCGATCATGTGGGGGTACCTCCAGAGTGATGTGAGTGGGAGAACGCCCTCACCGAACCGGTCCGAGCGACGACGCCGGTTCCGCGCGCATTCGGATGTGCACAGCCACGAGCGCGCCGTTCGCGGCACATGTCAGACGTCCGCTGCTCGGACGGGGCACGATGGTCCACCGTCCGCTCCGATCGCCCATGATCGCTGTGCGCTCGCACAGTGCCTCCTGTGCTTCCGACACCGTGTCCGCTTCGCCTCGTCACGGAAGGCGCCGCAGGCGTGCCTGCAATTGAGTGTACTTTTCACTCAGGTTACCAACACGTTCGCGCAAGTCAAGGAGCGCCTGCACACGTCACGGCGACGTCGGACCGGACCGGCGACGGCCCGCTGGCGCCGCTGCGTCGACCGCCCCCTCGGAGCCGACTCAGTCGCCGCCGATCCCGGCCCCGTCGGGCACGAGCCACGGCCCCATCGCCTTGAGGTGGACCTGCATGCGGTGCCTGGCGAGCGAGACGTCGCCCGCGATCACGGCGTCAGCGATCTTGGCGTGCGCCTTCTTCACCTCGAGAGCCGCGGCCGGTGCGCGGTCCGGCGACCCACCGCCCCGGCTGAGCTTCGTCAGCACGTCGATGAAGAGCATGAACGCCGGGTTCCCCGAGATCTCGGCCAGGATCAGGTGCAGCCCGCTCGTCCCGACCTCACCCGCGTACTGCGCCTCCTCCTCCGCCGCCAGGGCGACACGAAGCTTCGCGATCCCCTCCTCGTCGATCTGCTGCGTCGCGATCTCGACGCACCGCAGCTCGAGGGCGCTCCGCGCCTCGAAGACCTGTTCCCAGGTCGCCTCGTGGTAGCCGAGGTTGAGCGCGCACGCCCGCGCCGCCGCGGCCGAGTCGGGTGCCTTGACGACGAGCCCGCCTCCCGGGCCGCGCCTCATGTAGGCGACGTCGTGGTGCTCCAGGACGCGGACGGCCTCCCTGAACACCGCGCGGCTCACCCTGAGACGAGCGATGAGGTCGGCCTCGGAGCCCATGACGAACCCGACGGGCCAACCGGCGTCCATGATCTCGTTCTCCAGCAGCTCGGCGACCTGGGCCGCCAGCTTGCGCCCGTCGTTCGACGGCTCGAACGGGACGGAGGCGGCTACGGACTGGGCCATGCACAAAAGAATAGCCTCATTGATCCTCGAACCTCTCCGCTGCGTGCGCCTACCCGAATGGCCCGACGGCGGCCGTCTCGGCTCTTCACCTTCATGCGACGCCATCGGCGTCGGGGTCTGGCCCGGAAGCCGCCGCGGCGGCCCGGTCGAACACGACCGGGCCGCCGCGGCGTACCGCTCGCTACTGCGCCACGGTCGAGGCGCGACCCGGATGAGCGCTCTCCTCGGCGGTGATCTCGGTCAGGTGCTTGCCGGCCGTCTCCGGGGCGAACAACGCCGTCACGATCATCACGACGAACAGTCCCGCGAGCAGCAGGACCGGGCCCATGACACCGAACGAGTCTGCCAAGGCGCCACCGGCCAGCGGGGCGAGTGCCGAGGCGGCCGTGCCGACCGAGGCGGTCAGCCCGGCCCCGGTCGCCCGGACACGCGTCGGGAACAGCTCCGGCATGTAGGCGAGGTGGTTGCCGACCATGATCTGCAGCATGAACGAGATGACGATCGCGAACGTGAGGGTGAGCGCGACGTTCGGGACGGACGCCATGGCGAGCGCCGCGGCGAGCATGGTTCCGATCGTGACGATGTACACGGCGCGCCGCGCGAAGCGATGGGCGGCCCAGACTCCCGCGAGCGCCCCGAACACACCAGCGACGTTGGAGATGGTGGCCAGGAGCAGGCTCGTGTCGACGGAGACGCCCCGCTGCCCGAGGATGGTGGGCAGGGAGATGAAGTAGACGACCGACCCGCCGGCCATCCCGATCCAGAGCAGGGCCGCAATGATGGTGCGACGGCGCACCTCACCTGCGAACAGCTCACGGACTCGGGTCTTGACCTCGTTCTCGCGGGCGGGCACCCCCTCGGGCCCCTGGATGAACTCCCTGACCTCGGTGTCCGCCCTCCCCTTGAGCGAGCCGCCGGACAGCAGCGTCAGGATCCGGTTGCTCTCGGCGACCCGGCCCCGACGGAGGAGATAGCGGGGTGTCTCCGGCAGGTAGCGACGGAGCCACAGGAAGACGAACGCGGGCAGCACCATGACGCCGAAGTACCAGCGCCACGCGTAGGAGCTGCCACCGAAGAACTCCAGCAGCGGACCGAACATCAGAGCCGCCACACCCGACGCGGCGAGCAGCCCGACCGAGGCGACGACGTTCAGGGCGGCGACCATCGCGCCGCGACGCTGGGTCGGCGTCATCTCGGCCATCACGGTGAATCCGAGAGTGATCTCACCGCCGAGCCCGAGGCCGACCAGGATCCGCGCGAGGAACAGGATCGCGTAGTTCGGAGCGAAGGCCGCGACGAGGGCGCCGAGGGTGAAGAGCAGGAAGTTCGCCATGAAGACCTGGCGCCGGCCGAATCGGTCGCTCAGGATCCCGGCGATGGTCCCGCCCACGGCGATCCCGAGGTAGGTCGCCGTCGTCAGGGCGCCGTTGGCGGCCTGGGACAGTCCCCATTCCTGGATCAGGATCGGGCCGGCGTATGCGACGTTCAGCTGCTCGAAGATGTTGAAGAGGTGGCCGACACCGACCAGCACCAGGATCTTGTAGTGGGCGCCGCTGAGCGTCATGCGGTCGAGGACATCGTCGAGCTGTCCATAGAGATCTCGGGTTCGTGGCGACTCTGCCATGGGTCCTCCGGGACTGGTCCAGAGAGTGGGGGAAGGTCCACTCGACTCCGGGCCGAGCGGGCCGTTTCACGGCGACCCGCGCGGGCCGCCCTGGAAGCCATCGGACTATAGAGTGTCCTGAGTCATAGACACAACGGTCCGCGGACACCCGATGTGCCCGGCCAGGTCGCCGTCCCCCGGTCGAAGCGCCCGCCACGACGGCAACGTGCAGCGCTCCCCGAGGATGCGCCGCGCTCAGGGCATGGCTACCAGGCGACCGGTCACCTCACCGCGTCGCAGCCGCTCGAGGCCCGCGCCGATCTCCCCCACCGGGATGCGCTCGATCTCCGGCGTGATCTCGCCTCGTGCCACGAGGCGCAGGAAGGCGGCGAGTTCCTCGACCGAGCCCGTGTTCGACCCGACGTACTCGAGCTGCTTGACGAGCACGTCGAACAGGTCGATGGTGGCGCTCGGTCGACCGATCCCCACCTGCACCACCCGCCCACCGGGGCGCACGGCGCGAAAGGCTCCACCGGTGGTGTCGACACCGGCGAAGTCCACGACCACGTCGAAGGAGACGTCCTCGAACACGGCGAGAGACGGCGCACTGGCCTTCACACCCTGCGCACCCGCCAGCGAGAACAGGGACTCCTTCACGTCCGCGCCGTAGACGGTCGCCCCCGCCAGGTGAGCGAGCCGGGCTCCGATCATGCCGAGTCCGCCGAGCCCGATGATCCCGACGGTCATGCCCGCCTGCACCCGTCCCTGGACCAGCACCGCCCGGTACGCCGTGACACCCGCGTCGGTCGCGACCGCCGCCGTCGCGTCGTCCACCTCGTCCGGGACCTCCACCAGCTCGTGGGGGTAGGCCACCACGGCATCGGCGTAACCGCCGTCGCGCGCCGAGCCCGGCCCGTGCTCCGAGGCGAGGACCGCGACCCGGTCACCGACCGCCCAACCGGTCACGGCGGCGCCGACCTCCACGATCCGACCCGCGGTCTCGTGCCCCAGCGTCATCGGGCTGACCGGCAGATGCGCCGGCCCGAGGTCGAGATGCATCACGTCGGTGTGACACAGGCCCGCCGCCGCCACCTCGACGAGAACGCCTTCGGCCGGGACTCGCGGCCGTGGTACCTCGACCAGCTCGAACCCGCCCAGATCCAGCCGCCACGCTCGCATATCCGCTCTCCTCCGCCGCTCCGGGACTCCGGCAGGCACCGTCGCCGGCGGGATACTACAGACCAGCCGTCTGTTAGGGTGCTCGGGCGACCGCAGAGCGGCCCCGCGAGGCGGGTCCCCGAGGGTGCCGCAGACCGGAACGGGTGATCGTCGCCTCGTGACGTGCGAGGGAGCCCGTCTCCCCCGCCCGTCGCCCCCTCGCCGCACTGGACACGACCGCCCTCGCCGCACGGCGCTCGGGCGGCCATCACGTGAGGAGCTCACGATGCAGTACCGACTCCTGGGACGCACCGGAATATCGGTCAGCACACTGTGTCTCGGCGGCGGTGTCCTCGGCACCCGTTGGGGCAACCTCGACGTCGAAGACTCGGCTCGGGTGGTCCACGCCGCGCTCGACGCGGGGATCAACTTCGTCGACACGGCGGACGCGTACGAGGAGTCCGAGGTCTACCTGGGGAAGGCCCTGCGCGGCCACCGTGACGACGTGGTGCTCACGAGCAAGGTCAACAATCGCCTCGGGACGGGGGTGAACGACGGGGGCAACAGCAAGCGGTGGATCAAGCGAGCCGTGGAGAACAGTCTTCGTCGGCTGCAGACCGACCACCTGGACCTCTATCAGGTTCATCGGCCCGAGCCGAACACGGACATCGACGAGACCCTCTCCGCGCTGACCGACCTGGTACGCGAGGGAAAGGTCCTGCACATCGGCACGTCGACCTTCTCGGGCGCGGAGATCGTGGAGGCCGAGTGGGTGGCCGACCGTCGCGGCCGCGCCGGTTCGCCACCACCCAGGTGCCGCACTCGTTGCTCTATCGCGGCGCCGAGGCCTCGATCATGCCCACGGCCCAGAAGTACGGCGTCGGCGTCCTCGCCTTCAGCCCGCTGGCCGGCGGAATGCTCTCCGACACCTGGCCGGGTGGCGGGGACGCGATGACCAACACCCGGGCGAGCCTGTTCCTGGCCGACAAGTACGACCTGTCGCGACCGGAGAACCGCGGCAAGCACGACGCGCTTGCCGCGCTGACCGCGCTCGCCGCCGACAGCGGCCTGAGCCTGATCCACCTGGCGATCGCCTTCACCCTGTCCCACCCGGCCGTGGTGAGCGCCATCGTCGGGGCCGGGACGACCACGCAGCTCGCGAGCCAGCTCGGGTCCGCCGAGGTCCAGCTGTCCGAGGACCTGCTCGATGCGATCGACGTCATCGTCCCGCCGGGCACGGTGTTCGACAGAATGGACTTCAGTTACCTGCCTCCCGCGCTGGTGGACCCCGCCCTCCGTCGACGGGTCCACGCACGCTGAGGCGGCCGTGTCGCGACAGGGTGAGCCACGGATGTCCTCACCGGGACCTCGCGGCCCCCGGCACTCGGGGAGGGGCTCACCCGGTGTCCACCGCGGAGCCTCGGTCCAGCCGGGCGAGCTCGCGGGCGATCTCGGCGCTCCGCTCGAGGAACCGGGTCCCCGACCCCGCGTGGGTGAAGATGTAGAACCGCCCGTCGCGGAGCCCCTCCAGCGAGATCCGGGCCACCTCCTCTGCGGATACCATGCCACCGGTCTCCGCGACGAGGGTCGCCATCTCGGCCGCGCGCGTCGGGTCCGGAACAGCAGCGGGCTCGACCGCCCGGCTGCGCGTGGTCTCGGCGAGCCGGGTCGGCACCGCCGACGGGCAGAGAATCGACACCCGGACACCGTCGCCGGCGACCTCGTTGCGAAGGCTGTCCGCCACGGCCAACAGCGCGTGCTTGGTGGCGCTGTAGTCGGCACCACCTCGCCCGACCCACAGACCCGCCATCGACCCGGTGAACAGGACCGAGCCGCGTCCGCGGGCCCGCATCCCGGGCACGACGGCCCGGATGCCGCGCACGGCACCGAGCACGTTCACGTCGAACAGCCACCTGAGGTACTCGACCGACAACTCGGTCAGCTCACGCCGACTGCTGCTGCTCCCCGCGTTGCTGGCCAGGACGTCGATGGGCCCGAGGTCCCTCTCGACCCGCGCCACCACCGCGCTCCACCAGGCGTCGTCGGTCACGTCGAGGGCGTACGAACGCGCCACTCCGCCTGCGGCACGCACGGCCCGTGCAGTCTCGGCCGCCGACTCGTCGTCCACGTCGGTGGCGGCGACGTGTGCACCGGCCTGGGCGAACTCCAGGGCGAGAGCGCGACCGATCCCACTTCCCGCGCCCGTGAGCAGCACGTTCGCACCGTCGAAACGTGGCGGGCCGATTCTGCCTTCGATCGACATGGGGGTCCTTCCAGGAGTGAGTCGTGCATGCCGTAGGTCCATGGATCTCGTCGACTGCGTGTGAGAGACCTGGCTAAGGGCATCGAACTGAGCTGACGCTTCTCCGCGTCATATTCGACCGTACGTCTGATGATGAGTAGACTGAAAACAGGTTCTGACGACACTCGCGCCGAGAGCGGATCCACTCGATGCGACACTCGCCCGATGGCCCGTTCCGACTGCTGGTCACCGAGGGATACGGCGCGTGTCGTCTCGCCGGCCCCTCGGCCCGACCCTGATGCGGGTCGGCTCGTCACCGATCACGAAGGATCCGACATGGCGGACGCTCCCACGACCCTGCAGCAGCTTCTGGACCATCACGCCGTCCAGGAGGTGTTGGTCAGATACTGCAACAGCCTCACCGTCAAGGACTATGACGGCGTCGCCTCCTGCTTCTCCAAGAGCGCCGACTTCGCGGGGATGAAGGGCCGGGACGGGATCCGGGAGGTCTTCGCCACCCACTTCGACGTGCCGCTCCGTGGCGGCCTGCCGATCGACGTCCTGCACCGCGGGCAGTACTTCCTGTCGAACGTCCAGATCGAGGTGGACGGCGACACCGCGACCGCCTTCTCCTTCGGCCGCTCGCACCTCCTCGGCAGCCGGGGCGGCGAGCTGGTCCTTCTCGTGCGGTCGTTCAGCTACACCGACGACCTCGTCCGGGAGGAGGGCGAGTGGGTCATCGCCCACCGCACCCACCGGTTGCTCTCGATGTACGACGCGGCGCCGCTGGCGGATGCCGACGAGCGGCTGGCCCTGCGGTCGGTGGACCTCAACCCGCCATCCTGACCCGGCGCCGGGCCCGCCTACGTTCGGCGGTGTGCGAGTCGGCGACCCGCACACCGCCGACGGCGGTTCAGGCCGAACCGGCGTCCGCCGTCGCCTGGGCGGACGCCTGGGCGGGTGCCTTGGGCGGTCGGGCCGCCAAGGACGCGACGGAGGCCACGATCCCCGCGATGCCCAGCCCGATCAGCACGGGCTCGAAGTCGCCGACGGTGTCGAACAGCGAACCGACCACGATCGGCCCCGCACCACCGAACAGCAGCGAGAACAAGGGGTTCGCGACGCCCGCCAGCGCGGGGTACGCCTTGGGCCCGAAGTAGTTCACGAAGAGCACCGTGGCGAGCAGGAAGATCTCGCCGCCCGCGATGCCCACGGTGACGATGTAGACGTACAGGGCACCCGGCCAGGTGTGCGCCAGCGCGAACAGCAGGATGCCTGCACCCAGCGTCAGCTGGAAGAATGCGAGGATGAAGCGCGGCTCGATGTAGTCGGTGAACCAGCCCCCGACGATCCGCCCCAGGCCACCGATCGTGATGACCAGGCCGAACGCGGTCGTCGCGGCGGCGACGTCGAGCCCGCCCGCCTCGAAGATGGTGACCTGGTGGGCGGTGATGCCCAGGAAGACGAACGCCTCGATCCCGCACGCCACGGTGATCAGCCAGAAGACGCGGCTGCGCAGAGCCTGCTTCCCCGTCCAGTCCGCGGTGGTCTTGAACACACGGAGGCTGCGAGACCCCGTCGTCGCGGCGGGCGTCTCCGACAGCGGGACACCGTCCACGGACTGACCCAGGTCCTCTGGCCGCTCTCGGACGAAGAGGATCGCCACGAGGGGCGCCACCAGCACGATCGCGGCCTCGATCTGTGCGATCTGCCGCCACGAGTCCACCACGCCCGTGAGCGCGACGGTCAGCTGCGACCAGACGATGGCGAGGATTTGCGAGGACGCGATCACTATCGCGATGCCGAGGCCGCGGCGCTTGCTCAACCAGTTGGCGGCGATGAGCGGGCCTGCGACGGCGATGCCCAGTCCGTTGCTGAAGCCGAGTACGGCGGTCCAGGCGGACAAGTGCCAGGGCTCCGTCACGAACGACATCCCGAACAGGGCGATCGGGGCGAGCGGGCTGATCCAGACCATCAGCCTGCGCGCACCGACCCTGGGGATCAGCACACCCGCCAACAGCGACGACACCCCGATGGCGATCAGGTAGACGGTCGAGGCGGCGCCGTACTCGGTCGCCGACCAGCCGAACTCCCGAGCCATCATCGGGCCGTTGATGCCGACGGTGTAGAACGCACCCTGCATGAGGGCGTTGACGATGGTGACGAAGGCGAGGTTGTAGTAGCCGTAGAAACCTCGCGACCAGGCGAGCATGGGAAATCCTCTCGGCGCTAGGGCGGATGGTGTCGGTCGGCGACCCTCTGGAGTGTGAGGGCAGGACCGATCTGATCGCTCGGTCGGCAGGATCGCGGTCGCGAGGCGCACGTGCGGAGCGTCGTGTGTGGAGGTCTGCGGAGCCGGGGAGGCCGAGTCGGCGAGGCCGCCCGCCCTCCCGTCTTGCGGGCCCGTGGCGGCGTGGCACGCGGGGCCATCGCGAGCGGCGCCGGCCGGACGGACTCCGGTCAGATGGCCAGGTGCCGGTCCGCGGGTCGGGCGGATCCGAGGGCGGATGCGGGCCCGGTGGCCGGGTTGTCCCGGGACGCGTGGGGGAAGGGGCACGAGCCGGGGGTGAAGGTCCCGACCTCGGTGATGTCGTACCCGTCGGGATAGTGGGCGGCGACGAGCGGGCTCGGCGCGTCCGACCTCGCGTCCGCGGGTCCGCGCAGGGCGACGACCAGCCGCCAGAGAGCGTTGAACGCGGCTGCCACCGGGCGGGGCGGAACCGGGACGCCCACGGCTCGCAGGATCCGCGGGTCGGCACTCGAGCGGAACCAGCCACGCAGGAGCATCCGATGCACGGGGGTCTTCGCCCGTCCGAGCACGAACGTCTCCAGGGCGCTGAAGAGCAGCTGGTTCTGCGGCTCGAACCGGGCGTTGTCGTCGACGTAGCGGTCGAACAGCCGCGCCTGGGCCTCGAAGGTACGGGGCACACCCTGGATGTGCATGAACCCGGCGCGCACGTGGACGTAGGTGGCGTACGCCTGACGTTCCTTCTCGTGCACGGGCCGCCAGCCGAACCGCTCCGCCGCACGGACGAGGAGGACGGCCTCGGCGCAGGACTCGAACGTGAAGTCCTCGGCGAGGATCGGGTACATCTTGTGCATCTGGTTCATGCGGCGCAACGCCTCGCGACCTTCCCCCGGCCCGAAACCGTGGGTGTACATGGCCGCGGTGATGATCCCGGTGTCGGCCACCCGCTTCCCGATCTTCTCGACCGGGTACAGGTCACCCTGGATGAGGATCCGGCTCATCGTGGGCAGGGCGTAGGTGACGCCGAGGCTCTCCGCTGTGGCGGACCACCGACGGGCCAGCCGGAAGTCCCTCTGGAAGATGCCGAGGATGCGGAGGTAGTCCTTCTCGACGTCGAGCGAGTCGATCTCGTTCCACGTCGCCCAGCGGGCGCTGCGCTTCGTCATTGACACGCCATCCCTTCGAGGCCACTCAATCAGGGAGGGTAACAACGCGGCGGGGACCCTGACCAACAACGCATCGTCAACGGATCCACAACCGTTCCCCGGGATAGACCCTGGTCAGAAGACACCGGTCGACCGAGAGACAGGGGGCCGTCACCGGCGGTGACGCGCGATCGCCGGTCAGCACGACGGCGAGAACCGTGTACTGAGCCGGCGACCGGTGAGGAACCTCCACAGAGCGTCCCGGGTGCGACAGCCCCGTGGCGCTCAGCCGATGCGGCGCAGGCGCGGGTCGGTGACGTTCGGCGGGAGCACCGGGTAGCGATCCCGCGGGGAGACGTCCGTGCCTGGCTCGACGATGGCGTCGATCCGGTCCAGGGTCTCGGTGTCGAGGACGATCTCGGCGGACCTCAGGTTCTGGCGCAGGTGCTCGACCGTGCGCGGGCCGATCAGGACCGTCGACACAGCCGGGTGGGACTTGGCGAAGGCGAGTCCGAGCTCGGGCAACGAGATGCCCAGGTCGTCAGCGATCTTGCGCAGCTCATCGACGATGTCCAGCTTGCGCGCGTTCTCCGGCACGGAGAGGTCGAAGTCCGCACCCGCCAGGTTGGAGCGGTGCGCCGTGATGGGCTGGTCCCTCCTGACCGTGCCGGCGAGCCAGCCGTTCGCCAGCGGGCTCCAGACGAGGATGCCCAGCTTGTACTGCTGCGCCAGCGGCAGCACGTCCGCTTCGATCGCCCGACTGAAGATCGAGTAGGTCACCTGCTCGGTGGTGTAGCGCGACAGGCCGTTCTCCTTGGCGATCCACTGGCCCTGCACGATGGTGTGCGCGGGGAAGGTGGAGCTGCCGAAGCTCAGGATCTTGCCCGCACGCTGCAGGTCGGTGAGCGCACTGAGCGTCTCGTCCTGGTCCGTGGCCCAGTCGGGCCGGTGGATCTGGTAGAGATCGATGTAGTCGGTGCCGAGCCGGCGAAGGCTGTCCTCGACCGCCCGGACGATCCAGCGGCGCGAGGCCCCGCCGTGGAGTGGGTCCTCCTCGATGCTGTTGCGGCCCTTGGTGGCGAGGACGATCTTGTCGCGGCGGCTCCCGAGAGCCTTGCCCAGCAGGGTCTCCGACTCCCCGAAGCTGTAGATGTCCGCGGTGTCGAAGAGGTTGACCCCCGCGTCGAGAGCCTCGCCGACGAGCGTGTCCGCCCCGGCCTGGTCGACGTTGCCCCACGCGCCGAGGTTCATGGCTCCGAAGCCGAGGACACTGACCGAGACGCCCGTGCCGCCGAGAATGCGCTGTTCCACTTTTTCCGTCCGTTCGTTGCGAGGTGATGGGTGACGTGGTCAGGGGCGGATCGAGCCGCCGCCGTCGACGTCGATGCTCAGGCCGGTCAGGTACCTGCCCTCGGGGCGGGCGAGGAACAGGGCGAGACCGCCCACGTTCAGCTCGGCGTCCCCGATCCGGCCGAGCGGCAGCTGGGCCTGGAGGGCCTTGATGAACTCCGGCTGTTCCCGCTCGACGCGCTCGGACTCCGCCGAGGCGACGTAGGGGTTGATCACGTTGACGGTGATGTCGTGCGGGCCCCACTCGCGGGCCGCGATGCGGGAGAGACCGCGGATGGCCTCCTTGTTGGGTCCGTACGCACCGTGCTTGGCGATCGAGTTCGTCCCCGCCCCGGAGCCCATGTTGATGATGGTGCCCCGGGCCTCCTTGAGGTGGGGCAGGGCCGCGACCATGAACCGCCACGTGGCGAAGACCCCGGACTCGTAGGTGGAGATGACGTCGTCCCAGGTCATGTCCTCCAACGCGATGTTGGTGCGGAACTCCTGGGCGTTGTTGATCAGGATGTCGACCCGGCCGAACTCGGCGACCGTCCGGGAGACGACGTCCGCCGCGGCGCCGTGGTCCTTGTTGTCCGCCTGGACGGTGAGCACCCGTGCTCCGGGGACGAGCTCCTCCAGCTCGACCTGGGCGGCCTTGAGCGACTCCGCACCCCGGCCGGTGATGGCGACGGCGATGCCCTCCTTGACGAACGCGCGGGCGATCCCCAGACCCGTACCCTTGCCACCACCGGTGATGATGGCGACCTTGCCGGTCAGCGATGACATGTCAGAACCTCTCGACGACGTGGTGCGCCGGGGAGAACCGGACTGCGTGTCCGAGCCCGAACCCCCCGGCGCCGTAAAGACTGGCGGTCTCTTCCCGGTCGAGACTACCCCCTGCTGCGGTCACCCGCAAAAGCCTGCCGGTCTGTAAAGCGAGTGCCGATCCCTCCTCGACGCCACCTTGTCCGGGAATTCAGGGCACTCTAGGATCGCCCCTGTACGCGTCAACGGTGATGAACGCGGACACCCTGTCAGAGAACCCGGGTCGCTCCGCAGCGTGTCCTCGCCGTCCATGACGCCGAACCTCGCCCTCGGCGGCCCTACCGGCCGCCCCCGAGGCCCATGGAACTGGGAGGCACTGGATGAGCACGTCCGGAACGGCCCGAGACGCCGTCGTCATCGGAGCCGGGTTCGCCGGCATGTACGCGCTCAAGCGCCTTCGGGACGATCTCGCCCTGGACGTCGTCGTGGTCGAGGCCGGCGACGACGTCGGCGGGACCTGGTACTGGAACCGCTACCCGGGCGCCCGCTGCGACGCCGAGAGCATCTACTACAGCTACACCTTCGACCCCGAGCTCGACCAGGAGTGGACCTGGTCGGAGCGGTACTCCGCGCAGCCGGAGATCCTCGCCTACGCACAGCACGTGGCCGCCCGCTACGACCTGCGCAAGGACATCCGCTTCGGGACGACGGTGACCGCCGCGACCTGGGACCCCGCGAGCACCACCTGGACGGTGCACACCTCCGACGGCGACGTGCTCGCCTGCCGCTACCTGGTCAGCGCCGCCGGGTGCCTGTCGGCGGCCAACCTGCCCGACATCGCCGGGCTCGCCGACTTCCGCGGCGACGTGCTGCACACCGGCCAGTGGCCGCACGAGCCGGTGGACCTCATCGGTCGTCGGGTCGCCGTCATCGGGACCGGCAGCTCCGGCATCCAGGTCATACCGGAGATCGCCAAGGTGGCGGCCCATCTCACCGTCCTTCAGCGCACCCCGAACTTCACCGTCCCGGCGCGCAACCGGCTGCACGAGCCGTCGGACGTCGCCGACTACAAGAGCCGCTACCCGCAGATCCGGTCCGAGTCGTGGGCCTCGCCCGGCGGTGTCGCCGTCGCGCCCCCTCCCGGCAAGGCCTACGACCTCACTCCGGAGCAGCGCGAGGAGTCGATGCGCGAGCGCTGGGCGGCCGGCGGCTCGAACTTCATGTGGGTCTTCGAGGACACCATGACCGACCTCGAGGCCAACGCGGTGGCCGCCGAGTTCGTCCGAGACCGGATCCGGGAGACCGTGCGGGACCCCGAGGTGGCCGAGCGCCTCTGCCCCACGTCGCACCCGATCGGCTCCAAGCGGATCTGCACCGACACGGACTACTACGAGACCTTCAACCGCGAGAACGTCACCCTGGTGGACGTGCGGACGACGCCGATCCGGCGGATCACGCAGGACGGCGTCCTCGTCGGAGACACCGAGGTCCCGGCGGATGTGATCGTCTTCGCCACCGGGTACGACGCGATGACCGGTCCGCTGTCCCGGATCGACGTCCGCGGCGTGGACGGGCTGAGCCTGCGGGACAAGTGGAGCTCGGGTGCCCGCGCCTACCTCGGCATCGCCGTCGCCGGGTTCCCCAACCTGTTCACCCTGACCGGCCCGGGTAGCCCCTCGGTGCTGGCGAACGTCATCGCGTCGATCGAGCAGCACGTCGACTGGCTGGTCGACTACCTGCGAACCCTCGACGAGGGCGGCATCGCCGCCACCGAGGCCGATCAGGCCGCCGAGGAGGAGTGGGCGAAGCGTGTCGACGCGCTCGCCCACGAGACCGTCTACCCGCAGGCCGACTCCTGGTACCTCGGCGCCAACATCGAGGGCAAGCCCCGGCAGTTCCTCCCCTACTGCGCCGGCATCCCGTCCTTCCGCGAGATCTGCGACTCCGTGGCGGCCGACGGCTACCGCGGGTTCGTCCACTCCCCCGCCCGATAAACACCGACCTCGACCTCCTGGAGGAGCACGTGCAGGTACAGGCAAGCATTCTCACCGCACCCGGCAAGAGCTGGGAGACCGCCACGCTCGACCTCGCCGACCCCAAGGAGGGCGAGGTGCTCGTCCGCGTCGAGGTCGCCGGGCTCTGCCACTCCGACGACCACCTGCGCCACGCGGGCTCGCGCTACCCGATCGTCGGTGGTCACGAGGGCGCAGGCGTCGTCGAGGCCGTCGGTGCGGGTGTCACCCACATCAAGGCCGGCGACCACGTGCTGCCCTCGGTCGTGCCGAGCTGCGGGCGGTGCCGATACTGCACCAACGGCCGCTCGTTCCTCTGCGACCTCGGCGAGACCGTCGCGACCGGGGCCCTGTTCGACGGGACGTTCCGCTACACCCTCGGCTCCGAGGGCTTCGGCGGGTTCTGCCTGCTGGGCACGTTCGCGGACCACATGGTGACTCCGCAGGAGTCGCTGATCGTCATGCCCAAGGACGTGCCCTTCGACGTCGCGGCTCTCCTGAGCTGCGGTGTCCCGACGGGCTGGGGGTCGGCGGTCTACGCGGCGGGCGCGCGGGCGGGCGAGACCGTGGTCGTCGTCGGCGTGGGCGGCGTCGGCATCAACGCGGTGCAGGGCGCCGCGCTCGCCGGGGCGAGCCACATCGTCGCCCTCGACCCGGTGGAGAGCAGGCGGGAGTTCGCCACGACGCTGGGCGCCACGCACACCGCGTCGACGGTGGACGAGGCGGCCGACCTGGCCCGCACGCTGACGGCGGGCACCGGCGCCGACGCGACGATCGTCACCGCCGGAGTGGTGACCTCGGACGTGATCGACGACGCGGTGGCGGTGACCGGCAAGGGCGGGCGCATCGTCCTCACCGGGGTGGCGGACGACCCCCAGGAGATCACCATCAACCTCTCCGGCACGATGGTCACCTCCTACGGCTACAGCCTGATCGGCGCCTTGGTCGGCAACTGCAACGTCCGCCACGACATCCCCAAGCTGATCCGGCTGTACCGCGAGGGCAAGCTCGAGGTCGAGAAGCTGATCTCGAAGCGCTACACCGTGGACCAGGTGCAGGAAGCCTACGACGACCAGGCAGCGGGCACCATCATCCGCGGCGTTCTCGAGCACCGACACTGACGGACGTGCTCCGGCGAGTGGAGAGGCAGCACAGATGAGCCTGGACGAGGCGTCGGCGGCCCTGGTCGCCCAGTTCACCGCCGCCGGGGCACCCCCGATCCGCACACTGAGCCCCGTCCAGGCCCGAGCCACCGTGGGCGTGACCGTCCTGGGCCCGGTGCCCACGGTGGAGATGGCCGCGGTCGGCGAGCACCGCATCCCGGTCGAGGGGGGCTCGATAGCCGCCCGGACCCTCGTCCCGGGCGAGGAGGTGGACGGTGTCCTCGTCTACCTTCACGGCGGCGGCTGGGTCCTGGGCGCGATCGACCACTTCGACCTGCACGCCCGGACCGTGGCCGCCGCGACGAACTGCGCCGTCGTGCTGGTCGACTACCGGCTGGCCCCGGAGCACCCCTTCCCGACGGCGGTCGAGGACGCCTACGCGGCGACGCGGTGGGCCGAGGCCCGCCTCGTCGAGCTCGCCGGGCGCCGCGTGCCGCTCGCGGTGGGTGGGGACAGCGCGGGCGGCAACCTGGCCGCGGCGGTGGCCCTGCTGGCCCGGGAACGCTCCGGACCGAGTATCGACCTGCAGGTTCTGGCGTACCCGGTGCTCGACGCGGAGTTCACGACCGCGAGCTACCTCGCGGCGGAGAACAACCTGATCGTCGACCGCGACCTGATGATGTGGTTCTGGGACCACTACTGCCCGGACCCGGCCACCCGCCGCTCGCCCCATGCCGCTCCCTTGCGTGAGCGGGACCTCGGTGGGCTCCCGCCGGCCGTGGTGATCACCGCCGAACACGACGTGCTCCGGGACGAGGGCGAGGCCTACGCCGACCGCCTGCGGGAGGCGGGCGTCCCGGTCGACTTCCGCCGGTTCGCGGGCCAGATCCACGGCTTCTTCACCATCATCGGGCTACCCGGGAACGACGCGGCGGTCGAGTTCGTCGGCGACGCGGTTCGGCGTCGCTTCGGCGTCGGATGCACGCGGAGCGCCTCGTCGGCCTGACGCGAGTCAGGCCGGACGGGTCCGCCCTGCCGACAACCCGGCGATGGTCACCACCACGAAGTCGGCGAGAGCGTCGGCGAAGTCCATCTGGGTGGCGGCGATCTCGGGATCGGCGGCGTACGCCGCGCACACCGCCTCGGACGGCTGGCTCTGCGGCCACGCCGCGCTGGTCATGAGGAGCGTATAGGCCAGCAACCGATACGCGACGTCCGGTTCCAGGTCCACATGCCGTCTGATGGCCTCGACGAGCACGTTCGCGGACACCGCGGTGGTCCGCTTGTGATGGAGGGCCACCTCAGTGGAGATGTTGCGCTCGAGCACGGCGGCCTGAGCACTGACGAGATCACACAGCACGGGACGGGTCGCCAGCGAGTCGGCCACGAGTCGGGCGAAACGGGTTGCTCGGGCTCCCGGCTCCGACTCCTCGGGGACGGCCGCTCGGGCGATCTCGTCGACCCAGTCCCTGAGCTCCGCGTCGAGCAGCTCGAGCAGGATCGCCTCCCGGGACTCGAAGTAGCGAAGCACGTTCGACTTCGCGAGGCCGACCCGTCGGCTCAGCTCGTTCAGGCTCAGCTCGGCGACCGGCATCTCCGTCAGCATCGAGGCCGTGGTGGCGAGGATCGAGCGCCGGCGCTCGTTGCGCTGCTCTTCGCTCCGCGCCCGCTGGAAGTCCACGGTCCTCACCTTACAAACCCACCCTCCGCCGGACGCCGAGCACGAGACCGTGCTCGGCCTACAACGCCGAATAGACGGCGTCCAGGTAGCGTTTGGTCCGCTCGAAGGTCAGGACGCCACTGCCCGCCGCCATGCGGTTCGGGGTGTACGAGACGGTCAGCGCGCGGCTCTGATCCATCACGATCACCGAGCCTCCCCATCCGCCCCACCAGCACACCCTGCCCGTCGGGACGGAGGGGAAGGCGTCGTTCGGGGTGAGCCCGAACCCCGTGCCCCATCTCACGTGCACCCCGTTGACCAGATCGACGCCGTCGGCCTGCACCTCAAAAACGCGATCCACGGTCGCTTCGGACAGCAGTCGCTCGCCCCCGGCCGCGCCGCCGAGGGTGATCACGCGCATCAGGTCGACGAGCCCGCGGGCGTTGGTGTGGACGTTGGCCGCGCCCACCTCCGCGCGGCGCCAGCCCTCGGTGTTCGCCAGCTCCGCCCGCGGCAGCGGTCCGGTCATCGTGCGGAAGGGGATGCCCGCCGGGTCGATCCCGGAGGTGTCCAGCTCGATCGCCGGCGGCAGCACGACGGGAGCGACGCGGTCGTCGTCCTCCCTCCGCACGCCCAGCTGGACGTCCGCCTTGAGCGGCGTGGCGAGCTCGTCGGCGATGAACCGCCCCAGCGTCCGCCCGTCCACCCGCCGCACCAGCTCGCCGAGCAGGTGCCCCTGTGTGAGCGCGTGGTAGCCGGCCGCACTCCCCGGCGTCCACCAGGGGGTCTGGGCGGCCAGCCGGGCCACGGCGCTCTCGTGGTCGTAGAGGTCCTCCATCGTGACCGGCTGCTCCCACCCCGACAGACCCGAGGTGTGGCCCATCAGGTGTCGGACCAGCACGCCCTCCTTGCCCGCGGCGGCGAACTCGGGCCAGTACGCGGCGACGGGCGCGTCGAGATCCAGCAGTCCGCGGTCGACCAGGACCAGGATGGCCAACGCGGTGACCGGCTTGCTGCTGGAGAAGACCGATACGATGGTGTCCCGGGTCCAGGGCGTGGTCCGTCCCTCGTCGCGGTGCCCGCCCCAGAGGTCGACGACGGTTTCCCCGTCGAGGTCGACCGCGACCGACGCCCCGACCTCGTCGGTGTCGAGCAGGCGCGCGAATTCGTCTCGCACGCCGTGAAACCTGTCGTGACAGCTGCCCAGTGGTGTCATGCATCCTCCGTCGCCCGAAGACCAACAGGCCGTAGGCCTGTAAAGACCACCGGTCCGTTTCGCGGAGAGATTAACATACCGGCGGTCTTATGGACAACGGGCGTGGCGAGGTGTCAGAGCAGGGCTTCCCGGAAGGCCACGGAGACGGCATCGGTGCGACGCCGGGCGCCCAGCTTGGTCATGAGGCCCCGCACATGGAACTTGGCGGTGGTCTCACCGATGTGCAGCAGGTGCGCGATCTCGCGGTTGGTGAGACCCCGCGCAACGAGCCGGAGCACCTCCTGCTCTCGGGTCGTGAGCCGCAGCGACCGCGGCCTCTGGGGTCGACTCCCCGACCCGGCACCCGTGACCAGGTGCCCGGGGTTCGTGCGCACGGACCGGACGGCGGCGAGCACGGCGGCGAGATCCTCGTCCCGCGCGACGAAGCCCGCCGCTCCCAGCGCGACGAGGTCGTCCGCGGACGCTCCCCCACCGGCCCCCGGCAGGACGAGCACCGGCGTCCGCGGTCGAGCGTCGACCCACTCGGTCAGGTCGTCTCGCCCGAGGGGCTCCGCCACCTCACGGGTCATGTCCACGAGCACGACGTCCGGCCGCAACTCCCGAACGAGGTCCGCCACCGTGCGTGCCGACCCGGCCTCGGCGAGAACGGTCAGGTCGTCGTGCTGACGGGCGAGCGCCCGCAGACCCGCGCGGACCAGGGGCGAGGGTGACACGACGACCAGGCTCGTCACGCGTCGGACCGCCGGGGCCGGGTGCGGCTCAGACCAGCCGGTCGGCCGAGCGAGGGCTGTGCGGGACATGCGGGCTCCCTGCCCGGCCGCGAGACCGGCGTCTGAGGAGGTCAGAAGGTGAGGACGGGCTTGACGACCGCCCCCGACGCGACCTCGACGGCATGGTTGATGTGCTCGAAGGGGAAGCGGGTGACGACTTCGTCGACCGGAAAACGCCCGGCTGCCTGCCAGGCCAGCAGCCGCGGGATGAGCTCGGCGGACACCGAGTCCCCCTCGATGCTGCCGCGGACGGACTTGCCCGATCCGATCAGGTCGAGGGTGTCGAGGCCGATCTCCGGCGCACCGATGCCCACGAGGACGAGCGTGCCGAGCGGTCCGAGCGCGCGGAAGGCGTTCCCGATCGCGCTGGGCACCGCGGTCGTGTCCAGCACGTATCCGGCCCCGCCGCCCGTCAGGTCCCGGAGCCGCTCGACGACGTCCGGTGCGGCACCGTCGACGGTCGCGGTCGCGCCGACTTTGGTCGCCACGGCGCGGCGTTCCTCGGAGAGGTCGACGGCGACGACCGTCTCGACGTCCAGCGCGCGGGCGGCCATCACCGCCGCGACGCCCACCCCGCCGGTGCCGAACACCACCAGGCTGCTGCCCGGGTCCGGACGCATGACGTTGACGACGGTGCCCGCGCCCGTCTGGAACCCGCACCCCATGGGCGCCGCGGTGACGAGGTCGGTGTCCGGGGATACGACCACCGCGTTGCGCGGGGACACGATGGCGTGCCGGGCGAAGCTCGACTGCCCGAAGAACGACGACCAGACCGGGGCGCCCGCCTGCGACAGCGTCGAGCTGCCGTCCGGCCTGGTGCCCCCACTGTTCAGTGCCCCGAACTCGGCACAGTACGCCGGACGACCGGCGGCGCAGCGTCGACACCGCCCGCAGTGGGCGTAGCTGAGCAGGACCTTGTCGCCCGCCCGGAACCCGTCGACCTCCGCTCCCACGGACTCGACCACGCCCGCGCCCTCGTGGCCCAGGACCGCGGGCGCCCCGTCGGGTGGGGCCATCCGGGACAGCAGGTCGGTGTGGCACACCCCGGTGGCGACGAGCCGCACCAGCAGCTCGTCCGGACGCGGGTCGTCGATGTCGACGTCCTCGATCGTGAAGTCCCCGTGGGCCCCGCGGGAGATCGCGGCCTCAGTACGCATTCGGCACCTTCCCTCGTTGGATGCAGCCGTGGTCGGTGGTCACTCGCCGAGGCGGGACCTGATCTCCTGGGCCGTCCGGTGGATGGCCGCCGCCAACCCGTCCGCCGCGCCCGGGTCGGTCGAGGCCACCAGACGGGTGGCCATGCCCTCCGGGCCGGTGTTGGCCGCCACCGTGCGCAGGTGGCTGAACTCCCGGAACCCGATCTCCCCCGTGTAGGCGCCCATGCCGCTGCGGCCCACGCCGCCCGACGGCGCGCCGACGATGGACCAGTGCAGGATCAGATCGTTGCGGCTGACCCCGCCGGACGTCGTCCGGTCCAGGAAGCGGCGGAACTCGGGCCCGTCGGAACCGAACCAGTAGGCCGCGAGGGGGCTCGGCCTGCCGTTGAGGTCGTCGATGACGGCGTCGAGACCGTCGTAGGGGTGTACAGCGATCACGGGGCCGAAGATCTCCTCGGACGCGACGTCCATGTCCGGCGTGACGCCGAGCAGCACCGTCGGCGCGATCCGCCGGGTGGCGCGATCCGGCAGCCGGACGAGTTCCTCGGCAGGCACGATCCGATGCACCTCGGCGCCCTTGGCCTCGGCGTCCGCCACGAGCGCGGTCACCCGGTCGAAGTTGCGTTCGTCGACGATCGAGACGACCGCGGGGTGCTCGGCGTAGGTGGGGAACTGCGCACGGAAGGCGGCCTCGAGCCGGGCGACGAAGTCGTCGAAGCGGGCCCTCGGCACGTACACGAGGTCCGGGCACAGGCAGAGCTGGCCGCCGTTCGTCAGCCGGGCCCCGGCCACCCGCTCGGCCGCGACGTCGAGATCGGCGTCGGCCCCGAGCACCACCGGGTTCTTGCCCCCCAGCTCGAGGGTGACCGGGACGAGGTTGCGCCCCGCAGCCTCCGCCACCTTCGCGCCCACACCCGGGGACCCGGTGAAGATGAGGTGGTCGAACTCGAGAGCCGAGAACGCCGACGCGGTGGTCACCCCACCCCGCACCACGACGACCTCGTCCGGGGACAGCCGTCGAGCGACGGCGTGAGCGAGTACCTCGGCCGTGCGCTCGGGCACCTCGGACACCTTGATCATGACCCGGTTGCCCGCCGCGAGCGCCTCGATCGCGGGCACGGCGACCAGGGAGACCGGGAAGTTCCACGGCCCGACGACCCCGACGACCCCCTTGGGCCGGACCTGCACGAACGTCGGTGTGCCCGCCTCCGCCGAGCCGGGCACCTCCTCGTCTCGCATCCAGGAGGCGAGGTTCTCCCGCACCAGCGCGGCGACCGGGATGAGCCCGGCCACGTCGGTGGTCAGGCTCGCCGCCCGCGGACGCGAGCCGAAGTCGGCATCGAGGGCTGCGGTGATGTCCTCGGCGGACTCGAGCACGGCGAGGACGAAGCGGTCGATGCGGTCCAACCGGGTCTCGAGGTCGGGCGGGCCCTCGGCCAGGAACGCCGCCCGCTGCCGACCGAGCAGGGCCCGCAGGGCCTCGTCCGGGGGGTCGACGGGGAGCGCCGCATCATGCCGCGCGTCGATGACACTCACTCTGCTTGCTCCTCTGGCGGGGGAAGGTCCGGACTGGACTCTCACACCTGGGGCTCACCGGTGCCATCGCGGATTCGGGCACGTCCTCGTGTTCGGCTCGACAACATCGGCCCGCATGCCGCGGCGGTCGTCGTTTGACGAGGTCCAGCGGCCGGGACCATGCTGAAACCATGGATCTCCCGCAGCTCCGGTGCTTCCTCGCCGTCGCCGAGGAGCTGCACTTCGGCAAGGCCGCCGCCCGTCTCCACCTGACCCCCTCCCCCGTCAGCCGGATGATCAAGAGCCTGGAGCGGGAGCTGGGCGGGGACCTGTTCGTCCGGATGCACCACGACGTGCAGCTGACACACCTCGGCGAGCGGATCGTCGAGCACGTGCGCACGATCGTCTGGGAGACCGACCGGCTCCCTCGGCTCGCGGCGAGTGCGCTGGCCCAGGACCGGGTCATGCGCACCGGAGCCAGCTATCTGATCCCGCCCAGCCTCACGGAGCGCTTCCTCGATCTCACCGAGTCGGTGATGGGCAGCGGGTCGGTGGAGTCCATCATCGGGCTGTCCAGCGTGCTGGTCCCGGACGTGGTCGACGGCGCGCTGGACGTCGCCATGGTGCACCTGCCCGTCGTCGACCCCCGACTGGACTCGCTGATGTTGAGCGCGTACGAGTTCTTCGTCGCCATGCGCGCGGACGACGAGCTGGCCGCCAGGCCCGAGGTCACCATGAAGGACCTGGTCTCGCGCACCGTCGTCGTCGGTCCGCCGACGCCACACCCCCTCGCGGTCAACAGCCACCATCACCGGCTGGCCGAGGAGGGCATCACCCGCTTCCACCAGATGGGCGCCCTCGACAACGTGCAGTACGCCGCGTACATCCGGCGCCACGGTGCCGTCACGGTGACCACGAACCCCGCCCACGGGGGCTTCGCGTCGGTCTTCCTGCACCCGAGCTTCGCCGCGGTGCCGCTGCGCGGGGACCTGCGGTTCGAGGTGGGCGTCACCTGGAACCGGGCGCGGCACGCCGAGGACCCCGTGTTGCAGAAGCTCGTGCAGGCCCTGCGCGACGACCGGGACGGGTTCACCCCGAGCTGAGCCCCGCCTCGCTCGGCTCGGGTCGGGCCACTCGCCCTGGCCCCACCGGCCCGAGGAACGCCGGTGGACGATCATCAGCTGCCCCGCCGATGGCGCTGGTCGGTCGGCGAGTACACGGCTCCATGGGCCATGCCGCGCAGCGGTTGCGCGCCGACCGGGAAGGGGCGGACCGAGCGCACCTGCGGGGATCCCGACCAGCGCCAGGAGGTCGTCCCGGGGGGGCGTACGGCCTCCCGCTCGTCGGTCGACACCGGTCGGCCTCCCGTCACTCCGGGGGCCGTTCCCACCACGGTGCCCCTGACCGGCGACGTTGCCGATCCGAGGACGTCAACGTCCCGAAGAACGCGCTGGACACCGCCGTGAGGTGCCCCGAGCCTCGATGACGACGGTACGAGGCCCGACGGGTGGTCGGCCGGTGACAGCAGCAGGGAGGCGTCGTGACGATGGGCGACGGAGAGCGACGGTCGTCTGACGGACTCCCGCTCGCGGGAGTCCGGGTCGTCGACCACACCGACGGCGAGGGGACCGAGACGACGGCGCGCCTGCTCGCCGACCTCGGCGCGGACACCGTGCGGGTGGAGCCCCTCGAAGGGGCTCGGTCCCGGGCAGGCGAGTTCTACGATCAGGTACACAACGTCAACAAGCGGTCGGTCACGATCGATCTCGGGGCGGGGCGGGACCGGGAGCGGTTCCTCCGCCTCGTCGCGTCCGCGGACATCCTCGTGACCTCGTTCCGTCCCGGCGAGCTCCCCCGTGGCCTCGATGCGGAGGACCTGGCCGACCGGTTCCCGGAGCTCGTGGTCGTGTCCGTGACCCCGTACGGCCGGAGCGGGCCGTACCGCGACTGGGCCGCGACGGAGGCCACCCACCTCGCGCTCGGAGGCGTTCTCTCCCGGTCGGGGCTCAGCGGGCGAGACCCACTGCTCCCCCCGGGCACCATCGCCACCGAGTCCGTCGCGGCGCAGGCCACCTGGTCGGCGCTGGTGGCGTATCACCACCGACTGACGAGTGGGGTCGGCGATCTGGTGGACTGCTCGGTGTTCGAAGGCACCGTGCAAGGTGTCGATCCCGGGTACGGGATCGGCGGCACCGCGAGCGGGGGGGTCCCCGGGTGGAACGGCCCACGGGGCCGCCCGGATGCGCGCCACCTCTACCCCGTGTTCGCCTGCCGCGACGGATGGGTGCGGCTGTGCATCCTGTCCGGGCGTCAGTGGCACGGGATGTTCCGTTGGCTCGGCGAGCCCGAAGAGCTGGCCGACCCGCGGCTGCACGTGCTGAGCGAGCGGTTCCGCGCGACACACCTGATCTTCCCGGCCATCGAGCGTCTACTCGCGGGTCTGACCCGGGCCGAGGCGATGTCGGCGGGGGACGAGTTCGGCGTACCCACCGCGGGCGTCGCGAGCCCCACCGAGGTTCTGCAGAACCCCCAGTTCCGCGCCCGGCGGGTCTTCGCCGAGGTCGAACTCCCGAGTGGTGCCCGGGCCTCGATGCCGGACGGCATGGTCGAGATCGACGGACGGCGGGCGGGCCTGCGCACCCCCGCACCCGCGCTCGGCGCCCACACCGCGGACGTGCTCGACGCGCTGCCCGCCCTCGCCGCCCCTGAGTCCGTCCGGCCCGTGGTCGCCCCCGCCCGGCCCCTCACCGGGCTTCGCGTCCTCGACCTGGGAGTGATCGTCGTCGGGGCGGAGACCGGCCGGCTCTTCGCCGACCTCGGGGCGGACGTGATCAAGGTCGAGAACGGCGCGTACCCGGACGGAGGCAGGCAGTCGTCCTCCGGCGCAGTGCTGAGCGCCGGCTTCGCCTACGGCCACCGGTCCAAGCGCAGCCTGGGGCTCAACCTGCGGTCCCCACGCGGCCGCGAGCTGTTCCTCGACCTCGCGCGCCGCTCGGACGTGGTGCTGTCGAACTTCAAGCCCGGGACGATGGACAGCCTGGGTCTCGGCGTCGCGGCGCTCTTGGAGGTCAACCCACGGCTGGTCGTCGCGGAGAGCAGCGCCTTCGGTCCGACGGGTCCCTGGAGCCGCAGGATGGGGTACGGACCGCTCGTCCGTGCTGCGGCCGGGTTGTCGACGCTCTGGCGTTACCCCGGCGAGTCCGAGGCGGACCGCACGAGCTTCAGCGACACCACGACGATCTACCCGGACCACGTCGGTGCCCGGATCGGGGCGGCCGCGGTCCTCGCCAAGCTGATCCAGCGGATCCGCACCGACACGGGCGGTAGCGTCGCGGTCGCGCAGGCCGAGGTGATCCTGGGTCACCTGGGCAGCAGGCTCGCGCGGGAGTCGGTCGAGCCCGGCGGCCTCGTCGCCGGCGCCACCCGTGACGGGGTGCTCGACGGTCTCCACCCCTGTGCCGGCGACGACGAGTGGTGCGTGGTCTCGCTGCGGTCCGACGAGGACTGGGTCCGGCTGGCGGACGTGCTCGGCGTGCCCGCCCACGAGCCCCGCTTCGCCGACCACGACGGCCGGGTGCGGCACCGGGCGGCGCTCGACGCCCTGGTGACGGCCTGGACCACGCAGCGCGGGCCGCGAGAGTGCATGGAGACCATGCAGGGTGCGGGGGTGCCCGCAGCCATGATGCAGCGGCTCGCCGAGCTGCGGCTGGACCCCCACCTCATCGCGCGCGGCTTCTTCCACACCCTGTCCCACCCACTCGTCGGGTCGGACATCCCGTGCGAGGGGGGCCCCGCGCTCTTCCGCCACGTCGCCGACCCGGACCCGACCCCGGCCCCCTTGCAGGCGGAGCACACGGAGGAGATCCTGCACGAGGTCCTCGGGCTGTCCCGTGAGCGGATCGCCGACCTCGTGGCGGACGGGACGGTCGAGATCCTCGCCCCGGACGATCGACTCCCCGCCGCCGTCGACCCCACCGCCCTCCACCCCACCGCCACGGCACCGGCCTGAAGCCCACGGTCCGGGACCGCGCCGCCGTACGCCGCACGAAGGAGCCACCACCATGTCCATCACCGGGCTCGATCCGAGCACACCGGTCCTCGTCGGGGTCGGACAGGCCTCGGACCCGCTCGGGTCCCCCGGCTACCGGGCGGCCTCCGCGGTCGGGCTCGCGGCCGACGCCGCCGCGGCGGCGCTCGCCGACACCGGGGTGGACCCCGCACGGGTGGCCGCGGCCGTCGACACCGTCGCCGGGATCCGCCAGTTCGAGATCACCACCCCGGGTGCTCCCGCGCCGCTGGGCCGCTCGACCAACTACCCGCGCTCCGTCGCGGCGCGCGTCGGGGTGGTCGCCCGGCGGGCGGTGCTGGAGGTCGGCGGCGGCCAGGGCCCGCAGCACCTGGTGAACGAGCTCGCCGCCACGATCGCCGACGGCCGGAGCGAGGCCGCGCTGGTGTTCGGCGCCGAGGCCATCTCGACCGTGCATTATTTTGCCGCCGCGGCCGGTGACCGCCCGGACTTCACCGAGGAGGTCGACGGGGACCTCGAGGACCGCGGTTACGGGCTGCGCGGGCTGATCTCGCAGCACCAGGCCCGGCACGGCCTCGTCGGCGCGCCCGCCCAGTACGCGTTGTTCGAGAACGCCCGCCGCGCACGGCTCAAGCTCTCCCGGGCGGAGTACGCCCAGGAGATGGGCCGGTTGTTCGCGCCGTTCACGCGGGTCGCGGCACAGAACCCGCACGCCTCGGCGCCGACCGAGCGCAGCGCGGCCGAGCTCGTCGAGGTCACCGAGCGCAACCGCATGATCGCGGACCCCTACCCCCGCTACGTCGTGTCCCGCGACAAGGTCAACCAAGGCGCGGCCGTCCTGCTCACCTCGGTCGCGACCGCGGAGCGGCTCGGGATCCCGCGGGACCGCTGGGTGTTCCTGCACGGCCACGCCGACCTGCGCGAGCGCGACCTCATGCAGCGTGAGGACCTCTCTCGCAGCCCGGCCGCCGTCATCGCCGCCCGGCACGCCCTGGAGGTCGCGGGGATCACCGTCGACGACCTCGCGACGCTCGACCTCTACTCCTGCTTCCCCATCGCCGTCAGCAACGTGGCGGACGGCCTCGGGCTCGACGCCGACGACCCGCGTGGGCTCACCCTCACCGGTGGGCTGCCCTTCTTCGGCGGCGCCGGGAACAACTACTCCACCCACGCGATCGCCGAGACCGTGCAGCGGCTGCGGAGCGCCCCCGGGACCTACGGGTTCGTCGGGGCGAACGGCGGCGTGCTGTCCAAATACTCGGTCGGCGTCTACTCCACCACCCCCGTCCCGTGGCGTGCGGACGAGTCGGCCCGGCTCCAAGCCGCGATCGACGCGGCCCCGGCCCCCCGGGAGGTCCGCGAGGCGGAAGGCTGGGCGACCGTCGAGACCTGGACGGTCGCCCATGATCCGGGCGGGCCGGTCGGCGTCGTCATCGGGCGGCTGGAGGCGGACGGGCGACGCTTCGTCGCTCGGCACGTCGCCGGGGACACCGCCCTGCTCGACCTGTTGCGGGAGGGCGAGCCCATCGGCGCCCGGGTCTACGTCCGCGCCGTCGACGCCGGCAACCGGGTGACGCTGGACGATCGTCGGATGGATGCGGTCCTCCCCGCCCGCACCCCGGGATTCCGCACGGACTACGAGCACCTCCTGGTCCGCCGGGAGGGTCGGGTGCTCGAGGTGACCATCAACCGACCGGACCGGCGCAACAGCCTGCACCCGCCCGCCAACGCCGAGCTCGACGAGGTGTTCGACGCCTACTTCGCCGACCCCGACCTGTGGGTCGCGATCCTCACCGGCGCGGGCGAGAAGGCCTTCAGCGCGGGCGCCGACCTCGTGTGGGCCGCGGAGGGCGCGCCCGTGACGGTCCCGAGGAACGGCTTCGCGGGTCTCACCGCCCGCCGGTCGCTACCCAAGCCGGTCATCGCGGCCGTCAACGGGTTCGCGATGGGGGGTGGGCTCGAGATCGCGCTGGCCTGCCACCTGATCGTCGCGGACACGTCGGCCCGCTTCGCCCTCTCCGAGGTCCGGGTCGGGTTCGTGGCGGGCGCGGGCGGTCTGGTCCGGCTGCCCCGGACCCTCCCGCGCAACCTGGCCACCGACATGATCCTCACCGGGCGCAGGCTCACCGCCCAGGAGGGGCTCCACCACGGCCTCGTCAGCCGGGTGACCGAGCCCGGCGCCGCACTCGAGGGGGCCAGGGCCCTGGCCGCCGAGATCCTCCAGGGCTCCCCCACCTCGGTGCGGGTGTCGCTGGAGATCATGGGCGAGACCGAGGGCATCGCGGACACCGTCGACGCCGTGCGCCACCCGTCGGACGCGATGGACGAGCTCGTGTTCAGCGCGGACGCCCAGGAGGGCCCGCGCGCGTTCGCCGAGAAGCGTGCTCCGGTCTGGCGCAACCGGTGAGCTGACCGCCGCACCGCCCCGGCGGGCGGCCCCCACGGACGAGAACGCTCGGCCGGATCATCCGGCCGAGCGTTCTCGTCTGTGGCGCAGTTCGCGGCAGTCTCACCGCACCAGGCTGACGGTCTCCGGGGCCGGCCGCCGCGACTTGGCCCGGCGCAGCCGCCAGGCCGTGGTGAGCCGATCGACGGCCTCGATGAGCAGGATGCAGCACGCCATCGTCTTCGATCTTCCTCTCCGGCTGGGCGGGGATGCCTCCGAGCCGTCGCTGTTCTCCGCTATGCCGGGACGACGTGCAGCTCGGTGCGGCCCTCGACGTCGACTTCCACCGATGCGGCACCCGAGGAGTCTGCGTCGAACTGCTGCTGCACGGCGCCCTGCGCCTTGTAGCGGCGTCCGGGGACCAGCTGCGAGAGCTCGACGGTGCGCCGTCCACTGCCCGACCCCGGGTGCAGCACGACCTCGAGGTCCTCGCCGTCGTTGCTGACCGCCCGGCCGACCAGGACCTCGGGGTAGGGAACGGACTCGAGCAGCGGTCCGGTGCGCCAGTGCTCGGGCATCCCCTTGCTCATCAGGTTCAGCCACGTGCCTTTACGCGCGAACATGCTGTGTGCGACCTCGGCGTGGGCCATGCCGGACGCGCCCTCGACTTGCAGCCATCCGCGGTCGTTGACGTAGACGTCGTGCTTCTCCTGGATGCCGGCCAGCGCACCGAGGGCGAGCTCCTCCTCGCCCGCCTCCCGCATCGCCCCGGCGATCAGGGCGGTGCCGTAGGTCCCGTTGGTGGAGTAGTTGCCCGGGTCGAAGACTCCCTTGCCGGACTTGAGCCGGACGGCCCCGTCCGGACGGGTCTCGAAGGCGCCCTTGGTCAGCGCCCAGGCCCGGTCCGCCAGGTTCGGGGCGAACGGGCGCTGGTAGGCCGCGGTGAGAATGCCCGTGGCCGAGGGCCCGGACAGGCCGGTGCGAGTCGACATGTAGGCCCTGGTTAGCCCCTCCGGCCCAAGGAACTCCTCCTGGAACCCCGCGACGTAACCGGGCCCGATCCGGTCGAAGAGGTCGGAGCCGTGGATCTTGGAGTGCAGGTAGGCTCCGGCCACCCCGAAGGTATTGCAGAGGGTGTAGATCCAGTTCGGCTCACACGCCACCAGGCCGTAGGGAGACTTCTCGAACTGGTCCGCCAGGACCGCGAGCATCGTCTCGTAGGAGTACGAGAAGGACAGCCGCGAGTTGACGACGAAGCTCAACGAGTCGGGCTCGTTGAAGCGGTAGTCACCGGTGAGGCGCTCGTAGGCGCCGATGGTGGTGGAGAGCCACCCGCCGAGCATGATGTTCTGGCGCACCATCGGGTCCGGGTTCAGGCTGAGGTTGCCCCACAGGTTCTCCCAGAACCAGTACTTCCAGACGAGGGGCTGTTGGTGCTTGAGGATCAGCTGCCGCTGCGCCTCGGAGACGTAGCCGCGGAAGGCGGGCATCCGCGCGTACTGCAGGGCCTGCAGCGCCCGCATGTTGCCCGTCATGCTGTACCGGACCGCCGATTCGCGGAACTGGTCGATCAGCTCGTAGTTCGACCAGTCGTTGGCCTCCTGTAGGGAGATGTCGACCAGCCTGCGCACCAGCGCCAGCTCGACGTCATCGAGCTCCTCGGCGACGGCCACCTCGGGTGCGTCCGTGCCCCGCAGCGGCGGAGTCACGGTCGAAAGGTACTGATTGACCCCCGCGCCCTGCTCCTGCTGACGGGCCAGCAGGGCCTTGCGCCGCAGGGCCTCCACTCCGTAGGCCCCCGCGATCGCCGTCGCAGCGATCGCCGGGACGGCGGGTGAGACGGCCCGGCCGGTCCGGTTCCGCAGACCGGCGTGGACCGCGCTACCCACCCAGGCGAGCGGCGGAGCCACGTTCATCCCGGTCGAGAAGAACGCGGTCAGCGAGGCGGGCAGGGACGCCGCCGCGCCCACCGCGCCCACCGGGCGCCCCGTGGCCAGATGTCCCAGACCGGGCGCGATCAGCCCGGCCCCGAACGCGTTGAGCCGGGGTCGGTCCGGCACCAGCGACAGCGCGAGTCCCGCGAGCTGCCCTGCGGTGACGGAGAGCCCGACCCGGCGCATCGCGGCCCGGGTCGCCTGCCCGAACCGGTGCTCGCGCTCCGGGATCAGGATGGACTCGACATCGACCGGTGGGGCCTCGCCCCCGGACTCGGGCAGCGCGGGCGCCGCCTTCGTCCGTACGGCTCCCACGGCGCTCGCGACGGACGCTCCCGCCGCGAGTGCGGCGATCGTGAGTCTCGCCTTGCGTGTCAACGTGTTCCCCACGCCCCGTCTCCTTCGTTCCACAGTGAATCCAGACCGCGTCTGCGGTCGACCGAGCGATGTCAGACGAGTTTGGCCGGGGTGCGCCGCCCGGACTCGGCCGCCGTCCGCGCTTCCCCCACCTGGAACGGAGCTCGTTGGGCGTCCGTGAAGACGACCCTCATGATTCCGCAGAACAGCGGGTAGCCCCACAGCTCCGGAACGGTTCGGGTCAGCTGGTCGTACTTCTCGCCGACCTTGGTCACCACCGACGACCGGGTGAGTGCCACGGCCTCCTCCTCACTGAGACTGACGCGACGCCGACATGTCGAGAACCTGCCCCCACCGGACGCGACGTCGCAGGCCGGGGGCCTCGAGCAAACGTTAGGGCCGGTCAGTGGGCGACGCCATCGTCGGTTCGCGTACGGCGACGTTGCGGAGCGAGCAACGTCACAGGCCATGGCTGTAGGCGCTCGCCGCCGCACTCCCCCTTTCGACCACGACAGGTTGTCGCTTACAGTATCCTTAATTGGAGTGGCGGCGGTGAAAGGCACCGCTACGACGCGAGGAGGCGACGGTGGACTTCGGTGTGGATCCGCTCGACGGGCTTCCGTTGCCGTCAAGGGTCACGATCTGCGAGGTCGGTCCGCGGGACGGGCTTCAGAACGAGGCTACGGCGGTGCCCGTGGCCGTGAAGGCGGAGCTCATCGAGCGCCTGGTCGACGCAGGCCACGCGGTGGTGGAGACGACGAGCCTCGTCCACCCGAAGTGGGTGCCCCAGCTCGCCGACGCCGAAGAGCTCCTCCGGGGGCTGCGGCCGGCGCCGGGGGTCCGGTACCCGGTGCTGGTGCCCAACGATCGCGGGCTTGAGCGGGCCCTGGACCTGGGCGTCCAGGACATCGCGGTGTTCGGCAGCGTCACGGAGACCTTCGCCCGGCGCAACCTGAACCGCACGGTCGACGAGTCGCTGGAGATGTTCGCCCCGGTGGTCGCGCGCGCCCGCGAGGCCGGCCTCGGTGTGCGGGGATATCTCTCGATGTGCTTCGGCGACCCTTGGGAGGGCGCGGTCCCGATCCCTCGGCTGCTCGATGTCGCCACCCGGATGATGAGACTGGGCTGCACCGAGCTGAGCCTCGGCGACACCGTCGGCGTCGCCACTCCGGGCCGGGTCGTGGCCGTCCTCGACGCGCTCGTCGCCTCCGGGATGTCGATCGACACGATCGCGGTGCACTTCCACGACACCTACGGCCAGGCCCTGGCGAACTCGCTCACCGCGATGCGGCGGGGAGTCAGCACGATCGACGCCTCGGCGGGTGGCCTGGGCGGGTGTCCGTTCGCCGGATCGGCGACCGGCAACCTGGCGACCGAGGACCTCCTCTGGCAGCTCCATGGGCTGGGCGTCGAGACCGGGGTGGACCTCTCGAAGATGGTCGAGACCAGCATCTGGCTGGCCGGGCATCTCGGCCGACCCAGTCCGTCGCGGGTCGTGACCGCACTCACCGGCTGAACCGTCCCCGACAGGAGGAATCGACATGGACAAGGTGGTGACCGCCGACCAGGCGCTGGCCGGCGTCCGCGACGGTGCGACGCTCGCGGTCGGAGGGTTCGGGCTCTGCGGGATCCCGTCCACCCTGATCGCCGCACTGCACGAGGCCGGGACGACACGCCTGGAGGTCGTGTCCAACAACTGCGGGGTCGACGACTGGGGGCTGGGTCTCCTGCTGTCCGACCGTCGGATCCGGCGCGTCACCGGTTCCTACGTGGGGGAGAACAAGGAGTTCGCCCGCCAGTACCTGGCCGGCGAGCTGGAGGTGGAGCTGTGCCCCCAGGGCACACTCGCCGAGCGGCTGCGCGCCGGTGGTTGCGGTATCCCCGCGTTCTTCACCCCTGCCGGCGTCGGCTCCCAGATCGCCGACGGTGGGCTGCCCTGGCGCTACGCCGCCGACGGGGCGGTCGCCGTCTCCTCACCCGCCAAGGAGGTCCGCACCTTCCGGGGGGTCGACCATGTCCTCGAAGAGGCCATCGTCACCGACTTCGCGCTCGTGGCCGCTGCCAAGGGCGACCGCCACGGCAACCTCGTGTTCGACAAGTCGGCCCAGAACTTCAATCCGCTGTGCGCCATGGCCGGGCGGGTCACCATCGCCGAGGTACAGGAGCTCGTCGAACCCGGCGAGATCGATCCCGCCCACGTCCACCTGCCCGGCGTTTTCGTCCAACACGTCGTGTACGCCCCCGACGTCGAAAAGCGTGTCGAGAAGACCACCGTCACGGAGGCAGCCGTGGGAGTCGAGTCGTGAGCCTGTCCCGCCAGCAGATGGCCGCCCGTGCCGCCGCCGAGCTCCGGGACGGCGAGTACGTCAACCTCGGCATCGGTCTGCCGACGCTCATCCCGAACCACCTCCCCGCCGGGGTGCACGTGGTGCTGCACAGTGAGAACGGGATCCTCGGCACCGGCCCGTACCCCCACGCCGACCACGTCGACCCGGACCTGATCAACGCGGGGAAGGAGACCGTCACCGTCCGCCCGGGTGCGTCCTTCTTCGACTCCGCGCTGTCCTTCGGGATCATCCGTGGCGGCAACCTGGACGTCGCGGTGCTGGGTGCGATGCAGGTCTCCGAACGCGGGGACCTGTCGAACTGGATGGTCCCCGGCAAGATGGTCAAGGGCATGGGTGGGGCCATGGACCTCGTCCACGGCGCCCGACGCGTCATCGTCCTGATGGAGCACACCGCCCGCGACGGCTCGCCGAAGATCCTGCGTGAGAACACTCTGCCCTACACGGGGCTGCGGGTGGTCGACCGGATCATCACCGACCTCGCCGTGATCGACGTCACCTCTGACGGCCTGCAGCTGGTCGAGACCGCCCCCGGCGTCACCGAGGACGAGGTGCGAGCGGCCACGGACGCGCCACTGGGTGTGGCGGCACCGTGACCGAGCTCGTCCACCGCGAGACATATGACGGCATCGCGACGATCACCCTCGACTCGCCCGCCAACCGCAACGCGCTGTCCGCCCAGCTGCGTCGCGAGCTGATCGACCACCTCGACTCCGCCCTCGGCGACGAGGCCGCCCGAGTGGTCCTTCTGACCCACACCGGGACGGTGTTCTGCGCGGGCATGGATCTCAAGGAGTCCCGCGGTGCCGCGGCGGAAGACCAGGGCGTCTCCGAGCTGCCACGAATCCTGGAGACGCTCTGGACGTCGCCCAAGCCGGTGCTCGCGCGGCTCACCGGACCGGCGCGGGCGGGTGGCGTCGGTCTCGTAGCGGCGTGCGACATCGCCATCGCCGCCGACACCGCCACCTTCGGCTTCTCGGAGGTGCGGCTCGGTGTGGTGCCCGCGGTCATCTCCGTGACCGTGCTACCCCGGCTGACCCCCCGCGCCGCCCAGGAGCTGTTCCTCACCGGCGAGACCTTCGACGCCGTGCGCGCGGTCGAGGTGGGACTGCTGAACCGGGCGGTGCCCCGCGAGGCGGTCGATGCGGAGGTGGATCGTTACCTGGACATGCTCCGGCTGGGCGCCCCGGCAGCGCTCGCCGGGGCCAAGGAGCTGCTGCGCCGCGAGCGACCCGGCACGATGGCAGCGGACTTCGCGGCGATGAACGCGCTCTCGGCGAGGTACTTCGCGGGCGCCGAGGGCCAGGAGGGGATCCGCGCCTTCGGCGAGCGACGTCCGCCGTCCTGGGTCGTCAGGTGAACGGATCCCTGAAGATCGCCGCAGAGTCGCGACCGGGACGCCCTGTGGTGTCGTCGCTCGCTCCGAGCGGATCACCTCGCTTGTCGTGGGGCTCGGAGACGTCGGGGCCGATCTGACGGTGCGCCAGCAGCCTCGGCCCGGGCGGTTCCGCCTGCGCGCGGAGGCTGTCGAAGATGTGGTCGAGATGCACCCTCATGTGGTGCCTGGCCAAGGCGACATCGCCGGAGACGACGGCGTCCACGATCTTTGCGTGTCCCTCGCTCACCTCCCCGGCAGCTCGGGCGGTCCGCGTCATCGACCGCCCGCCCACGCTGAGCCGGGTCAGGACGTCGATGAACAGCTCGAACGCCGGATTGCCGGAGATGCGGGCGAGCGCGGTGTGCAGATCGTTGGTACCGAGCAGGCCGGTCTGCTGAACCTCGTTCTCTCGCTCGAGGGTCGCCCGGAGCAACGCGATGCCCTCCTCGTCGATCTGTCGCGTGGCCAGCTCGACGCATTGCAGCTCCAGCGCGACGCGCGCCTCGAACACCTGCTCCCAGGTGGCGTTGCGATATCCGAGGTACAGCGCCGACGCCCGGACCGCGGCCGCGGAATCCGGTGCCTTGACCACGAGGCCTCCCCCGGGCCCTCGGCGCATGTAAGCCACATCGTGGTGTTCGAGGATCCGCACCGCCTCGCGGAAGACCGCCCTGCTGACCTTGACCCGGCTCAGCAGATCGGACTCGGACCCGATCACCCTGCCGACGGGCCATCCCGCCGTGACGATCTCTTCTTCGAGCTGCTCGGCGACTCGAGCCGCGAGCTTCCCCTCGGTGTCCGGCCGCGCCGTGGAGACGCCCGTTCGAGCCTCACTCATCACTGTAAAGTAGCGCTCTGGCCCATCAAGCGTGCGGCGGCTGCCCCGGGCTGTGCGGCGGTCGCCATGGGACCCGGAGGAACCGGGCCGCTCCGTGACGAGATCGGTACGTTCTTTTCCGACTTCCCGCCCGGAGACGGGGCGGACTGGTCCCGGCGACGCCTGCCAATTCCTACTGCTCAGCAGCTCTGGAGGGGACCCGCCGTCGTCGGTGGCCCTTGGTAGTAACAACCTGAGCGGTTGAAGTCGCGGGACATCCTCCTGGTGGGGTGTGCGGGCTTGGAGTCCCAACCGCACCAGGAGGATGTCGTGTCCGACCGTAGCCGTCGCCGGTTGTCCCGGGGAGATCGCCGCCGCAACGAGAAGCTTGGGCTGCTGCGCGAGATCGTCACGCGGGAGACGGCGGTGCTGGCGTTCGATCTGGCCGCGGACAAGCAGGTGTGCGCGTTGACCGACCCGGACTCGCGGGTGCTGGCGCGTCGCACGGTCCGGGTCAAGGCCTGGCAGCTGTCCGAGGCGGTGGCGTGGGGGCTCGCGCGGGCGGCCGAGGCGGGGTTCGAGTCGGTGGTGGTCGGCTGCGAGCCGACCGGGCACCGGTGGCGGGTGCTCGACCAGCTCGCCGCCGAGGCGGGGGTGCGGCTGGTGTGTGTGCAGCCGCTGCTGGTCGCCCGCGCGCGGGAGGCCGAGGACTTCACCCGCAACAAGAACGACGACGTCGACGCGACGATCATCGCCCGGTTGGTGACCGAGCTGCGCTGCTACCTGCCCGAGCGAGCGGACCCGAGCTGGGCGCGGCTGCGGCACCTGGGCGCGCGTCGGGCCCGGCTGGTCACCGCGGCCGGCGCGGCCCGCCAGCAGGTCCGCGACCTGCTCGAGTGCGCCTGGCCCGCGGTGCTGGGCGCGGCGAGCAAGCCGTTGGTGTCCGCGAGTTGGCTGGCCGCGGTGGCCGTCGCGACCGACTGGGTCGACGCCTCCGGGGACCTGGGCGTGCTTGCCCGGCGGGGGTTCGACGCGTTCGCCGCCGCGGTCCGCGCCGAGCTCGGCCCCACGCGCTGGTACTCCGCGATCGTGCGCGCGGTGTTTGCCGCCGCTACCGATCCCGCGCACGCCGCGGTCGGAGTGGCCGGGCAGCGCGCCGGCGCGCTGGAACGGGTCCGGTTCGCCCTCGACGACCTCGCGCACGCCCGCGCCGAGCTGGCCCGGGTCGAGGCCCGCATGATCGGCGTGCTCGACACCCTCGGGCTCACCGAGCTCGTCGAGACCATCCCCGGGCTCTCCGCGGTCGGCGCCGCGGCGATCCTGGCCGAGACCGGCGACCCGACCCGCTTCGCCAGCGCCCGCTCGCTGGTCAAACACGCCGGGCTGTGTCCCCGCGACAACGCCTCCGGCACCTACCAGGGCAAGACCGGGATCAGCGGGCGCGGCCGGCCCGAGCTGCGGCTGGCCGCCTGGCGAGCGGTGTTCACCGCGCTGCAGCACAACCCGGTGCTCGCCGCCCGCCACCGGCACCTGACCGGCCGAGCCGACAACCCGTTGACCGACACCCAGGCCCGGGTCGCCGTCGCGGCCAGCCTGCTGCGCCAACTGCACGCCGTGGTCGTCACCCGCACCGGTTGGAACTCGACCATCGCCGCCGGTCTTGATCGCGACGAGCGGGGAACCGCCGCTGCCGCCTAAACCCGCTGCCGTCGCCGATCACGGGGCGGGGCGAGCTCGCATCGCCGTCGGGACCCGATCCCGCAACTGACCATGAGCAGCCCCGCCCGTCTCCCCGCAAGCCCGGATGAAGGCTGTCGGGAACAACCCGCTTGAACGCTACGTAGGGCCAGAGACGGGCGTACGGCACCGCCCGCAGCGACACACCCCACCACCTAAAGATCAACTCGGCGGGCACGCCCCGCCGAGCCGACCCAACGCGCCCAAGATCACCGGACACCAGGACTTGACTTCGTCCTCATAGGTTCGTCAGGGCAGAACAGGCATCTGGTCGCGAGCCCCACCCGGTACTCCGTGGATACCGCGGACGCGACTCCTCGTTTGTCGCCGCGGCCGTACTGCGTGGAGGGGCGAATGCGATCGCGACGCCACGACGCAGGACCCGAAGGCCGCGACCGGCTGCGCCGAGGGCACCGCGGCAGGCCTCGAGACGCTCGGCGGCCTCGACATCCTGGTCAACAACGTCGGCGCCGGCGCCGTCCGCGGCTTCGACGACATCACCGACGAGGACTGGCAGCGCACGCTGGATCTCAACTTCATGAGCTACGTGCGGGTGACCCGCGCGTGCCTGCCGGTGTTGCGCCGCACCGAGGGCGCCGCCATCGTCAACAATGCTTCCGACCTCGCCCGCCAGCCCGAGGCGATGCCGATCGACTACGCCGCCAGCAAGGCCGCAGTTCTGGCGATGACGAAGGGCCTCGCCCGCGCAGAGGGCCCGCACATCCGGGTCAACGCCGTCGCGCCCGGGCCGATCTGGACGCCCTTCTGGACCAAGCCGGGCGGGTTCGCCGACACCCTCGCCGAGGTCCACGGCCGCGAGCCGATGGCCGCCGTCGAGTACGAGATGAGCCAGCGAGGCCTGCCCCTCGCCCGCCTCGGGACCGCCGAGGAGGTCGGGAAGGTCGTGGTCTTCCTCGCCAGCGGTGCGGCCGCCTTCGTGACCGGCGCCGTCTGGGGCGTCGACGGCGGCAGCATCCGCAGCCTCATCTGAGCCCCGACACGTTTGAGAGGACCGTTGCGATGAGCACCGACAAGGACGAGGCCATGATCCTGGAGCTAGAGCGGCAGCGTTTCGACGCCGTCGTCGACCAGGACTTCGAACTCTTCGCCTCCACCGCGCACCCCGCGCTGATGTACACCCATTCCAACGGCGTCACCGACACCCTCGAGTCCTACCTCGAGAAGTGCCGCAACGGATTCTACGTCTACCACCGCATCGACCACCCGGTGACGAAGATCGTCATCGAGGGTGACACCGCTGTCGTGCTCGGCGAGATGAACGCCGACCTGACCGCGGGCGGCACCCGAAAGCAGCTCGCCAACACCTCGCTCGCCGTATGGGTACGCGACGGCGAAAGTTGGAAGCTCCTCGCCTACCAGCCCACCCCCAGAGCCTGACCAGCACAACGACGCCCTACCGTCCCCGTTCAACACACCATCCGGAGCACCCACCATGAGCGACCAGAGCGTGACAGAGATGTCGCCCGAGCGGTACAAGATGGCACGTCGCGCCACCATCACCAGCAGCCTCGGCACGGCGATGGAGTGGATCGACTTCACCGCCTACGGGGCTCTCGCCGCCACCGTCTTCCCGATCATCTTCTTCCCCGCAGCGGACCCCACCACCGCATTGATCGCCTCCTTCGCCACGTTCGGTGTCGGCTACGGCGCCCGCCCGCTCGGTGCGATCATCTTCGGCTACATCGGAGACCGGTGGGGCCGCAAGAACCTGCTGATGTTCACCCTCATCCTCATGGGTGTCGTCTCTCTCATCATGGCGGTACTGCCGACCTACCAGCAGATCGGCATCTGGGCGCCCGCGCTGCTCGTCTCGCTGCGCCTCCTCCAGGGCATGGCCCTGGGCGGGGAGGCATCCGGCGCGCAGATCCTCACCGTGGAGCACGCTCCACGTGACAAGCGCGGCATCTACGGCGCATATACCCAGATCGGCAACCCTGGCAGCCAGCTGATCTGCAACGCACTGCTCGCCATCCTCACCGCGGTTCTCTCCGTCGAACAGTTCCAGAGCTGGGGCTGGCGGGTCCCGTTCCTGGTCAGCTTCGCCCTGGTCGGCATCGGCATCTACACCCGGGTCAAGGTCGCCGAGTCCCCCGCCTTCACCCATGCCAAGGAGGAGGGCGCCACCGCCAAGCGGTACGTCCTCCGCAGCCACCCCGGCACCGTCGTCCGGCTGCTGCTGATGTGGGGAGGCGTCACGGTCGCCTCGCTGACCACCACCGCCTTCGCCGTGTCCTACGCGACGAAGAACCTCGGCATGACCTACAACCACGTCTTCCTCGCCCTCATGGTGGCCACCGGCCTGGGCATCATCCCGCTGCTCTTCGGTGGGCGGATCAGCGACCGGATCGGCCGCCGCAAGACCGTCATCATCGGCACAGCCGCCCTGCTCGTCGCCTGGATCCCGTTCTTCCCGCTGGTCAGCACGGCCAACATCGTCCTCGTCGGCCTCGGCATGACGCTGGTCTACGGCGGAACCCAGTTCATGGTCGGCGTCCTGCCGATCCTGTTCGCCGAGCCCTTTCCCACCGACGTCCGTTACTCCGGCTCCGCGCTCGCCTACACCGGCTCCCAGCTGGTCTTCGGCGCCCCCGCCCCGCTAATCGCGACCCTGCTCTTCACCTCAGCCGGGGTCACCGGTGTCGCGATCTTCGTCGGCGCCTGCATCGTGCTGTCCATCGCGATGGCCCTGATCACCCCCGAGACCCGGGGCAGGGACCTGACCGAGGGCACTCCGGCGGACCCGGCGTCCGCCACGGACGGCGCCGCTGTCACGGTCGAGTCCCGCTGAGTTCGTGGCCCCGGTGGTCCAACCCCTCCCACCGGGGCCACGAACCCACTTGCGACACCGTCGCGGACCGCTTCGCCGTGCTGGTGGCCCGCGCCGGGAGTCCGGTACGGCTATCGGTGGGGCGCGGTTCTCGCACGCAAGGCAGCCGGTCCGAGGCTCGGTGGCGATGGTGCTGACCGCCAACCCGCTCGGCCGCCCGACGCTCGGTAGCTGCTCGGGGGCCGCGGAGGCCCCGACGGCGCTGACCCCGCCCGCGATGACAGTCAGGACCGCGGCTGCGCTCGTGGGTCAACCAGGCTGGAGCACGGCGCGGGCGGCGACCACCTTCGCGAGACGAGATCGTCGAGGAGGAGAAGGCCGCCGCGGTGCGGATGGGTCCGCACCCCGAGAGCACGCAAGCTCTGGAAGGCAGCCGGCCGGGCCGGTCTCGATGGGCCGGGATCAAATCGCCCGGCTCACGCGTCTGGCCGGGATCGAGGGCGTGCGGCGGACGAAGAAGACCCGCACCACCCGGGCCGACCCGGCCGCCGCACGGCACCCGGACCTGGTGGAGCGCCACTTCCAGGCCGAGGCGCCGAACCAGCTGTGGGTCACCGACCTGACCTCCGTCCCGACCTGGGCCGGAGTCGCCTACGTGTGCTTCATCGTCGACGCGTTCTCCCGCTCGATCGTCGGCTGGCGCGTCACCCCGCACATGCGCACCAGCATGGTGCTCGACGCCATCGAGATGACCCGCTGGTCACGCGGCACCCGCCTGGACGGGCTGCGATGCCACTCCGACGCCGGGTCGCAATTCACATCGGTGCGATACGGCGAGCGACTCGCCGAGATCGGCGCAGTCCCCTCCGTCGGCTCGGCCGGGGACTCGTTCGACAACGCCCTAGCCGAGACCGTGAACGGCTACCACAAGGCCGAACTGATCCGCGGACCCGCCAGGGACGGGCCCTGGAAGACCGTCGAGGACGTCGAACTCGCCGCACTGGGCTGGGTGCACTGACACAACACCACCCGGCTGCACTGCTACCTCCACGACCGGCCACCGCCCGAACACGCGAAGGCGTTCTACGCTGCCCAACGGGACGACCGTGAGACGGTCGAAATCCCATGAGCCGGGCCTCCATCAGCCCCAGGGCGAGTCAGCAGTCGCCGGCGACGTCGTGCTGCGTCACGCTGCACAAAGTCCGCACTAATGCGGCTTGAGCATCTCCTTCTCGATTCGAGGAGGTCACAGATGCAGTACCCAGCACAGTCAGGTCCCCTTCGCCCACCAGTTCTTGTCGCTGGAGTCGCCGGTGGTGTCGGCACCTCCGCTGTCGCGCTCTGTCTCGCCGCTGTCGACGCGCGCGTATTCGTCGGGCGTCCCGCCGATGTCCTTGTCTGCCGGACGACGGCGGACTCGCTCATCCGCGCTAGTCGCGCGGTTGGCATTCTCGGAGGGCGCCTGGACGCGATCGCGGTGAACACACTCGACGGCGCGCGACCCGATCGGCCGGTCGCCGCCCGTATACGGATCCTGGAGAGCGCAGCCGCAACGGTCGTTCTGCCGTTCGTCCCAGCCTTGCTCGCCGCCGCCGACCCGCTTGCAGCGCTTCAGTCTGCCCTGCGTTCGTCTGATGCCGACCTGGGCAAGCCGATGCGGCGCTTCGTTTGTGCCGTGCGTCAACTCGCCGCCCTCGTCGACCAGCCCGCTCGGCCAGCGCCGAGCGCCACGGCACCGGTCCTGAACCGCGACCGCCAGACTCGGCTCATCCGATGAGGCTGCTGGCGGTGCCCAACCCCGCCCCCATCGCTCCCCCGGGTCTGGCCGGGATCGCCGATCAGATCCTGGGCTGGCTCAAGTGGGGCGTCCTCGCCGGCGGAGTGGCAGGGCTCCTCATCTGCGCGGCAATGATCATCTGGGGGCGTCGCAACCGCTCCGCCACCGCGATGGAGGGCCTCGCCGGATCCGCCTGGGTGCTCGGCGGTCTCGCACTCGCCTCCGTTGCGGCGGTGCTCGTCGGCGCGTTTCAGGTGTGACCGCCTACAGCCAGCGCGGCCGATCGGGCATCCCATGGCTGGTCATCGCGCTCCTCGCCCTGACCGCGGCCACGAGCATCGCGCTGATCAGTGTCCTGATGTGCCTCGACACCCGCGGCGAACCCGCCTGTCCCGTCCATGTCCAGGAAGGACCACTATGAGCGCCGCTCCCCCGGTTGAGTGCGGCACTTTCGACCTGTCCTGTCAGACCGCGCAGGCCGTCGAGTCCGCCTTCGAGGGCATCACTCGCGCCATCGCCGAGGGCGCAGCGGACCTGATTGTGCAGACCTCGACTTGGTGGGTGACCAGCGACAGCGTTGACCCCACCGACCCGGTCGTCGTCACCGCGCAGGGCGCCACCCGGCAGATCGTGCTGGCGATCCTCGTCGGTTCCGTTCTCGTGCAGGCGATCCGGCTTGTGGTGTCGCGGAAGGCCGAGCCGCTGGTCATGGTCGCCACAGGGTTGGTCCGGTTCCTGATCGTCTCCGCGCTCGGGCTCACTCTTCTGCATTTCGGTCTGGTGGCCGGGGACGCGTTCAGCCGCGACGTGCTCGACGACGCCACGGGCAAGTTCGCCACCTTCATGGAGGACCAGCTGGGCCGCGGGGAGATCGACAACGTGATGGTCACGCTCCTGGTCGCCCTGCTCTCGGCGATCCTGTCCTGCGTCCAATGGCTACTGATGATCATGCGGCAGGCCGGGCTGCTCGTCATGGCCGCGATGCTCCCGCTCGCGGCGTCGGGATCGTTGACCCGCAGCACCCGCGGCTGGTTGAACAGGCTCATCCCTTGGCTGCTGGCCATCGCCGTCTACAAGCCTGCGGCCGCGTTCATCTACTACATCGGCTTCTCCTACCTGTCGTCGTCGAGCACGCAGGACTCCAGCCAGGTCGCCGTCCAGCTCTCCGGCGTCATGGTCCTGCTGCTCGCCGTCGTCGCGATGCCGGTGCTGTTGAAGTTCTTCGCCTGGTCCGGGACGCAGGTCGGCGGCGCTTCGGGGGGTTCGGCGTTCCTCGGCGCCGCCGGTGCGCTCGCCATGACCTCCGGTGCGCGAAGCGCGGTCGATCGGGCCCGTCAGCAGGAGATGACCGGGCCCGGAAGTGGTGGTGGCGCTCCCCCGCCCCAAGGCGCCGCCCAGACGGGAGCCGCGATGAGCAACGCCGTCGGTGCCGCCGCCGTCATCGGCTCCCAGGTCGTCGGGAAAGCCGGGAAGACGATGACCGGCGAGGAGTCCTCATGAGCGCCGAGGAGTCCGTGCCCCGGATGTACGGCAACTGGCGTCCGGCCCGCGGATGGGGGATCGGGTCCCTGTCTACTACTGCGACGGTCACGCTGTTCCTCGCCCTGCTGGGCCCGCTGGTGGCGATGTCGATCGCCCCGCTGACCGCGCTGCCGCTCGCCGCGGTCTCCGCCCTGGTGTTGGCGGGCATGCTGGTCCGGGTCGGTGGGACCACCGCCGCGGAGTACCTGACCCGAGTAACGCGGTTCCGCCGGGCCCGCCTCGCGGGCTGGACTGAGCTCTCGGGTGGGCTGCTCACCGACCACCCCCGAAAGGCCGACCTACCGGGGGTGCTCGCCCCGGTCGTTCCCGTGGAGACCGACGACGGCCGCGGTGGGCGGCAGTGTCTGCTGTGGGACCGCCGCAACGGTCGCCTCTCGGCGGTCTTGCGGCTCTCCCCCGTCGGGCTCGATCTCGCCGATGCCGACCAGGCCGACATCTGGGTGGCCGGGTGGGGCTCGCTGCTGGCCGACCTCGGCTACCACCGGCTCGTCACGGGGCTGACCGTCACGATCGACACCGCGCCGTCCGGCGGCACCACGATCAGCCAGCACGTGGCGCGCTCCCTCGACCGCAACGCTCCCGCGCTGGCCCGCAGGATCCTCGACGAGCTCGTCGCCGCCACCCCGGCGACGGCGGCGGAGATCGACGCACGCGCGACCGTCACCATCGACCCGCACCGGGCGTCCCCACGCCCCAGCGACCTGGTGGAGGCGTGCGTCGAGACCGTTCGCGGTCTGCCGGCCATCGAGAACGGGCTCGCCGCCAGCGGTGTGGCCGTCCTCGGCCGCGCCGACACGGGCTACCTCCTCGGCCGGATCCGCGCCGCCTTCGATCCCACCGCCCGGCCGTGGCTCGCGGGCGACGACGAGATCACCCAGTGGGCCGACGCGGGCCCGATCGCGGCATCGGAGCGCTGGGACAGCTACCGGCATGACTCCGGAATCTCGGTCACGTGGGGTATGCGCGAAGCACCACGTCAGTCCGTCGCCGCCAGGGTCCTCGCCCCGCTGCTGGCTCCCGGCCAGTTCCCGCGACGGGTCTGCTTGGTCTACGAGCCCTATCCCGCCGAGCAGGCGGCTGCGAAGGTCGAGGCCGAGATCACCAGCGGGCAGATCCGCCGGGCCTGGGCCGAACGCACCCGCCGCGACGAGACACAACGCGACCGCGACGACCGCCACCGCGCCCTGCAGTCCGCCCGTGAGGAGGCCGAGGGCGCCGGTGTCGGCCGCTTCACCCTCTACGTGACCACCACCGTCACCGACGAGCGCGACCTCCCCACCGCGGTCGCCGACGTCGAGAACCGCGCAGGCCAGGCCAAGATCCGGCTCAGGCGCATGCGCGGGACCCAGGCCGCCGCGTTCGCCGTCGGCCTCGGCATCGGAGTCGACCCCGTCGACGCCTCCCGCCACCGCTGAGGAGACCTCCATGATCCCCAAACGCCTCGGCTGGGCCGTCCCCGGCGGCGGTCGCGCCGCCGGGATGGAGCCCGCCACCCGCTACACCGCCACCACCAGCCAGCTCTGCGGCTTGTTTCCCTTTGCGATCTCGTCGGGAGCCTCCGTGCACGGCGTCCCCATCGGCCGTCACATGCACACCGCCGAACCGCTGGGACTCGACCCGGCGGAGTGGCTGCGCACCGGTCTCGTCTCCAACACCGGCGTGTGGGTCCAGGGCCAGCCCGGGATCGGGAAGTCCTCGATCACCAAACGGATGCTCGTCGGGCTCGTCGGCTACGGCATGACCGCCGTCATCCCCGGCGACGTCAAAGGCGAGTACAGCGCCCTGGTCGACGCCCTCGGCGGCGCGGTGTGGCGCATCGGCCGCGGCGCGCACTCCCTCAACCCACTCGACGCAGGCCCGCTCGGCCCCACCCTTGGCGCCGCCGTCGGGATCGAGCGCGAACGCATCGCCGAGACCATCCGGGCCCGCCGAATCTCGCTGCTCGAAGCCCTCACCACGATCGTCCGCAGAGCGGAGATCACCGTGACCGAACGCCGCCTCCTCGGCGCCGCGCTCGACACCGTCACCGCCGTCCGCGACAGCACCCAACCCTTGATTCCCGACGTCCTGCACGTGCTGACCGTCGGGATGGACGACCTCGCGCGCATCACCGCCGCCACCGACGAGGCCGACTACCGATGCAGCACCCGCGATCTCGTCAACACCCTCGGGCTGCTCTGCGAGGGCAGTCTGCGCGGCATCTTCGACCGGCAATCCACTGTCCGAGCAACACCCGGCTCCCCTGCCCTGTCGCTGGACATCTCCGCCCTCGACGACGAGGACGACGACGCCGTCGCGGCCGCGATGCTGTGCTCCTGGGCCTGGGCCGCCGGGGTCACCGACGCCACCACCAGCGCCGGTGCCAGGCGCAACGTCGTGCAAATCCAGGACGAGCTCTGGCGGGCACTGCGCGTCGCCCCCGGGCTCGTCGAACGCTCCGACCGCATCACCCGGCTCAACCGCCACCGCGGCGTCGTCTCCTTCCAGGTCACCCACTCCCTCGACGACCTGGAGGCCCTTCCGACCGAGGCCGACCGCGCCAAGGCCCGCGGCATGGCGTCTCGCAACGGGATCCTGATCCTCGGCGGCATGGCCGAGAAGGAGCTCGACGGCCTCCGCCGCATCACCCCGCTCACCACCGGCGAGGCCGCACTCGTCACCTCCTGGGCCGCCCCGCCCACCTGGCACTCCGGTCGAGCTCACCCCGGCCGCGGGAAGTACCTGATCAAGTCCGGCGAGCGCATGGGCCTGCCTGTCGCGCTCACCCTCACCCCCACCGAGACCGGGCTCTACGACACCGACTCCGCCTTCCACCCTGGAACCTCGCGATGACCCGCGACATGGCCGGACCGTTCTCGGTGATCGCGCTCGTACTCGGCTCCGCGCTGCTGTCCGGCGATGTGTGGTTCGCCCTCGCCTACGCCTCGGGCGCGGCGGACGGCAGCTGGACCGCGCCGGAGTGGACGCCGCTGCTCTGGGTGCGGATCGCCGTTCACTGGTCCGCTGACGGGCTGCCCCCCGGCCTCGACTTTCCCGTCTTCCTCACCATCCTCGTCGCCTCGGTGCTCCTCGAGATCGCCGCCGCAGTGTTCCTCGCGCTCCGGTTTCGACCGGCCGATGGCCGCGACCGAGGGCTGCTCCGACGTAGGGGGCTCGGCGACCTCAGCGGCCGCGCCGCCGACCGACGTGCGCGAAGTCTGCGTGGGCTCAGCTCCACCGACCCGCTCGCCGACACCGACCGTGGGATCCGGCTTCTCGACGTCGGCGGCCGCGACGTGTGGATGTCCTGGGAGGACGTCGCGCTCGTGATCATGGGACCCCGCTCGAACAAGACCTCCGCCATCGCCGTCCCCACCGTGCTCTCCGCACCCGGGCTCGTGGTCGCGACCTCCAACAAGGCCGACTTGTGGTCGTTGACCAGCGGCTTGCGCGCAGAGGTCGGCCCGGTTTGGACGTTCGACCCTCAGCAGATCGCCCACGCTCGCCAGACGTGGTGGTGGGACCCCCTACGCGCCATCCGAGAAGCCGACGACGCCCACCGCTACGAATCCGCCGCCCGCCTCGCCGGGCACTTCATGGGCACCATCGGCGGCCAACGCCGCGACCCCTTCTTCCACGCCGCGGGCGAACAGGTCCTGGTCGGAACCCTCCTCGCCGCCGCCCTCTCCGGAGGTAGCTTGCGCGAGGTCCTGCACTGGCTCCAGTACGGTCGCCGCGACGCAATCTCCGCCCTCGACCGCGCCGGCGCCGGCGTCGAGGCCGCCGACCTCGAGGCCTCGCTCGCCGGCGCCGACGTCACCACGAAGGGCATCTTCCAGACCGCCCGCACCGCCACGAAGTCGCTGACCTCCGAACGGATCCTGCGGTGGGTCACCCCTCCCCACACCTGGCGGCAACCCGGCGAGGGCACCTACACCGAGCTCGACCCCTGGGATCTCGTGATCGACGGCGAACAACGGCCCGTCACCGCCCACCTGCTCTCCAAGGAGGGCGCCGCGACCGCGGCACCCGTCGTCGCCGCCCTCGTCGACCGCATCCTCGAGGTCGCCGAGCTCCGGGCCCAGGCCGCCGGTGGACGGCTCGAGCCACCCGTCGTCGCGGTCCTGGACGAGGCCGCCAACATCTGTCCGATCCAGGCGCTCCCCCAGCTCTACAGCCACTACGGCTCGCGCGGGATCCAGGTCCTCACCATGCTGCAGAGCTACCAGCAGGGCGTCGGGGTCTGGGGCAACCAGGGCATGGACGCGCTCTGGTCCGCCGCCACGATCAAGCTCGTCGGAGCCGGCGTCGACGACCACGCCTTCCTACAGAAGGTTGCTGGGCTCATCGGCGATCACGAGGTCCGCAAGGTCTCGACAACCCATTCCCGGGGCAGCGGCGTCAGCCGTCAGGTCTCCCACGCCCGCCAGCCGCTCATGCCGCCCGACGTCCTGCGCGCGCTCGACCGCGACCACGCCGTCCTGTTCAGCACCGGCCGCCGTCCCGCCCTCGGCCGCCTCCGCCCCTGGTACCGCGAACAGATCGGCCGCGACATCCGCACCTACGCCGACCAGGCACTGCACGAGCTCCGCGACGCCGCCGCACGAACCCTGCCCACCAGAAAGGAGCAGTCGTGACCGACCTCGACGAGCTGCTCGCCCGCGTCGAGCGACTGGAGAACGTGACCGGACAGCACACCGACCTGCTCGACGACGTCGTCAACGGCCCTCGCTCCGAGCCCCCACCGCCGCCCGCCAAGACCGCTCCGCAGGCCATCGACCCCGACGAGCTCGCCGACTGGGTCCGACGGCACGTCACCTCCGTCATCGCCCGCCCCATCCGAGGCGAGCTGCGCTGGTGCCCGCGCTGGTGGGAGCACTCCGAGGCCCTCTTCCGCTTCGAGGCACTGCGCCGCGCCTGGACCGAGCTCGCCGCCGAACCCGGCACCGCGATGTCGGTCTGGATCCGCGACCACCTCGACCCGTGCCTCCGTGAGCTCCAGTCCCCCACCGGCCCGTTCGCGGACTGCGACCTCACCGAACGCTTCGGCATGCGTGCCGACCACGCCCCGCTGGCCACCCTGCAGACCACGCCCTACCGACCCTGATGCGCGGCGCAGTCGGCCTCGGAGCGCTGGCGATGGCCGGGCTGCTCGTCCTGGTCCTCGGCCTCGCCGGACTCACCGGGAGCCTGCTCACCGATCGCCCGGCGCCCGGAGGGCCGGCATCGATCGAGAACCTCCGCATCCCTCCGCCGTTCGTCGGTCCCACGACGGGTTGCACCGTGGACGACCCCACCACCTCAGGCTGTCTCACCCCGCAGACCCGGCACCTCTACGACGAGCTCGTCGCGACCTTCGGCCCGCCCGGACCCGACCGCCCGATCCGCGCCACCACCTGCTGGGACCCGCATCCCTGGAACCCCACCAGCGACCACCCCAAGGGCCGGGCCTGCGACATCTTCCCCACCCGAGCAGGCACCTTCCCGCAGGGCGCCGAGCTACAGACAGGGTGGAGCGTCGCCACCTGGCTCCGCGCACACGCCGACGCCCTCGGCGTCGGCTACCTCATCTGGCAGGGCCGGTTCTGGAACAGCCGGACCGGCGACGGACCCGGCGCGTGGGGCACGCCCTACACCGGAGGCGGCGTCTACGACCCCACCGACGCGACCGGCGGTCACTTCGACCACGTCCACATCTCGGTCAGGGCATAGCTCGGCTACTACCAGGCACAGCTGCCACGCTTCCTCTCAAAGGCGCATCAGCAGAACGAGGCCGACTCGACGCCTACTGAGACTGACCACGAGGCCGCCGAAGACGAGGACGGCCAGGGGCATGACGACCGCGATCGCCAGTGCTGTGCCGTCGTTTGATCCCGCAGTCTGAAGAGTGCATCTGTTGCGAGGGCCGGTCGAGGGGTCTCGGTCGTAGCGCTTCTCGAGTGTCGCCCGAGGCTCGTGTGAGCCGGGCTCGGCCGGGCTCCTCGCCCAGACCACGAGACCGTCGAGACACGAAATCAGCTCGGGCGCGACGGCCGACTCGACCGTCTCGGCCGCGCGCTGGCGGTTCAGGACGACTCCACCCACGACACAGGCGTCGACGCCGACCACCAACCAGTCATGACCGTCGGTCTTCTCGAACCGAGAGACGACGCCGTCGCAGCCCGCCTCTTCCAACGCGGCAACCAGCCCGTGGTCCTCACCTCGGAGCGCGACAACACCAATGGCCCCGAGAAGGCCCACGAGGAGCCCGAGGACGACGAGAGCGCGCATGGCACCACGCTCACTCCGAGCGTCCCCACTGCGCTACCCCCGTTGGCCGATCTGTGGACAACTCCGAGCCGGAAATGCGTTCACGATTGCAAACGTCAGCGCCTAGCGTGCCGCGCACTGTCGGCGTGTCACATCCTTGCTGCTCAGGGGCTACGCACGAGGGCCGCAGTCTTCGTGCACTGCTCGCGCTACCGCTAGTCCGCATGGAGCATTCAACTCGAAAGCGCCTCGGCGGCCGACGCCATCGTGCACCCTGCGGCCCGAGACAGAGCCGCGAAGGAGGTGGCGCCAGGTGCCCGCAGCACGATCTCAACACGATCGCCGCACGAGAGTGCACGAAGACTGCGCGACTTCCACCAGGATCGCACTCGTGGCTCTTCCTCGTGTGCAGCACGGCTCGGCTCCGCGGTTCGGTGTGCTGCTGGTCGGCGCTGCCCTGCTCGCGGCCTGCAGCGCTCCCAGCCCGGACCCGGCTCCGCCGGCGCCCGACCCCACGGTCGCCGCGCTCGCGGCGTACTCCGAGTTCTTCAGGGTCAGCCAGGACGCGAACGCCGCCCCCGCCGCGAAGGACTGGGCCGCGGAGCTGCGGCAGCTCGCTCGCGGGCAGGCCTTGGACGCCGCGGTTCTCGACGTCCAGAACTACGCCTCGCTGAACGCGCACGTCGAGGGGCGGCTCGGCCATTCCCCCGCCGTCGACCCGGCTGTGACGGCCACCGACGGGAAGGTCGCGGTCCTCGACTGCCTCGATGCCGCCGGCGTGCGCATTCTTGCTGCAGACGGGCGGCAACTCGGGGACCAGACCAACCAGACCCCTCGGTACCGCTACCGCGCGGAGATCGTGCGCGACGGGGACCGCTGGTGGGTGGAGCGCACGGCACCGTCGCCGGAGGAGCCGTGCTGACCCGCCGGGTCGCGACCGTCGCGACGGCCCTGCTCGTCGCTCCGTACCTCGGCCACGCCACCGCGTCCGCGGCACCGGGTGGGTGCCGGGTGCTCTCGGCCATGGGGCTGTGCCTGGTCGAGGCCGCCGATCCGGGCCGCCCGGGTGGCCCGTCGGCGCACCAGCCGGTCGAGGAGCCGGCGCAGGATCGGCCGGCTGCGCCGAGGCGGCCGAGCATCGCGCCGAGCCGCGAGATCGCGGAGCGGATCCCGGAGATGCTCCGCCAGAACCTGCTCGGCATCGCTCCGCCGGAGGAGGTATCGGTGGCCGGTGCTCCCGCAGCCGTCGCGCAGGCCGCGGCACCCGTCGACCCGGCGGTTCCGACGAGGATCGCCATCAACAGGCTCGAACTCCAGAAGCCCACCATCCGCCTGTCCGGGCAGGACGAGGCATACGTCGGGGTCCCGGTCTGGCTGTGGATCGACCAGGCAGAGGGCGCGGCCGAGGCCGCCACGGCGAGCGCCGCCGTCGGGGACGCGAACGTCGTCGCGACAGCACGGCTGTCCGGCGTCGAGTGGTCGATGGGGCCGGACGGGGCCGAGGTGTTCTGCACGGGGCCGGGCACGCCCTGGACGGGTCAGCCCGGCCCTTCACCCGACTGCGGATACACCTACGAGGAGCGGTCTCTGCCGGCGAGGACCGCGGGCGCTGGTCGCTGGACGATCGTGGCGACCGCGGTGTGGCAGGTCGGCTGGGAGGGGTTCTCGGGCGGTCAACCGGTCGTGGGCGGGCAGGAGCTTCGTCTGGACACCGAGCTCGAGGTCCCCGTCGACGAGGTCCAGGTTCTCGTGACCGGAGGTGGCCGATGATGCTGCGGAAGCCCGACACACGATCGACCGAGTCACCTGCATCGCCCCGTACTGCCCCACGACGTCGGGGCCGACGCTTCTACCGGAGCCTGGCGGCGGTTCTCGGGGTGGTCGGGCTGCTGGCGGGAGTCGCGGTCGTCGCTGTGGTGCGCGAGTCCGAGGCGGTGATCGCGGCAAACCGCGACGTACCTCGTGGCGAGTCGCTGGCGATCGAGGACCTGGTCCAGGTGCAGATCCCGACCGGCAGTGGTCTCGCCTCGGTCCCGTGGTCCCGGCAAGCCGACGTCGTGGGCAAACCCCTCACGTCACCGGTCGAGCGAGGCCAGCTGATCAGCCCTGGGCTCCTGCGCAGCGTGCTGTTCCCGGCACCGGGGATGGCGGTCATCGAGGTCAGCGGGCGGGAGGGCCAGATCCCGGCGGACGGCTTGGGCGCCGGGGATCGAGTCCTCGTCCTCGATGGCTCCGACGACGCGGCCGGTACCTCCGTGGACGGCGAGATCGTCCGGGTAGGGGGAACGGCCCAGCACCGGACGGCGCAGGTCCTCGTCAGGGTCGCCGACGGTCCGGTGGTGGCGCGGGCGTCTCTGGCCGGGCGTGCCGTGATCGTTCTGGTGGAGGACCGGTGACCGTCGTGAGCATGCTGTCCTTCAAGGGCTCCCCCGGTGTGACCACCACAGTCGTCGGTCTGGCGGCGAGCTGGCCACGCCCTGCCGTCGCGGTGGACCTCGATCCGCAGGGCGGGGACATGCTCGTCGGACTGGGCGGTGGGCGGGTGTCGGCGGCAGGAGGCATCCTCGATGTGCTCGCCGAGGCTCGACTCGGCAATCTCCGGGGTCCCCTCGGTCGACACGTCCTCCGCCCGGCGAAGCATGGCCCGTTGATCCTGGCCGGGTTCGGCTCGCCACAGGCGGCCGCAGCGGTGAACTGGCCGAGGACAGCGGAGCAGCTCGGGTCCTTCGACGGCGCCGACCTCCTCGTCGACTGTGGTCGTCTCAATCCCACGCACCCGATGACCGCCGTGCTCGCCTACTCGGCCGCGATCCTCATCGTGACGCGGTCGCACCTCGCCGCGGTCCGACACGTCGCCCGGGCCGTCCCGCTGCTGCCTCGGACGATGGCAAGTCCTCGTCTCGTCGTCGTGGGCCCCGACCGGCCCTACAGCGCAGACGAGATCTCCCGCGCCTGCGGGCTGCCCCTCGCGGCGGTCCTCCCGAACGATCCGGGCGGCGCCCGCCACTGGACCGACGGCGCCGAGCCCGGCCCGCGGTTCCATCGAGGGAAGTTGCAGCAGGCGATGCTCCTCACCGCCTCCCGGCTGGCGGCGGCCGACCACGCGGGGCGGAGCGCATGACCGTCGACAAGGTCGTCATCGACGTCATCCGCGGACGCGTGATCGCGCAGCTCGCCGAGCAGCCGCCGCGGGCAGGCATGACCGCGGACGACGAGCGCCAAGCGCTCCGGGCGCTGATCCAGGCCGAGCTGGAGGTCGAGGCGCGAGCGCGCTTGGGCAGGGGGCAGCCCGTGCTCGACCAGGCCGACGAGTCGGAGGTCCTGCTCTCCGTCGAGCGCGGGATCTGGGGGCTCGGTCAGCTTCAGGCGCTCCTTGACCTACCCGACGTCGAGGACATCTACCTCGTCGGCGCCGAGCCGCCCCTGGTGCGGCTCAGCGGCGGGGAGATCCGAGTCGCCCGCGACGCCATCGCCACCAGCGACGCGGAGCTCATCCAGCAGATCCAGCACATTGCGGCCCATCACGGGACCTCCGAGCGGGCCTTCACCCCGGCCCAGCCGTGCCTGAACATGCAGCTGCCGGACGGGTCCCGGCTGGCCGCACTCCGCGACGTCGTCCCCCGGCCGACGGTCACGATCCGCAAGCACCGGCTGATGGACATGACGCTCGACGATCTCGTGGCGCGGGGGGCCTTGTCGGCGGAAGCAGCGCGCTTCCTCCGCGCCCTGATAGCCGCGAAGCAGAACATCCTGGTCACCGGCCAACCGGCCTGCGGGAAGACCACCCTGCTGCGCGCCATCGCACGGGAGATCCCGCCGGGTGAGCGCATCGCGACCCTGGAGACCGAGTGCGAGCTGAGGCTCCACCTCCTCCGCGGCGCCTCTCCGCTGATCGTCGCGATGGAGGCGAGACCCGGCTCCACGGAGTTCTCCGGCCCGGGCGGGGAGCGGGCCGGGGAGATGACGCTCTCGGCGCTGCTGCACCAGACCCTCCGGCTCTCCGTGACCCGCGTGATCATCGGTGAGGTGCGGGGCGAGGAGGCGCTCGCCATGCTCGAGGCGATGACCGCCGGGATGCCCGGCTCGATGTGCACCTTGCACGCGGGTTCCTCCGCCGAGGCGCTGGAGCGCCTCGCCACCGCCGCGCTGAAGGGAGCGGCGGCCGGGTGGACGGACCGCTTCATCAGCCGACTCGTCGCGCAGGGCATCGACTACGTCGTCCACATGCGCCAGCTCGACCACCCGGCACTGGGCGGACGGCACCGCTTCGTCTCGGAGATCTCCGAGGTCACCGACATCAACGAGCTCGGGACCATCGCCGTCAACCGGATCTTCGCGCCCGATCTCGGCTCGGGCGACCCGCGCCCGCGGCTGCAGATGGCACCTCAGAAGCGGTGGCCCTTCGAGGAGGCAGGCGTCGACCTGAGCTTCGTCACGCGACCGGACCGGATCGAGGTGGGTCGGCCATGACATGGGTGATGGCACTGGGCGGCATCTCAGGCTTCTGCCTGCTCACCGGCCTCGTCCTCGGCGTCGCGGGGGTTCGCAACGCGCCCGCGCCGCCACGGACCACTGTGTCGCGCTGGTCGACGCAGGTGAAGGCACTGACTTCGGCGGCCCGGACGCCGGGGAGCAGCCCGCGCAGAGACCGCAACCGGATCCTGGCATGGCTCCTCGCCGGCGTCGGTGTTTGGCTGCTGTCCGGATGGCCCGTCGCAGGCGTCGCGATGTCCTGCACCGGGATCTGGCTCCCCTGGCTGCTCGGGTCGGGACGGGTCGCCCGCGAGCGCATCGACGTCGTCGCCGCACTCGGGACCTGGTGCCGTCGGATGGCCGACACCTTGAGTGGCGGCGGCGCGGTCGGGCTCGCCCAGGCCATCGTCGTCTCCGCCCGGACGGCACCGGAGGCGATCGCCGGCCCTGTCGGCAGGCTCGCCGGCCGGCTCGAGAGCAGCCACGCCGATCAGGACGCGGCATTCCACGAGTTCGCCGAGACCATGGACGACCGCGTCGGGGACACCGTCGCGGCCGCGCTCGGACTTGCGCTGCGCCAACAGAGCACGGGGATCGCCACGGTCCTGCGGCAGCTCGCCGACGGCGTCGACCGCGACGTCCGGGGCCGGCGAGAGGTCGAGGCGGAGCGCGCCGAGTCCCGGCAGTCGATCACGACCCTGCTGTTGATCCAGGCTGCCGTGTTCGTCCTGCTCATGTTCGTGCCGGGCTTCGCCGCCGACTACTCGACCCCGGTCGGCCAGGTGGTCATGGCAGTGCTGGTCGCCGCGACCCTCGCGCTGCTGGTGTGGATGCGCCGCATCGCGCTCGGTCGGCCAGAGCCTCGCTTCCTGGGCGGAGCGCGATGAGCGTTCCCCTGCTCGGAGCGCTCAGCGGCGGCCTGCTCGGCCTCGCGATCGCCGTCCTCGTGACGGGGCTCCGGCCGTGGCACCCGCGGTTGGACGACGGCCTCGACATGCTGGACGAGCAGCGCCGCGGTCGACACCCGGGAGTAGGCCGGAGCGGCGGGTCGCTCCATCGCCTGGTCGAACGGATTCCGTTGGGAGTCGACCTCGCCGACCTACGGATCACGGCGACGAGCCGCGAGGACTTCGTCGTCCGTCGCCTCCTCACGGCGATGTCCTACGCCGCCGCGGGGCCCGTTCTGGCGCTTGTCCTCTGGGTGCTCGACGCCCAGCTTCCAGCGGTCGTGCCCGCACTGGTCACCGTCGCCGGGGCCGTCGCCGCCTGGACCGGCGCCACCCGGCGGCTGCGTGACCGCGCCGACGACCTCCGGGACGAGATGCGCTACGCGGTGGTCGCCTATCTTCAGCAGGTCAGCCTGCTGCGGAGGGGCGGCGCGGGAGTGGCCACCGCGCTGGAGCAGCCGGCTCGCCTTCTCCAGTCCAGCTGGGCGATGGCCCGGATCGCTCACCACCTCGAGATCGCAGTCCGAGCAGGCCAGATGCCCTGGCACGGCCTCGCACGGCTCGCCGACGAGATCGACCTCACCGAGCTCGACGATCTCGCCGACATCGCGCGTAGCGCCGGCGACGACGGCGGTGCCGTGATCGACACCCTCCTGGCCCGTGCGACGAGCCTGTCCGACGAGCTGCGGAGCGACGCGCGCGCCGAGGCCAACCGCGCGAGCGTTCGTCTCAGCACCCCCGGCGCGCTGCAGGTCTTCCTCATCGCCGCCTGGGTCCTCTACCCCGCGACCACCGCCCTGCTGACCAGCTGATCCGACCAAGGAGGCCCCATGAGGTCGCTCTACCACCGACTGACGCTGCTCGTGAGCGAGGCCTTCCTCGCCCTGCAGGAGCGCGTCGGCCCCGTCGACGAACGCGGCGGGGGCCGGAACAGCGACGAGGGCTTCCACATCGGCGCCGGAGCCGTGCTCGGCGGCGCCATCGCACTCGGGGTCGGCGCCTACATCGCGAAGAAGATCGGAGCCCTGGAGTGACGCCCCCGGAGCACGAGCGGGGTGGTGCTGTCAGTACCCAGCTCGCACTGCTCTGGAGCGGCACCCTGGCTCTCGTCCTCACCGGAGTCCAGATCTCCTTGTACGCCTTCGCCTCTCAGCTCGCGATGACCGCGGCCGAAGACGGGGTCCGCAGCGGGAGACACTACGGTGCCGAGTCCGCCGCGGACGCCGAGGAGACGGCCCGCCGGTTCCTCGAACGCTCGGCCGCCCGCGTCCTGCTCAACCCCCGCACCGAGGCGATCGTCCGACCCGACGGCTCCCTCGACGTCGTGGTCACCGGCGAGGTGCTCACGGTTCTGCCCGTCCTCGACCTCCCCATCAGCCGCACTGCCACAGGCGCCCTCGAACGGCCCGCCGCGTGACACCACCGGACCACGAGCGCGGAGGTGGACCGGCCGTCGAGGCTGCGATCGTCGCGGGCGTCCTCGGCCTCGTCCTCACCTTCGGAATCGCGACGATGCGCCTCAGCCTCGCCGAGGCGACCTCGGACCATGCCGCCCGCGCCGCCGCACGGGTCGCCTCGGTCCAGCGCGATCCCGCGGGCGCCACCGCGGAAGCGACGGACGCCGCACGAGCGGTCTTCCAGGACCGTGGAATTTCCTGCGCCACAGTCGATGTCATCACGACCGCGGACGACGGCGCGTCGGTCCGCGCCACCGTCCGATGCGAGGTCGACTGGTCGGACCTCGTCCTCCCAGGAGCCCCTGGGACCTACGCCGTCGAGGCGACCGCGGTCAGCGTGATCGACCGGTACCGGGAGGCGTCGTGATCCTCTCCGACGACCGCGAGCGCGGAGGCGGCGTCATGGCCGCGCCTGCCGCGGTTCTCGTGCTGGCACTCGTCCTGTGCCTCGGGCTCGGGATCGACGGCGTACGAAAAGCACAGCTGCTCGCCTCCGTCACCGCCACCGCTGAAGAGGCGGCGAGGGCCGGCGGGCAGGAGGTCGACACCGTGGCGCTGCGCCGCGGGGTCGTCGCCATCGACGTCGACCGCGCCCAGGCGGCGGCGCTCGACCACCTCGCGGAGGCGGGCGTGACGGGCACCGTCGTCGTCGTGGACGGAGCGGTGCGGGTCGAGGCCACCGCTGCGCGCCCGACGGTCTTCCTCGGACTCCTCGGGATCGACGAGGTGACAGCCGAAGGCTTCGGCGAGGCCCAGCCGATCGTCGTCGCCAGCGGAGGTGCCGGATGATCGCCCGGCTGTGCCGAGGCGTCGTCGCCGCCGTCGTGCTCCTGGGGCTCCTGGCCGGGCTGCCCCTGGCTCTCGTGGCGCTGGGCGCGCCGTACCTTCCCGACCACCTTCCGACGCCGGCCGAAGCCACCGCGGCCCTTTACGGCTTCCAGGACGGACGCCTCCTCCTCGGCACGCTGGTGATCGCGGGCTGGGTGGGTTGGCTGTATCTGGTCGTCTCGACGATCACCGAACTCGTTGTCGCAGTTCGTCATGGAGCAAGGCCCACGATCACCCGACGTCGCGCCGGCCGGGCCCTCACCGGCGTCCTGATCATGTGGTTGATGGCCGCGTTCGCTTCGCAGGCGGTGGCCGCGCCGGCACTCGCGGACGCAGGTTCGATCTCCACCGCTGGCCCTGCCCGGGCCGGTCCCGAGACGCCGAGCTCGCCCGGCCCCCAGTACACGGTCCGGGACCGAGACACGTTGTGGGACATCGCCTCCCGCGAGCTCGGCGATCCGCTGCGGTGGCGGGAGATCTTCGATCTTAACTCCGGACGTGAACAACCCGGCGGCGGACGGTTGACCAGCGGGGCGCTGCTCCGCACGGGCTGGGTCCTCGTCCTCCCGCCCGCCGAAGTGCCCGCCGCCGTGACCGTCCGCCCCGGCGACAGCCTCGCCGCCATCGCGGGACGGACCCTGCACGATCCAGCCCGCTTCCCCGAGCTCTTCGACGCGAACGTCGGCCGGCCACAGCCCGACGGGGGCACACTGCGCGACCCGAACATCGTCCGTCCGGGCTGGCTCCTGCGCATCCCGACCGCTTCGCCCCCGAACGGTCAGCCGGCTCCCGATCGTCAGCCGCCACAGACTCCGGTTGCCCCACCGACGACGAGCGCACCGCCGACGACCCCAGCACCCACGTCAGACCCAGCACCCACGACAACGGTCGCTCCCACGACGACAGTGCCCGCGCCGATAACAGCAGCTCCCTCGGACACCGCTCCCCCGGCCGACTCCCCGACCAGCGCGATCGTGCAGTGGGGTGGCGCCGGCCTGGCTACGGCCGGTGTCCTGACAGCCCTCGCCCTCCTGCGGCGGCGCCAGCAGAGGGCACGCGGCTATCGACGTCAGATCGCCGTACCCGGCCCCGAACAGGGTCGACACGAGGTCGCTGCCGCGGCGGTGGCCCGACCCTCGGACGGGGACCTCGTCACTCTGGCCTTGTCCTGCATTCCGAACGACCTCGACCCGCCCGATCTCCAGACGGCCGTGCTCAGCACCGACGGCGTGGAGCTCCGGTTCGCCGACGACACTCAGCTGCCCCGGCCTTTCCTGGTCGGAGAATCGGGCCGCAGTTGGCTCATGCCGGCCGAGTCCGGGCTCGCCCTCGGCGAGGACCCGATCAACCCCTACCCGGCCGTCGTGACGCTCGGACTCGCCGGCGGGAGCACCCACCTCGTCGACCTCGAACACCACGGGGTCGTCCTTCTCGATGGACACCCCGACCGTGCCAGAGACCTGCTGCGCAGCATCGTGGTGGAGCTCGGCACGAGCCGGTGGGCGGACGCCGTCGAGGTCGTCGTGAGCGGCCTTGAGCCGGACCTGGCCCGCCTTCCGTCCAGCCGAGTGCGACACATCGCCGACATAGCAGGCGCGATCGAAACGGGCAGCCGGAAGCTGGAGCTCGTCACCCGCGGCCTCGGTTCCCATGACCAGGTGCTCGCGCGGCGCCGACGAGACCCGTGGGGCGATGCCTGGGTCGTCACCGTCGTCGCGGTCGCCGACCCTACTTCGCCGGACGGCCTCGACGAGCTGCTCACCGACATCCACACCGGCCCGCGGCGCTCGGTCGTCGTCCTCGTCGCCAACGGCACCGCGGGCCTGCCCGGCTTTCGACTACCTCTGGATGACCAGGGCTCGCTGGAGAGCGGGATCCACGCAGAGCAGATGAGCGCCACGTTCGCGGCCAACCTCCTCGACGTGATCGGCACTACCTACCGGCCGGACAAACCAGTCCCTCCGGCAGCCGACGAGCACCGATGGGCGACCGACATGGCCGCCGACGGCGCCTGGACACCCACCGACGTGACGACCTCCAACCCCTGGCAACAGACGGTCCTGTTCGACGCCGTTCCCGACCCCGCACCAGCACCGGACCCGGCGCCCGAACCAGTCCTCCAGACTGTCGACCCCGCCGCCGAGCGAGCACTGCTCCGAGTGCAGCGAGACGACCCCGAGCTCGACGATGACCTCGCCCGCTGGCACTCCTCAGAGACCCCGCCCAACCCGCTCGTCGGCATCCTGGGTCCGCCGGTCCTGCGCGCTCCCGGCACCACACCCGTCAGCAGGCAACCCTGGTTCCTCGAGATCGCTGTCTACCTAGCGCTCCACCCGCGCGGGGTCAGCGTCGACAAGCTCGCCACCGACCTCTGGCCGGCGACCCGACAGGCGAAGGAGTCGACAGTACGGCGCGCACTCGTCGACGTGCGGGCGTGGGCCGGACACGCACCCGACGATCCCAACGACTTCTACCTCCCCACCGGTACCCCCGGCGTCGCGACCCAGTACCGCCTGACCCGCTTCCTCCTCGACTGGGATCTCTTCCGGCGGCTACGCAAACGTGCCAACGCCCTCGCCAAGGCCGGCCGGGTCGACGACGCCGTGGCCGACTACAGCGCCGCGCTCCAGCTCGTGCGCGGCCCGATCCTGCGGTCCGACCGTGAACACGGATACGGATGGCTTCGCAACCCCGACCAGCACCTCGACTCGATCATCCCGGGCTGGGTGGTCGACACCGCCCACGAACTCGTCGACCTCACCCTGGAGCACGGAGACCTGGGCACCGCGCGCTGGGCCGCCGAGGCCTCCCGCCTCGCCGATCCCGAGCTCACCCACGACCGCCCGCTGCTCGACCTCATGCGCATCGCCCACGCCGAGGGCAACCTCGCCGAGATGCGCGAGCACGCAGACCTGCTGCTCTCCGAGCGCGGCTTCGAGGTCGGCGAGGACCTCCCGTCCGAGAGCTTCGCGGTCTTCCACCAGCTCTTCCCGAACGGCATCGACGGCCGCCGATGATCTACCCCTTCCTCGGAGCCGTCCTCGGGACCGGACTCTGTGCCCCCACCGCCACGGTGCTGGCGAATCGCTTCACCCGGGGCCCTGTCACGTGGTCCGGACTTGAGTTCGCCGCGACCGCCGCCCTTCTCACGATCATCTTCAGCACCTGCCTCGCCGAACGTGGCTTAGCCGCAGCGCTACTCCTCGTCCCCCTCGCCACGCTGGGCATGGCCGCAGCGCTCGTCGACGCCCGCGAGCTCCGCCTCCCCGACCCGCTCATCTGCTCACTAGCCGCCGTCACCATCCCCACGATCGTCCTGGCGCAATCGGTCCTCGGTGTCGACACCCACGCGCTCGCTCCCGTCGTCCTCGGCGCGCTCGCGCTGTCTACTGCCCTGCAGATCGTCATCCCGAGAGGATGGGGCTGGGGCGACGCCAAGCTTCTGCCGATCCTCGCCTGCTGGACCGGTCTTTTGGGCCTCTCCACCACCCTGGCCGCCGCGGCCTACGCAGCGGTGTGCATCGCCGTGCTCGCGATCTGGCGCGGCCTCACAGCCAGCCCGACTGCCACGTTCCCGTATGGACCTGCGCTGGTCGGTGCAGCCCTCTTCGCCTCGGCGATAGCGAACCGGACGGGGCCAGCCTGAGCTCAGCGTCCATGCACCTGGCTGTGGGGCACGGTTCGATGCCCCCATTCCTACACCACATCTGTACCGGCTCGCCCAACGGCGGCCCGGATGCGAGGCGGTCAATCATCGGTGCTACTCACTCTTGCAGCCGGCCTGCCGGAGGCAATTGTCGCTCACCCAACCCTGAGAAGCGCCGGGAACACCTGCTTGCCGGTACGGGAGTCGACTACACGGGGGGTCTTACGCTGACCGACCCGCGCCGAATGGCGGCCTACTTCGCCAAGTACGGCACCGCCGATGCGGGCAGGAGTACCGACACGAGTCGCTACCCGAGCACCTAAGGCCTGATCTCGCATGCAAGTCCTGCGGCAAGCAATATAATTCCGACCTAGATAAGTACCCATTCCGCAATCACGTGAAGCCGATATCGTCGAGCGAGGCGTTGGACGGTTCTGGGGCTACCGATCTATGCTGCGGGACATGGCAGTCCGCCACGTCAGTTCAGAAATTGGCCTAGCCGAAGGCCGTATCGCACGTCGCTGGTATCGGCCCAAGCGACTCACGGGGAAAGTCATGGCACAACGGGTTGAGCGGTCGACGGGCACATATACTACCGTCAGTCACAAGTGCGTAAGAAGCTGTTCGCCCATGGGCGCAGGTTTCTATGCGTGAACGACGGGCCTGCATTCGCCTCTCAGCTAGCGGCCGCGCTTGGCCTTCTGACCGCTGACCTGCGAAGGTGCTCGGCGGCCTCCAACGCAACGTAACGACGCAGTTGCCCCGAGCGACGAAGGAGGAGTAACGAGATCCATACGTCACGACTCGGAGTACCACACCTTGACCAGTACGTCTCCCGTAACAGGCGGCATGTACCTTAGCCAGCTTGACATAACAAACTTCCGCTCCTGCTTCGACACGCGGGTCCGACTTCGACCCGCCTTGACGCTTATTGTCGGAGAAAACAATGCAGGAAAGTCAAACGTAATTGATGCGATCCGGCTATCCACTAAACCATTGAGCGGGCGCCGCAGTCGCTATTTTGAGCAGGATGACATACATCGACTAAGCCCCGCCGGCTCGATTGAGCTCGAGAATACTTATAGCTCACCTACCGTTCTCCAAAAAGGTCAGTACATTCCGGCTCTTAACCTAGGCGACGACACTGTCTCATTCTTAACAAGGTTTACACCTGACAAATCCGGAAAGCGCCGCGGTCGCGTCGAGGTGTTCGCGGGTGCAGCGCATGGACCAGACGTTGAACCAGAGAAACGCAACGAAATTAATCATGTCTATCTAGAACCACTCCGAGACGCCAAGCGCGAACTCGACTCTGCATCGGGGCAAAGACTCTCTCAGATCATCCGCTATCTTACAAGCGAAACCGAGCAGGAGAAATTCGTAGGTGAAGCAAACTCTAGCCTTCGCGATCTGGAGAAGCACGGAGTAATTGCCAACACGCAGGAAAAGCTTCAAGAGCATCTTGATGACCTAACGTCAGCAGTGCGCCACCACAAAGTCGGACTTGGGTTCGCTGACTATAAGCTTCATAGACTGGCACGCAGTCTTCGACTGAAGATGGCCGAACATGAAGTTGATCTCGCCGACATAGCCGAGTCCGGGCTCGGATACTCAAACCTGCTGTACATGGCGACACTAATCCTCGAACTCCGCAATGCGCAGGACTCGGAATTGACTCTTTTTCTTGTCGAAGAACCTGAGGCGCACCTCCACCCGCAGCTTCAGGCAGTTATGCTCGACTATCTTCAGGAACAAGCCGAACAGTCAATCAAGGACGATACTGCTCAGAGGGCCGGCCGGATCCAGATCATTGCTACCACCCACTCCCCGAACCTAGCCAGTGCGGTGGGCGTGCAGAACGTCGTCGTACTGCGGTCGCAAATTCATTCGTCCGACGAGGGCATTGGAAGTGAGGAGTCGCCAGAGGCGCAACCTGACCCCGCCCATGTCGAGAGCGAGGCCACTGCGCCAAGAGAGCCTGTTATTCGCGCGGCACGCACAAGGGCTCTTGCGCTCAGTGAGCTTACGATGACTCCAGGCGATCTGCGCAAGATCAACCAGTACCTCGACGTCACGCGCTCTGAGCTGCTATTCGCGAGGAGAGTCATCCTCCTGGAGGGTATTGCTGAGGCTGTTCTCCTTCCAGCCCTGGCAGACCGATGCATCTTCCACGGCGACAGCCAGGAAGCCCGTGCAAGCCGCCGTGCAGTACGCGGTTGTTCGGTCGTGAACGTCGGCAGTGTTGACTTCTCGCCATACATCACACTTCTTCTACAGAAGATCGACGGTTTGCGCCTGGTCGATCAACTGGTCGTGGTGACTGACGGTGACCCTAAACTCCCAAGCCCCAAGCCTCAGCAAGAAACTGGTCCAGTCGAAGAAGACTCTTCAGGAGATGGAGCCGAAGACGATTCTGATAGGGACCCCGGCGAGAACGATCAGCACGAGGGAAGCGGAGACGAGAGTAACGACAATACCGAGTCCGTCATCTATAATCGCGCTTCGGATCTGCGATCCCTTATCGAAACTCTCGAAGCCTCTGATGTTGCGGAGGTCGTAGAGGCGAGGTATACGCTTGAAGCGGATCTGATGGAACCAACTGCCTCCAACTCAGCGGTTCTTCGTGCAGCGTTTATCGCACAGAAGCCGCGATCAGCTAAGACATGGGAATCCCTCATCGAATCTTCGAGCCCGGCTGAAGCCATGTACCGAAAGCTTGGCAAGAATAAGAAGTTTCTGATCAAGGGGCAGTTTGCGCATGACGTTGCCCACCAGCTTCGCACGACATCTCACCAATTCGAATGCCCGGACTACCTGGCAAAAGCAATTCGAATCGCGGCGAACCCGTGAGAATGACTCGACAAGATTCGTTTACGGCCGATCAGCAGGTCCTCATAAACTTCCAAGAAGGTGTATTTGTCGAAGCGTGCCCGGGTGCAGGCAAAACACAGTCCATCGTGGAACGCTTCGTACGTCGCCCGGTCGATGACCCTCGGCGCGGTGTCGCCCTGGTCTCATTCACAAACGCCGCAGTCGACGAGGCGCGGGGACGCTGCTCGGTAAACCAGGACCTTCTGAAACCTCCCAACTATATTGGCACAATCGATGGGTTCATTAACCGGTACATCACGGGGCCGATTTACTCGAATCGGACCGGTCGTCCGCCAGTATTCAAAGACTCCTGGGAGGACAGCTATCATTCCAGCTTCACTATATCGACCGGGTTAAGATTTGAGCTCCAATGGTTCACCATCTCGGTTGACGGTTCCGCATCTTTTGATTCAAAGAAGGTGGCGTGGCCCGACCGAGACCCTTACAAATGGTTGCTTCCTAGAGTCATCGAAGAGGCGAATACACAAGCCGCTGATTTGATACGGCAGCACCTTTCGAGGGGAGTCCTCGACTGTTCTTATTCCAGGCTTCTTATGAACGCCTACCTAGCAGACCAGGAGCTCGGACCGAGGATCGGTGAGCTCTTGCGCGCAAGGTTCTCAGAAGTCATTGTGGATGAGATCCAAGACTGCAGCCCGAGTGACGTCGAGCTTTTTGAGTTTCTTGTATCTGCTGGCGTTCGAGTGGTGATGGTCGGAGACCTCGATCAAGCAATCTACAATTTTCGCGGCTCGGCGCTGTTGGAGACACAAGAATTAACAGCCAAGGTCGCCGCAGGGCGCCGGCTATCTGGAAATTTCCGTAGTAGCCCTGCAATCTGCTCGCTTGTCGATAGCCTGCGACACGGCCCGGACACGGACCAACCAGTCGGACAGAACAAAGATCTTAAGACGCCTGTGCTGCTCATGTCTGTCAGCTCGTTCAACGGGCACGTCGAGACTTTAAGGAACGCTTGTGTGAAGCACGGCATCGACCCCGCTGAGTTGCTCTGCCTCAGTCACGCCACCGAGAAGGCTCGGGAATTAGCGGGTGACATACGGATACCGATCAAGAGTCGAGCGCGACTGGTACGAATTGCAGTAGCCGCCGCCACTCTCCGAGATGTATCCAAGGGAGCGACGCGGGAATACGCACGCGCAGCGGCGAGCCTTACATCACGGATACGCGAGTTGCATTCGAGCACTGACCTGCGATACGTCGCCGACAATGAGTTTTTCGAGCGCGTTGATCTTACTGCGCGAGAGTTCCGCTCCGGGATGCTCCGCGTTGTCTATGCCGCCGACCCTTTCACAGGCACCGCCGAAGAATACCGGGAATCGATTCTTGGGGCCGCTGGCTTGGCAGGCTGGGACTGGGTCAGTCCAGACCTGCTTCCCGTTCCGATGGATTGGCCTCAAGGTGACGTTCCCATATCCGAGAATCTCAATTGGTCTACGGTTCACGGCTATAAGGGTCTTGAAGCCGAGGCAATAGCACTTGCAATTCCCGCCCCTCCTGAGTGGGCCGTGGGCAGACTCGGAGACGGGGTGGCATGCTGGTCCGACGGCCGCGCTAGCGAGGCCCGTCGAGTGCTTTACGTGGGCGCATCGAGGGCTAGACGGTTAGCAATTCTGGTCGTTGACGAGAGTCTTGCGGGTAACGTCGAGACGATTCTCTTACGGGATCAAGTTCCATTCGAGCGGCTCTGAGGCCTCCCTCGCGGCTTACGTGCAATCCGACCAGGAGAGCCGGCAAGGGCTTCGGTGGAGCGCCGGGTGGACAAACGACCGAGGCCCCCGCCGGTGCTTCTGGTAGCCCTTGGGTGCGCCGTGAGGGAGGCCGACCTCCTGAGCGGTACCGGGTCCAGAGTGGCGCCCTGGTCGCCGAACGCTGAAACCACAGGCGGGCCAGGCTCAAGTGCGGACGAGGTTGGTGCCGTCGTGGGCGCGAGTGACCACGCCCTCCGGGAGAAGGACATCGGTGACGCGCACCGAGTAGGCCCGGATCCATCTGCTCGGTGATCTCGTCGACGGTCAGCCAGCCGATGGCGCGGGCCTCGTCGGTGCTCGCGACGGCGGCGCTTTGGGGGTGGCAGCGGAAGACCATTGCGACGATGCTGCGGGGAGGGTTCTTGTAAACCCCGGGAAAGCCGCTCGACCTCGACCTCGACGCCGGTTTCCTCCAAGACCGCGTGGCGGACGCCGGCCTCGAAAGTCTGCTCCAGCTCCAGCACGCCGCCGGGGGGCTGTTGGTTGTCCCGACGCTGGATCACGAGGATGCGGCTGTCGTCCCGCACGACGATGCCGGCGACGCTCACGGAGTGAAGAGTGATCCGCCGAGCAGCTTGAAGGGGTTCCCGCTGACGCAGCCAACCTGCCGGGCGCAGTTCTCGCAGGTCCCCGAGACGGTGGTCCGACCCGCACTTGTTCCGCACGGCGGCCAACGCGTCGATGATGTTCTTGCGCTTCGCCTGCGTTCCTCAACCGGCTCGTCCCCGTATTCCACGCCACGAGAGTTCGTTAGAGCTGGCACGAGCGCCAACAGGGCTACCCTGACGCGCGCGGACAGCGCCTGGAGACTCTGGAACAGCATCGAAGAAGGTCTCGAATCGGCTCGAACTCTTATACCCATCCGACCAAGCGGAAACAATCGTTGCAGTCGAGCCCGGAGAATTGCCGCATCCGTGGCATCTACAACCTGTCAGCGCTGGCGCAAAGTCGGCCGGTTCGAAGTCTTGCCCTCCAGCTTGCGCCGGTACATCAACGAGTCCTTGGTGAGAGCGGACCCCGGGACGAGCATCCGGCACCAGGCCTGTTGGCCGCCTTCGAAGCGGAGCGCCACATCGACGATCGCGACCCAGCCCTTCCAGTCCGTCCGCACCCAGGCCAACAGCTTGCCCGGCACCTCCTGACCGACCTGCAGGCCACCGCTGGGCTCATGCACGGGAACTCCGCGGCGCCCCTCGTTCAGCACCCCTGCCAGCTTGACCCACACCGACACCTGAGGCCGCACATAGATCCCCGGAGCGGTGGAGAGCAGCAGTTCCTCGAGCTCCGACACCGGACAACCGTAGGCGAACGTATGTTCGAACGCTAGCCCGTGGCCGACACGTCACGAGCCGCCGAAGATCAGCCGATGATGCATCGGCGCGGGCTGGTCCAGGTCGGTGACGACCTCACCGTCGAGCATGATGACCTTGCGCTCGAGGTGTCCTGCAACGCGCTCGTCCGAAAGGAAGACCGCCAAGCGGCTCCGCACGGTCGGGCTCTCCTCGGAGTCGCTCATATCGACTGCAACGCCGAGCACGAGGCCACGATGCGGAGAGGTGCGGCACGTCCACCCGTTCGCGGCTCGTCGGCTACCGCTGGATACGCGGCGCTGTGTTCGTTGGCGTCATGACCGAGGCGGAGCGGACTGGCAGGTCGGTCTGAACGGGTACGGCGTCGGCCTCCTGCGGCGGCGCGGCCGCTCGGGTGGCGGCGGAGGCGGCTGCAGTCGCTGTCGGCGATGGCGAGGCACCGAGGGCGACGGCGACCGCGGCCTCCCGCGGGACCGACGTGTCGAGCGACTGCACCGCGGCGTCCTCGTCGGCCGTGCCCCATCGGTCCATTCCCAGCCCGAGTGGCTCCTTCGACACCAGCCACGGCAGGAGGTCCTGCCTCGGGCCGCTGCGGATCTGCTGGGCGACGGCCTCGGCCACGTCGCGGCTGGGGACCTCGGCTCCGAGCTGCCCGACCCCTGGGGCCTGCCCGACGACCGCCCAGGTCGTCCGGCCGAGTGGCGCGAGCGAGACCACCACGGCGGTCCGGCTCTCGCCACGCGCGGCAAGGCCCTCGGCCTGCTCGTAGGTCGCCCGGTCGAGAGGCCGCGGCACCGCGCCGCTCCTGGCGTCCGGGTTGCCGATGAGCTTCGCGAACGCCGCACGGCCCGCGTGGACGTCTCGCGCGGCCCGGCGGCGCCCGTCGCGGTCGTGCGCGTCGACCGCCCCCTCCTGGCGGTGGAGGCGGTCGGCGATGAAGGCGGCGACGTGGGCCAGCTGGAACAGATCGTGGCCTGGGATGGCGAGCAGCGGGTAGTCCGGTCCGGTCATGGTGTCTGCCTTCGGTCGCGGTGCGGCTGTCGTGCGTCGGGCTGGGTGGTCCTCGGTCTCGTTCGTGGTGACGTGGCGCGTTTCGGAGCGGCGTCGGTCGGCGGGCCGAGTGCCTCGGTGGCGGCTCGGACGGGCTCGGTGTTTCTCGCCGTTGCGCGTTTCGGCTTGAACACCAGCCTGGCCATGGTTCGCGCGTCGCGAAAGGTCTCCATGCAGCTGACGAGTGCGTGCTGGTCGCGGACCTCGTAGATGAGGCGACCCAGCTGTACGCGCAGGAAGGGCTGGCCGCCGCGGTCGTTGACCGCGTTGACCTGGCAGATCGGCTTCCCTGACGCGTGGGTGATCACGGCGGGGTCGGGCATGCCCTCGATGGGCTTGACCGCGTCTCGGGCCGAGAACATCGGGAGCGACTTGATGAGCTTCGCCGCCTCGGTCCAGGGCTCGGCCAGGTGCTCCGCGGTGCGCAGCTCGTGCAGGTAGAGAAGCGACTTGCCCACCCGGACGACGACGGCGGCATCGTCGGTGTGTGGGTGGCTGGAGTCGATCTGGACGTCCTGGACCCCGGACATCCGCAGCACGGCGATGACGGCCTGCGTGGGCCGCGTACTCATCGCCCTTCGGCGCCGACCGACATCGCACCCCTCACCTCCGCTCGACCCTCGTCGGTGATCGTCATCGGGCGCGTGCACGAGTTCGTGCAGCCTCGTGCTGCACGTTCGCCGCCCGCCTGGCCTGCGGGATCGGCAGCGCGGCGATCCGCTCGGCGAGGTCGGCGGCGAGCCGGGCGCGGTGCGCGAGCTCGGCACGGGTCTGCGCGCGGCGCTGCTGGAGCTCGGCGAGCTCGACGAACAGGTGTGCCATGGCGGCCGCGAACGCCGCTGCGCCGACCTCGTCCCACGACGCGAACCCGCGGTGCCGCATCAGGCTCCGCGCCAACACACGCAGCTCAGTGCCTGCCGTCGACGGCCCGCCGGTGCGCGGCGCGAGTTGGTGCGCGAGGTCCGCCGCCTGGTGCCACTGCTGTCGGTCCGCGGCCGGGGCCGTGCTCGCCAGTGCGGTGACGAGGTCCGCGGCGCCGTGCTGGATCGCGTCGACCTGGTGTCCCACGACGACGAGGCGGGTCGCCCGCGTCAGGACTCGGGTGCCGGAGGACCGGCTGCTCTGCAGACCTGCGGTGGAGGCCCACCTGCGTTGCAGCCGCGGCAGGGACAGGTCGGGGGCGAGCTTGCTGCCGCTGTAAAACACGACGTCGCCGGAGGCGAGCAGATCCGCGGGCTGGCCGACCGAGTAGCCGAGCACGTCGCCCGACGGGCCGCGGCGCAGCTTCACCTCCAGGCCCGCCGTCTCGAGGCGCTCGACGAACGACGCCACGTCATCGGCCCCAAGGGCCGCCCGCCGGACCGCAGCACGCAGCGCCGCCCGGACGGGCAGCCGCTCCTCGCGCGCCGCTTTGGCCAGCTCCCCACGGGTCGGCGCTGACGCGCCACCGCCCGCGGCCGGGCCGGTCGGGGTCAGCCCCAGCCGCGCCTCGATACGTCGGGCGCTGTCGCGTAGCCGGGCGAAGTCGTTGCGCGGCCAGATCCGCGCGCCGTTGTCCTGTCGCACGAGTACGGCGGCGATGTGGATGTGGTCCTCGGCGTGCCGGACCGCCACCCAGCGCGGCCCGAACCCGTCGGTGGGGTCGATGATCCCCGCGTCGCGCAGCAGCTCGCGCGCGATCTCCGCCCACTGTGCGTCGGGCAGGCGCGCGTCGGCGGCGGCGAGCCGCACCGAGCAGTGCCAGACATAGCCGCGCCCACCCTCCGGGGGTGGACGCAGCGGCAGCCCAGCGGCCACGACAGGCTGATGGAGCGCATCGGCCAGAGGGCCGAGCTCGAGGTCCCACTCCCCCGGCCCGGTCGACGCCGGCTGCCACCCCGCATCCAGACCGTCCCACGAGGCGATCACCCGGGGGTTGCGATGCACCTCCGCGATCCCCGGCCCCAACAGATAGGCCAGTAGACCCGCCGGGCGCCAGCCGTGCACCACCTTCGTGATCACCGAGGCCGCCGCAGTCCGTCCATCACCGCCGCGGCGGCCTCGTCGATCCGGCGGCACGCGGCCACCGCCTCCGGCAGCGCTACCAGCTCGCCACCCGGCATCCGGCCCGCCAACTCGACGACCGCGGCGCGCGCGGTGAGCAGCTCCCGCAGCTCGGCCGTCGGCTCGTCGAGCTCGCCGCGCAGGGTCGCCGTCACCAGCTCCCCGATCCACGTCGCCGCCGTGACCCCCGCCGCAGCCGCGGCCGCGCGGATGAGGTCGCGCTCAGCGTCGGTGAACCGCACCCGCAACGCAGCCGTCCGCCGAGCGGGGTCCGGGCTGCGCCGACGACGAGAGATCACCTCCGCCAGCATCGGCACGAGGTGTGCGGAAATCGTGCTCAGCAGTGGAGCACGAGGACGACCGCCACGACAGCGACCACCGCCGCGACGAGCAGGAAGACCACCGCTATTGGCGGTCGGACCCATCGATGCCGCGGACGACGAGGGAGCCAGTGCACGCCGCGGCGACGCCGCGAGCGTCGACGACGACCGCGACGAACTCGCGCAGATTCATCGTCGCCGGATGAGGGCATGGAAGGGTGAGCCACAGCCGTCTCCTGTCACTGCAGGGGCGGTCAGGTCCCGGCCAGGTGTTCCTGCACCCGGCCGGGGCCGTCTCGAACAACCGAATCGTCACGAGGCCGGGTCGCGCCCGGCCCCACCACCAGGACAACAACCCGTCCACCGACGACGGAAGACACATTCGGCGATCTGTGGATAACTCCGCCGTGTGGCTCTGAGCCCGGCGCAGCCGACGTCGGGAACCCCCTGGTTCACGACACCCTCGCCGTCGACGGTCGTCCGAAGGACACCGTCGACGTATCTTGCTCCGCCGACTCTCCTGGGGTGCACGAGGACGCGTGGGCCGGCGCAGTGATCGGTTCAGGTGGTCTGGGCTGCCACCCATGCGGTCATGGTCGCCCGGTCGTGGCGGGCGAGGTGGCGCCAGTCCGCGCGCAGCCGCGCGCGGCACTCCGCCGGCGTCGCCGACGTGTCCGCGACATAGCGGCAGCGGGCGATGACCCACGACTCGCGGGTCGCGGGAGCAGGCGGCGGGGAGATGCCGGGGCGGCCGCTGTCGCGGCAGTCCTCGCAGAGACCGTCGTCGGTGCGGCGGTGCTGGTCGCGGGAGGAGCGCTCGGTGCGGCAGACCACGCAGGGCAGGCCGCGCAGCGGCGGCAGGGCGGAGCGGTCGTAGTCCAACGGCATCGGATCGTCGCGGTCGTCGCGGTCCTGCTCCGGCTCGACCCGGTCGGCGAAGTACCGGCCCGCCGCCGTGTCCGCGTCCCCCGGTCGACGGTTCCGCCGCGCGGTCGGGGTGGTCCAGCGGGTGGGGAGATCGCGTGGGGCTTGTCGGACCTTGTCCCGGAGCTCGGCATCATCCCGGTGGTTCGGACGAGTGGGGAGCTGGTCGTGTCGGGGTGCGCAGGCCTCGACGATGGCGCGGCCGTCGTCGTCGCTGATCCGCCACAGGTGGCGCAGCTGTGACACGCGCACGCTCGGGTGCCGCTCCAGCGCCTGGAGGCACTGCGCGAGCAGGAGCTGGGTCGGCTCGTCGGTGTCGGCGAGGATCCGCGCGGTGCGGCGGCGGGCCTCGCGCAGCGCCCCCCGCTCGACCAGATCGGCGATCTCCGCCAGCCGCGCCGCCACCGTCCGGGCGTCGGCCTCCTCCCGGTCGTTCATCGCGGACCTGCAGTCCGCTCGGCGTGAGTCTCGACGAACGCGAGGAGCGACCGGGCGTCGGCGATGGCCTGGGCGCGGGCCTCGGGCGTGCGGAAGGACCGCCACCCGGGCGTGAGCACCTCGGAGATCGCGCTGACAGCGGTACTGCGGTCACTCGCCAGGCACGCCGTCCGCGCCGCACGCATCGCGGCCTGGAACTCCGCGATCGAGACCACGCCGATCCCGGGCAGGAACTCCCCGGCGACGCGCAGCGCGCCTTGGGCACGCAGAACCGTGATGACGAAGCCGCGCAGGGTCAGCAGCGCGGGAGCGAGAGGGAGGTCGACAGCGCCCATCGGTGGTGACCTCCCGTCGCTGGTCGCGCAGGAACAGGCGGTGGGTCTGTCGGCCCGTCCTGGGTGGCGGGCGTCTGCCCCGCCACCGCGAAGCGGCGGTCGCGCGGCCTCGGAGGCTCGACGTCCAGGGCAGCCCGAAGGGCTGTCGCCGCAGGCGACGCGCAGCGAAGCGGAGCGCCCTTGACGTTGAGGGAGGCGTGCTCAAGCTCCAGGGCCGGCAGGCCCACCGCCCCGCCGCAGGCGGGTCCGCTAGCACTTCTCGGCCCGCCGCGGCCCTGAGCGGCGCACTGTCGTCGAGGGCTTCCAGCCGGCGCTTCCGTCCGGGAGTTGTCCACAGATCGCCGAGCAGTGGTTGTCGGGGCTCCCGCCATGCTGATGATCGAGCAAGTGACCATTGCGATGAGACACAGCGCGTCCGGGTCACCGGCGACGCTGCACAAACCTGCACATGCTCTGCGCGATAGACATCGACTCTGCTGGGCGTCGGTCCGCGTCGCTCGGCGCACGTCAGCGATCCCACGGCCGACTTCCCGCCGTCGCAGAGGAGATCGCGCCATGTCCGGACCCGACCTTCTGACCCTCACCCAGGTCGCCGAACGACTCCAGCTGTCTCGCTGGTCCGTCTACCAGCTCATCTGGGCCGGTGAACTGCCGAGCGTTCACATCGGGCGTTCCCACCGTGTCCGAGCACGCGACCTGGAGGCCTACCTCGACAACCTCCTCGGTGAGGAGGCCCGGTGACCGCGCCGAAGCGCACGGCGCGAACGCGCACCCGCCGGGGCAACGGTGAGGGCACGATCACGAAGAGGGCGGACGGCCGGTTCGCCGCGGCCCTGTGGGTGGATCAGCCGGACGGGACGCGTGGCCGGAAGTGGATCTATGGCAGGACGCGGGCGGAGGTTGCGGGCAAGCTGACCGAGGTCGCGCAGAAGGTCAACTCGGGATCGGTCATGCCCACCCGCTCCCCCACGGTCGCCGAGTTCCTCGACTACTGGCTCCGGGAGGTGGTGGATCCGAAGCTGCGGCCGACGACGGCATCGCGGTACCGCTCAGTGGTTGTTCAGTACCTGCGTCCGGGGCTCGGGAAGCACCGGCTCGAGAAGCTGACCGTCAGCGCTGTCCAGATGTTCCTCAACCGGCAGCAGGAGAACGGGCGCTCCACGCAGACGCTTCGCATGATCCGTGAGGTTCTCAGCTCGGCGCTCGGGCGCGCGATGCGCGAGGAGCTCGTAGGGCGGAACGTCGCCCTGTTGACGACTCTGCCCACGCCGGACCGGCGACGGCGGACGGCCTGGACCGCGGCGCAGGCGCGGCAGTTCCTCGCCGTCTCGGTGCAGGACGCTCTCCATACGTTCTTCGTGCTGGCCGTGGTCTACGGGATGCGGCGCGGTGAGATAGCCGCGCTCTGCTGGGAGGACGTCGACTTCGACCGTGGGAAGATCATTGTCCGGGCCAGCCTCGTCCGTGTGGGAGGGCGTCTTGTCCGAGGTCGTGTGAAGACGGCGGCTGGTGAGCGCATGCTGCCGTTGGTCCCGACGACCCGCAAAGCCCTGCAGGCGCAGCGGAAGCGACAGCTGGAGCAGAGGTTCGCCGCAGGCCCCGAGTGGGAGGACTCCGGCTACGTCTTCACCACCCGGACCGGAAGGCCGATCGAACCTCGCAACGCGTCGCGCTCATTCGACCGCATCGTCGCCGGGACGGCGCTACCGAAGATTGCCTTCCACGACCTCCGACGCACCGCTGCGACGATGCTGAAGAGCCTTGGGGTTCCGGCCCGGGACGCGATGGTGATCCTCGGGCACTCCCACATCACCGTCACTCTCGGTATCTACAGCGAGGTCTTCGACGACGAGCTGGCGAGCGCCGTCGGGCGCATCGAGACGGCGCTCGGTGGGGTCGAGATCGAGGGCTCGACGGATGCCGGATGACGCCGGCGCGGGTGCGGTGACGCACCCGTTGTTGTCAAAAGGTGTGTCAAACGGCCTCGACAACGACGAAGGCCCCGGCTTCGGGCTCCTGTTCGGAGCCCTGACCAGGGCCTTCGGCGAGTGGGCGATACTGGGATCGAACCAGTGACCTCTTCGGTGTGAACGAAGCGCTCTCCCCCTGAGCTAATCGCCCGCCGTCACGGGTGGAACCCTACATCACCCCAGGATCGGGCTCTGCAACCAGGTCCACTCCTGCAGCCCCACCCATCCCGCGACCAGCCAGAACGCGTTCAGCAGCCACAGCGTCCCGACGACGATCAGGCCGGTCGCGCCGATGACGAGGAGCTTGACGAACAGGTTCTGCCGGCCGAGCCAGTCGGTCCAGGCGTCGTACTTGCCCTTCGCGAAGGTCAGGACCCGCTTCGCCCAGGCGAACTCGGAGGCGAGGATGGCGAGCCCCACGAACACGATCGCCCAGCCGGGGCCCGGGTACGGGATCGCGACGATGCCGGCCGCCAGCACGAGCGTGCCGAGCACCCCGATGGCGACGCGGTAGGTGCGGCGGACCGTCGGACGCTCGTCGATGCGCGCGCGGAACTCCCGCAGCCGGTCCTTGACGCCGTCGAACCGGCCGCGCTCGTGCTCCTCCTCGCCTCGCGAGGTCTGCTCCGTGCTGCTCAGATCTCCGCCCGCCCGCTCGCCACGACCTGGGACGGCGACGCCGGCGCGACCCGACCGGGTTCGATCGAGATCGCGAACTGCGCATAACCGGCTCCGCCGGCGGACGACCCTACCGACTGCATGCCGGTGGCGCCTCCACGGACGTCGAACGTGCCGAGCGCGGCCGGGGTTCCCTCGGCCGGGAGGCCCCAGAGGACGTAGACCCGGTCGGCGCCGTTGGCCGGCAGGTCGACGGGCATCACCATCTGCTCGGAGTCGCGCGAGAGGACCGCGGCGACCATGGGGCCACCCTCCTCGGGCGCGAGGAAGGCGTGCGTGGTGCCGGGCCGGGCCATCTCTCGGAGCATCGCGACGACGCCCTGGGCGCGGGCCGCCTCGGCGTCGCGCTCCGCCTTCAGCTGGGCGCTGTAGACGCCGAGCCCCGCGATCGCCGCCACCGCGACCAGGGCGGCCGCCGCGACGGCCACGACGCGGCCGCG
>NZ_BSFQ01000004.1:8463-362313 GCF_027922425.1 Pseudonocardia halophobica | reverse complement strand
GCTCACACCTGGTGAGCGAGAGCGCCGTTCGCCGTTCTCGGGGGCCCTCAGCGGCGGACGCCGAAGTCCTCGGCGGGGACGGGCAGGACCTGGCGGGGCAGGACGTCGGCAGGATGGCCGTGCCGCTCCTCCCGCGGCCGCCACTCCCGCGGGTAGCCGAGCGAGGCCTCCACGAAGCGGACGCCGTCCTCGTAGATCACCCGCGGGATGTGCAGGTGTCCGTAGACGACGGCCTGCGCGCGGTAGCGGACGTGCCAGTCGGCGGTGGCGGTGGTGCCGCACCACAGCGCGAACTCCGGGTAGCGCAGGACCTCGGTGGGCAGCCGGGTCAGCGGCCAGTGGTTGACGAGGATCGTCGGCAGTTCCGGGTCGAGGGCGTCGAGCCGGAGTCGGGTCTCGGCGACGCGCGCGGCGCACCAGGCCTCCCGCGACGGGTGCGGCTCGGAGTACAGCAGGTGCTCGTCCGTGCAGACCACGCCCGCGTTGTACGCCGCGGCCAGGCCCTCCTCGCTCGTGGTCGTGCCCACCGGCAGGAACGAGTAGTCGTAGAGCAGGAACAAGGGGGCGACGACGACCGGGCCGCCCTCCCCCTCCCACACCGGGAACGGATCCTCGGGCGTGAGCACGCCGAGCTCCCGGCACCGCTCCACCAGGTGCCGGTAGCGGTGCTCCCCGCGCAGGTCGACCGGGTCCTTCGTGCGCGTCCACAGCTCGTGGTTGCCGGGCACCCAGATCACCTTCGCGAACCGCGCGGCCAGGTCGGCCAGCGTCGCGACGGTGTCGCCGACCTGCTCCGCGACGTCGCCGGCCACGATCAGCCAGTCCCCCGGATCCCCGGTGAGCCCTTCGGCGACCGCCCGGTTCTCGGGATAGCGCACGTGCAGGTCGCTGACGGCGAGCAGGCGGGACACCCCACCAGATCTAGCAGAACCGCTGAGGATCCCCTGAGCCGCGACCCTGGGCAGCACAAGTTACCGGCGGTAAGTTGAGGGTGACGACGGCGAGGAGGTCGGCATGGCGGGTTCACGGGGCGTGCGCCGGGTGGTCCGATGGGGACTCCGGCACGGGATGATGCGACGCATGGTCCGCCGCCAGGTGCGGGCCGGGGAGCTGGGCGCGCGGTTGATGACCGACCCCGAGGTCGTCGCGAACCCGTACCCGTTCTACGAGGAGCTGCGCTCGCGCGGGAAGCTCGTCGACACGGGCATGTTCCACGCGACCGTCGACCACGACGTCTGCACCCAGGTCCTGCGCAGCACGGACTTCGGCGTCGGCGGCCGGATGCCCGAGAACCTGCCCGGCATCGTCCGGGCGGCCCTGACGATCGGCGGCTCGTGGGCGCTCGGCCCGGCCCAGCCGCCGTCGATGCTCGCCTCGGACCCGCCGGACCACACCCGCTACCGCAAGCTCGTGACCAGGGCGTTCAGCGCGAAGAAGGTCGCGGCCCTGCGGTCGCGCACCGAGGAGATCGCGACCGAGCTGCTCGATGCCATGGCCACGAAGGGCGAGCGGGCGGACCTGGTCAGGGACTTCGCCGCGCTGCTGCCCGCAACCGTGATCGCGGAGATGCTGGGCGCCCCGCTGTCGATGCGGGAGCAGTTCCTGGAGTGGGGCGAGGGCGCCGCGCTGTCGCTCGACGCCGGGCTCTCGTACGCCGACTTCCGCCGCTCCGAGCGCGACATCGACGCCCTGCACGCCTGGATGCTCGGCCACTTCGGAAGGATCCGCCGCGAGCCCGGCGAGGACATCCTGTCCGCGCTGGTCACGGCGCACGACGAGGGCGGCTCCCTCTCCGAGGACGAGCTGTCCAGCATCGCCATGCTGCTGCTCGCCGCGGGCTTCGAGACCACCGTGAACCTCATCGGCAGCGGCGCCGCACTGCTGCTCGACCACCCCGACCAGATGAAGCTGCTGAACGCCGAGCCGGAGCGCTGGGCGGGCGCGATCGACGAGATGCTGCGCTTCGAGTCGCCGGTGCAGCGGACCGGGCGGGTGGCGGTGCGCGACACCGAGGTCGGCGGCGTCCCGGTGAAGCGGGGCACGTTCGTGATCACGCACCTCGGCGGCGCCAACCGCGACCCGGCGGTGTTCACCGACCCGCACCGCTTCGACGTCACGCGCGAGGAGGCGCACAAGCACCTCGCGTTCTCGCAGGGCATCCACTTCTGCCTCGGCGCCGCGCTGGCCCGGATGGAGGGCGAGGTCGCGCTGCGCGCCCTGGTCGACCGCTTCCCGGAGATGCGCCCGGCCGGCACCCCGGTGCGCCGCCGCACCAAGCTGCTGCGCGGCTACGAGAGCGTGCCGGTGGAGCTGCACCGGGCGAGCGTGCCGGCGTGAGCAGGCCCGTGAGCGAGCCCTCGGCCCGGCGCCTCGCCGACGCGCAGTACCTGCTGCTCACGACCTTCCGCAAGGACGGCACCCCCGTCCCGACGCCGGTCTGGGCGGCCGGGCTGGACGACGGCCGGCTCGGCGTCTGGACCGTGACGGACTCCGGCAAGGTCAAGCGGATCCGCCGGTCCGGGACCGTCGAGCTGGCCGAGTGCGACCGCCGCGGGAAGCCCCTCGGCCCGGCCGTGCCGGGCACCGCCGAGCTGCTCGACGTCGAGGGCACCCGCCGGGTCCGCCGCGCCGTCGCGCGCAAGTACGGGCTGGTCGGCCGGATCGCCGTCGGGTCCAGCCGGCTCTTCCGCGGCGACCGCGGATCCACCGGACTGGCGGTCGCGGTCGGCGGCGCCTGACCCCCGCCGTCCGCGCGCCCGCGCCTGGACCACCCGTCCGGATGTTGTGGGCCGCAAGGTGCTGTCAACACAAGGGCGGACGGCGTGACGGCAGTGCACCCGTTCGCCGGCAGCTCCACCCCTGGAGCTGGGGATTCTGCTCCACCGGAGTGATCATGTCCGTGATCCCGCAACATCACGCCGCGGAGGAGCGAGTCCCCTCATCGACCGGCGGCGAAGGGCGCCGGTCGCAAGGGGGGAACGACCATGAGCGCCACGGGGGTGCCGACGACGCCTGCGCCGCTCAACCCGAACGAGCGCAAGGACAAGATCGGCAAGTACTTCGTCCCGACGCCGGACCGGATGGACCGGGTCATGGCGATCCGGATGATGCAGGGCGGCGTCGTGGCGCTGGTGCTCGCCGGCGCCCTCGCCCTGGCCGGCCTGCCGGTGCTGGGCGTCCTGGCAGCGGTCGCCGCGATCGGTGCCCTGCTGGTACCGGGCTGGGTCAGGCTGGGGAACTACCGCCTCGACTACTCCCGCGCCGAGCCGAAGGCCTCCGACGACCAGGTCGACGCGACCCTGAACGCGGACCTCGTCGCCACCGCCGCCGACGCGATGAAGCGCTTCGAGCTCGAGGACAGCGACCTCGACCTGCACGCCGAGGACGTCCGACCCAAGGTGGTGGACCCCGGGATGACCGACCCGGAGGGCCCGCTCGTGCTGATCGCGCCCACCCTGAAGGCCCGCCACCGCCTCGGCGACGACCGGCACCGCCGGTTCAGCGAGTACACCGTCGCCGTCCTGTGCCCGGGCCGCCACCATCTCGCCGTGCTGACCTGCGAGCTGAACGTCGTGACCGGCAAGCGGGCGAAGAACGCGACCTTCGAATACCACTACGACCACATCTCGGCCGTGCACACCAAGGGCGGGTCCGGTGCGGAGCTCCGGCTGGGCGCCGTGCCGGGCTTCTCGACGCTCCCGTTCTCGCCGAGCTTCCTCGAACTGGAGATCGCCGCGACCGGCGGCGCGAGCGTGGTCATCCCGACCGAGGTCCGCCACACCCGCGGTCCGCTGCTGACCCGGCCGTCGACCGTGGAGCGGGTGCTGCCCGCGCTGCGCCGGCTGCTGCGCCGCGAGCAGCGAGGCGGCGGGCAGGGCTGACCGGGCGGGGTTCCGCTGGTCGTCCGGCGTGTCCGCGGCCCTCGAGTCGCTCCTTCGGGTACGAACGAACTCCCGTGACGGGCGAGCCGGGAGAGGCGGTCGAGGCGTCCATGGGCGTGCCACCGGTGAGACGCGGCGGATCCGGCCTCCTGACCCGGCCCGCCCACCCCGATCCCCGCACGACGGAGGGGATGTTCCGCGGCAGAGCCGCGGACCGGGTGCCGGCACTGCTCGCGGCGCTGGCGCTCGGCCTGATCGCGCCGCTCGGCACGCAGGTGGCGGCGCCCGAGCCGGAGCCCGCCCCGGTCGTCGTGGCTCCCCCGGCGCCGACGGCCCGGCCGGTGGTGCTCACCGACCTCCCGGTCGCGGGGCCCGCGGACAAGCGGGTGGCGCTCACCTTCGACGACGGCCCCGATCCGCAGTGGACCCCGCAGATCCTCGACGTGCTGCTCAAGCACGGCGCCAAGGGAACGTTCTGCATGGTCGGCGCGCAGATGGCACGGCACCCGGACGTCGTCGCGAAGGTCGTCAACGCCGGGATGCGGATCTGCTCGCACTCGCACACCCACGACGAGGGACTCCCCTCCCGCGACGCCAGGACGATCACCGCGGAGATCGGCGACGTCGCCGCGCGCGTCCCGGGCACCCCCGTCACCTACTTCCGCGCGCCCGGCGGCAACTGGGACCGGCAGATCCTCGACTCGGCCGTGGCGCAGGGGATGCAGCCGCTGGGGTGGGCGATCGACCCGCGGGACTGGAAGCGGCCCGCCGCGGACGTGATCCTGGCGAACGTCGAGAAGCACCTGCACCCCGGCGCGGTGATCCTGCTGCACGACGGGGGCGGGAGCCGGGCCCGGACGGTGGAGGCGTTGGACCGGCTGCTTCCGTGGCTTCGGTCCCAGGGCTATGTCACCGACTTCCCCTAGGGTCGTGAGAATGCCCACACATCAGCGCCGCGAGCCCGCCGACAAGCCGGTCGCCGCGAACCCGGTCTTCGGTGCGGAGCCCATCACCGTGCCCCGCTACGAGCTGCCGGAGTCCGGGCTCGATCCCCAGGTCGCGTACCAGATCGTGCACGACGAGCTGATGCTCGACGGCAACGCGCGGCTCAACCTCGCCACGTTCGTCACGACGTGGGAGGAGGAGGCCGCCCAGCGCCTGATGTCCGAGTCGTTCGACAAGAACATGATCGACAAGGACGAGTACCCGCGGACCGCCGACATCGAGCAGCGCTGCGTGCGGATGCTCGCCGACCTGTGGAACGCGCCGGACCCGGCCCGGGCGATCGGCTGCTCGACGACGGGATCCAGCGAGGCGTGCATGCTCGGCGGGCTGGCGCTCAAGCGGCGCTGGCAGGCCCGGCGGCGGTCGGAGGGCAAGGACACCGCGCGCCCCAACATCATCATGGGCATCAACGTCCAGATCTGCTGGGAGAAGTTCGCGAACTACTTCGAGGTCGAGCCGCGGCTGGTCCCCATGGAGGGCGACCGGCTGCACCTGGGCGCGGCCGAGGCCGTGGCGCTCTGCGACGAGAACACGATCGGCGTGGTCGTGGTGCTGGGCTCGACCTTCGACGGCAGCTACGAACCGGTCGAGGAGGTCTGCGCCGCGCTCGACGACCTGCAGTCCCGCACCGGGCTGGACGTCCCGGTACACGTCGACGGCGCCTCCGGCGCCATGATCGCCCCGTTCTGCGACCCCGACCTGCCGTGGGACTTCCGGCTGCCGCGGGTGGCGTCGATCAACACCTCCGGGCACAAGTACGGCCTGGTCTACCCGGGCGTCGGCTGGGCGCTGTGGCGCGACGAGGACGCGCTGCCCGAGGACCTCGTGTTCCGGGTCAACTACCTGGGCGGCGACATGCCGACCTTCGCGCTGAACTTCTCCCGGCCCGGCGGCCAGGTGATCGCGCAGTACTTCCAGTTCCTGCGGCTGGGCCAGGCAGGATTCGCACGCGTGCAGCAGACCTGCCGGGACGTGGCCACGACTCTGTCGGCCCGGATCGCCGAGACGGGCGCCTTCCGGCTGCTCACCGACGGGTCGGAGCTGCCGGTCTTCGCGTTCACCGTGGCCGACGGACAGCCCTTCTCGGCGTTCGACGTGTCCGCGGCCCTGCGCGAGCGCGGCTGGCTGGTGCCCGCCTACACGTTCCCGGCCAAGCGCGAGGACATCGCGGCGCTGCGGATCGTGGTACGCAACGGTTTCAGCCACGACCTGGCGAACCTGCTGCTCGACGACCTCCGCCTGGCCCTCGAGCAACTGCGCCGGCAGAGCGCCCCGCAGCGCGGGCCGGAGTCGGCGACCTTCGCGCACGGCACGGAGAAGCCGCCGGTCCGGTAGGGGCTCCTCCGGCTACGGTTCCTCCCCGGCGGCGAGGGCCCTACTCGGCGGCCGGGCCCTACTCGGCGGCCAGGGCGACGCCGAACCCGACCAGCGCCGTCCCGGTCACCGCGTCGATCGTGCGGCGCACCCGCCGGCGGCCCAGCCATGCCCGCACCCGGTGCACCACGAACACCAGCGCGAGGAGCCACACCGCGCCCAGCACGCCGACGGTGTAGGCGAGCAGCAGCGCGTCGGCCGTGGTCGTGACGCCCGGGACCAGGAACTGCGGCAGCACCGACAGGTACATGACCAGCACCTTCGGGTTGGTCACGTTGGACAGGAAGCCCTCGCGGAAACGGCGGAAGCCCTGCCCGCGCCGCTTCTCGACGAGCTCGGTGAACGCCGCGTAGTCCCCGCGCCACGCGCCGCGCAGCGCCTGCACGGCGAGGAACAGGAGGTAGACCACGCCCGCCCAGCGCAGCGTCTCGAACAGCGGCCGGGAGCTCGCCACGAGCACACCGAGCCCGAACGCCGCCGCGCTGCCCTGCAGCAGGTTCCCGGCGAGGATGCCCGCGCACGCGAGCAGCCCGCCGCGGCGGCCGCCGGCCAGGGCGTTGCGGAGCAGGACGAGCGTGTCCGGCCCCGGGGCGAGCACGAGCAGGACGGCGATGCCCAGGTAGGCGCCGTAGGAACCCCAGGTCACCCGGTGACCCTAGCCCGCGCTCCGGTGCAGGATCTCCACGGCCGCGGTGGCCTGCTCCTGCAGGTTCGCCAGCCGCAGCCGCGCCGTCTCCGGGTCCTCCGTGGAGTCGCCCATGTGCCCGGCGGCGTACCGCGTGTAGACGCCCGCGCCGATACAGGCCGAGCGCCAGCGCGCGAAGGCCTCGAAGTAGTCCGCCTGCCCGGCGATCCGGTCACCGCGCCCGGAGCGCTCGGCGTAGCGGGCCAGGATCTCCGCGCGCTCCGGCCAGCCCTCGAGCGTGGTCGGCCCGGACGTGATCTCCCGGACGGTGTCGCCCGGACGGCCCCACGACGCCAGCAGGTAGCCGAGGTCCGCGAGCGGCTCGCCGAGCGTGGCCAGCTCCCAGTCGAAGATCGCACCGATGCGGCCGTCGGGGCCGAAGGAGAGGTTGCCGGGCCGGTAGTCGCCGTGGGCGATGGTCAGCTCCTCGTCGACCGGCCGCCGCTCCACGAGCAGCCGGTGCCCCTCGTCGACCACGGACAGGTCCTCGACGGCCGAGTCGTGCGCCTGCCGGTGCCAGCGGCGCAGCTGGCGCTCCAGGTAGCTGCCCGGGCGGCGCAGCTCCCCCAGCCCGACGGCGTCGGGGTCGACCGCGTGCAGCTCGGCCAGCACGTCCGCGACCGCCAGCCCCGCGGCGTGGCGGATCTCGACGGGCATGGCGGCGCCGGCCTCGACGTCGCCGGGGACGACGCCGTCGACGAACCCCATGAGGTAGAAGTCGGCCCCGATCACCGCCTGGTCGGAGCAGAACGCGACCGCCCGCGGGACCGGGACCGGGGTGTCGGCCAGCGCGGCGATGAACCGCCACTCGCGGCTCATGTCGTGGGCGGTGGCGAGGACCCCGCCGGTGGGCGGGCGGCGCAGGGCCCACGGGGTGCCGGCGGCGTCGACGATCCGGTAGGTCAGGTTCGAGTGCCCGCCGGAGATCCGCCGGACGTCGACGGGGTCCGATCCGGTGGCGACCTCGGGGACCTCGGCCCGCAGCCACTCGGTGAGCGCCGCGGCGGGGACGGGGTCGGTGGCGATCTGCGTCGATCCGCTCATGCCGTCACCTTGCCCCGTGACGGGCGATCAACGCCATTGCGACGATCGCCACTCCCACGGCTCAGAGGGGCAGGACCAGCGCCGCGAGCAGGCGGTCCGGTTCGGCGGCCGGGTCCGCGGTGAGCCCGCTGTGCACCGGACCGGGCCGCACGACCGTGCTGCGCGGCGCGGTGAGCCGGCGGAAGCGGCGGCCGAGGTCCTCCCCCGCCCCCGGGCCCGACGCGGCCAGCGCCCCCTCCGTCCGCCGGTCGGCCCGCGGCGGGGTGGGCACGGCGCAGACGGCGGCGGCGACCTCGAGGGCGTCGGCGATCGCGTCCGCGTCGGCGTGCGGGTCGAGGGCGCGCAGCCGGTCCCGGTCCAGGTGCACCCGCCCGCCGAGGAAGTCCTTCGCCCGGCAGTAGACGAGCACGCCGGCGTTCATCGTCTCGCCGCGCTCGGGCCGCGGCACGACCTGCAGCACCGCGTACTCGTAGACCTCCAGGCCGTTCCCCGTGCTCACCGGTCCACCTTCGGCAGCCGGGCGGCCAGCCACGCCGGCGGGCGGCCGCTCCGGGTGATCGGGCGCGGACGGCCGGTCGCCGCCGCCTCCCGGACGGCGGGCAGCCAGGTCTCGCGGGCCGCGACCCGCGCGGCGAGGATCTCGGCGTACGCGGCGCGGACCTCGTCGGGGCCGTCGAAGCCGGGCTCGCCGGCCAGCCACTCGTCCGGCACCGCCGCGGCCGCACGCTCGACCGTCGACGCGGTGACCAGCGGCGCGAGGGCGGCGTCGGCCGCGTCGAGGTCCGGGAAGGACCCGAGCAGGACGTGGTCGCCGGCGTCGAACGGGCGGGCGGCGACCGCCGCCGGATCGGCGAGTGTCCGCGCCCAGCCGTGGTGGAAGGTCAGCGTCGCGCCGTGGTCGATCAGGTACGGGGCCCGGTGCCAGAGCAGCATGTTGGCGTTGCGCCACGAGCGGTCCACGTTGCCGACCAGCGCGTCGAACCACAGCACACGGCCGGCGAACTCCGGGCCCGGGTCGAAGGCCAGCGGGTCGAAGTCCAGCGCACCGGGCAGGTAGTCCAGGCCCAGGTTGAGCCCGGCCGAACGGTGCAGGAGGTCCTGCACCTCCTGGTCCGGCTCGGCGAGCCCGAGCTCGGGGTCCAGGTCGACCGTGACCAGCTCGGGCACCGGCAGGCCCAGCTCCCGGGCGAGTTCGCCGGCGACGATCTCGGCGACCAGGACCTTCCGGCCCTGCCCCGCGCCGTGGAACTTCACGACGTAGGTGCCGAGGTCGTCGGCCTCCATCAGACCGGGCAGCGACCCGCCCTCACGCAACGGCGTGACGTAGCGGGTCGCCGTGACGTGGCGCAGCACGCGATCCCCCCTCGCTCCGCCCCCGATGATCCCCTGCGGTGCGGGCGGATTCGGCGGCGGGACCGGTGTGAAGGGGTTCTCAGACGGCGGCGGGCGTGCGCCGCGCGGCCAGGAGGTGGTCGACGCTGAACCGGCCGGCCCCCGCCGCGGCGAGGATCAGCACGCCCGCGGCGATCACGCCGACGAGCTCCCAGCCGCCGTCGGCGGCGAAGAACGCGTCGGCGTGCACGAACAGGCCCGCACCGACCATCACGAGCGCGGCCAGCACCCCGGCGACCGCGGTGAACGCCCCCACGACCAGCATCAGCCCGCCGACGATCTCGACCAGCATGGTGAAGGCCGCCGCCGCGGGCGCGGCCGGGATGCCCATGCCCGAGAAGCCCTCGATCGTCGCGCCCGGGCCGTTGGTCACCACCTTCTGCCAGCCGTGGGCGAGCAGCACGAGACCGAGGACGAGCCGGCCGAGCAGCAGCACGACGTCGCGGGCGGTTCCGGTCAGGGCACGGGTCATGACGGACGACCTCCGATGGATGAACGTTCTACTAACTTGGCCGACCGTAACGACGCGATCCGTCCCGATGGGGCGATCATGTCCGTTCTCACACTGTGTGATCGAGATGAAGCGGAGAGCGATCATCTTCCCGGTGGGACGACGAAGGCCCCGCGGCCGCCCGTCCCGCCGCGGTCGCGTGGCGGCGGGACGGAAGGGCCGCGGGGCCCCGGTCAGGAGGTGACGGTGCGCACCGGCGCGCTCCGGTGCGCCCCCGGGGTCAGTACTGCTGCTCGCGCTGCTGGGGGGCGTCGAGGTGGGCCTGCGGGCCGGTGTACGGGTCGGCGTAGTCCGCGTAGTCGACGGACGGGGCGCCGGGGTGGACGGCGTGCCGGGCGCCGGGCCGGGTGGACGAGTTCGAGTACGCGGTCGGCACCCGCCGGGGCGCCGGGGCGTCGGCACCGGCCCGGCCGTCGTCCCACAGGGAGAACGGCTGGGCGGACGAGACCCGCACCGGCTGCTGCACAGCCGGCTCGGCGTCCCAGCGCGGGGCCGGCGCGGCGGCGTGCCGCTCGTCCTCCCAGCGCGGCGCGTCCCAGCCCGGGGCCGAGGCCGGGCGGGCGGCGAACGCTGCGGGGGCCGGGGCGATCGGCACGCCGGAGGGGTCCGAGCTCACGTCGACCGGAGCGGGCACGTCCTCCTCGCGCTTCCGCTCGAAGATCAGGTGGTCGAGGCTGTAGCGGCCGGGACCGAACGCGGCGATGGCCAGCACGATCCCCGCGATGAGGGCGACGAGCTCCCAGCCGTTGTTCTTCACGAACACGCCGTGCGCGCCGTGCACGAACCAGATGGCGCCGTACATCACGAACGCCATGCCGGCCGCGGCCCACGGCACGAAGATGCCGACCGCGATGAGGATCGAGCCGATCAGCTCCACGACCAGGGTGAACGCCGTCGCGACGATGGCCAGGGGAATGCCGAAGTTCGTGAACTGGTCGGTGGCCGTCCCGAAGCCCGCCTGGAAGAAGCTCTGCCAGACGTGCGCCAGCATGATGAACGACACGGTCAACCGCGCGATCAGGATGAGCACGTGCTTCGCGGGTTCGGGAACCGAACGGGTCAACATCTTCGAGCTCCTGACTACGGGTCGTCGGCAAACCGCGGTGAGTGACGAAGCTAGACCGGAGCGCGGCCAGGTCTAGGCCGAACAGCGGTTTCTGCGGTGGTCCGTCATCCGCACGCGATGAACAGCAGGTGCGAACCACTCATCCGTGTAACGAAACCCGGAGCGCGTGGTTACGGACCGTTCGTCTCCGCGACTCCCCCGCTGGTCGGCGCGCCGCGTCCACCCACCTGGGTGGCGCGGCGTCGGCGAGCGGGGGGACGCCCGTGGACGGGAGGGCGGTCGGGCCCGCGGGGATCAGGCCGGGAGCACCTCCCGCCACTGCGCCGTGGCCTTGCGGCCGGGGGCGATCCACGCCAGCCCGGCCAGGTCGCCGACGTGCCCCACGCCCTGGAACGCGGCCGCCACGCCCAGGGCCGAGAGGCCGAGCTCCAGGGCGGAGGGGTCCGGGCTCGGCATGCCGTTCGGCTTCACGAACGTGATCTTCACGGTCTTCCCGGCGATCCGGGCCTTGAAGCCGCCGCCGAACCAGTACCAGGGGTAGGTGACGCCGGAGACCTCGGCGAGCGGGACGTCGAACAGGGTCTCCTCGCCGTCGGTGAAGGCCACGCGGGCCGGGTCGGGTGGTGTGGCGGCGGTGATGAGGTAGCCGGGGCGGTTGCGCAGGCCGCCGATGATCCAGGCGGGGCTGGCGAGGACGGCGGAACCGGTGCTGCCGGCGGCGGGGGCGGGCTGCTCGCTCACGGGGAACGCTCCTTCTCGGGGTGCTGTCGTCGTCGGACCACAGGACACCGCGTGCGACCCGGCGCCGGACAGCACGCCGCCACCACTGTCGGGTTAGTGGTAGCCACACCCGCCGACCGCCGGTCCGCGGGACGTGTCAGGCAGGCCGGACGCGGGCATGATGTCCGGCGTGGACAACCCCCGAGACATCACCGCGACCCCGGAGTGGGCGGCCCTGACCGAGCACCACGCGGCCGTCGAGCCGGCGCACCTCCGCGAGCTGTTCGACGCCGATGCCGGGCGGGCGGAGGCGATGACCGTCCAGGGCGCCGACCTCGTCCTCGACTACTCGAAGCACCGGATCACCGGCGAGACGGTGCCGAAGCTGGTGGCCCTGGCCGAGGCCGCCGGCCTGCCGGACCGGATCACCGCGATGTTCTCCGGCGCGCACATCAACACCAGCGAGGACCGGGCGGTGCTGCACACCGCGCTGCGGCTGCCGCGGACGGCCTCGCTGACGGTCGACGGCCAGGACGTGGTCGCGGACGTCCACGCCGTGCTCGACCGGATGGGCGAGTTCACGGACAGGGTCCGCTCCGGGGAGTGGACCGGGGCCACCGGCGAGCGGATCCGCACCGTCGTCAACATCGGCATCGGCGGCTCGGACCTGGGCCCGGTCATGGCGTACGAGGCGCTCAAGGACTACTCGCTGCGCGAGGTCGAGTGCCGGTTCGTGTCGAACATCGACCCGACCGACCTGGCCGAGACCACCCACGACCTCGACCCGGCGACCACGCTGTTCATCGTCTCGTCGAAGACCTTCACCACGCTCGAGACTCTCACCAACGCCCGCAACGCCCGGACCTGGCTGGTCGACGGCCTGGGTGACGAGAAGGCCGTCGCGAAGCACTTCGTGGCCGTGTCGACGAACGCCGAGAAGGTCCGCGAGTTCGGCATCGACGAGGCCAACATGTTCGGCTTCTGGGACTGGGTCGGCGGCCGCTACTCCGTCGACTCCGCGATCGGGCTCTCGCTCATGGTCGCGATCGGCAGGCAGGGCTTCGCCGAGTTCCTCGCCGGCATGCACGCGATCGACGAGCACTTCCGCACCGCCCCGCTGACCGCGAACCTGCCGGTGATCAGCGGCCTGCTCAACGTCTGGTACGACAACTTCTTCGGCGTCGAGACCCACGCGGTGCTGCCGTACTCGCAGTACCTGCACCGGCTGCCCGCCTACCTCCAGCAGCTCACGATGGAGAGCAACGGCAAGTCGGTGCGCGCCGACGGCACCCCGGTCACCACCGAGACCGGCGAGATCTTCTGGGGCGAGCCCGGCACCAACGGTCAGCACGCCTTCTACCAGCTGCTCCACCAGGGCACCCGGCTCGTGCCGGCGGACTTCATCGGCTTCGCCGAGCCCAACCACGACCTCCCGGGCGAGGGCGGTGCCGATGGATCTGGGCCGGACATGCACGACCTGTTCATGTCCAACCTGTTCGCGCAGACGGCCGCGCTCGCCTTCGGCAAGACGAAGGAGGAGATCGAGGCCGAGGGCACCCCGGCCGACGTCGTGCCGCACAAGGTCATGCCCGGGAACCGGCCCACCTCGACGATCCTCGCGCCGAAGCTCACGCCGTCGACGCTGGGCCAGCTCATCGCCTTCTACGAGCACCAGACCTTCGTGGAGGGCACGATCTGGGGCATCGACAGCTTCGACCAGTGGGGCGTGGAGCTGGGCAAGGTGATGGCCAAGCAGTTCGGCCCCGCCCTCTACGGCGACGACCCGGACTTCTCCGCGCTCGACGCCTCCACCGCCGCGCTCATCCGCCGGTACCGCACCCTGCGCGGCCGCAGCTGACCCGTGAGTGCCGACTGCCCCTCTAGGGGCAGTAGGCACTCACGACCCCTCCTGAGCTGCGGCTGAGGATTCGGCCGGTCGGCGGGCGCCGGCGGTCCCGCGTGGGCAGAGTGGTGGGGTGCCCGGCCGCCGCGTCCTCGCGCTCACCGCGACCTGCTCCGTCCTCCTGCTCACCCTGGCGGCCGGGCTGATCTGGGCCGCGTTCACCGGCGTCGGGCCCGCGGACGAGGACGGCTCGGCCCTCGCCGGGGCGATCGACAGCCGCTCCGTCGGGGTCACGGCGATCCTGGTCGTGTTCACGAACCTCGGCAGCACCGCCGCGATGGCGGTGCTCGCCCTGGTCACGGGCATCGTGCTGATCCTGCGCGGGCGGCGCGTCGACGGCGTGTGGCTGATCGCCACGATGGCCGGCGCCAGCGTGGTGTTCACGCTGGTCAAACGCATGCTGGACCGTCCGCGGCCGCCGCTGGCGGTGCGCCTGGTCGAGGCCGGGAACGAGTCGCTGCCCTCCGGGCACGCGACGATGTCGATGGTCGTCGTCGGGGCGCTCGTCGTGCTGGCCTGGCCGCACCTCACCGGCCCGCTGCGGCTGGGCGCCCTGCTGGTCGCGGCGGCGTGGATCGGCGGGATCGGCTACACCCGCATCTACCTGGGCGTGCACTGGTTCAGCGACGTCGTCGCGGGCTGGGCCACCGGCGCCGCCTGGCTCGCGGTGTGCACGGGGGTGCTGCTGTGGTGGCGCGCCCGGCACCCGGAGCCCGCCCTGAGCTGACCGGCTACTGCTGCTCCTTCGAGCACCACCAGGTGCTGCGGCCGCCGACGGTCCCGTGGCGCATCTCGGCGCCGCACCGCGGGCAGTGCCCGCCGGGGTGGCGGTGCTCGATCACCTCGCCCGTGTGCACGCCGCCGTTCGCGATCGCGGACTTCAGGGACTTCTCGAGGTTGCGGTACAGGCGGTCGAGCTCCGTGCGCCCCAGCTCGTCCGCGGGCGCCGCCGGGTTGATCCTGGCGCGCCACAGCGTCTCGTCGGCGAGGAGGTTCCCGACGCCCGCGATCACCGACTGGTCCAGCAGCCGCGCCTTGACCGCGGAGCGGCTGCGCGCGATCCGGGTGCGGAAGTCGGCGGCGGTGATCTCCTCGGCGTCGGGCCCCAGACCCGAGAGGTCCGGCTCGAGGCGGATCCGCCCCAGGCGACGCTTGTCGAACAGCCGGAACCGGCCGCCGTCGGCGAAGTTGACGGTGAACCGGTCCCACTCGGGCTTGCGGGGCTGCCGGTCCGGTCGCTCCGGGCCGCCGCCGACGCGCTCCCCGTCGGAGTTCGTGACGATCACGCGCCCATCCATGCCGAGGTGCACGCCGAGCGTCGGGCCCTCCTCGCCGTCCCGGTCGACGGTCTCGCACCACATCGTCTTGCCGCGCCGGTGGGCCGCGGTCAGCCGGCCGCCGACCAGCGCCTTCGCGATCTCGCCCGGCGGATGGGGCCGGCACACCCACTCGTCGTTGTCGTCGACGGACCTGATCTCGCGGTCCAGGGCCTCCTCGAGCACCTTCCGCGCGGTCTCCACCTCGGGCAGTTCCGGCACGCACCCAGTCTGGAACAGGGGCGGCGGTCCCGCGCGTTGATCCGTCCGTGATGCGGGTACGGGCTCCGGAGCTGCGTGGACGTCGCTGGCTGAACACCGGCGGCGAGGCGCCGGATCTGCGCGGCAAGATCGTCCTGCTCGACTTCTGGACGTTCTGCTGCGTCAACTGCCTGCACGTGCTCGACGAGCTGCGGCCGGTCGAAGAGGAGTTCGCCGACGTCCTCGTGGTCGTCGGGGTGCACTCGCCGAAGTTCGCCCACGAGGGCGACCCGAAGGCGGTCGAGGCGGCCGTCGAGCGGTACGGGGTGCACCACCCCGTGCTCGACGACCCGGACCTCGCGATGTGGGACGCGTACGCCGCCCGCGCGTGGCCGACGCTCGCGGTGGTGGACCCGGAGGGGTACGTCGTCGCGCAGATGGCGGGCGAGGGGCACGCGCACGGCCTGGCGGTGCTGATACGCGAGCTGGTGGCCGAGCACACCGCGAAGGGGACCCTGCGCCGGGGTGACGGGCCGTCCGTCGCGCCCCCGCCGCCGTCGACCGCGCTGCGGTTCCCGGGGAAGGTCGTCGCCGTGCCCGGCGGCTTCCTGGTCTCGGACACCGCGCACCACCAGGTGGTGCAGGTCGACGCACAGTTCGACGAGATCAGACGGTTCGGGACGGGCTCGCGCGGGTTCCGCGACGGCACCTCGCCGGAGTTCTCGGAGCCGCAGGGGTTGGCCGTGCTGCCGGCCGAGGTGGTCGCCGAGGTGGGATACGACGTCGTCGTCGCCGACTCGGTGAACCACGCCCTGCGCGGGCTGCGGCTCGCCGACGGGCACGTGACGACGGTCGCGGGCACCGGCTCGCCGCTGCGCGAGCGCGTGGAGCCCGGCGGTTCGGCGGCCGAGCTGTCGACCCCGTGGGACGTGGCGTGGTGGCGCGGCCGGATCGTCGTCGCGATGGCGGGGTGGCACCAGCTGTGGACCTTCTCGCCGGTCTCCGGGGAGCTCGCCGTGCTGGCCGGCACGACCACCGAGGGACTCCGCGACGGGCCGGTGACCGACGCGTTCTTCGCCCAGCCGTCCGGACTGGCGGTCGCCGGCGACACGCTCTGGGTCGCCGACGCCGAGACCTCCGCGGTGCGCGCCCTGGACCTCGACGCGACGCCGCAGGTCAGCACCGCCGTCGGGCTCGGCCTGTTCGACTTCGGGTTCCGCGACGGCCCGGCCCGCGAGGCGCTGCTGCAGCACCCGCTCGGCGTCGGCGTGCTGCCCGACGGCTCGATCGCGGTGGCGGACACCTACAACGGGGCCGTCCGCCGCATCGCCGGTGGGCAGGTGACCACGCTGGCGCAGGACCTCGCCGAGCCCAGCGACGTCCTCGTCGACGGGGAGACGCTGGTGGTCGTGGAGTCGGCGGCGCACCGGCTGGTGCGGCTGCCGATCCCGGCCGGCGCGCTCGTCAACGCCGGGTCGCACACCGTGCGCCGCCCGCGCACCGACCTCGCGGCCGGACCCGTCGCGCTCACGATCGACTTCACCCCGCCGACGGGGCAGCACCTCGACACGCGCTTCGGCGACCCGACGGTGCTGACGGTGGACGCGTCGCCGGCGTCGCTGCTGGTCGAGGGCGGCGGCACCGCGCCCGGCCTGGTCCGCTCGCTCGTCCTGGCGCCCGGCGAGGGGGTGCTGTCGGTGAGCGTCGCCGCCGCGGCCTGCGACGAGGGCGACGCCGTCTTCGGCGCCTGCCACCGGTACCAGCAGGACTGGGGCGTGCCGGTGCGGGTGGTGGAGGGCGACGGCACCGCCCCGGCCGAGCTCGTGCTCGACCTGCGGGCGGTCGACGGGCGGTGACGGGCCGGCGTTCGTGATCGTTGCTTCCGTGCGCTGAGAGCGGGCATCGCCGCCCTCAGCGCACCGGTACGACGATCACTACTCGAGCTCGGCGACCGTCCAGGTGCCGTCGGCGGCGGGGGCGAGGACCTGGAACTCCCCCGCCGGCAGCGAGCGGATGTGCTCCGCCAGCTCCTGCGCCGACATCGGGGCCGCCTCCACCACCGTGCGGGAGCGCGGGTCGGCGCCGTCGACGGCGACCGTGAGCTGCTGGTCGAGCGGGAGGTCGTCGGCCGAGCGCAGGACGACGAGCTGCGCGTCGCCCTCGTCGAGGAGTGCGGCGGTGCCCGGCTCGGGCGCCACCGGGACGCTGGCCTCGTCTAGCCGCGCCGCCACCAGCGGGAGCTCGCCGCCGGGCAGGGTCAGGGTGCCGACGGTCGGTGCCTGGGCGGCCGGGACGTCCCCGGCCGGTGCCACAGCGGACCGGGCGGTGTCGGCAGGGCCTGCAGGCGTCGGAGCCGCCGCAGCCGGCGGAGCCGCGGAGTTCTCGGCCGGGGCGGCTCCGGTCTGGTCCGCCGGAGCTGCGGCCTGCGCCGGACCCGCAACCGCAGCCACCTGACCCGCGGGGCCGGCCACGGTCGAACCAGCCGGAGCTGAGGCGGCGTCACCGCTCACGTCCCCGCCCGCCGGCAACCGCCACGTCGCCGCGGCGGGCCGCCACACCTGCCCGGCCGGGGCCGGCCCGGTGGCCGGGGCAGCCGCGGGCTCGCCGAACACCGGCCCGGTGGATCCCGCACCGGCCCCGCTCGGCACCGCGCCGTCGACCACGCTGAGCGGTCCGACGGAGGCCGCCATCGCCGCGGCGGCCGTCACGGACTCCGGTGGCAGGCTCTCGCTCGGGGCGATCGCGGCGGCGGGGGCCGGCGCGGCGGGGGCGTCGAAGGTCTTCGGCCACCCGTTCGGCGAGGTGACCCGAGGCTCCGGCAGCACCTGCAGCATCCCGCTGCTGCGCGGGCCGGGGGCGGCGGGTCGGGTGGCGCCGAGATAGTCGTCGCCGCGCCAGCGGTAGTACGAGGTCCGGACCGGCTGGCCGTAGGTCGGCGCGTTCACCATCCGGCCGTCGCCGAGGTAGACGCCGACGTGGTGCACCGCGGACGGCGTGCCGTAGAAGACGAGGTCGCCGGGCTGCAGCGCGGCGTCGGCGGGCACGTGCGGACCCGCGACGTACTGGGTGTGCGCGGTGCGCGGCAGGGTGATCCCCGCGGCGCCGTAGGCGAACACGGTCAGGCCCGAGCAGTCGAAGCCCTGGTCGCCGGCGGCCGGTCCGTCGCCGCCCCACTGGTAGGGCACGCCCACCTGCGAGAGGGCGGCGTCGATCGCGACCTGCGCGCGCCCGTCGGGCAGCGCGGTCGTGAACTCGGCGGGTGCCGGCGCGACCGGGCCGCCGCCGGCTCCGGGCTCGGTGTTCTCGGGGAAGACGCCGGGGAACCGCTCGGCCGCCGCGTCGGCCGTCGTCGCGAACCCGGCCTGCCGCACCGCCGACGGCACGGCCACCGCCACGACCAGCAGCAGCCCGAGCAGGACCCACACCCCGGCAGCCGGCCGCGGCCGGCGGCGCGTCGGCACACCCCGGTAGCGGACCGGCAGGGTTCGCGTGACGCCGGGCTCCGGCTCGCGGTCGACGACCCCGGGCTCCGGCAGCGGCGCACGGACGGTGGCGATCCGGTCCGCGATCCGGGTGGCCGCCTCGCGGTGGCAGTCCGCGACGACCCGCCCGACCAGCGCCGTGGCCAGCCGCGCCCCCGCGAGACCGGCGGCCGCGCTCCGCGCCGCCTCCGCTCGCAGGGACCGGCTCTCCACACCGGGTTCGAGCCCGACGGCCGCACCACGTGCCGTCTCCGCGGGCACCGACCGGGTCTCCGTCCCGGTACCCGCCCGCCGCCGCGACTCCCGCCGCCGCGCCCGCTCGTCGGCCTCCGCGGTGATCCAGCGGTGGGATGTTCCCCGCTGCTCCGGCACGACGATCGCGGGCCGGTGCGACCCGGCCCGATGCCGGCCCGACCGCTTCGTGACGGATCGTGACCCCGTTGTCGGCACACGCTCGCGCAGCGCCATCGACTCTTCCCCCGACCGGTCGCCCCGACTGGACCGGCGAGAGCTTGGCGGACACGCGCCGCATCCGCCATCACACGGACGGGGAAGATCCGGGGCCCACGTGGGCGTCAGGCCCGCAACCAGGCGAGGACCGCCATCACCCGTCGATGGTCGTCACCCGACGGCGCGAGCCCCAGCTTGGTGAAGATCGACGAGATGTGCTTCTCCACCGCGCCCTGCGTGATCACCAGGTCGCGGCCGATGGCCGTGTTGGTCCGGCCCTCGGCCATGAGGCCGAGCACCTCCCGCTCACGGGGCGTGAGCGACTCGACGGGATCGCGGCGCCGGCGATGGGTCAGCAGCGCGGACACGACCTCCGGGTCGAGCACGGTCCCGCCGCCGACGACCCGCTCCAGCGCGTCGGACAGCTCGGCCAGCCGGGACACCCGGTCCTTGAGCAGGTACCCCACTCCCCCACCCGCCGCCAGCAGGTCCGAGGCGTAGGACTCCTCGACGTACTGGGACAGCACCAGGATCGCCGTGTCCGGCCACTCGCGGCGGATCTCCAGCGCCGCCCGCAGCCCCTCGTCGGTGAAGGTCGGCGGCATCCGCACGTCGACGACCGCCACCTCCGGCCGGTGCTCCTTCACCGCGGTGACCAGCGCCGCCCCGTCGCCGACCGCCGCCACCACCTCGGCGCCCGCCTCGTCGAGCAGCCGCACGAGGCCCTCGCGCAGCAGCAACGAGTCCTCGGCCAGCACCACCCTCACGCGTCCTCCAACCCGGCCAGCGGGATCCACGCCGTGATCTCCGTCGGCCCGCCCTCGGGGCTCGCGACCTCCAGCCGCCCCTCCACGGCCGACAGTCTCTCCGACAGCCCCGACAATCCGTGGCCCTTCGCCGGGTGGGCGCCGCCGACGCCGTCGTCGGTCACCCGGACGACGAGGTCGGCGCGGTGCGGCCGGACGTCGACGGTGGCGTGGGTCGCCCCGGAGTGCTTCGCGACGTTCGTGAGCGCCTCGGTCACCACGAAGTACGCCGTGTTCTCCACCGCCGCCGCCGGCCGCTCGCCCGAAGGCAGGTCGACCTCGACGCTGACCGGCACGGTGGACCGCGCCGCGGCGGCGGCCAGCGCGGCGGCGAGCCCGCGGTCGGCCAGGACCGGCGGGGCGATGCCCCGGGACAGCGCCCGCAGCTCGGCCAGCGCCTCGCGGGTCTGGGTGAGGGCCTCGGCGATCAGCGGGCGGGCGCGCTCGGGATCGTCGTCGAGCCGGCGGTCGGCCGCCTCGAGGTCCATGGTCAGCCGGACGAGCCGCTGCTGCGGGCCGTCGTGGATGTCCCGTTCGAGCCGCCGCAGCGTGGCGGCCTCGGCCGCGACCGCGGCCCGGCGACCGGCGGCGAGCTGCTCGGTACGGGCCCGCAACGCGGCGGTGCGGTTGGTGAGCAGGCCGCGCGCGAGCCCGGCCCGCACGGCGACGAGCCCCCGCACCACCCACGGCGTCGTGGCCAGCAGGACCAGCCCGACGAGGGTGGTGAAGGCGACGTCCAGCGCCCGGGACGCGACGCCGGTGATCACGTCGACCAGCCCGGTCCGCTCGCCGCGCGGCAGCGACCACTCCCACAGCACGTACAGCGTGGCGCCGAGGCCGGTCACGACCCAGGCGACGCCGATCACGAAGCAGGCCAGCCGGACCGGGAACCCGACGACGGCGTGCAGCAGGTCGCGCCAGCACTGCGGGTCGGCGAGCCGGCCCAGCATCCCGATCACGCCGCGCCCGCGCCGCGGGCGGTAGTGGTGCGGCGGGAGCGGGCGGCCGGTGGCGGCCTCCGTGGCCCGCCGCTCGACGTCGGCCAGCCGCCGGGACAGCACGAACGTGCCGGCCAGGATCGGCAGCCCCACCCACACGACGACCGTGCTGATGCCGGCCGCGAACCCGGCGATCGCGACGACGAAGGCCAGCACCCCCAGCGGCAGCCCCGTGACCAGGTAGCGCAGCCCCCGCCGGACCGCCCCGACCGCCGGCGCGGGCACGACGACGGCGGCCGGGATCCCCTCCTCGCTCATGCGTCCACCCAAGCCCACCCGCGCAGTGCCCCCCACCCGGCACACTCCCGGGTGCACAGTAGGGCCAGCCCCACCCGGCGCCGAGCGGGTTTCCGGGCGGGCTACCGGGGCGCGGGCCGTGCCCCGCGGATCAGGCGGCCCGGCAGCGCGTCGGTCTCGGCGCCGTCGGTGTAGGTCTCCTGGCCGGCGACGACCGTGTGCCGGTACCCGTCCACCCGCTGCAGCAGCCGGCTCCCGCCCGCGGGCAGGTCGTGGCGCATCTCCGGCCGGTGCAGCCGCATCCCGTCGACGTCGATCACGTTGAGGTCGGCGCGGAACCCGGGCTCGAGCACGCCGCGGTCGAGCAGCCCGACCGCCCGCGCGGTGTCCCGGGCCTGCCGCTGCACCACGTAGGCCAGGTCGAGCTTCTCCCCGGCGCGGTCCCGGGTCCAGTGCTGGACGAGCGTCGTCGGGAAGCTCCCGTCGCAGATCGTGCCGACGTGCGCACCGCCGTCGGACAGCCCGGGCAGCGCGTGCGGGTGCCGCAGCATCTCGCCCACGGCGTCGAGGTTGCCGGCGACGTAGTTCGAGCTGACCAGGTAGAGCATGCCGCCGCCGGCCACGATGTCGTAGGCCAGCTCCACCGGGTCCCGGCCCTCGGCGGCGGCCCGGCCGGCGATCGACGCCGAGGCGGGCGGCTCGTAGTTCGGCGGGTCCGTGAGCTCGTACATGAGCTCGTACTTGTGGATCAGGTTGCCGCCGAGCCGGCCGCGCTCCTTCTCCCGGGTCTGTGCGGCGAGGATCTCCGCCCGCAGGCCGGGTTCGCGCATCCGGGCCGCCTGCTCGCCGGGGGTCAGGTCGGCGATCCCGCGCCACACCGGGTTGGTCATGAACGGGTTGAGGGTGTTCTCCAGGCCCAGGATCAGCCCGACGGGCCGGGCCGCGACCTGCGCGCGGATCTCGAGCCCGTCCGCCCACGCCCGGTCGACCATGGCCAGGATCGCGCGGTGCTTGTCCGGCTCCTGCGGGAACTGCACGAGCGAGAACGACAGCGGCCGGCCCGACGCCGCCACCATCTCCCGGATCAGCGCGAACTCCTCGTCGGCGTCGGGGAAGTCGCTGACCAGCTGCAACACCCCGGTGCCGGTCTCCCCGACGGCCTTCGCGATCGCGACGAGCTCGGCGGCACCCAGGCCGTAGGACGGCGTGAGCTCGCCGTCGATGCTCTTGTGGTTGAGCGTGCGCGAGGTGGAGAAGCCCAGCGCGCCGGCCCGGATCGCCTCCGCCGCCAGCTTGGCCATCAGCGCGACCTCGTCCGCCGTGGCCTCCTCGTGCGCGGCGGCCCGTTCCCCCATCGCGTGCACGCGCAGCGCGGCGTGCGGGACCTGGGTGGCGAGGTCGACGTCGTACGGGCGGGCCTCGAGCACGTCGAGGTACTCGGGGAAGGTCAGCCAGGTCCAGGGCAGGCCCTCGTGCAGGGCGATGCCCGGGATGTCCTCGACGCCCTCCATCAGGTCGATGAGCCGGTCGCGGTGCTCCGGGAGGGCGGGCGCGAAGCCGACCCCGCAGTTGCCGGCGACCACGGTGGTGACCCCGTGCCACGACGACGGCTGCAGCCGGGACTCCCAGGTCGCCTGCCCGTCGTAGTGGGTGTGGATGTCGACGAACCCGGGGGCGACGGCCGCGCCGTCCGCGTCGATCTCGCGGCGGCCGGTGCCGGCGACCCGGCCGACCTCCACGATCCGGTCCCCGACGATCCCGACGTCCGCCGTGCGGGCCGGACCTCCGTTCCCGTCGAGCACGGATCCACCCCGGACCACCAGGTCGAACTCGGTCATGCCGCCCCCTCCGTCGCGGTCGGTCCTCCCTGGATATCCCACGCCGGGCCCGGAGCGGAAGTCATGCAGATGCATCACCACCGACCGGAGCAACGGGTTGTGGACAACTCGTGCGGGCGCCGGGAACTGTCGGTGGCGGCGGGCATGCTGCGCCCATGACCACTTCGACGGTGTCCGAGCAGACCTTCACGATCCGACCCCGCGGCGCGTTCTCCCTGGTGGAGGCGGGCGCCTTCGGCCACGGTGCCGAGCCGGCCGGGGACTGGCCCGGCGGCGGTGCCTTCGCCGGGGGTGTGCTGCGGCTCGCCTTCTGCCGGGACGACCTGCGGGGCCAGGTCGGCGTGGCCCTCACGCAGGACGCCGGGGGCGTGCACGGCGTCGTCGGCGGGCTGGATCCGGGCGAGCCCCTCGATCCCGTGCGGGACCAGGTGGCCCGGATGCTCGCGCTCGACGGCGACGGCGCCGCGTTCGCCGAGGTCGGCGAGCGGGACCCGCTGATCGGTCGGATCATGGCGGCCGCGCCGGGCCTGCGGCCCGTGCTGTTCGCCTCGCCCTGGGAGGCTGCGCTGTGGTGCGTGCTCTCCCAGCGCTGGGGGCGGCGGCAGTCCCTCGCGGCGCGCGAGCGGCTCGCCCGCGGGTTCGGCCGGGTGCTGGCGGTCGCCGGCGAGGAGACGGCCGCGGTGCCCACGCCCGCGCAGCTGCTGGCCGCCGATCGCCTGCCCGGCCTGCCCGAGCTCAAGCAGGAGCGGCTGCGGGCGGTGGCGCGGGCCGCCGAGGCCTGGCTGCTCGATCCCACTGCCCTGCGCGAGGGCGACCCGGACGAGGTCCGGGCCGGGCTGCGCACGGTGCCCGGGATCGGCGCGTTCGCGGCGACCCTGATCCACCTGCGCGCGTCCGGGGTGCAGGACGCGCTGGTCGCGGGCGAGCCGCGGCTCGCCGCCCTGGTCGGCGCGGCCTACGGGCTCGACGGCCCGGCCACAGAGGAGGACCTGACCCGGATCGCCGAACCCTGGCGGCCGTTCCGCACGTGGACCGCGGTGCTGATCCGCGCGGCCGGGCGTCGGCTGCCGGAGATGGCGGTGGTGCCGGAACCGGTCCCGGCGGCCCGGGTGCCCCGGGCCCGGCGCCCGCGGCCGGAGCCGCTGGCGTTGATCGGGTGAGGGGATGCGGCGTCCCCGGTGCGAGGCCGGGGCCGCCTCTCCGGACGGCGCCGGACAGGGTTCACTCCCGGTCGCGGGTCGTTCACCGCGCGTCGCTACCCTCGGCGGATGCGCGTCCGATCCGTCCGGTTCCCGCAGCGCTCCTCCCACCGCTTCCCGCACTCGCGCTCCCACGGGCTGGTCCGCACGTTCGCGCTGGTCGCCGCCCTCGGCGGCGCGCTCGCGCTGAGCGGCTGCAGCGGCGGGGGCGGGGACCAGGCAGCGTCGTCGGTCCCGGCCGCGACTCCGGCGTCGTCGGCGGCACCGTCGGCCGCGGCGGCGCCGGGCATCGCACCGGGCGAGCCGAACCCGGCCGGGGACGGCGGGGCGCTGCCCCAGGCCTGCGAGCTGGTCCCGCAGGAGGAGATCGCGCAGGCCACCGGACTGGCCTTCGGCACGCCCACCCCGACCGGAGGCACCACGCGGAGCGTGTGCGCCTACCCGGCGTCGGGCACGGTGCCGGGGCTGAGCGTGGGCGTCGAGTCCGGCTCGCGGTTCGACGCCAAGGCGGCGGCCTCGCGCAGCTCGGTGGGGGTGCCGGGCGTCGATGTGCCCGGGCTCGGCGACCAGGCGCTGTTCTTCTACAGCGACCGGGACTTCCCGGAGGGCCTGGGCGGGCTGCTCGTGCGCAGCGGCGGCGCGACGATCGACGTCTCGCTGCAGGGCTCGGGCACCGAGCAGCAGACGCGGGACGCGGCGGCGGCGATCGCCCGGGTCGCGCTCGACAACGTCTGACCGAGCGCGCCCGGCTACACCTCGTGGTCGGCCAGGAAGCCGAGCACGGTGCTGGTGAAGACGTCGTTGTCGTCGCCCGCGACCATGTGGCCGGTGGCGGACACGTCGACGTGCACCGAGCCGGGGATCAGCCGCAGCAGTTCCTGCACGCCGTCCTCGCTCACGATGTCCGACTGGGCGCCACGGACCAGCAGCGTCGGCACGGTCACGCGCGCGGCGGCAGCCGCGGCGCGCTCGTGGGTCGTCGAGCGGCGGGGCTCGTCGCCGACCCGGAGGAAGGCGGGGTCCCAGTGCCAGTACCACCGGCCGTTCTCCCGGAGCCGCACGTTCTTGCGCAGGCCCTCGGGGTTCGGCGGGCGCTTGCGGTGCGGGTTGTAGGCCCGCACGGCCTCGGCGACCTCCTCGAGCGAGCCGAAGCCGTCTGGGTTCGCGCCCATGAACGCCATGATCCGCGCGACGCCGTCGGGCTCGACCCGGGGCACGATGTCCACCAGCACCAGCGCCCGGGCCACGCCACCCCGCTCGCCCTCGGTGACCAGCGCGGTCATCCCGCCCATCGAGGCGCCGAGCAGCAGCGCGGGCTCCCCCACCTGCTCGACGACCGCGGCGAGGTCGGCGTTGAGGGCGTCGGTGCCGTAGTCGCCGTCGGGCGCCCAGTCGCTGTCGCCGTGCCCGCGGGCGTCGAGCGCGGTCGCGTCCCAGCCCGCCTCGGCCAGCGCCGCGGCGGTGCGGAACCAGGAGTGCCGGGTCTGGCCGCCCCCGTGCAGCAGGAGGGCGGGCCCGCGGCGCTCGCCGACGGCGGGCCAGCGGTCGCCGACCAGCTTGCCGGCGGTGCCGTCGAACACGACCCGCTCCCCGGCCGGGACCCGCCGTGCGGCCCTCGGATCGTTCGCTTCCGACATGTACCGCACCCTAGGCCGTCGGCCGCGCCCCGACCGGACGCGTGGCCGAGCCGATACCGTCGGGACCATCGATCGCGGTGGCCGCCCGCCGGCCGGAGGGCCAGGGTGGAGGCATGAGCGAGAGCACGGGGGACCGCGACGTCTGGGGCAGGGTCGACCGCTACCTGGAGGCCGCCCTCCTGCCCGAGGACCCGGTGCTCAGCGCGGCGCTCGCGCGCAACGCCGAGGCGGGGCTGCCGGCGATCGACGTCTCCCCCACCCAGGGTCGCTTCCTGCACCTGCTCGCCCGGATCGCGGGCGCCCGCCGGATCCTGGAGATCGGCACGCTCGGCGGCTACTCCACGATCGAGCTCGCCCGCGCCCTCCCCGCCGACGGCACGCTCGTGACCTGCGAGTACTCGCCGGACCACGCCGCCGTCGCGCAGGCCAACCTCGAGCACGCCGGGCTGGCCGACCGGGTCGAGATCCGCGTCGGGGCGGCTCTGGACACCCTGCCGACGCTCGAGGGCCCGTTCGACCTGGTGTTCGTCGACGCGGACAAGCAGAACAACGCCGCCTACCTCGACCACGCCGTGCGGCTCGGCCGTCCCGGCACCGTGATCGTCGTCGACAACGTGGTGCGTGCCGGCCGGGTGCTGACGGGCGGCGACCCGCCCACGGACGGCACGCGGCGGATGTTCGCGGCCCTGGAGAAGGACGACCGGCTGGAGGCCACGGCGGTGCAGACGGTCGGCGCCAAGGGGTACGACGGGTTCGTCCTGGCCCGGGTGCGCTGAGCGGAGCCTGCGAGCTCGCATCAACGCTGAGCGGAGCCTGCGGAGCGATCCGTCAGCGCTGAAGTAGCGTCGGTGGTGAGGGAACGAGAGGAGCAGCGGTGGACGCCGACGACCTGACACACGTGCTGGAATCCGTGCGGGACTTCATCCGCACCGAGGTCGTGCCGCTCGAGGAGCAGATCGACGAGCAGGACGTCATCCCGGAGCGGATCGTCACGCAGTGCAAGGAGATGGGCCTCTACGGCTTCACCATCCCCGAGCAGTACGGCGGGCTGGGGCTCTCCGCGTACGAGGAGGTGCAGCTGGCCATGGAGCTGGGCTGGACCACCCCGGCGCTGCGGTCGCTGTTCGGCACGAACAACGGCATCGCGGGGCACGTGCTGCTGGAGGGTGCCACCGAGGAGCAGAAGAAGGCCTGGCTGCCGCGGCTGGCGTCGGGCGAGGTCACGGCCTCGTTCGGGCTCACCGAGGCCGACGCCGGCTCCGACCCGTCGGCGCTGGCCACGACCGCGAAGCCGGACGGCGACCACTGGGTGATCAACGGGTCGAAGCGGTACATCACCAACTCCCCCGTCGCCGACGTGATCATGGTCTTCGCCCGGACCAACCCGGAGGCCAAGGGCAACCGCGGCATCTCCACCTTCCTGGTGCCCAAGGACACGCCGGGGCTGTCGATCGGGCCGAAGGACAAGAAGATGGGGCAAGCCGGCGCCTGGACCGCCGACGTGCACCTTGACGACGTCCGCGTCCCGCACGACAACGTCGTCGGCGGCGACAAGGGCGTCGACCAGGGCTTCCGGATCGCCGCGAAGTGCCTCGCCCACGGCCGGCTGCACATCGCCGCGGTGTGTGCGGGCATGGCCGCCCGGCTGGTCCACGAGACCACCGAGTTCGCGAAGACCCGCGAGCAGGGTGGCGCGCCGATCGCCCGGTTCCAGCTGATCCAGGGTCTGGTCGCGGACTCGGTCACCGACTACTACGCCGGGCGCGCGCTGGTGCTGGAGACCGCCAAGGCGTTCGACGCCGGCACGGACAAGATCGCCGGGCCGGCCGCCGCGAAGTACTTCTGCTCCGAGATGGTGGGACGGGTGGCCGACCGGGCGGTGCAGGTGCACGGCGGCGCCGGGTACATGCGCGGGGTGCCGGTGGAGCGCTTCTACCGGGACGTCCGGCTGTTCCGGATCTACGAGGGCACCAGCCAGATCCAGCAGGTCATCATCGCGCGTGACGCGCTCGGCCCGGCGGCCCGTGGCTGACGTGACGCTCCGGGTCGCGGAGCCGCAGGACTGGGCCGCGATCTGGCCGATCTGGCATCGCGTCGTCGCGGCCGGCGACACCTACACCTGGGAGCCCGGCACCTCCGAGGAGCAGGCCCGGGCCCTGTGGATGCCCCCGCCGCCAGCGGTCACGCTCGTCGCCGAGCGGGACGACGCCGTCGTCGGCACGGCCCTGCTCAAGCCCGTGCAGCCCGGTCTCGGCGACCACGTCGCCAACGCCGGGTTCATGGTGGACCCGGACCGGGCCGGCGGCGGCATCGGCCGGGCGCTGGCCGAGTTCACGCTCGACGAGGCGCGGCGCCGCGGCTACCGGGCCATGCAGTTCTCGGCGGTGGTGGCGTCGAACGTCCGGGCGGTCCGGCTGTGGGAGTCGCTCGGCTTCGCGATCGTCGGGACGGTGCCCGAGGCCTTCCGGCACCCGCGGGACGGGCTGGTCGGGCTGCACATCATGCACCGCACCCTCTGAACGACCCGAGAACGCCGACGGCGCCGGACCCCGAGGGGAACCGGCGCCGTCGAGCGGGAACTCAGTGGTCCGCGGGGCGGATGTGGTACTCGAAGACCAGCCCGCCGACCGCGATCAGCAGCAGCACGCCGGCGATCACGATCAGCCACCAGAAGAAGAACGCCAGGCCGACACCGACCAGCGCGGCGCAGGCGGCCACGGCGATGGGCCAGTAGCTGCCGGGCGAGAAGAAGCCGACCTCGCCCGCGCCGTCGGAGACCTCGGCCTCCGGGTTGTCCTCGGGGCGCTCCTCGAGCCGGCGGGACACGAACCGGAAGTACGTGCCGATGATCAGCGACAGCCCGCCGGTGAGGAACAGCGCGGCGATGCCCACGGCCTCGTGAGTCAGGATCGTGTAGACGATCGCGGCGACGAAGAAGAAGGCGGTGCAGATCTCGAAGATCCGGGATTCGACCTTCATCGCTGGTCCTCCCTCAGTTCCCGGCCGCGACGGGCTGGGCGTCGGCCTGGGCGCGCTGCCCGCGGTCGGTGAACGGACGGGTCGTGATGGCCTCCGGGGCGCACCACTGGCCGCAGTTCAGCGTGGCCAGCGCCTCCTGGGCGGTGTACGGCACGCCCGTGGTCGGGTTGCTCTGCTTGCGGAGCGCGATGTACCGGTCGTACAGGTCCGGGTTCAGGGCGCGTACCTCGAAGTTCATCGACGCGTGGTAGGTGCCGCAGAGCTCGGCGCAGCGGCCGACGAACGCGCCCTCCTGGTCGATCCGGTCGATCACGAAGGTGTTGTCCGTGTCGTTCTTCTCCGGGATCGGGAAGACGTCCCGCTTGAAGAGGAACTCCGGCACGTAGAAGCTGTGGATCACGTCGTTGGACGCGATGGTGAACTCGATCGACCGCTGCGTCGGCAGGACGAGCAGCGGGATCGTGTTCGACGTCCCGATGGTCTCGACCGGCTTGCCGTCGGCCGCGATCTGGTCCGGGTAGCTGAAGGCCCAGTTCCACTGGAAGCCGGTGACGTCGACCGCCAGGTCGGCCGGCTTGTCCTTGTCCACGTACTGCTGCACGGCGACCGTGAAGCCGAAGAGCACCGCGACGATGATCGTCGGGATCACCGTGAAGACGATCTCGACCGGCAGGTTGTACTGCGTCTGCCGCGGGACCGACTCGTCGTCGCCCTTCTTCTTGCGGTGGAACGCCACCGCCCAGAACATTGCGCCCCAGGTGATGACACCCACGACGAGGGCGGCGATCGCCGACCAGGTCCACAGGTGACGCATCTGCTCGGACTCGGGCGTGACGCCCACCGGCCACCCGAAGCGGATGACCTCCTCGACCGAGCACCCGGCCAGGAGCGGAATCGTCAGCAGCCCGAGGCCGGCGAGCTTCGCCGCCCGGACGTACCCGGTACGGCCACGCACGGTCGTGCCGCCGCGCTCCGATCGGCTCACTGCCCGCCGCCTTCCCCTCGTCCGCGTGGTGCTCCCACCACACCCTTGCCTCGTTCCGACCAGCACGAACCCATTCGGGTCCGGCCGGTCCGGCCGAGGGTCCGGACGCCCGGGACGGGGCGGACCTTCGACCACGCGTAGAGACTAGCCGAGCAGATCGGTCCGACGCGCCCCCGGGGGTCGGGGCCGTGCCGCGTGACCCGTCCGGGGGTCCCCGGTCCGGGACCGCCATACTTGCTCGCTGTGTGCGGACTGCTGGGACTGCTGACCGCCGGCGCTGACGCGGCCGACCGAACCGATGCCATCGCCGGCGCCCTGAGGTGCGCTCGGCACCGCGGGCCGGACGAGAGCGGCACCTGGAACGACGACGACGTGGTGCTGGGCTTCAACCGGCTCTCCATCATCGACGTGGCGGGCTCCCACCAGCCGCTGCACTGGCCGCCGGCACCCGCCGAGGACGCGGGCCGGTACACCATCGTCTTCAACGGCGAGGTCTACAACTACCTCGAGCTGCGCGAGGAGCTCGCCGGGCTGGGCGCGGAGTTCGCGACCGAGGGCGACACCGAGGCCGTCGTCGCGGCGTACCACCACTGGGGCGCCGAGGCCGTCACGCGGCTGCGCGGGATGTTCGCCTTCGCGATCTGGGACGCCCGGGAGCGGCAGCTGTTCGTCGCGCGGGACCCGTTCGGCATCAAGCCGCTGTTCCTCGCGTCCGGGCCGACCGGCGTCGCGTTCGCGAGCGAGAAGAAGAGCCTCCTGGAGCTGGCCCCCGAGCTGGGTATCGCCGGCTCGGACGAGCTGGACCCGGCCGCGCTGCAGCACTACCTGATCCTGCAGTACGTCCCGGAGCCCGAGACGCTGCACCGCGCGATCGGTCGCGTCGAGTCCGGGACCTACGTCACGGTGAAGGCCGGGCAGCAGCCCGTGCAGCACCGCTACTTCCACCCGAAGTTCGTGTCGCTGCCCTCGCACGCCCCGGCCAGCGCCGAGGCGGAGGCGATCGTGCACGGCGAGATCACCGAGGTCCTGCGGGACTCCGTGGCCAAGCACATGCGCGCCGACGTCACCGTGGGCGCCTTCCTCTCCGGTGGCATCGACTCCACGGCCATCGCGGCGCTGGCCAAGGAGCACAACCCGGACCTCATCACCTTCACCACCGGCTTCGAGCGCGAGGGCTACTCCGAGGTCGACGTCGCGGCCGAGTCCGCGGCGGCGATCGGCGTCCGGCACGTCGTCCGCACCGTCAAGCCGGACGAGATGATGGAGGCGCTGCCCCTGATCGTCTGGTACCTCGACGACCCGGTGGCCGACCCGGCGCTCGTCCCGCTGTGGTTCATCGCCCGCGAGGCCCGCCAGCACGTCAAGGTCGTGCTGTCCGGCGAGGGGGCGGACGAGCTGTTCGGCGGCTACACGATCTACCGCGAGCCGCTGTCGCTGTCGCCGTTCGAGAAGGTGCCGGGCACGCTGCGGCCGCTGCTCGGGCGGGCGTCGCGCCGGCTGCCGGAAGGCATGCGCGGCAAGGACCTGCTGCGCCGGGGCTCGCTGCGGCTCGAGGAGCGCTACTACGGCAACGCCCGGATCTTCCGGGACGACCAGCTGCACGAGATCCTGCGCCAGTACGACCCGCGGGTCTCGCACACGGACGTCACGGCTCCCCACTACGCCGCGTCGGAGAAGTGGGACCCGGTGGCGCGGATGCAGCACGTCGACCTCTTCACCTGGCTGCGCGGCGACATCCTGGTCAAGGCCGACAAGATGACCATGGCCAACTCGCTCGAGCTGCGCGTGCCGTTCCTCGACCCCGAGGTGTTCCGGGTCGCCTCGGCGCTGCCGCTGGCGCAGAAGATCACCGGCGGCGCGAGCGGCACCACCAAGTACGCGCTGCGCGGGGCGCTGTCGCAGATCGTGCCGTCGCACGTGCTCAACCGGCGCAAGCTGGGCTTCCCGGTGCCGATCCGGCACTGGCTGCGGGACGAGATGTACGCCTGGGCGCGCGAGATCATCCGGGACTCGGGGGCCGGCCACCTGGTCGACCTGCCCGCGGTCCAGGCGATGCTCGACGCCCACCGCGAGGGGCCCGTCGACCACAGCCGTCGGATCTGGACGCTGCTGGTCTTCCTGATCTGGTACGGCATCTTCGTCGAGCGCCGGATCACCCCCGAGGTCCCCGAGCCCGCCTACCCCGTCACCCTGTAACCGCGAGTCGGGAGTTCCAGCAGCGCGAGTCGGCCCGGCAGCGCGAGTCGCGAGTTCCGGCAGCGCGAGTCGCGCTCTTGGCTTCCGCGAGTCGCGCCCTGGGCTCCCGCGAGCCGCTGCGGCCGGTGCGTCAGAAGCCGGGGCCGAAGGGGCCGCCGAATCCGTCGAACGGGCCCGGGCCGTGGTGATGGCCGGGCCCGTCGAAGAGGGCGTCGAACAGCACTGCGCCGCCCAGGCCGGCCGCGCCGCCGAGCAGCGCGGTCTTCCACCAGGGCGTGGCGTACCAGCCCGCCGGTACCTGTCGCCCCTGCACGGTGCCGCCCGCGAAGTAGTAGGGCGTGGCCGCGCCCCGTTGCGGCGACGACGCGTACTCCCGCTCGCCGACGCGCACCACGCCAGGGCCGGTCGCGCGAGCAAGGGGATCTCGGGTCCCGGATCCATGGCGAGCGCGGTCCGGGCGGCGCGCAGGTGGTGCAGCCCCTCGACGGCCGAGCGCCCGGCCAGCGCGAACTGCGCCGACGTAGTCGCCCGGGCCAGCTCGGCGCCGGGGCTGGGCGGGCGCTGTGGATCGGCGGCCCCGGGCCGGTCTCCCGAAGATGCCGACTCGCGGTGCCAGATCTCGCGACTCGCGGTGCCAGAACTCGCGACTCGCGGTGCCAGAACTCGCGACTCGCGGTGCCAGAACTCGCGACTCGCGATGCCAGAACTCGCGACTCGCCACAGCCCAGAGCGCGACTCGGGGGGTGTGGTCGGGGTCAGGCGGGGAGGGCGGCGGCGATCTCGGCGGCGGCGTCGGGGCCGTAGGCCTGCTGCAGGCGCTCGAGGGCGCGCCCCCGGTCCCACCGCCACTCCTGCGGCCCGTCCGTCTCCAGCACGAGCACCGCGACCAGGGAGCCCAGCTGGGCAGCGCGCTCGAGCGACAGGCCCTGCGACGTCCCGGCCAGGAACCCGGCGCGGAACGCGTCGCCGACGCCGGTGGGGTCGACCTTCGCGGTCTCCGGCACCACCCCGACCTCGAGCGCGACCCCGTCCCGCCCCACGATCTGCACGCCCTTCTCGCCGAGCGTGGTGATGCGGGTGCCGACCTTCTCCCCGACCTGGTCGGGCGTCCAGCCGGTCTTCTTGAGCAGGAGCTCCCACTCGTAGTCGTTGGTCAGCAGGTACTGCGCACCCTCGACGAGCTTCCGGATCTCCGGGCCCTCCATGCGTGCGAGCTGCTGCGACGGGTCCGCGGCGAACGCGTAGCCGCGCTGCCGGCACTCGTCCGTGTGCCGCAGCATCGCCTCGGGGTCGTTGGCGCCGATCAGCACCAGGTCCACCCCGCCGACCCGCTCCGCGACCGGCTGCAGCTCGATGAGCCGGGCCCGGGCCATGGCGCCGGCGTAGAAGGACGCGATCTGGCGCATGTCGTCGTCCGTGGTGCAGACGAACCGGGCGGTGTGGACGTCGTCGAACACGTGCACGCCGCTGGTGTCGACGCCGTGCCGGTCGAGCCAGGAGCGGTAGTCGGCGAAGTCCGCGCCCACCGCGCCGACGAGCACCGGGGACCGCCCGAGCACGCCCAGGGCGTACGCGATGTTGCCCGCCACGCCGCCGCGCTTGATGGTCAGCTCGTCGACCAGGAAGGACAGCGACACCCGGTCGAGCTGGTCGGCGACGAGCTGGTCCGCGAACCTCCCCGGAAAGTGCATGAGGTGGTCCGTGGCGATGGATCCGGTGACGGCGATGCGCACGTCGGATCACCTTACGTCAGACATGACGAAACCCCCGGGTGAAGAAGAGGTGATCTTCCTCGACCCGGGGGTCCGCGACGCCGAGACTCAGTTGAAGGAGTCGCCGCAGGCGCAGGAGCCGCCCGCGTTCGGGTTGTCGATGGTGAAGCCCTGCTTCTCGATCGTGTCGACGAAGTCGATGACCGCGCCCTGCAGGTACGGCGCGCTCATCCGGTCCACGCCGACCTTGAGGCCGTGGAAGTCACGGAACAGGTCGCCGTCGAGCGAACGGTCGTCGAAGAAGAGCTGGTAGCGCAGACCGGCGCAGCCACCGGGCTGCACGGCGATGCGCAGGTGCATGTCGTCACGGCCCTCCTGCTCGAGCAGGGAGCGCGCCTTGAGGGCGGCGTTGTCGGTCAGCTCGACGCCGTGGGTCTCCTCGGCGGCGCCGGCCTCGACGGTGTTCTCGACGGTCATGAACTCTCCCAACAGCGCACGTGGCGGAACTGTTCCCGGCGACCCGGGAGTCGTGCCTCGACCCATAGTAGGCCCTCCCGCCGACACCCTCCGGGGCCTGCGGGAATCCGCCGCCCCCGGATCGGGTGATCCGGGTCACCGGACGGTCAGGACGAGCCCCACCGGCGCGCGACGTGCTCGGCGAGTGCCGCCAGCGTGCCCGCCGGATCGGCCATCGAGGCCTCGATCCCGCCGGCGTGCTCCGAGGCCGAGTACGCGGCGTCGACACCTGCCGCGGCCGCCTCGCGCCGCCCGACGCTCACCTGCCCGGCCAGGACGACACACGGCACGCCGCGCTCGGCGGCCGCCCCGGCCACCGCGGTGATGAGCTTCCCGCGCAGCGACTGCCAGTCGAAGCTGCCCTCGCCGGTGATCGCCAGCCCGCCCTCGGCGGCGACGGCGTCGAGCGCCTCGTCGAGCCCCAGCAGGCGGCGGACCAGACCCGCCCCGGACTCGCGGCGCGCACCGAGCGCCAGCAGCGCCGCCCCCAGGCCGCCGGCGGCTCCGGCGGCGGGCTCGTCGCGGACGTCCCGGCCCGTCGCCTCCGCGAGGACGTCCGCCCACACGGCCAGGGCGGCGTCGAGCGCCGCGACCGCGCCCTCGTCCGCCCCCTTCTGCGGCCCGAACACCGCGGCGGCGCCGTGCGGGCCGAGCAGCGGGTTGTCGACGTCCGCAGCCGCGACCAGCGTCATCCCGACGTCCGGGGTGCCGGAGAGCCGCACGCACCGCCCCAGGTCGGCCCCGCCGGGTGGCAGCTCGGCGCCCGACGCGTCGAGCGGGGCGGCCCCGAGCGCGGCGAGCATGCCCGCGCCGCCGTCCGTGGTGGCCGAGCCGCCGAGCCCGATGACGGCCTCGGTGCAGCCCGCGGCCCGCGCCGCGCGCAGCAGCTCGCCGACCCCGCGCGTGGTGACACGGCCCGCCACGTCCGGCGTCCGCCGTTCCCGGGGCACGTGGTGCAGCCCGCACGCGGCCGCCGACTCGACGTAGGCGGTCGTGCCGACCTGCAGCCACGGGGCGGTCACCGGATCGCCGAACGGGCCGGTGACCTGCGGTTCGTGCAGAGCCCCGCCCAGCCGTTCCTGCAGGACGTCGACGAAGCCGGTGCCGCCGTCGGCCAGCGGGAGGCGGTCGATCCGGGCGTCGGGGACGGCGCGCAACCAGCCCTCCGCGATGGCGCCGGCCGCGGCCCGCGCGCTCAGTGTTCCGCCGAAGGAGTCGGGAGCGACGACCACACGCACACCGCGCACGCTATCGCCCGTACCCTGTGGACCTGTGAGGTTCCTGCGCCGCTCCGACGATTCCCCGGCATCCGCGTCCGTCGACACGGACGAGGCCGAGGGCACGCAGGAGAAGAAGCCGCTCGATCCGCGCTGGACGCAGGGCAAGGGCCGGCCCACGCCGAAGCGCCGCGACGCCGAGACCAAGCGTCGCGGCCCGGCCCCGCCCCCGCCGAAGACCCAGCGCGAGGCCGCCCGCCTGGCCAAGGCCAACCGCCCGAGCAAGGACGAGCGCCGCGCCCAGGCCGCCGAGCGCCGCGCGCGGATGGACGCCGGCGACGACCGGGTGCTCCTCCCCCGCGACCGCGGTCCGGTGAAGGCCTACATCCGGGACGTCGTGGACTCGCGGCCGCACCTGATGGGCCTGTTCATGCCGCTCGCCGTGGTGGTGCTGATCTCGGTGCTGCTGCCGATCCCGGCGGTGCAGCAGTACCTGAGCCTGTTCAGCCTGGTCGTGCTGTTCGTGATGGTGGTCGAGGGCGTCACGCTCGGGATGCGCGTCACGAAGCAGGCGCGGGCCAAGTTCCCGGACGAGCAGATCAGCGGGCTCGGCACCGGGTGGTACGCCTTCACCCGGGCCAGCCAGATCCGCAAGCTGCGGGTGCCGAAGCCGCGGGTCCAGCGCGGGGCGCAGGTCTGAGGACCCTCGTCCTGGGCGGCACCCGGTCGGGCAAGTCCGGGTACGCCGAGGCGTTGCTGCCCGCCGACGCCCCGGTCCGCTACGCCGCCACCGCCCGCCGCCGGCCGGACGACCTCGAGTGGGAGGCCCGGATCGCCCGGCACGCCGCGCGCCGGCCGGCCTGCTGGACCACCGTCGAGGAGCCCGACCTGGTCGCCGAGCTCGCCCGCGGCGGCCCGCTGCTGATCGACGACCTCGCCACCTGGCTGACGGGCGTGCTCGACGACACCGAGGCCTGGGAGGCGCCCACCACCCCGCCCGGGGTCGAGGACGCCGTCGCGACGCTGGTCGAGAGCGTGCGGCAGGCCCGGTCCGAGGCGTCGTGCGTGCTGGTGTCCGCCGAGGTCGGGCTGGGCGTGGTCCCCGCGACCCGCGCCGGGCGACTGTTCCGGGACGAGCTCGGCGCCCTCAACGCCGCCCTCGCCGAGGTGTGCGACGAGGTGGTGCTGCTGGTGGCGGGCCTGCCGCTGCGGTTGAAGGGCCCGTGACCAGGGCTGCCGCGACGCCTGCGCAGGGCGGACGGTAGGAAGGGCGCGTGAGCGAGAGTCCCTTCCCCGCCGTGCCCGCACCCGACCTCGAGGCGCGGCGCGAGGCCGTCGCCCGGTACGAGGCGCTGGCGGTGCCCGCGGGCGGGCTGGGCGTGCTCGCCGACCTTGGCCTGTGGCTGTCGTCGATGCAGGGCACCTGCCCGCCGCGGCCGCCCGCGCGGGTGCGCGTGGTCGTCGTCGCGGCCGACCACGGGATCGCGGCCGCCGGGGTCTCCGCCTATCCGCCGGAGGTCACCGCGCGGCAGGTCGCGGCCACGCTGGAGCAGTCCGCGCCGGTCGCGGTGGCGGCCTCGGTGTCCGGGGCCTCGGTCCGGGTGGTCGACGCCGGGCTGGACCGGGAGGCGTTGCTGCCCGGCCAGGAGCGGTTCAAGGTCCGCCGGGGCAGCGGCCGGATCGACCGCGAGGACGCCCTCACGACCGCCGAGGTCGAGACCGCGATCCGCATCGGCCGCGCGCTGGCCGACGAGGAGGTCGACTCCGGCGCCGATCTGCTCGTCCCCGCCTCCCTGGGGGTCGGCGCGACCACGCCCGCGTCGACACTGGTCTCGGCGGTGACGGGGGCCGAGCCGGTCGCCGTCGTGGGGCGGGGGTCCGGCATCGGCGACGACGCGTGGATGCGCAAGGCCGCCGCGATCCGCGACGCCCTGCGCCGCGCGAAGCCGCACGTCCGCGACCCGCACGCGCTGCTGCGCACGGCGGGTGGCGCCGACCTCGCCGTCCTCACCGGGTTCCTCGTGCAGGCCGCGTTGCGCCGCACCCCCGTGCTCCTCGACGGCCTCGTGGTCGGCGCCGCGGCCCTACTGGCCGACGAGCTGGCCCCCGGCGCGCACCACTGGTGGCTCGCCGCCCAGAACTCCCCCGAACCCGCGATGACGCTCGTCCTCCAGCACCTGCAGCTCGTCCCGGTGCTGGACCTGCAGGTCCGCCAGGGGGACGGCACGGGCGCGGTCGCGGTGCTGCCGCTGATCCAGGCGGCCGCCCGGCTGCTCGGCGAGACCACGACCGCGGAGGCGAGCGGGATCGCGCCCGTGCGCGCCGTCGCGGGGTGAGAGCCGGATGAGCGCGCTCGCCCTCGCGCTGAGCTGGCTCACCGTCCTGCCCGTCCGGACTGGGATCCCGTCGGCGCGGACCGCGGCCGGGGCGCTGCGCTGGGCTCCCCTGGTCGGGGCCCTGCTGGGTGGCGTCGCCGGGCTGGTCGTCCGGGGGCTCACCGCGGTGGGCGTGCCCGGGCTGGTCGCCGGCCTGCTCGCCGTCGGGGTGCTGGCCCTCGGCACGCGCGGGATGCACGTCGACGGGCTCGCGGACACCGCCGACGGGCTGGGCTGCTTCGGCCCGCCCGAGCGCGCGCTCGCCGTGATGAAGGACGGCGGCGCGGGGCCCTTCGCCGCGGTGACGCTGCTGGTCGTCCTCGGGGTCCAGGCGGGATCGCTGGGCGCCCTGACGAGCTGGCACGCCGTGGCCGGGAGCGCGATCGCCGTCGCGACGGGCCGGGCCGGATTCTGCTGGGTCGCCCGCCGCGGCGTGCCCGCCGCACGGCCCGGTGGGCTCGGCGCGATGGTCGCCGAGTCGCAGGCCGCGTGGGTGGCGCCGGTGTGGTGGGCCGTGCTGGCCGCCGCGGGCTACGCGGTCGCGGGCTGGCGCGGGCCGGCCGGCGTCGCGCTGGCGGCCGTTCTCGTGGTGGCGCTGTCCGCACACACGGCGCGCCGGTTCGGCGGGATGTCCGGGGACGTCCTGGGCGCGGCGGCGGAGCTGGGCGCCGCCGCGGTCCTGCTGGTCCTCGCCACGGCCTGATCCGGCATCCGCGCAGCTCAGCCGGGGTCGTGCGTGCCGACTGCCCCTCTAGGGGCAGTCGGCACTCACGGGGTCAGAGGGCGGTCATCCAGCCGTGGGTGTCCGTGCCGGTGCCCCGCTGGATGTCGGTGAGCAGAGTGCGCAGGCGCATGGTGACCGCACCGGGCTCGCCGTCGGCCACGCGGATCGACCCGACGCCGGTGTTCTCGCTGAACTTGACGTTGCCGACCGGTGTGATCACTGCCGCGGTGCCGCAGGCGAACACCTCGGTGATGGCCCCGTCCGCACACCCCACGAGCCACTCCCGCGCGGAGATCTTGCGCTCGGTGACCTGGCAGCCGATCTCCTTGCCCAGGGTGAGCAGCGAGTGCCGGGTGACGCCCTCGAGGATGCTGCCGGACAGCTCCGGCGTGACCAGCTCGGCCGACTCCCCGGAGCCGTAGACGAAGAACAGGTTCATCCCGCCCATCTCCTCGACCCAGCGCCTCTCCGCGGCGTCGAGGTAGGCGACCTGCGCGCACCCGTGCTGCGCGGCCTGGGCCTGCGGCAGCAGCGAGGCGGCGTAGTTCCCGCCGCACTTCGCGGTGCCGGTCCCGCCGATCGCGGCCCGGGTGAAGTCCGTGCACAGCCAGACGTCGACGGGCTTGACCCCGCCCGGGAAGTACGCGCCGGCGGGCGAGGCGATGAGCAGGAAGAGGTACGAGTCGGCGGGCTTCACGCCCAGTCCGACCTCGGTAGCGATCATGAACGGCCGCAGGTAGAGCGACTCCTCGCCGCCGGCCGGGGGCACCCAGGCGCGGTCGACGTCGACCAGCTCGCGCAGCGCGGCCATGAACAGCTCGTCCGGCAGCTCGGGCATGCCCAGGCGCACCGCGGACCGGCGGAACCGCGCCGCGTTCTCCTCCGGCCGGAACGACGCGATCGTGCCGTCCGGCTGGGTGTAGGCCTTGAGGCCCTCGAAGATCTCCTGCCCGTAGTGCAGGACCATCGTCGCCGGGTCGAGCGCGATCGGCCCGTACGGCTCCACCGTGAAGTCGTGCCAGCCCTCGCCGACCGTCCAGCGGATCGAGACCATGTGGTCGGTGAAGTGCCGGCCGAACCCCGGTGCGGCCAGGATCTCGCTGCGCCGCTGGTCGGAGGCCGGCGCGGGGTTCGGGATGCGGGTGAACAGCGGCGCGTTCATGAATGAACGGTAACCCGCGGGGCAAGGCGCGTGTCAGCCGGTCGGGTGCCCGATCATCGGACGTGCGACGGGACGAACGGGGGCTTCACCACCTGCGTCTCGAGTGAGCGACCTCGGACGTCGACGGTCACGACGTCGTCGGCGGACACCCCCGCCGCGGTGTCGATCAGCGCCAGCGCGATGCCGGTCCTGAGCGTCGGCGAGAAGGTGCCCGAGGTCGTGACGCCGACCGGCTCGCCGCCGGCCAGGACCGTCATCCCGGCCCGCGGGATCCCGCGCCCGGTGGCCCGCAGCCCGCGCAGCCGCCGCGCCGGCCCGGCCTCGCGCTCGGCCAGCAGCGCCTCGCGGCCCCAGAACGCCGGCTTCGACCAACCGACCGCCCACGAGCTGCCCGCCTGCACCGGGGTGATCTCCTCGCTGAGGTCCTGGCCGTGCAGCGGGTAGCCCATCTCCGTGCGCAGCGTGTCCCGCGCGCCCAGCCCGCACGGCCGCCCGCCGAGCGGCTCCGCGCCGGCGAGGAGCCCCTCCCAGACCTCGGGGGCCTGCGCGGCCGGCACGAGCAGCTCGTAGCCGTGCTCGCCGGTGTAGCCGGTGCGGCAGACCCGGACGGCGCCGGCGTCGGCGAATGCCATGTAGTCCAGCCCGGGGACGCCGGAGAACCCGGCGAACATGGTGTGGAACAGCTCGGCGGAGCGCGGCCCCTGCACGGCGATCACGGCGAGCTCGCGGTGCCGGTCGACGATCTCGATCCCGGCCGGCGCCGCCGCGCGCAGGAGCTCGGCGACCCGGGCGGCGTTGGCGGCGTTCGGGACCAGGAGGACCTCGTCCGGCCCGTCCAGGTAGGCGATGAGGTCGTCGACCACGCCGCCGGACTCCGTGCAGCACAAGGTGTACTGCGCCTTCCCCGGCGTGATCCTCCCGAGGTCGGCGGTGAGGCAGGAGTTGACGAAGTCCGCCGCGCCCGGCCCGCGGACCAGCAGCTTGCCGAGGTGACTGACGTCGAAGACCCCGACCGCCTCGCGGACGGCGGTGTGCTCGGCCACGGTGCCGGCCGGGTAGGCGATCGGCATGGACCAGCCGCCGAAGGCGCCGAGGGTCGCCCCCAGCGCGACGTGCCGGTCGTGCAGCGGTCCCGTGATCAGCTCGTCGGTCACGGGCAAACCGTACTCAGGCCGCCTGCTCCCCCGGTGCCTCCTCCTGCGGCGGCGGCGGTCTCCGGCGGGCCCGCAGCGCCGACAGCTCGGACAGCCCCCAGCCCACCGCCAGGGCGCCGAGGGTGATCAGCACCGACGTCCGCGGCAGCAGCGCGGCCAGCCCCAGGCACAGCACGAACCCGACGGCCGCCACCCAGGCCGGGGTCCGCCGGTCGGGGACCCGCAGCGCCGCCGCGTGCACGAGCGCGTAGTGCAGCAGCATCGCGCAGGCCGACAGCGCGATGGACGCCACCGGCCCGGCGAGCACGGCGACGAGGATCGCCAGGGCCGCGCCGAGGACGTCGGACCGCCAGGGGGCGCCGCTGCCGCAGACCTTCGCGAACGAGCGGGGCAGGTCCTCCCGGGCCCCCATCTCCATGGCCGTGCGGCTGATCCCGATCAGCACGGCGAGCAGCGTCGAGCCGGCGGCCGCCGCGGCGCCGATGCGCACCAGCACGCCCAGCGCGGGCGCCTGGCCGGTGTCGACGAGCGCGACCAGCGGCGCGTGCTCCTCGCCGATCCGGTCCGTGCCCAGTCCCATCAGCAGCGCCCCCGCGACGGCGAGGTAGGTCAGCGTGCAGACGGCGAGGGCGATCGGGATCGCGCGGCGCAGGGTGCGGGCCGGGGTGCGGACCTCCTCGCGGTAGGTCGCCACGTTGGCGAACCCGACGAACGCGAAGAACACCAGCCCCGCGGCCGAGAGCACGCCCAGCGCACCCGGCGAGGCCTGCGGCACGGGCACCGCGACCCCGCGGGCCTCGCCCGCTGCCGTGACCGCCGCCGAGACCGTCTGCTCCCCACCCGGGCCCAGCAGCCCGACGACCACCACCACGACCAGCACCGCGAGCGTCCCGCCGGCCAGCAGCCAGGAGGAGCGGGCGGTCGTCCGGACCCCGACGACGTTGAGCACCGTGGCCGCGACGATCACGACGATCCCGGCCACCAGCGGGTTCGACGGCAGCACGTACGCCCCGAACACGCCCGCGGCCGCCGCCGCCGAGGCGACCCCGCCGATCAGCAGCGTGACGCCGGCGAGCCGGCCCGCGACGGGGTGCAGGCGGTCCCGGGCCGCGACGTAGCCGGCCGTGTACCCGGCGGAGAAGCTCGCCCCGCCCGAGCCGCCCGCGAGCACCAGCTCCGCGGTGGACAGCACGCAGGTCCCCGCGACGACCGCGGCCAGCAGCACCGCCAGGAGCAGCCACGGCCCCGCCGCGGCGCCGGCGGGTGCGAAGACGGCGAAGACCCCGGACCCGAGCATGGCGACGAGCCCGAGCACCACCACGTCGGCGGTACCCAGGCGGCGTCCGAGGGTCGTTGCCACGGTCACCACCATTGCATCCGACCCTGTGCGAAACGGCCCCGCGACGGTGTCATTAGCATTTCGAAGAGGTCTCGCCGGGCGCTCGGACCGCTCGTCGACGGGCGGTGCGGCGCCCCGGGCCCGGCGATGCCAACCCGCTCACGCCGCCGTACCCCGCCCCGGGACCGCCGGGCGGCGCCCGACCCCGACCGAGGAGACCCGCCTTGACGACCACCGTCCCGCAGACCGGCACCCGCATCGGCGCCCTGGAGGGGCCCGCCGCGGCGGCCGAGGCCGACGTCCTCGTCGTCGGCCTGCTCCCGGGCGCGAACGGCAACGGCGAGGGCTCGAACGGGAACGGCGCCGAGCCGGTCCTCGCGCCCGGCGCCGAGGAGATCGACGCCGCCTTCGACGGCACGCTCGCCGGGCTGCTCGCGCTCGCCGGCGCCACCGGCAAGGTCGAGGAGGTCGTGAAGCTGCCCTCGCGCGGGGCGGTCGGCTCCCCGCTCGTCGTCGGGGTGGGGCTCGGCAAGCCGGACGAGTCCGGCGCGATCCCCGCCGACCAGGTGCGGCGGGCGTCGGGCGCGGTGGCCCGGGCCCTGGCCGGCAGCGGCCGCGTGGTCAGCACCCTGGGCGCGGTCGACCTGACCGCCGCCGCGGAGGGCGTGCTGCTCGGGGCCTACCGGTTCACCGCGTTCAAGGGCGACCCGACGGCCGGGAAGAAGCCGATCGAGTCCGTGGAGTTCCCGGGGGCGGACGCGGACGTCCTCGAGCACGCCTTCGCCGTCGCCCAGGCGGTGAGCACCGCGCGGGACCTCATCAACACCCCGCCCAACGCGCTCTACCCCGAGACCTTCGCCGCGCGGGCCCGCGAGCTGGGCGAGGCCGCCGGGCTGGCGGTCGAGGTGCTCGACGACGAGGCGCTGGCCGCCGGCGGGTACGGCGGCATCCTCGGCGTCGGGCAGGGCTCGTCGCGGCTGCCGCGGCTGGTCCGGCTGCGCTGGTCGGGCGGGGAGAACCCCGCGAAGAAGGTCGCGCTGATCGGCAAGGGCATCACGTTCGACACCGGCGGCATCTCGATCAAGCCCGCCGCCAACATGGATCACATGACGTCGGACATGTCCGGCGCCGCCGCGGTGATCGCGACGACGGTGCTCGCCGCGAAGCTGCAGCTGCCCGTCGCCGTGACCGCGACCGTGCCGATGGCCGAGAACATGCCGTCGGACACCGCGTACCGGCCGGGCGACGTGCTGTCGATGTACGGCGGCAAGACCGTCGAGGTGCTCAACACGGACGCGGAGGGCCGGCTGATCCTGGCCGACGCGATGGTCCGGGCCGCCGAGGACGACCCCGACTACCTCGTCGAGACCTCCACGCTCACCGGCGCGCAGATGGTCGCGCTGGGCACCCGCACCGCGGGCGTCATGGGCAGCGACGACTTCCGCGACCGGGTCGCCGCGCTCGGCCGGTCCGTCGGCGAGGACGCCTGGGCCATGCCGCTGCCCGAGCACCTGCGCGGCGAGCTCGACTCCCGCATCGCCGACCTGGCCAACGTCACCGGCAACCGCTTCGGCGGCATGCTCGCCGCCGGCATCTTCCTGCGCGAGTTCGTCGCGGACGGGCTGCCGTGGGCGCACATCGACATCGCCGGCCCGTCGTTCAACACCGGGGGCCCCTGGGGCTACACACCCAAGGGCGGCACCGGCGTGCCGGTCCGCACCCTCGTCGCCCTCCTCGAGGACATCGCCGCCAACGGCTGACCCGCGGCTCGCGGCTCGAGCCGGGCTCCCGCGAGTCGGGAGCTCCGGCACCGCGAGTCGGGAGCTCCGGCACCGCGAGTCGGGAGCTCCCGCACCGCGAGTCGGGAGCTCCCGCACCGCGAGTCGGGAGCTCCGGCGCGGCGCCGGACTCGAAGGCCGTGGTGGTACCCGACGCCGCTTCGAGGTCGCTTCCTGTCGAAGATCGACGATCGTGTGCGGTGGGCGTGGTGTCCGCGGCCGCCGCTGCACGCAAACGGTGATCACCAACCCGTGCGCGCCGCCATGATCGACGCCTGCGTGCATCCGCGGTTCGACTGTCCGCCCTGGGCGCACGGCGACGGCGATCATGCGTCGCGCGTCGGGCCGCACCGACGTCCGGGAGCCGCCCCCACGCGTCCGCGAGTCGGGAGATCTGGCACCGCGAGTCGGGAGCTCTGGCACCGCGAGTCGGGAGCTCCCGCACCGCGAGTCGGGAGCTCTGGCACCGCGAGTCGGGAGCTCTGGCACCGCGAGTCGGGAGCTACGCCGGCACGCCCCGGCGGCGGAGGGTGCGGTGGCGGACCACCGCGGCGACGAGCACCGCGGTCAGCGAGCACAGGGGCGAGGGGAAGCCGAGGAGCAGGCCGAGCGTCACGTCCACCACCGGGGCGGCGACGACCAGCGCGAACACCCGAGGCGGCGCGGTCGGGAGCGTGACCGGCCGCCCGCCCCGGGTGCCCCAGCGGGTGCGCCCGCCGGGCTTGGTGACCGAGAGCCAGGCCTGCACAGCGATCGCGCTCGCCATCAGCGCCGTGCCGACGACCAGGGCGGGCGAGACGCGGAGCGTGTGGGAGGCGGTGTCCAGCGCCCCCGACAGCACGAAGATCCCGAGGTAGAGCTGCACCAGGGTGATCACGAGCTTCGTCAACACCCACCGGTGCACGGCCAGCCCCCACGCGGTGCCGAGCGAGAGCACCAGGCCGGTCGCGGCGGACGTGTTGGCCAGCGGCGCGAGCAGCTGGGTGTCGAGGTGGTGGGCCGCCTCGACCGCCCACGACGCGCCACCCCGCAGGGCGGGCACGAGCAGCGCGAACAGCGCGAGCGCGCAGGTCATCCAGCCCACCGAGGACAGCAGGTGGACCCAGACGGCGAGCCGCCGCCAGGTACGGGCGGAGGTGGACGGGCGCGACCGGGAGAGCATTGCGGGAGGCACTCCCGGAGTCCATCCGCCGGGGACGGACCGGACATCCGGTGATCCCCCGGATCGGCGTTCGGGGCTCCCCCGAGAGCTACCCGCGGGTAAGGTCACGCCGGTGATCCGCCGCCGTGTCGCCCACTCGGTCCCCACAGGCTCCCGCTCGGCCGTCGTCACCGGTGGCGCGCGCGGCATCGGCGCGGCGATCGCCCGCGAGCTCGCCGGGCGCGGCTACCGCGTCCTGGTGACCGACGTCGACGAGACCGCGGCGAAGGCGACGGCCGCGGAGATCGGCGGCGAGTCCGCCGCCTACGACGTCACCGACCCGGCCGCCGCGCACGCCGTCGCCGCCCGCGCCCGTGAGCTGGCGCCCCTCGGCGCGTGGGTGAGCAACGCCGGCGTCGGCACCGGCGGCCCGCTGGCCGAGCTGACCGACGCCGAGGCCCGGGCCCTGGTCGAGATCAACCTGCTGGGCCCGGTGTGGGGCTCGCGCGCCGCGATCGCCGCGTTCCGCGAGCAGGGCGGCGGGGGCGACCTCGCGATCACCGCCTCGCTGTCCGGGCTCGGGCCCGTGCCGGGCCTCTCGCTCTACGCCGCGACGAAGGCCGCCGTGCTCTCCCTCGCCTCCGCGCTGTCGGCCGAGGTGCGGGCGGACGGGATCCGGGTGCACGCGATCAACCCCGACGGCGTCGCGACGGCCCTGCTCGACACGATGGAACCGCGGGCGCGGGCGCTCGTCCGGTCCGGTGTGCTGCTCACCCCGGACCGCGTGGCCACCGAGCTGGTCGGGCTGTTCGGCACCGGGCGCGTCTACAAGACGGTCCCGGGCTGGCGCGGCGCGATGATGCGGCTGACCGCCCTGGCCCCCGGCCCGCTGCTGCGCGCCGCTCCCGTGATGCAGGCGATCGGCGCCCGCAAGACTCGGTAGGAGCTAGCTGTAGCCGCCGAGCTCCCCCAGCCCCCGCCGGCGCTCCCGCTCGCGCAGCACCCGTTGCCGGGCGTCGTGGTCGCGCATCCGCTTCGGGTAGCCGACGATCTGGACGTCGTAGACCGGGATCCGCAGCGACCGCGCGAGCTTGCGGGCACCGTCCGGACCGGCGACCCGGCGCCGCGTCCACTCCCCGTCCTTGGCCACGAGGATCATCGTCGTCTCGGTCACGGCGGTACGGGGCTCGACGAACGCCTCCACGCCCTCGCGCACCGCCGTCCAGGCGCGCAGGTGCTCGGCGTCCTCGGCCGCGGCACCACGCCGCCCACCGGCGCGCTTGCGGCCGAACAGTCCCATGAGCCCTCCGCTGCTCTCGGCGTCACCCACCCAACGCGCGACCTGTCCGGATTTCTCCCGGACCTGTTCCAGCGACTGCGGTCGCCGAGTGACAAGATGGGGCCGCCCGGAAGGAGCACCGGGTCACCGACGCCGCGAGTGAGGAGAACCGACGTGCCCGAACGGACTGCCGATCTGGTGATCCTCGGCGGTGGCTCCGGTGGTTACGCGTGCGCCCTGCGGGCCGCCGAGCTGGGCATGTCGGTGGTGCTGGTCGAGAAGGACAAGCTCGGCGGCACCTGCCTGCACCGCGGCTGCATCCCCACCAAGGCCCTGCTCCACGCGGCCGAGGTCGCCGACGCCGCCCGGGACGGAGCCAAGGTCGGCGTGCTCTCCCAGCTGGTCGGCATCGACATGACCGGGGTCAACACCTACAAGGACGGCGTCGTCGGCCGCCTCTACAAGGGCCTGCAGGGCCTGGTGAAGTCCCGCAAGATCGAGCTCGTCGAGGGCGCCGGCACCTTCGTCGGACCGAAGTCGGTCGAGGTGGACGGCACCACCTACACCGGGCAGAACGTCGTGCTGGCCACCGGCTCCTACTCGAAGACCCTGCCCGGGCTGGAGATCGGCGGCCGCGTCATCACCTCCGACCAGGCCCTGACCCTCGACGACGTCCCGCAGCGGGTCGTCGTGCTCGGCGGCGGCGTGATCGGCGTCGAGTTCGCCTCCGTGTGGCGCTCCTTCGGCGCCGAGGTCACCGTCGTCGAGGCCCTGCCCCGGCTGGTGCCCAACGAGGACGAGTTCGCCTCCAAGCTCCTCGAACGCGCCTTCCGCCGCCGCAAGATCACCGCCAAGACCGGGGTCAAGTTCACCGGGGCCAAGCAGGTCAACGACACCGTCACCGTCTCCCTGGAGTCCGGCGAGGAGATCGAGGCCGACCTGCTGCTCGTCGCGGTCGGCCGCGGCCCGAACACCACCGGCCACGGCTACGAGGAGGCCGGGCTGGCCATGGAGCGCGGGTTCGTCACCGCCGACGAGCGGCTCCGCACCAACCTCGACGGCGTGTACGCCGTCGGCGACATCGTCGCGGGCCTGCAGCTGGCCCACCGCGGTTTCCAGCAGGGCATCTTCGTGGCCGAGGACATCGCGGGGCTCGACCCGGCCCCGATCGACGAGGCCGGCATCCCCCGGGTCACCTACTGCGAGCCCGAGGTCGCCTCCGTCGGGCTCACCGAGGCCCAGGCCAAGGACAAGTTCGGCGAGATCGAGACCCTGACCTACGACCTCGGCGGCAACGGCAAGTCGCAGATCCTGCAGACCTCCGGCGCGATCAAGCTGGTCCGCGCGAAGGACGGCCCGGTGGTCGGGATCCACATGGTCGGCGCCCGCGTCGGCGAACTCATCGGCGAGGCCCAGCTCGTCTACAACTGGGAAGCCGAGCCCGGCGACGTCGCCCCGCTCGTCCACGCCCACCCCACCCAGAACGAGGCGTTCGGCGAGGCACACCTCGCCCTGGCCGGCAAACCCCTGCACACCCACGGCTGAGGTCCCGAACGGACCACACCACCGCACGTCGAAAGAGGATCCGAGCAGACATGGCCTTCTCCGTCCAGATGCCCGCCCTCGGTGAGAGCGTCACCGAAGGCACCGTCACCCGCTGGCTCAAGGCGGAGGGCGACACCGTCGAGGTCGACGAGCCGCTGCTCGAGGTCTCCACCGACAAGGTCGACACCGAGATCCCGTCCCCGGTCGCCGGCGTGCTGCAGAAGATCGTCGCCGGTGAGGACGAGACCGTCGAGGTCGGCGGCGAGCTCGCCGTCATCGGCGACGCCGGCTCCGACGAGGGGTCCGCGCAGCCCGAGGCCCAGCCGCAGTCCGAGGCCGCCGAGCCGGAGCCCGAGCCGGAGCCCGCCGAGGAGCCGCAGGAGGCGCCGCAGGCCGAGGAGCCGCAGGAGGCCCCGAAGGCCTCGACCGGCAAGTCCTCCGGCGGTGGCACCCCGGTCACCATGCCCGAGCTCGGCGAGTCGGTCACCGAGGGCACCGTGACCCGCTGGCTCAAGCAGGTCGGCGACAGCGTCGAGGTCGACGAGCCGCTGCTCGAGGTCTCCACCGACAAGGTCGACACCGAGATCCCGTCGCCGGTCGCCGGCACGGTCCTCGAGCTGTCCGTCGGCGAGGACGACACCGTCGAGGTCGGCGGCCAGCTCGCCGTCATCGGCGACGCCGACGCCGCGCCCGCCCAGGCCGAGGAGCCGACGCCGGAGCCCCCGAAGCAGGAGGCCCCGAAGCAGGAGGAGGCCCCGAAGCAGGAGGCCCCCAAGGAGCCGGTCAAGGAGGAGCAGGCCGCGCCGGAGCCGGCGAAGCCGGAGACCGAGGACACCGCCCGCGCCGCCGAGACCGCGCCGGCCCCGTCGGGCAACGGGAAGGCCGAGACCAAGGGCACCTCCGCCCCGCCGTACGTCACCCCGCTGGTCCGCAAGCTGGCCGCGGAGCACGGCGTGGACCTCGACACCCTCGAGGGCTCGGGCGTCGGCGGCCGCATCCGCAAGCAGGACGTCCTGGCCGCCGCCGAGTCTGCCAAGGCCCCGGAGCCCGCCGCGGCCCCGCAGCAGCCGGCCGCCGCCGCGCCGAGCGCCCCGACCAGTGCCCCGAAGGAGCCCACGACGGTGCCGTCGCGCGCCGCCGACGGGCCGCAGCCGGGCACCACGGTGAAGATGCCGCGCCTGCGTCAGGTCATCGCCCAGCGCATGACCGAGTCGCTCAAGGTCTCGGCGCAGCTGACCACCGTCCAGGAGGTCGACGTCACCCGGATCGCCAAGCTGCGGGCCCGGGCGAAGGCGGCCTTCGAGCAGCGCGAGGGCGTCAAGCTCACCTACCTGCCGTTCTTCGCGAAGGCCACGGTCGAGGCCCTCAAGGCCTTCCCGGCCGTCAACGCCTCGATCTCCGAGGACGGCAAGCAGATCGAGTACCACGGCAACGTCCACCTGGCGATCGCCGTCGACACCCCGCGCGGCCTGCTCGTCCCGGTGATCAAGAACGCCGAGGACCTGTCGCTGGCCGGCATCGCCCGCAAGATCGCCGACGTCGCGGCCCGCACCCGCAACAACACGATCAAGCCCGACGAGCTGTCCGGCGGGACCTTCACGATCACCAACATCGGCAGCGCCGGCGCGCTGTTCGACACGCCGATCATCAACCAGCCGCAGGTCGCGATCCTCGGCACTGGCGCGATCGCGAAGGAGCCGAAGGTCGTGGCGGGCCCGGACGGCGAGGACGTCATCGCCGTGCGGTCCGTCTGCTACCTGCCGCTGACCTACGACCACCGGATCGTCGACGGCGCCGACGCCGGCCGGTTCGTCAGCGCGATCCGCGCCCGGCTCGAGGAGGGTGCGTTCGAGGCCGAGCTCGGCCTCTGACGCCCGCCGCAACGTCACACCCGGAGGGGTCCCGCAGGTCGCGGGCCCCTCCGGCCGTTCTCACGCACCCGTGTCGGCGTGCCCGGGTCGCGCGCTCCGGCCGGGTTCGGAAGGATCCGGGCCGTGCGCGTCGTCGTCGCCGGTTCGTCCGGCCTGATCGGAACCGCCCTGGTCGCCGGCCTCCGGGAGGCGGGCCACGAGGTCGTGCGGCTGGTCCGCCGCGCCCCGTCGGCCCCGGACGAGCGCGGCTGGGACCCGCCGTCGGGCGCGATCGACGAGGGCGCCCTCGACGGGGCCGACGCCGTGGTGAGCCTCGGCGGCGTCGGGATCGCCGACCGGCCGTGGAGCGGCGCGCGCAAGCAGGCCATCCGGGACAGCCGCAACGTCCCGACCGAGGTGCTGGCCACCGCCGTCGCCCGGGCCGGCGTCCCGGCCTTCGTCAGCGGCTCCGCGGTCGGCTACTACGGCGACGCCGGGCCGGACGAGATCGACGAGTCCGCGCCGTCGGGCGAGGGGTTCCTGGCCGAGGTCTGCCGGGACTGGGAGGCCGCCACCGCCCCGGCCGCGGACGCCGGCGCCCGTGTGGTCCGGCTGCGCACGGGGCTGGTCCTGTCGCCGTCGGGCGGGCTGCTGGCGCTGATGCGCCCGGTGTGGAAGGCGTTCCTGGGCGCGCGGATCGGCAGCGGCGAGCAGTACATGCCCTGGGTCTCGCTCGACGACGAGGTCTCGGCCATCCGGTTCGCCGTCGAGAACGACGCGCTGAGCGGCCCGGTCAACGTCACCGGGCCCGCCCCCGTGACCAACAAGGTCCTGACCCAGACCCTCGCGAGCGCCGTCGGGCGGCCCGCGCCGCTGGTCGTCCCGGCCTTCGCGGTGAGCACCGTGCTCGGCGACATGGGCCGGGAGATGCTGCTGTACTCGCAGCGTGCGGTGCCGCGGGCGTTGCTCGGGGCCGGCTTCACGTTCCGGCACACCACCCTCGCCGACGCGCTCTCCGCCGCCGTCCGGGCATGAGCACCGACACGGACGTCGCCGTCGTCGGGGCGGGGGTCGCCGGGCTGCGGGCCGCGCGGATCCTGCGCCGCCGCGGGCTCGACGTGACGGTCCTCGAGGCCGCCGACCGGGTCGGCGGCCGGATCGCGACGGACGTCGTCGACGGCTTCCGCTGCGACCGCGGGTTCCAGGTCCTCAACACCGCCTATCCCGCGTTGCGCACGGTCCTCGGGCCGGACGGGCCGGAGTCGCTGGCCATGCGGCCGTTCGTCCCGGGCGCCGCGATCCGGGCCGCCGACGGCTCGCTTCGCCGGTTCGTCAACCCACTGCGCACCCCCACCGCGGCGCCCGCCTCGCTGCGCGCGCTCCCGCCCGCAGACCTGGCGAAACTCGCCGCGTGGACCGCCCGGGTGCTCGGCACCCCGCCGGGCCGCACCGCCCTCCGCACGGCCCGGTCGGCGGCCGCGGACCTGGCCGCCGCCGGGCTGGGCGGCACGGCCACCGAGACCTTCCTGCGGCCCTTCCTCTCGGGCGTGCTCGCCGACCGCGAGCTCGCGACGAGCGAGGGCTTCGTCCGGCTGGTGTGGCGGAGCTTCGCGCTCGGCCGGGTCTTCGTGCCGGCCGACGGCATGGAGGCCCTCCCCCGGCGCCTGGCCGTCGGGGTGCCGGTCCGGCTGGACACCCCGGTCGAGGCCGTGACCGGCGGGCCCACCCCGGTCGTCCGGACGGCGGCCGGCGAGGTCACCGCCCGCGCCGTGGTCGTCGCGACGGACGCGGCGACCGCCGCGCGGCTGCTCCCCGGCGTCACCGCACCGGAGACCAGAACGCTCACGACCTGGTACCACACCATGCCGGAGCCCCCGGCCGACGAGCCGGTCCTGCACCTCGACGGGACCGGCGGGCCCGTCGCCAACACCGTCGTCCTCACGCCGGCGGCCCCGGAGTACTCGGCCTCCGGCCGCCCGCTGGTGTCCTCGACGGTCGTCGGCCCGGCGATCCCCGAGCCCGAGGTGCGCCGCGAGCTGGCCCGGATCTACGGCACCGGCACCTACCGGTGGGAGCTCGTGCACCTCGCCGAGATCCGCGGGGCGCTGCCCGCCTTCCTCCCCGGCCGCCCGCTGCGCAGCGGGGTCGCGCTCGGCGACGGACTTTTCGTGTGCGGGGACCACCGGGACACCCCGTCGACCCAGGGCGCCCTGGTCAGCGGGCGGCGGGCGGCCGCGGAGGTGCTGCGCGCCCTGACATGAGCGCCGGGTGTGAGGTCCCTGTGGTGTGGCCACGCCCGCCCTGCCGCTCCGGAACGCGGGCGTACCCTGGGCCGGTGGCCAGCCAGGGAACCTCGTGCCGCCGCTCCCCCAACCCCGTTCGGGTGGACCTGCTCGGCACGGTCGACTACCTCACCGCCTGGGACGTCCAGCGCGCCAACGCCGAGGCGCGGCGCGCCGGGACCGGACCGGACGTGCTCATGCTCCTCGAGCACCCGTCGGTGTACACCGCGGGCAAGCGGACCCGCCCCGAGGACCGTCCCACGGACGGCAGCCCCGTCATCGACGTCGACCGCGGCGGCCGGATCACCTGGCACGGCCCGGGCCAGCTCGTCGGCTACCCGATCGTCTCGCTCGGCGAGCCCCTCGACGTCGTCGACTACGTGCGGCGGCTCGAGGAGGCCCTGATCGCGGTCTGCCACGGCCTCGGCGTGAGCACCGCCGGCCGGGTCGACGGCCGCAGCGGCGTGTGGCTCCCGGCCGACGACCTGCGCCCCGAGCGCAAGATCGCCGCCATCGGCGTCCGGGTGCAGGGCGGGGTGACGTTGCACGGCTTCGCCCTCAACTGCGACCCCGACCTCGCCGAGTTCGGCCGGATCGTGCCCTGCGGGATCACCGACGCCGGCGTGACCTCGTTGTCCGCCGAGCTGGGCCGCGAGGTGACCACGGACGAGGTGCTGGCGGGCGTCACGGACGCGGTGCTCGCCGCCCTTGAGGGCGCCCTGCCGGTCCGCGAGCACGCGGTCCCGCGGCGCGAGGTCCCGGTCGCTGCGGACGTCGCCGGCCTGGACCTGCAGCTGCACCCCTCGCTCCACTGAGCCCGTGAGTGGCGATGGTCGCTGGAGCGACCATCGCCACTCACGACGGACTACAGGCCTGCGCCCACCGTCCGCTCGACGGGCGCGCCACCGAAGTCGCCGGTGCGGCGCAGCTTCTGCCACTTCAGCCGGATGCCCGCCAGGGCGGTCATGATCGACTGGATGAGCACCGCGTACATCAGCTGCCGGTAGACGATCTGCTGGAAGGGCAGCAGCCACAGCACGCCGATCTTCTCGCGCTCCAGCCGGAACGCGTAGACCGCGGCGAACAGCTGGATGAGCTGCACGCCGCCCCAGGCCACCAGCGTGGTCACGGGGTCGAGGAAGAACAGGCCGTAGACCAGGAACACGTCGACCAGCGGCGCGAGCAGCGGCAGCACCACCTGGAACAGCGCGATGTTCAGCAGTCCGACGCGGCCGAAGTGTCCCGCCGGCCCGCGCGCCACGACCGACGCCCGGTGCTTCCACATCGACTGGATGGTCCCGTAGCTCCAGCGGTAGCGCTGCCGCCACAGCTGCCCCAGGGTGCCCGGCGCCTCGGTCCAGGCGCGGGCGCGCTCCTCGTAGACCACGCGCCAGCCGGCCCGGCACAGCGCCATCGTGAGGTCCGTGTCCTCGGCGAGGGTGTCGTCACTGACGCCGCCGACCTCGAGGAGGGCGCTGCGGCGGAACGCGCCGACCGCGCCGGGCACGGTGGTCATGCAGCGCCACAGGTCGTAGACGCGGCGGTCGAGGTTGAAGCCCATCACGTACTCGATGTGCTGCCAGCGCGACACCAGGCTGCGCCGGTTGGCGACCTTCGCGTTGCCCGCCACTGCGCCGACCTCGGGCCGGACGAAGGGCTGCACCAGGGTCCCGACCGTCGTCGGCTCGAAGACGGTGTCGCCGTCGATCATCACGACGATCTCGTGGCGCGCCGCCCGGATGCCGGCGTTCAGCGCCGCCGGCTTGCCGCCGTTGGGCTGCCGGAGCACGCGCACCCCGGGCAGGCCGAGTCGCTCGACGATGTCCGGCGTCCCGTCCGTCGAGCCGTCGTCGACCACGATGATCTCGACGGGATGGTCGCTCGCGACCAGCGAGCGCACCGTGTGCTCGATGCACTCCTTCTCGTTGTAGGCGGGCACCACGACGGACACGGGGTCGGTGAACCACGGGCCGCTGCGGCTGCGGGTGGCGAGGCGGCTCTGCTTCGCGTGCCGGCGGGCGACCACGACCATGATCGCCAGCCGCGCGACGACCAGCGCGCCGACCAGCAGGAGCAGCCACTCCAGCCCACGGACGATGTAGGTGGAGACGCCCGCGGCGCCGACCAGGATCGTGCCGAAGACGCGGTCCCAGGTGTCGGCCGGCGTGTTCGCCGTCGGCAGGCCCAGGCCCTCGCTCACCGTGGTGAACCGCCAGCCCTGCGCCTGCAGCTGCGGGATCAGCCGGTCCAGCGCGGCGACGGTCTGCGTCCGGTCGCCGCCGGCGTCGTGCAGCAGCAGCGCGCCGCCGGCGTCGGAGCTCGGAGTGGAGGCCTTCTCGATGACCTCGACGCCCTTGCGCTCCCAGTCGCGGCTGTCGAAGTCGGTCAGCGCCGTGACGTACCCGCGCTCGCCGAGCTCCCGCACGACCTCGTACTCGTTGTTGGTGAGCGCGTCGGAGCGCGAGGAGTACGGCGGCCGCACGAGGTACGAGATCTCGCCCGTGGCGCCCGCGAGAGCCAGCTGGGTGAGGGTCAGCTCGCGGTCGATCCGGTTCGTCGACGCCTCGGCCAGGTTCGGGTGCGTGAAGGTGTGCAACCCGATCTCGGACCCGGTGGCGCGCATCTCCCGGACCAGGTCGGGGTGCTGCGCGGCCAGCGAGCCGAGCACGAAGAACGTGCCCGGGACCTGGTACTTCTCCAGGACCTCGAGGATCTGCGGCGTCCACTCGGGGTCCGGGCCGTCGTCGAAGGTCAGGGCGATCGTCTTCGCCGGGTAGCTCAGGGTGCGGACGGGGTCGTGGATGGTGTCGATCGCCGACCCGCCGTCGTGCACGGCGACGGGCACCTGGTCGTCCGGACCCCGCTGGAGGTGGCCCTCCGCGTCGGAGGAGGTCTTCGCGGTCAGGACGCCGTTGAGGAGGAGCACGGCGACGAACGTCGCGAGCACCACCACGGCGACGACGAACTTGCCGAGGGAGAAACCGCTCCCGCGCCTGCGGATGCGACTGGGCATGTTCTGCGTGCTCCTAGGCCGGGACCGGGGTCGTCGTGGTGGTGGGCACGACCGTGGGCGTGGTCGGCGGCACCGTGGTGGTCACCGGCGGGGGCGTCGTGACGGTCGGCTTGACGGTCGTGATGACGACCGGCGGCTTGGTCGTGGTCGCCGGCGGGGTCGTGGTCGTGGGCGGCTTCGTCGTCGGCGGGATGGTGGTCACCGGCGGGTTCGAGCTGGTCGGCGGGGTGGTCGTGGCCGGCGGAGTGTCCGGCTGGCCCTCGGTGTTCGGCGGCGGCGTCGTCGGGACCGGGGCCGCCGGGTCGACCGCAACCGGGGCGCCCGGCACGGGGGCGGCCGGGACCGGCGCCGCCGGGGCGACCGCGGCGGGGGCAGGGGCCGGGGCGAGCGGGGCCGCGGGCAGCCCGGCCAGCGGGGCGATGACGCCGGCGGCGCCACCCGTCGTCGTCCCGCCGGTGGTCCCGGTCGAGGTGGTGGTGACGTCGCCGATCAGGCCGCCCTGGGACGGCGGCGCCTCCGGGCGCAGCTCGCCCTCCGTGTCGTCCGCGGCCTCCGCCTCGGGCGCGGGCAGCAGGTTGCCGAGCACGGGGATGTCGAGCATGGGCGTGCGCTGCCCGGCCACCAGGCTCGTCCCGACGACGATCAGGAACACCAGGCACATCGAGACCAGCCCGTACACGGCCATCCGGATCCGGCGCTGGCGCCGGCCGCTGCCGTCGACGAACACCGGGCCCCGCTCGGGGACCTCCCGGTACGCGAGGGTGTCGTCGTCGTTCATCGGGGACCTTCCTCGGGGGACGCGGCCGCGTCGCGGGCGGCCAGGGTGAAGGCGAAGGGCGACTGCGCGATGCCGCTGCAGTCGAAGGAGGCGGTGGGGCGGTCGGGGCAACCGCCGTTGTCCCGGCCGACGGACCAGAAGCCGACGGTGCCGAGGCCGCGTCCGCGGGCGTCGCGGACCACGGCGGTGGCGTCGTCGAGCGTGGTGACGGCACCGAGGTCGGTCCGCCCGAGCATGAACACGGCGCCGGTGCGGGCCGCGACGGCGACCTCGTCGGAGCCCGACCACACCTCGCCGAGCTGGCCGAGGACGGTGTCCGTGGCGCCGGTCATCGCGTCGGCCCACGACCCGGTGTAGGGGAAGTTCATGATCATGGCGTCGACGCGGGCGTCGACCCCGGCCCGGTCGGCCGCACGGACGAGGTCGACGGCGGACGGAGTGAGGCCGCGCTCGGCGTCGTCGACCTTGAGGGTCAGCGTGACGGTGGCGTGCCGCTCGTCCTGCACGGTCCGCAGTGCCTCGACGACGGTGGCGACGGGGACGTCCGCCTCGACGTCGACGACGAGCTCGGTGCTGCCGACCGCGTCGAGCGCCTCGTCGTAGGCGCGGGCCAGCGACGCGGCGTCGGGACAGGCGCTCTCGAGGTAGGCGCCCGTGGCGCCGCCGGTGGCGACGGCGACCGCGCCGCCGCGGTCGGTGAGGTCCCGCGCGGCCGCCACGACGGCGGGCGCGGTCACGGGCTGGGTGCCGCCCCACGTGGGCGTGCAGCCGCCGGCGCCGGCGAGGACGAAGCCGAGGACGGCGTCGGTGACCCCGCTGGCGTCGGCCATCGCGGGGAGCGGGGAGGGCGCGAGCGACGCGTCGACGTACGGCAGAACGCGCGTGCCCGACGCCGTGGTGCCGGCGGTCGCGGTGGTGCCGGCAGCGCTGCTCCCGGCCGTGCCCTCCCCCGTCGGCCCGGTCCCGCACGCCGCGAGGAGCAGCGCCGGGAGGGCGAGCAGGGTGAGCAGGGCCGGATGACGCCCCGAGCGGGAGTGCGTACGCACGAGCAGGTCTTCCCTCATCCGAATGAACCAGTACTACAAAAGGCCTACTCCGTTCGTCCGAGGACTCACGGAGAGTGGCCGACACTTGCGTCTGGCAATCGACGGAGGGAACGCGCCCGTTACGGACGGTTCATCACGGAGTGATGACGCCGCGACGATCCGCGCCGAGCGGTCGCCGCGCGGGGCTCAGAGGAGGTGGGCGGCGATGAGCTCCAGATGGTCGAGATCACCGAGGTCCAGCACCTGGAGGTAGACGCGGGTGATGCCGGTCCGCTCCGCCCACTGCCCCAGCCGGTCGGCGACCTCCTCCGGGGAGCCCGCGAGCCCGTTGGCCCGGAGCTCGTCGACCTCGCGGCCGATGGCCAGCGCGCGGGCCTTCACCTGTTCCTCCGTCCGGCCCACGCAGACCACCTGGGCGATGGAGCGGACGATCTCCTTCGGGTCCCGGCCCGCCGCGGCGCAGGCCTCGTCGACCCTGCCGAACTGCGCGGCGACGTCGTCCATCGAGGAGAAGGGGACGTTGAACTCCGAGGCGAACCGCGCGGCCAGCGCCGGGGTGCGCTGCTTCCCCTTGCCCCCGACGATCACCGGCGGGCCGGGCTGCTGGACGGGCTTGGGCAGCGCCGGCGAGTCGGTGACGGTGTAGTGGTCGCCGGAGTACTCGAAGCGCTCCCCCGGCAGCGTGCCCCACAGCCCGGTGACGATCTCCAGCTGCTCGGCGAGCCGGTCGAAGCGCTCGCGCAGCGGCGGGAAGGGAATGCCGTAGGCGGCGTGCTCCGCCTCGAACCAGCCCGTACCCAGGCCGAGCTCCACCCGGCCGCCGGACATCCGGTCCACCTGCGCCACCGAGACGGCCAGCGGCCCGGGCAGCCGGAAGGTGGCCGACGACACGAGCGTGCCCAGGCGGATCCGGGACGTCTCGCGGGCCAGCCCGGCGAGCGTCAGCCAGGCGTCCGTCGGACCGGGCTCGCCGCTGCCGCCCATCGCGAGGTAGTGGTCGGAGCGGAAGAAGGCGTCGAACCCGGCCTCCTCCGCGGTCCTCGCGACCCTGAGGAGGTCGTCGTAGTCGGCACCCTGCTGCGGTTCGGTGAAGATCCGGAGGTCCACGGCGGGCAACGCTAGCCCGGGCCGCGACGAGCCGCCGGACCGCCGCGGAGACGGGCGTCACGCCGGAGACGTAGCCTGCGGAGTCGACCGTCGGCACTGATCCCGGGGCGTAGGCTGGTCGCCGTGACGATCGCTCCGGAAGGCCGCAAGCTGCTCCGCCTCGAGGTCCGCAACGCCGAGACCCCGATCGAGCGGAAGCCCTCGTGGATCCGGACGAAGGCCCGCACCGGCCCGCAGTACACCGAGCTCAAGGGCCTGGTCCGCTCGGGCGGTCTGCACACGGTGTGCGAGGAGGCCGGCTGCCCCAACATCTACGAGTGCTGGGAGGACCGCGAGGCCACCTTCCTCATCGGGGGCGAGCAGTGCACCCGGCGCTGCGACTTCTGCCAGATCGACACCGGCAAGCCCGCCGACCTCGACCGCGACGAGCCCCGGCGGGTCGCCGAGTCCGTGCAGCAGATGGGCCTGCGGTACTCCACCGTCACCGGGGTGGCCCGGGACGACCTGCCCGACGGCGGCGCCTGGCTCTACGCCGAGACCGTCCGGCAGATCCACGCGATGAACCCGGGCACCGGCGTCGAGCTGCTCATCCCGGACTTCAACGCCAAGCCGGAGCAGCTGGCCGAGGTGTTCGGGTCCCGTCCGGAAGTGCTCGCGCACAACCTCGAGACCGTGCCCCGGATCTTCAAGCGGATCCGGCCCGCTTTCCGCTACGAGCGCTCCCTCGAGGTGCTCACCGCCGCCCGCGAGGACGGCCTGGTCACCAAGTCCAACCTCATCCTCGGCATGGGCGAGACCCCCGACGAGGTCACCGAGGCACTCTCGGACCTGCACGACGCCGGCTGCGAGATCATCACGATCACCCAGTACCTGCGCCCGTCCAAGCGCCACCACCCCGTCGAGCGCTGGGTCAAGCCGGAGGAGTTCGTCGAGCACGCCGAGACCGCCGAGAAGATCGGGTTCGCCGGCGTGATGGCCGGGCCGCTGGTGCGCTCCTCCTACCGGGCCGGGCGGCTCTACGCCCAGACCGTTGCGCACCGCGGCGAGGAGCTCTCCCCCGAGCTCGCCCACCTCGCCGCCGAGGCCCCGGCGGCCCAGGAGGCCCGGTCGCTGCTCGCCCGCGGCTGACGTCCGCCGATCGTCGCGGATCCTCGCGGCGCGACCCGGCCCTCGGGACGTATCCTGGCCCGCATGGCCGGCAAGCCCGACAAGGAGACCCAGAAGCGCCTGAAGGCGGAGAAGCGCGCGGCGTCCAAGCAGCGCCGTGCGCAGATCTGGCAGGCGTTCCAGATGCAGCGCAAGCAGGACAAGCTCCTGCTGCCGCTGATGATCGGGTCGGTGGTGGGCGCGGCCGTCGTCGCGTTCCTGATCGGGCTGATCTTCGGCCTGGAGTGGATCTTCCTGGTCTTCGGCGTCGCGATCGGCGTGATGATCGCGATCAGCATCTTCGGCCGCCGGGTCCAGCGCAGCGTGTACGCGCAGGCCGACGGGCAGCCGGGTGCCGCGGGCTGGGCGCTCGACCAGCTGCGCGGGCAGTGGCGGGTGACCCAGGGCGTCGCCGGGACCACACACCTCGACGCGGTGCACCGGGTCGTCGGCCGGCCGGGTGTCGTGCTCGTGGCCGAGGGCGCGCCGCACCGGGTCAAGTCGCTGCTGGCGCAGGAGAAGAAGCGCACGGCGCGGGTCGTCGGCCAGACCCCGATCTACGACGTCGTCGTGGGCAACGAGGAGGGCCAGGTCCCCCTCAAGGGCCTGCAGCGGCACATGATGAAGCTGCCGCGCAACATCAGCGCCGCCGAGATGGAGTCGCTCGACGCCCGGCTCGCCGCGCTCGGCAACCGCGCCGCCGCGCTGCCCAAGGGCCCGATGCCCCAGGGCGCCAAGATGCGCAGCGTGCAGCGCACCGTGCGCCGCCGCTGACCCGACCTACCGCGGCCGGGACCCGATCCGGGTCCCGGCCGCCGTCGTTCGAGGGGCGCCCGTCAGGCGCGGGAGCGGATCACGATGGTCTGCGAGGCGCGGTCGTGCCAGCCGCGCCCGTCGGCGTCCCGGACGACCGCCGGCAGGACCAGGCCGAGCAGGACCGTGCGCAGGATCGCCCGGAAGCCGACCGTCGCGGCCATGTCCACCCGGGCGACCCGGATGCCGACGGCGACCATCCCCGGCGTCATGCCGAAGAACGCGGTCGGGATCACGGTGAGCACGAACCAGACCGCCCAGACCCACCAGCCGATGGCCGAGCCGCCCAGTGCGTCGAGCCCCATGACGGCGAGGGTGAGGACGTACGCGAGCAGCCAGTCGACCGTGACGCCGAGCAGCCGCCTGCCGAACCCGGCGACCGCGCCCACGCCTTCCGCCGGAAGGCCGAACCGCTCACCCGGGTGACCCTGGTCGTGCGCGGACGGTGAACCTGCCGTCCAGGAGTCGAGGAACCCCGCCATGACCCCTACCCTAGTTGTCCCATGTGAGAGAGGACGCGATCCGGGCCCGTTAACGTCTGTGAAACCCGCGAGTGATGAACGGGCAACACGGCAGCCATACCGTCGCGGCCAATCCAGAGGACGATCGAAGGAGCCAGCGCGCGTGTTCAACAACTCCGAAGAGGTACTCAAGTACATCTCGGACGAGAAGGTCGAGTACGTCGACATCAGGTTCTGCGACCTGCCCGGCGTGATGCAGCACCTCACCGTCCCCGCCTCCACCGCCGGTGACCTGCTCGAGAACGGCGCCGCGTTCGACGGCTCGTCGGTCCGCGGGTTCCAGGCCATCAACGAGTCGGACATGGCCCTGCTGCCGGACTCGGCGACCGCGCGGCTGGACCCGTTCCGCAAGCACAAGACGCTGAACATCAACTTCTTCGTGCACGACCCGATCACGGGCGAGCCGTACTCCCGCGACCCGCGCAACATCGCGCGCAAGGCGGAGGAGTACCTGGCCGCGTCGGGCATCGCGGACACCGCCTACATGGCGCCCGAGGCCGAGTTCTACGTGTTCGACTCGATCCGCTTCGGCTCGAACCCGCACGAGACCTACCACCACATCGACTCCTCCGAGGGCTGGTGGAACACCGGCCGCGAGGAGGACGGCGGCAACCTCGGCTACAAGGTCAACTACAAGGGCGGGTACTTCCCCGTCCCGCCGGTGGACCACTACGCCGACCTGCGCGCCGACATCGTCTCGACGATGATCGACTCCGGCTTCACCGTGGAGCGCGAGCACCACGAGGTCGGCACCGCCGGCCAGGCCGAGATCAACTACAAGTTCGACACGCTGCTCCACGCGGCGGACGACATCATGCTGTTCAAGTACATCGTCAAGAACGTGGCCTGGCAGGCGGGCAAGACCGCCACCTTCATGCCGAAGCCGCTGTTCGGCGACAACGGCTCGGGCATGCACGTCCACCAGTCGCTGTGGAAGGACGGCCAGCCGCTGTTCCACGACGAGTCCGGCTACGGCGGGCTCTCGGACACCGCGCGCTACTACATCGGCGGCCTGCTGCACCACGCGCCGTCGCTGCTGGCCTTCACCAACCCGACGGTGAACTCGTACCACCGCCTGGTCCCGGGCTTCGAGGCGCCGGTCAACCTGGTCTACTCGGCCCGCAACCGCTCGGCCTGCATCCGGATCCCGCTGTCCGGCGACAGCCCGAAGGCCAAGCGCATCGAGTTCCGCTGCCCCGACTCGTCCGGCAACCCGTACCTGGCCTTCTCGGCCATGCTGATGGCCGGCCTCGACGGCATCAAGAACAAGATCGAGCCGGCCGCCCCGGTCGACAAGGACCTCTACGAGCTCCCGCCGGAGGAGCTCAAGGACATCGCGCAGGTCCCGGCCTCGCTCGGTGCGGTCATCGACAAGCTCGAGGAGGACCACGACTACCTGCTCGAGGGCGGCGTGTTCACCCCGGACCTGATCGAGACCTGGATCTCGTACAAGCGGGAGAACGAGATCGACCCGCTGCGGCTGCGCCCGCACCCGTACGAGTTCGCGCTGTACTACGACGTCTGATCGCGTCGACGCGGCCCGACCTGCGGTGACGCGGTCGGGCCGCGGCGGTCGGACGGTCGGCCCGGGCGACGGCCCGTGCACCCCTTTCCGCTGGGGTGGCGGGCCGTCGCCGCGTTCTCGGGTTCTCGCGGTCGGCCGCGGGCTCAAGGCTCCGCGAGGCCGGCCGGGCGGGAGCGGGTCAGCGCGACGCCGGCCAGGATCAGCACTCCCCCGGCCAGCTGGACCGCCGCGGGGACCTCGCCCAGCAGCAGCCAGCTCGCCACCGCGGACGTGACGACCTCCAGCAGCGCCACGAGCGAGCCCCGGGCCGCCCCGATCCGCCGGATGGCCAGCACGCCGGTCAGGTAGGCGACGACCGTCGAGACCAGCACGAGCAGACCGGCCGCGACCACCCAGCCGACGTCGGCGCCGGCGAGGACCACCGGCCCGTCGGGCGGGGTGGTCACGACCAGCGGCAGCAGCCCGACCACGCCCAGCACCCCGACCACCACGGTGCCCACCGCCATCCCGACGCCCGCCAGCACCAGGGGCGGGGTCGCCGCGCCCGCGCGGTCGGCGAGCAGGAAGTAGCTCGCCTGGCAGACCGCGGCGACCAGGCCCCACGCCAGGCCGGCCGGCGGCACCGCGGTGCCCGACCAGATCTGCACCACCAGCAGCAGCCCGGCGATCGCGACGGCCGCGCCGGCGAGGGTGCGGCGGCTCGGCGGCTGCCGGCGCACCACCCACACCCAGGCGATGACCAGCACCGGGCCCAGGTACTCGAGCAGGAGCGCGATGCTCACCGGCATGTACCGGACGGCGTTGAAGAACGCGACCTGCACGCCGGCCATCGCCATCAGCCCGTAGAGCAGCAGCGCCGGGGCGTCGGCGCGCAGCGCGGCCAGGACACCCGGCCGCGTCACGGCGAGCAGCACCAGCACGACGACGGCCGAGCCGCCGATCCGGACGAACGCCGCCCCGGCGGAGGACCAGCCGGCGTCGATCAACGCCTTCGCGAACGGGCCGGAGAGCCCGAACGACACCGCCGACACGACGGCGAACGCGAGACCGACCTGGGTCGCACGTCCGGCGGGGTCGGCGTCGGGCAACGGTGCGGTGCTGCGCCCGGGAGTCACTCCGCGCCGGTGACGGCGACGAGGCCCGCGGCCTCGATCCCCGCGACGGCGGCGGCCTCGTCGTTGAGCGAGGCGTCGCCGGTCACGCCGACGGCCCCGAGCAGCGCGCCCTCGCCGTCGCGGACGAACACCCCGCCCGGGACGGAGAAGATCTTCCCGCCGGCGAGGTTCGCGACCGAGGTGAAGAACTCGGGCGAGTCCGCGGCGCGGGCGGCGATGGCGCGGTTGGTCATGCCCAGCGCCAGCACGCCGTTCGCCTTGGCCACGGCCAGGTCGGGCCGCAGGTAGCCGGATCCGTCCTGACGGGCGAGGGCGACGATCGCCCCGCCCGGGTCCAGGACGGCGACGGTCAGCGGGTTGAACCCCTGCTCGGTGCCGTGCGCGAGGGCGGCGTCGACGATCGTGCGGGCCTGCTCCAGCGAGATGCTCACGAGGGGCCAGCCTCTCAGACGCCCCCGTCACCTGGCGACCGGGATCGCTTCCTCAGCTCGCACGGGATCAGTGGTCGGCGGTGGACAGGCTCCGAGAGTTCGGAGACGAGGTCACGCGGCGGTGAGGGCGAAGACCGGGATGGTGCGGATGCCCTCGGTCTTCTTCTCGTAGTCGCCGAAGCCCGGGGCGGCGGACTTGATCTTCTCCCAGGCCCGGTCCCGATCGGAGCCCGTGATCTCCGAGGCCTCGACCATGAGCTCGCGAACGCCCTCCGAGGTGCCGAGGTCGACGGAGATGCGCGGGTTGGCCTTGAGGTTGTGGTACCAGGCGGGGTGCGACGGGGCGCCGGCGGCGGAGGCGACGATCAGGTAGCGGTCGCCGTCCTCGAAGTACACGAGCGGGCTGGTGCGGACCGCGCCGGACCTGGCGCCGACGTGGTGGACCAGGATCATCGGGGCGCCCTCGAAGGGCGGGCCCACCTTGCCATCGTTCTCCTTGAACTCACGGATGACGCGGGCGTTGAAGTCCTCGGGCACTGCGTTCCTCTCGGCCGAGCATGCTCAGGGCATGAAGACGATCACTGCAGCGGCCAGTGTGGCCCCCAGCCCGATCAAGCCGAACACCCCCGCCCACATTCCCCCCGGCATCCCCGTGATCGCGGCGAGCTGGTCGGCGTCGGAGGTCGTGGTGCGGCGCCGGCGGCGGCTGCGCTGCAGCTCGCGTACCGCCCGCAGGCCTCCGAACAGCAGGAACCAGCACAGCGCGGCTGCGAAGCCGGCGCGCCAGTCCGGCGGCGCCCACGTGGCGACCGCGCCCAGCACGCCGCCCGTCACGAGCACGGCGAACGCCCCGAACAGGTTGCGGATGTACACGAGCGTCGCGACCAGCAGCGCGACGCCGAGCCAGAGCAGCGCGCTCGTGTGGCCGCCCGCGACGAGCGCGGCGCCGCCCAGCCCGAGCAGCGGCGGGAAGACGTACCCGGCGAGGAACATCAGCACGACGCCCGGCCCGCGCCCCGCACCCGTCGAGTGGGTGACGCCGGAGGTGTCGGAGTGCAGCCGGATCCCGGTGAGCCCGCGCCCGACCAGCACGGCGACGAGCGCGTGCCCGCCCTCGTGCGCGATCGTCACGACCGTCCTGGTCGTCCGCCAGGACACCGTCCACAGCACGACGAGCAGTGCGGCGGCCGCCGCGGCGAGCTCGGCGGGGCGGGCGGTGAGGCCGTCGACGATCGCGTCGAGCACGCCCTGGACCTCGGATGGCAGCACGCGCCGAGTGTGGCAGCGCCGGCTGTGCGCGGGCTGAGGGCCCGAATACCTTGACCTTCCAGCCGCTGGAACCTCGAAGGTGGATCCCGTGACCGCGACGCACGAGGGGACGGACCCCCTGCTGACGATCGGGCAGCTCGCCCGGCGCTCGGGGGTGCCCGTCCGCACGATCCGCTTCTGGTCGGACGAGGGCCTGCTGCCCGAGACCGACCGGAGCCCCGCCGGCTACCGGCGGTACGACGCGGCCGCCGTGGCCCGGCTCGATCTCGTCCGCACCCTGCGGGAGCTCGGGATGGGGCTGGACGACGTGCGGGAGGTGCTGCTGCGTCGCCGCCGCGTCGGCGAGGTGGCCGCCGCGCACGTGCGGGCCATCGACGAACGGATCCGCGCCCTGCGGGTGCAGCGTGCCGTGTGCACGCTGCTCGCCCGCGACGGCACGGATCCCGCACCGAGGGAGCTGAGACTGATGAACGACCTGGCCAGGCTGTCCGCCGAGGAGCGGCAGCGGATGATCGACGAGTTCGTGGCGGAGGCCTTCGCCGGCACCGACCCCGAGGCGCCCGGCGCGGGCATCGCCTCCGCCATGCGCACGATGCCGGCCGAGCTGCCGGACGACCCGACGACCGAGCAGGTGGAGGCGTGGATCGAGCTCGCCGACCTCGTCGCCGATCCCGACTTCAAGGCGCGGGTCCGGGAGATGGCCGTCGCAGGGTCGGAGGCCGCCGCGCCGCCGCCCTACGACCCCGCGGCGGTGCTGGAGCACGCCGGCGCGGCGCTGCGGGAGGGCGTCGACCCCGCCTCCCCGGAGGCGGCCGCGGTGCTGGAGCGGATCGGCGTCGACGAGAGCGCCGACCGGGCCGCGCTGGCGGCGACGGTCCACACGTTCAGTGACCGGCGGGTCGAGCGGTACTGGACCCTGCTCGGGCGGCTCAACGGCTGGCCGGAGCGGCCGCCGAGCGTCCCGGCCTTCGAGTGGTTCGCCGCCGCCCTGCTCAGCAGAAGGTGACGACGTTGCGGTCGAGCGGCATCTGACCCCGCCGCTCGTCCGTGTCCGTCGACGCCGTGTACGGCAGCACCGGGGTGGGCTGCTCGGCCAGCACGTCGTCCCAGATCCGCTCGGTGACCTGGCCGTTCACCCGCATGCAGTCGAAGGCGAACGGCGTGCTGTCCGTCGGGAAGAACGTCGGTTCGGTGTTGACCTGGAAGTGCAGGTGCGGGGCCGTCGAGTTGCCGGAGCTGCCGATGTGGCCCAGCACGTCCCCCTTCCTCACCTGCTGGCCGGTCTTCACCGCGACCGAGTCCTTCTTGAAGTGGGCGTACATCACGTACACCCCGGGCGCGATCATCAGCGTGACGTGGTTGCCGACGGTCTCGACGATCGGCGGGATCGGCGGCGGCTGCGGCAGGGACGTGGTGTCGGCGAACCCGTCCGTGGCGTCGACAACGACACCGTCCGCGACCGCGATCGCGGGCTTGTCGTAGGCGAGGAAGTTCGTGATCGTCGAGGGGTCGTCCACCCAGGCGCGGTGCTGGTCGTCGAGCAGGTACCAGTCGATGGCGTAGCGCTGCGGGACGAGCATCTGCCCGTTCATCGGGGCGATCCCCCGGCGGTGGTGGGTGTCGTCGACGCAGCAGCCGTCGCTGGCGTACCAGGGGCCGCCCTGCAGCGGCGGGCCGAGGACGGGCGCCGCGGCGGTGCTCACCGCGACCGACCCGGCGTCGACCTCCGTGGCGGGCCCGCCGCCGACGGAGCCGGTGACCCGGTGGGCCAGGGCGGTCGGCACCGAAGTCGATCCAGGGCCGTCGAACAGGACGTCCAGCCAGACGACCGCGGTGGCGCCACCGGGGATCGGGGCGGCGGACCCGGTGGGGTCGCCGACGGGCTCGTCCCCGGTGCTCGCGGCGAGCAGGTCGGCCTGGGCCGCCAGCTCGCCCCCGCTCAGCGAGAGCACGACCTGCCGGCCCGCCAGCACGTCGACCCTCTCCATGGTGAACGGGGCGGGCGTGGCGTTGGTGAGCAGCAGCTCGTAGGTCACGTGCGTCCTGCCGTCGGTCCCCAGGACCGGGCCGGGCGTGGTCACCGTGGTGGCCGAGAGCGGCGTGAACTTCGTGGTCGGGGCGATGCCGCCGGCCGGGACCTCAGGCGGTCGGAGCTGCTGCGCGGGCTCGGCCGGAGCGCCCGCGCACCCGGCGACGACCAGCAGGAGCAGGACAACGACTACGCCGACTCGGCGAACAGGCATGCGAACTCCCAGGTCATCCCCGACCCGCACACAGGCTAAGGGGTCCTGCTCCCGAGGAGAAGGGACCCAGGTCCTGTGATCAGTCGTGGCGGCCGGTGAAGGCCAGCCCGATCCCCATCCCGACGAGCACCAGCCCGCCCGCGCCGCCCATCCGGCGCAGGCGGGCCGGGCTCGTCGCGAACCAGTCCCGCGCCGCGCCCGCGACGAGGCCCCAGGTCGAGTCCAGCAGCGCCGCCGTCACGCAGAAGAGCAGGCCGAAGACCAGCAGCTGCAGCGACGGGTTCGGAGCCTGCGGGCCGAGGAACTGCGGCAGCACGGCCGCGAAGAACACCAGCGCCTTGGGGTTGGTCAGCCCGACCACCACGCCCTGCAGGAACACCCGCCGGTCGGCGACGGCGCCGGGAGCGCCCAGCGCGGCCACGAGGTCGCCGCGGGTGCGGATGGTGTGCACGCCGAGCCAGACGAGGTAGACCGCGCCCGCGAACTTGATCACGGTGAACACCGCGGCCGACGCCGCGGCGACGGCCCCGAGCCCCAGTGCGACGACCACCACCAGCACGGCCACGCCCGTGGTGTTGCCCGCGACGCTGGCCAGCGCCGCGCGGCGGCCGTGCGCGAGGGCGCGGCCCACGATGAAGAGCACGCTCGGGCCGGGGATCGCCACCAGGACCAGCGACGCGGCGAGGAAGGCGAGGATCGCGCCGGTCGAGGGCATGACGGTGACCGTAAGGCGGTGGTTCGTGCCTGCGCCACGCATTTCGCGGGCCGTCACTGGTAGTAGAGGAGGCACCAGCAGAGGGTGTCGCCCGTGGTGCAGGCGGGCTCGGGCAGGGACCTGACGACGGCGGAGCTCGTGAAGGGGATCCCGCCCCACTTCGACCACAGATCGGTGGCCATGCCCACCACGTTCACGTTGCCGGCCGGCCGGTCCGTGCCGACGTAGCTGTGGATGCTGGTGCCGTAGTCGCGGCGGCCGTGGAAGTACCACCCGCTGTCGAACCAGTCCTCGGTCCCCGTCGCCTCGATCTGCGGCGTCGGCTCGCCGTCGACCGCGACCGAGAAGTTGCGTTCGAGCCAGGACAGGTTCGTGGCCCCGACCCCGCCGACGTAGGAGTGGTGGACGATCGACCCCGGGCCGCCGGTGATCTGGGCGAGTGTGGTGGTGGATGCGGCCGTGCGGGTGACCTTCTGGTCGACGTAGCGCGCGCCCTGGCAGCGCAGGCGCCGGCCGTCGGCCTCGTCGGTCGAGGTCAGGCCGTACGTCGCCATCGAGTAGATGCTCGCGGTCTGCCCGGCGTCGATGTTGAGGTAGGAGATCCTGATCGAGCTGCCGAAGGGCAGGGGGTAGGTCGACAGGAACGCCGTCTGGTAGCTCGCGCTGTCGATCTCGACGTGCAGGTGCGGGCAGGAGTGGCTGGTGTTCGCGCTGCCGGCGCCCCAGTGCGTCGCCAGGAGCGTGCCCATGTCGATGTCGATGGCGGGCGCCGGCGAGCCGTCGTAGGCGACCCGCAGCCGGGCGTCCAGGGCCGGCACGTTGCCGCCGCCGAGCGCCATCCAGAGGGAGACGACGACCCCGGGACCGGTCCGGGCGAACACCGTGCGCTCCGTGTTCGGCGGTACCCGGACGTTCTCCAGCTTGTCGATCCGGAGCTTGCCCTGCCGCAGCGAGGCCAGCGGGTTCGCCATCGCTCATCCCCTCGTCCTCGGGACCGCCCTCTCGACGCGGTCCGAGGCTACTGAGGACACGCGGGACCGGGGAAGCCGACGCGCACCGGACGGCCGGGTACCCCGCTACGATCCGGCGCGTGTTCGGCATGGTCCGGCCCTGCCGGCACACCCTCTCCCCCGCCCTGCGCGCCGAGTGGATCGGCCACCTGTGCGGGCTCTGCTACGCGCTGCGCGACGAGTACGGCCAGGCCGCGCGGATCGCCACCAACTACGACGGCCTGCTGATCTCGGTCCTGCTCGACGCCCAGTCCCCGGCCCGGGGCCGCCGGACCGCCGGGCCCTGCCCGTTGCGCGGGATGCGGACCGCGCGGGTCGCGACCGGCGACGGCGCCCGGCTGGCCGCCGCGGTGAGCCTGGTGCTGGCCTCGGCCACACTGGCCGACCACGTCGCCGACCGCGACGGCGCCTTCGCCCGCCGTCCGGTCGCCGCGGCCGCCCGTCGGCTGGCCGCCGGCTGGGCCGACCGGGCGTCGACGGGTGCGGCCGGGCTGGGCCTCGACCCGGCGGTCCTGCTCGACGCCGTCGCCCGCCAGCCGGCGCTCGAACACGCCGGCTCGCCCCTGCTGACCGTGACCGAGCCGACCGAGACGGCGACCGCCGCCGCCTTCGGGCACACCGCCGTCCTCGCCGGGCGGCCGGACAACGCGGCCCCGCTCGCCGAGGCCGGGCGGCTGTTCGGCCGGCTCGCCCACCTGCTCGACGCCGTCGAGGACCTCCCCGCCGACGCCGCCGCCGGCGCCTGGAACCCGCTGCTCGCGACCGGCACGGACCTCCCGGCGGCGCGTGGCCTGGCCGACGACGCCGCGCTCGGCATCCGGCTCGCCCTCGACGAGGTGCGGTGGACCGACCGCCGGCTGGCGCACCGGCTGCTGGTGCACGAGCTCGACCGGTCGATCGGGCACGCCTTCTCCGATGGTGCCGCGCACGCCGAGCGCAAGCCCGGCAACCCCGATCCCGACGCCCCGCCCTCCCGCCCCGGCCCGCGGCCGCCGCGCGGGGCGCTCGCGGGCTGCGCCGTGGCCGTCGGCCTGTTCTGCAGTTGCCAGATGTGCTGCGCCGACACCTTCGAGGACCCGTGGACCCGCGAGGCGCGGGAGGGCTTCTGCCGCAGCGACACCTGTGCGAACTGGTGCGACTGCTCCGAGGCGAGCTGCGACTGCTGCGACTGCTGCTCGGACTGCGACTGCTGCGGGTGCGACTGCTGACCCGGCTCGTTTTCGCAGCTCAGCCCAGGTCGTGAGTGCCTACTGCCCCTCTAGGGGCAGTAGGCACTCACGGGTCAGGAGTCCCAGCCGTAGAACACCCGCTCCACCACGGCCCGGGCGCGGCGGGTGGTGCGGCGGTAGTCGTCGAGGAAGCGGCCGGGGTCGCCGTCGGCCGGGTAGCCCAACGCCGCGGCGACGGCCGCCAGCTCCCGGCCCGAGCGCGGCAGCTGGTCCCCCGGCTTGCCCTTGACCAGCATGATCGCGTTGCGGGCGCGGGTCGCGGTCTCCCAGCCGGCCTTCAGCTCCGCCGCGTCCTCCCCGCTGATCAGGCCCGCCTCGGCCGCCTCGCGCAGCCCCTCGAGCGTCGAGGTCGTGCGCAGTTCCGGGATGTCGCCGGCGTGCTGCAGCTGCAGGAGCTGCACGGTCCACTCCACGTCGGCGAGCCCGCCGTGGCCGAGCTTGGTGTGGGTGGAGCGGTCCGCCCCGCGCGGGAGCCGCTCGTCGTCGACCCGGGCCTTGATCCGCCGGATCTCGGTGACCTGCGCCGTGGTCAGCCCCTCGGCCGGGTACCGGATCGGCTCGATCAGCTCCATGAACCGCCGGCCCAGCTCCGGATCGCCGGCGACCGGCCGGGCCCGCAGCAGCGCCTGCGACTCCCACACCTCCGCCCAGCGGGCGTAGTACTCGCGGTAGGAGTGCAGGGTCCGCACGAGCGGGCCGGACCGCCCCTCGGGCCGCAGGTCCGCGTCGACCTGCAGCGCCGGGTCCGGGCTCGGCGCGCCGAGCCGCCGCCGGACCGTCTCGACGACGCTGGTCGCGAACTTGACCGCGTCGGCGTCGGGGATCGACTCGTCGGCCGGCTCGCACACGAACATCACGTCCGCGTCGGAGGAGTAGCCCAGCTCGGCGCCGCCGAGCCGGCCCATCCCGATCACCGCGATCCGGGCCTTCGGCGGCGCCCCCGCGGCGACCTCCCGGATCGTGGCCTCGAGCGTCGCGCGCAGCACCGCGACCCACACCGTGGACAGCGCCTCGCACACCTCGGCCACCTCGACCGCACCGAGCAGGTCGGCGCAGGCCACCCGCAGCATCTCGTGCCGGCGCATCGACCGTGCCGAGGCGACCGCGGAGGTCAGGTCGTGCTGCCGGGCGACGGAGGCGAGCAGCCACTGCCCGACGACGGCCGGGTCGCGCTTGAGCTCGTCGGGCTGGCCGGGATTGGGCGCGGCCAGCACGCGCAGGATCTCCGGCGCGCGCACGAGCAGGTCCGGGACCAGCGCGGACGTGCCCAGCAGGCGCATGAGGCGCTCGGCGACCAGGCCCTCGTCGCGCAGCAGCCGCAGGTACCACGGCGTGTTCGCCAGCGCCTCCGACACCTGCCGGTAGGCCAGCAGACCGCGGTCCGGGTCGGGTGTGGCGGCGAGCTCCTCCAGCAGCACCGGGAGCAGCGTCTGTTGGATCGACGCCGCCCGGGACACCCCGCCGGTCAGCGCCCGCAGGTGGCCGAGCGCGCCCTCCGGCGAGGCCCAGCCCAGCGCCTTGAGCCGGGCCGCCGCGGCCTTCTCCGACAGCCGGGACTCCTCCGGCGACAGCCGCGACACCGACTGCAGCAGCGGCCGGTAGAACAGCTTCTCGTGCAGCCGCCGGACCCGCCGGGCGTTGCGCGACCACTCCGCGAGCAGCACCCCGACGACGTCGTGCCGGCCGTCCGGGCGCAGCCGCGCAGCCCGGCCGAGCCAGCGCAGCGCGTCCGTGTCGTCCTTCGCCGGGAGCAGGTGGGTGCGGCGCATCCGCTGCAGCTGCAGCCGGTGCTCCAGCAGCCGCAGGAAGCGGTAGGAGGCGGCGAGGTTGGCGCCGTCGTCCCGCCCGACGTACCCGCCGTCCGCCAGCGCGGCCAATGCCTCGAGCGTCGACGGGGAGCGCAGCGACTCGTCCGAGCGCCCGTGCACGAGCTGCAGCAGCTGCACGGCGAACTCGACGTCCCGCAGCCCGCCGCGGCCGAGCTTCAGCTCCCGCTCGGCGTGGTCCGGCCGCACGTGCTCCTCGACGCGGCGGCGCATCGCCTGCACGTCCTGCACGAAGTCGTCCCGGCTGGCCGCGTTCCACACCATCGGCGCGACGGCCTCGGCGTACGCGGCGCCCAGCTCCTCGTCCCCGGCGATCGGCCGCGCCTTGAGCAGCGCCTGGAACTCCCAGGTCTTGGCCCAGCGCTTGTAGTAGGTGACGTGCCCGTCGAGCGTGCGGACCAGCGCGCCCTGCCGGCCCTCCGGCCGCAGGTTGGCGTCGACCTGGAAACAGGCCTCCCCCGCGATCCGCATCACCCGGCTCGCCAGCCGGGACGCGGCCTGCGTGTCCCCCTCGGCCACGAAGATCACGTCGACGTCGCTGACGTAGTTGAGCTCGTGCCCGCCGCACTTGCCCATGCCGATCACGGCGAGCCGGACGTCGTCGGGCGGGTCGACCTCCTCCAGCGCGACGGCCAGCGCGGCCCGGATCGCGGCGGCGGCCAGGTCGGCGAGCTGCGCGGCGACCTCGTCGACCTCCATCACCGGCAGCGACGTCTCCCCGACCGCGGCGAGGTCCGCCCCGGCGAGCCCGAGCAGCTCGTCGCGGTACGCCGTGCGCAGCGCGGTGATCGCCGCCGCCCCGGTGATCTGGGCGCGGGCCCCGCCCGGGCCGCCCGACGCGGGCTCGTCGGGATCGGCGCCGACGGCGCGGAGCAGGTTGGCGGCGCGCCGGGCGAGGTCCGGCGGCGGGTCGTCGCGCTCCGGGCCGTCGGCGAGCAGCCGCCAGCGGTCGGGGTGGGTGACCAGGTGGTCGCCCAGCGCCGTGGAGGCGCCGAGCAGCGCCAGCATCCGGCCGCGCAGCCCCAGGTCGGTGCGCAGCTCGGCGTCGACGGTCCTCCAGTCCCCCGCGGCCTTGGCGAACCGCTCGACCTGCCGCAGCGCGAGGTCGGGGTCGGGCGAGCGGGCCAGCGCCCACATGATCGGCTCCGCGCCTTCGACGGGCCGGTCCTCGGCCCACCAGCCGAGCTCGGCGAGGGTCTGCTCCGCCCAGGGCTCGGTCAGGCCGAGGCGGGCGAGGGAGGTCCGGGTACGTTCCGCCACGTCGACCGATCCTGCCCTATCGGGGCCCGGTTCCGGGTGTCGTGCCCGGCCCGTCACGGACCGGGATAGAGATCGGGATCGTCGAGCGGGGCGCCGAGCCAGCCGAGCAGGGCGGCGATCTCCCGGTACGCGGCGAGCCGCGCCCCGTCCGTGCCCTCCGCCTCGGCCTTGCGGACCGGCTCGCGCAGCCGCTCGACCATCGCCGGGCCGAGCTCGAGGAGCCCGCCCGAGCCCGTCGTCGCGAACCGGGCGAGGACGTACCGGACCAGCGCGCCGACCGGGATCCCGGTGTGCGCGCTGAGCCCGTGGAGCGTGTGCAGCGGGTCGAGGCGGCCGTACTCGGCCACCTCGGCCTTGAAGTTGGCGTCCGGGTCGTCCGGCTCCCAGGGCCCGGCGTAGCGCTCGAGCCGGACGACCTCGTCCGTCACAGGACGGGCAGGTAGGTCGCCAGCTCGTACGGCGTGACGTTGCGCCGGTAGTTGTCCCACTCCGCCCGCTTGTTGCGCAGGAAGAAGTCGAACACGTGCTCGCCGAGGATCTCCGCGACCAGCTCCGAGTGCTCCATCGCGCCGAGGGCCTCGGTGAGGTTCTGCGGCAGCGCCTCGTAGCCCAGCGCCCGGCGCTCGGTGTCGGTGAGCGACCAGACGTCGTCCTCGGTGGCGGCCGGCAGCTCGTAGCCCTTCTGCACGCCCTGCAGCCCGGCACCCAGGATCACCGCGAACGCCAGGTACGGGTTGCAGGCGCTGTCCAGCGTGCGGATCTCCACCCGCCGGGTCGACGACTTGCCGGGCGAGTACATCGGCACCCGGACCAGCGCGGAGCGGTTCGCGTGGCCCCACGACACGGCCGTGGGCGCCTCGCCGCCCGTGATCAGCCGCTTGTAGGAGTTGACCCACTGGTTGGTCACGGCGCTCATCTCGCGCGCGTGCCGCAGCACCCCGGCGACGAACGCCTTGCCCGTCTCGGACAGCTCGTAGGGGTCGTCCGGGTCGTGGAAGGCGTTGCGGTCGCCCTCGAAGAGCGAGAAGTGGGTGTGCATGGCCGACCCGGGGTGGTCGGTGAAGGGCTTGGGCATGAAGGACGCCCGCACGCCCTGGGTCAGCGCCACCTCCTTCACCACGTACCGGAAGGTCATGATGTTGTCGGCCATGGTGAGCGCGTCGGCGTAGCGCAGGTCGATCTCCTGCTGGCCGGGCCCGCCCTCGTGGTGGCTGAACTCGACCGAGATGCCCATCGACTCGAGCGTCTCGATGGCGTTGCGCCGGAAGTGCGGCGCCACGTCGTGGCTGGCCTGGTCGAAGTAGCCGCCGGAGTCGGCGGCGATCGGCGGCGACCCGTCCGACGGCAGGTCGCGCAGCAGGTAGAACTCGATCTCGGGGTGGACGTAGCAGGTGAAGCCGGCCTCGCCGGCCTTGGACAGGGCGCGCCGCAGCACGTGCCGCGGGTCGGCCCAGGACGGCGAGCCGTCCGGCATGGCGATGTCGCAGAACATGCGCGCCGAGTAGTGCTCGCCGTTGGCGGTCTCCCAGGGCAACACCTGGAAGGTGGAGGGGTCGGGACGGGCGACCATGTCCGACTCGTAGACCCGGGCGAAGCCCTCGATCGCCGAGCCGTCGAACCCGATGCCCTCCGCGAACGCCCCCTCGAGCTCGGCGGGGGCCACCGCCACCGACTTGAGATAGCCGAGCACGTCGGTGAACCACAGCCGCACGAAGCGGATGTCGCGTTCCTCGAGCGTTCGCAGCACGAATTCCTGCTGGCGGTCCATGGCCGCCAGGCTAGGAATCTCGTGTTACGTGAATGTTTCGTGGCTGCTCAGGGTGTGGGACGCCGCAGCGCGAACGGGTGAGTCTCACTGGGCGGGCAGCACGCACTGGGCGCCCTCGTCCGGGAGCGTGCCGTCGACGAGGTAGGCCGTGAGCTTGTCGTCGATGCAGGCGTTGCCCTGGTAACCGGCGGTGTGCTGGTTCCCCTCGACCTTCAGCAGTCGCCCGTTCAGGTCCTCCGCCAGGTCGACGCCGGCCTGGTACGGCGTGGCCGGGTCCCCCGTCACCGAGACGACGACGACCGGGGCCAGCCCGTCGGCCTGCGGCCGGTGCGGCTCCAGGGTCGGCGGGACGGGCCAGAAGGCGCACGGGTCCTTCGCGTTGACCGCGCCGCGCCCGGTCGCGGTGAACGGCGCGGCGCCCACCACGCCCTCGTTGAGCTTCGCGACCTGCGCCGGGTCGGTGATGCGGACGTTGTCCATGCAGGTGATGGCCTGGAACGCCTCGAGCGAGTTGTCGTACTGCCCGTTCACGCGCTTGTAGTAGAAGTCGGCCAGGGTCAGCAGGACCGAGCCGTCGCCCGCGGCCAGCTTGGAGATGCCCAGCGACAGTGCCGGCCAGAGCGAGCGCAGGTAGAGCGCCTGCTGCACGCCGGTGATCGCGTCGGAGAAGGACAGCGTGCGGGTCGGGTCCGAGGTCCGGGCCGGGTTGTCGATCAGCGGCTGGACGATCTTCTGCCAGGTCGCGGTGACGGCCTTGGGGTCGGTGCCGAGCGGGCAGTTCGGCTGGGTCGTGCACCAGGCCCCGTAGGCGTCGAAGGCCTGCTGGAAGCCCGCGCTCTGGTCGATGTTCGTCTCCACCGTGTCCTGCGTGGGGTCGACGGCGCCGTCGAGCACCATCGCGCGGACGCGGGTCGGGAAGGCCTCGGCGTAGGTGGAGCCGACCGACGTCCCGTACGAGTAGCCGTAGTAGGTCAGCTTCTCGTCGCCGAGGGCGGCGCGCAGCACGTCCAGGTCCTTGACGACCTCGCGGGTGCCCAGGTGCGCGAGCACGTCCGCGCCCATCCGGGCGGTGCAGCGGTCGGCGTACTCCTTGTTGTGCGCCTCCAGCGCGGCCACGCCGGCCGGGGACGGGTCGGAGTAGACCGTGGCCCGGTACTGGTCCTGCTCGGCGTCGGTCAGGCAGTCGATCGACGGCTCGCTGACCCCGACCCCGCGCGGGTCGAAGCCCACGAGGTCGAAGCGGGCCTGGACCGGCGAGTTCTCCGTCGACTTCACGGTGGCGGGCACGAGCTGCGTGCCCGAGACGCCGGGACCCCCCGGGTTGAGCAGCAGCGAGCCGATCCGGTTGGCCTGGTCGGTGGCCTTCGACCGCATGACGGCGATCTTCACCGTCTTGCCGTCCGGCTGCGCGTAGTCGAGCGGGGCCTCGAGCTTGGCGCACTGGTAGCGCGGGTCGCGGTACTGGTCCGCGACGTCGGGCGAGGCCGCGTAGTCCGTGCAGGGGCCCCACTGCAGCTGCTGGCCGTAGAAGCGGGCCAGCGCCGGGTCCTGCGCAGGATCACCCGGCGGGGTGGCCGTGGCCGCGGCCGGCGCGGTCGCGGTCGGGGCGGAACAGGCGGACAGACCGACGCAGGCGAGGACCGCGACCAGCGCGGTCAGGGCCCGTACGCCCAGGTGGGGCGGCCCGGACGGGGAGCGACGACGCGACGACACGGAGCCAAGCACCGCGCCAGCATGACAGCGGCGGCCCGGTGCGCCACCCGGGGTGCGGTGAGCGGGGCGCACACCGCCGTGTGAGGTGCGTCGCCGGACCGTGCGTGCGGTGAGCGCCGGGTGTCACGCTTTCGGCGCACGACCTTGAGCACGACCCCAGCCAGACCGAGCACGACCGAGCACGACCGAGCACGACCCCAGCCAGACCCAGACGACCCGGGGACCTGCGGTGCAGGCCTCGAGGGAGGACGGACGACGATGTCCCGCGACACCACCGGCACGCCCGCGCACGGCACCCCCGCGAACGGTGCCCACGGCTCTGCGCACGGCGAGGTGCAGGCGCCCTACCGCAGCGCCGCCCCGCAGAAGCGCACCCGGGTGCACCACCTCGCCGAGATGAAGCAGCGCGGCGAGCGCTGGCCGATGCTCACCGCCTACGACGTCTACTCCGCGGAGATCTTCGACGAGGCCGGCATCCCGGTCCTGCTCGTCGGCGACTCCGCCGGCAACAACGTCTTCGGCCACGACAACACCCTGCCCGTCACCGTCGACGAGCTGATGCCGCTGGTCAAGGCGGTGGTCCGGGGTGCGAAGCACGCCCTCGTGGTGGCCGACCTGCCCTTCGGCAGCTACCAGATCTCCCCCGCCCAGGCCCTGGAGACCTCCTTCCGGTTCATGAAGGAGGGCGGCGCGCACGCCGTCAAGCTCGAGGGCGGCGCCCACTACGCCCCGCAGGTCGAGGCGCTCACCGCCGCCGGCATCCCGGTCATGGCGCACCTGGGCTTCACCCCGCAGAGCGAGCACGCCCTCGGCGGGTTCCGGATCCAGGGCCGCGGCCAGTCCGCCGAGCAGCGCCTGGTCGACGACGCCCTCGCCCTGCAGGAGGCCGGCGCGTTCGCCGTCGTGCTGGAGATGGTGCCGGGCGAGGTCGCGAAGCGGGTCACCGCGGAGCTCACGATCCCGACGATCGGCATCGGCGCCGGCCCGGACTGCGACGCGCAGGTGCTCGTCTGGTCCGACATGGCCGGGATGAACCGGGGCCGCAAGCCGCGCTTCGTCAAGCCCTACGCCGACCTGGGCGGCCTCCTCCTCGACGCGGCCCGCGCCTACGCCGCCGACGTCCGGGGCGGCGCCTACCCCGACGAGGCCCACACCTACCACTGACCCACCCGGTGAACGGCGCTCCCGCTCATCATGAGGGATGAGCGAGAGCGCCGTCGACCTGTGTCCGGTGGAGGGTCAGGGGGCGCGCGGGGACCAGGTCCGGGCGACCTCGGGGCGCCGTCGGGAGCCGGGGTGCGTACCGTCGCCGGTGACGCACCCCGGCGCCCCGGAGGAGGACATGGCCGAGATCGGCACGACGTCGCTGCCGGGCACCCCGCCGGAGCCCGCCGCACCCGCGCTCGACGCCGCGGAGCTCGCGCGCGTGCGTGCCGTGGAGAGCCTCGGGCTGCGCCCCGAGGTCGGCGACGAGCGGTTCGACCGCATCACCCGGCTCGCCCGGAGGCTGTTCGGCGTGCCGATGGTGGGCGTGTCGCTGATCGACGAGAACCAGCAGTGGTTCACCTCGCGCCAAGGGCACACGGTGACCTCCCTGCCACGGGAGAGGTCGATGTGCGACCAGACCGTCCGGCGCTCCGGGGACCTCGTCGTCGAGGACATCGCCGCCGATCCGCGGTTCGACCAGCACCCCGTGCTGACCGAGCTGGGGATCCGCTTCTATGCGGGCCGCACGCTGCACACCTCCGGCGAGCGGGTGGGCACGCTGTGCCTGCTCGACACCCGGCCGCACGCCTTCAGCACCGAGCAGCGGGCCGCGCTGGCGGAGCTGGCGGCAGCGCTCGAGCAGGAGCTCGACCACGACAGCGAGCTCGAGCGCGCCGCGGAGATCCAGCGCAACCTCCTGCCCCGCTCGGCCCCGTCGGCGCCGGGATGGGAGTTCGCCGCGTCCTGCCGGCCCGCCCGATCCGTCGGCGGCGACTTCGTCGACTGGCAGGCCCAACCCGACGGCCGCCTCGTCATGACCCTCGCCGACGTCATGGGCAAGGGGTTGGCGGCCGGTCTCGTGGCGGCGACGGTGAAGACCGCGCTGCACACCGCGAGCCGGCGCCGGCCGCCCGCCGAGGCACTCCGGCTGGCCGCCGCCGCGCTGGAGGACGACCTGCGGCTCACGGAGTCGCTGGTCACGCTGCTGCACGCCCGCCTCGACCCCGCGACCGGCCTGCTCGAGTGGGTGGACGCCGGTCACGGCCTCCAGCTCGTGGTGCGCGCGGACGGGTCCGTCGAGCGGTCCGGCTCGGGCGACCTCCCGCTCGGGACCCTGCCCGGGGACCGCTGGACGCCGCACACCACCGTCCTCGAGCCGGGCGACGTGCTCGTGGCATGCAGTGACGGGCTCCTCGACCTGTTCGGGGGCACGTTCGCCGCCCTCGACGAGATCATCGGACTCGCCCGCACCACCGGCACCGCGGGTGCGTTCGTCGACGCGGTGGTCGAGCTGAGCGGGCACCGGACCATGACCGACGACGTCACCGTGGTCGCCACCCGGCGCCTTCCCCGCTGAACCGCGCCGGCAACGGCGGCTCTGCGGAGACGGCCGCCTGCTCGCGGAACGCCGCCGCGGATTCCGGCGAGCTGGAGATCCGCCAGTCCGCCTCCTTGTCCGCCTCGAACCAGATCAGGCCGCGGACGCGCTCCTGCTCCGCCAGGGCGAACAGCCGGCGGATCCAGTCGGCCTTGTCGCCGCCCTCCTCCGCACTGGCCGTCTCGGTGATCACGATCGGGTGGCCGGAGAGGGCGCGGAGGTCGGCGAGGCTGTCGGCGAAGACCTCCGCCGGGGACCGCCAGCCACCCCAGGGGAGCGCGTCACCGCCGTTGTAGCCGTCGACGGCGAGCCAGTCGACCACGTCGTCGCCCGGGTAGAGCGGCCCGTACGCGGCCGTCCCCACGGAGTGGACGTTGACGCACCACACCCAGACGACGTCGGCGCCCTGGTCGCGGAACACGTCGTGGACGTGGCGCCAGGCGGCGACGAGGTCGGCCGCCGTGGTGCCGCCGACCCCGACGCTCCACGGATAGTGGGGCGCATCGGCCTCGTGCATGAGGCGCAGCGCCAGCGTCCCTCCCCAGTCCCGCACCTGACGGGCGAAGGAGGCGATGTAGGCGTCGTGGGCCCCGGCGGCGATCCGCCCGGGGGTGTAGTCCGGCTGCACCGCGCCCGCCGCCGGGTCCCAGGGTTCCCAGGTGAGCATCGGCAGCGCCCCGTCGGCGGCCGCGGCGTCGGCGCGGGCCGGGTCGAAACCCGGCTCCCCGGCCCACGCGGCGTACCAGACCTCGATCGCGGGACGCACCCCCGCGCTCCGCGAGAACGCGGCGACGCCGGTCCGGTCCTCGGCCGCGACGCCGACCGCGAGCGGTGCGGGTTCCGGCGCGGCCGCGGCGAGCAGCAACAGCCCCAGCACACCACCACCCACCGTGAGGAACGCCGCCGTCCAGGGGACGCGACTGCCTCGTTCCGGTCTGCCGACAGGCCCCGAGCGGCGCATCTCCCTATCCTCTCCCGGCATGAGTGCAGTTCGGCACCCGGCGTACGCGGGGAGTACCCGCCGATGACCGGGAATGCCTCCTCGGTGCGCCGACACCGGGCCCCGAAGGCGGCCAACCGGGTCGTCGTCCGCATCCTCGTGATCCTCACGCTGTCCCTGGGCGTGAACTACGTCGTCTGGCGCTGGTTCGAGTCCGTCAGCTGGAACGTCTGGTGGATCGCCGTCCCGTTGGTCCTCGCGGAGACCTACAGCCTCGTCGACGCGTTCCTGTTCGGTATCACGATGTGGCGGATCAAGGAGCGCGGCGAGCCCCCGACTCCCGATCCGGACGCCACCGTCGACGTGTTCGTGACCACGTACAACGAGCCGGTCGACCTCGTCATGACCACGGCGCGGGCCGCGCGGGACATCCGCTTCCCGCACCGGACATGGGTCCTCGACGACGGCGCCCGCCCCGACATGGCCGCCGCCGCGGCCGAGGCCGGCATCGGCTACGTCACCCGGGACGCGAACTGGGAGAACATGCCCCGGCACGCGAAGGCGGGCAACCTGAACAACGCCCTGATGCAGACCGAGGGCGAGTTCCTGCTGATCCTCGACGCGGACCAGATACCGGACCCGCAGATCCTCGACCGGGTCCTGGGCTGGTTCCGCGACCCGGACGTCGCCGTGGTGCAGACGCCGCAGTTCTTCACCAACGTCACCGCGGCCGACCCGCTCGGCAGCCAGGCGCCGCTGTTCTACGGGCCGATCCAGAAGGGCAAGGACGGCTGGAACGCGGCCTTCTTCTGCGGGTCCAACGCGGTGCTGCGCCGCGAGGCGCTCATGCAGCTGGGCCTCGTCGGCTACGTCAAGCAGGTCGAGCGCAGCATCGCGCAGATCCTCAGGACCGCCGACTCGCTGCTCGACACCGCGGAGCGGGAGGCCCGCGACCACGGTCCCGAGGTACTGAGGGCGGTGGACGCGGTGCGGACGGCGGTCGGCCTGGCGCGGACCGAGATGCGCTCCCGGGACACGTCGCTGTCGGAGGTCACCTACCGCTTCCGGCAGCGCGTCGACGAGGCGTCCCGCGGGCTCGTCGAGGCCGACATCGCCGCGCTGACCCGCGACCTGGAGGAGCTCGGCGAGCTGGAGACCTACGGACGGCACGCCCGGCCGGTGCCTCCCGTGCTCGACGAGGTCGCCCTGGCCCGGCTCTCGCACCGGGAGCTGTCCCCGCTGGCCGCGTTGTCGTCCGTACGGACCCTCGTCGACGCCGTGGACGTCAGCCGCCCGGACGAGGCACAGCCGGTCATGCCGATGGCCACGCTCTCGGTCACCGAGGACATGGCAACGGCGATGCGGCTGCACGGCATGGGCTGGAAGAGCGTGTACCACCACGAGAACCTGGCCCACGGCCTCGCGCCGGAGGACCTCGGCACGATGCTGCACCAGCGGCTGCGCTGGGCCCAGGGCACCCTCCAGGTGATGCTCAAGGAGAACCCGCTCGTGCAGAAGGGGCTCTCCGCGGGTCAGCGCCTCATGTACTTCGCGACGATGTGGAGCTACCTGAGCGGGTTCTTCGCCCTCGCCTACCTCGCCGCCCCGGTGTTCTTCCTGTGCTTCGACGTCCGGCCGGTCGTGAGCTACGGCCCGGACTTCCTGGTCCGGCTGGTCCCCTACCTGGTCCTCAACCAGCTGCTGTTCCTGGTCATCGGCTACGGCAGACGGACCTGGCGCGGGACCCAGTACAGCCTGGCCCTGTTCCCGCTCTGGATCCGGGCGGCGTGGACCGCCTGCGCCAACGTGTGGTTCGGGCGGCCGCTCGGCTTCGTCGTGACCCCGAAGACGAAGCAGGCGCGCACCCGTCCTCCGTGGCGGCTGGTCTGGCCCCAGCTCACGGCGATGGCCCTGCTGGCCCTGGCGGCCGTGGTGGGCACGGTCCGCTACCTGCTCGGCGCGGCCGAGTTCACTCTCCTGAGCCTCGGGGTGAACCTGGTGTGGGTCGTCTTCGACCTGGTCATCCTGTCCGTGGTGATCTCGGCGGCGACCTACACCGGCCCCGAGGCCGACGACGAGCAACCGACCCCGACGACGTGAAGGCACGATCGACATGAACTTCGGCACGGAGCACCTCGACGACGACACGGCCGTGGTCACGCCCCAGGGCCGGCTGACCATGGTGTCGACCGCGGGACTGAGGAACCTGATCGGCGAGCTCGTCGAGGGTGGCCGCGTCCACATCGTGGTGGACCTCGCCGCCACCGACTTCATCGACTCGTCGGGTCTCGGTGCGCTGGTCGGCGGCCTGAAGACCGCCCGTCAGGCCGGCGGCGACCTGCGGATCGCCCGGCCGACGGAGCAGGTGCGCACCGTCCTGCAGCTCACGAACCTCGACCGGGTCCTGCGTCCCGCGGCCAGTGTCCGGGACGCATTCGGCGCCACCTGACGGCGCGACCGACCACGCGGGCGCGTCAGGCCGTACCGCGGCGCCGGACGACGGTCCAGCGGTTGCCGCCCTCGGAGCGGACGTGCTCGAGGTCGGCCACCGCCGCGGCGAGGGCCAGGCCCCGTCCGCTCTCGGCCAGGTCGTCCGCCGGCAGCACCGCCGCAGCGGGATCGGCGGGCGGTGCGCCGCCGTTGTCCTCGAGCCGGGCCTCGATCCGGTCCGGGTGCACCAGGAGCTGCATCTGCACGTCGACCGGCCGGCCGTCACCCTGGCGGGCGTGCTCGACGAGGTTGCCGACGATCTCGACCAGCGCCGTCTCGAACAGCATCCGGTCGGTCCCGGCGACGTCGGGTGCGTCGACCCAGAGCCGGCCGAGGGCGTCCTGCACCACGTCCAGACACCTCGGCGTCCCCGGGTACCGGAGGCTCCGGGCGATCACGGGCATCGTCGGACGACCACCATCGTGACATCGTCGGCGAGCGCGCTGCACCGTGCACGCCGGGTCACCCGGTCCACGTACTCGACGAGTCCGCCCGGGGGCACCTCGCGGACCCCGCGTGCCACGTCGGCGAGAGCGGCGTCCAGCGTCGGGTACAGGTCCAGGAGACCGTCGCTGAAGACGACGACGGCGTCCCCGGACGCGAGCTCGGCGACGTGCTCGGACCACCGGTCGTCCGGCAGCGTCCCGAGCGGGAGCCCGCCGGCGGGCGGTCGGGTGACGCCGCCGTCCGAGCGGACGAGGAGCATCAGGCCGTGGCCGGCGTCGGCCCAGGTCAGCTGTCCGGTCGCGGGCGTGAGCCGCGCGTGGCACAGGGTCACCAGCGTGCCCGTGCGCTCCAGGTCGGCCTCGAGGGCGACCGCCGCGTCCCGGACCGCCGCACCCGGCGGCAGCTCGCGCCCCGCCGTGCGCAGCGCCGACCGCACGGTCGCCATGAGCAGCGCGGCACCGATCCCCTTCCCCATCACGTCGCCGAGGGTCATCGCCACGTCGGCACCGTCGTCGCCCACGCGGTACCAGTCGAACAGGTCGCCGCCGACGGCGTGGGCGGGCACACACGTGCCGACCACCTCGTAACCGGGGACGTCGATCGACCCGGCCTGCGGCAGCAGGGCTTGCTGCACCTGCGCCGCGCGCTCCATCTCCGACGTGCGCCGCAGCACCGCCTCGGCCCAGTCCGCGAGCTCGGCCAGCATCGCGCTCTCGACGGGCCCGAAGCCGCGCGGCGCGGGGTCGATCAGGCACAAGGTGCCGACCCGGACGCCGGACGAGGTGGTCAGCGGATGACCGGCGTAGAAGCGGACGTGCGGATCGCCCCGGACGAAGGGGCTGTCGGCGAAGCGGTCGTCCGCGCGGGCGTCCTCGATCACCGTCTGCTCCGCGGGTGCGGCCAGCGTGACCCTGCAGAAGGTGTCCTCGAGCGGGACGTACGGGATGTCGAGGCCCTGCGCCGACTTGACCCACTGGGTGTCCGCGTCGACGACGGTCACGGCCGCGATCTCGACGCCGAAGAGCTTCTGCGCGAGGCGGGTGATCCGGTCGAACCGCCCCTCCCGCCCCGCCGGGTGCACGCCGAGCGAGTCCAGCGCCAGCGCGCGGGCCTCCGCGGGCGTCGTGCTCGGGTCGGCGGTCGCCGTCATGGCCGTGGTCCCTCCCTGGCCGAGGTCGGGCAGAAGATAGCGCAGTCCTGGGCCGATCGGCCCGCCGGAAATGCTCCGTTCCGCCGGGCGGGAACCGACCGTCCGGGATCAGCGGGAGACGAGGGCGGGCCCGGCGAGCATCCGTGCGGCCGGGCACTCGCGCGCCCGCCACCGCTCCCGCAGCGCCGCCAACCGGGTCAGGTCCGCCGGGCGGTCGGCGAGCGCCCGCTCCGCCGCGTCGAGGAGGACGCCGGTCCCCGCGTGCGTGTCCGGGTCCGCCAGCCCCTCGACGGCGACGTGCCGGTGCAGCGCGGCGTCGGGCGTCCGCCGCCGGCCCGGCAGGGTGTCGTCGAGCACGAGGCCGGTGAGCAGGCTGAGCAGCTCGCCGTACAGCGCCGGGTCCGGGCAGGCGTCGAACGCCTTGAACTCGATCCGCCCGACCTCCGCCGGCAGCCGCGCGGGCTGCGTGAGCGAGGGATCGGTGGCGAGCGCGTGCGGCGATCCCGGCTCCAGGAACACCATCGCCGCGGGCCGCAGTCCGGTCCGCACCGCCGTCCGGGCCGACAGCCCGCCCCAGGCCGCGCCGTCGCGGAACGGCGAGGAGAACGCCAGCGGCACGAGCCAGGGGCTGTAGTGGGTGAGCTTGGCGCCGGCGTCGACCAGCTCCGCGCCCCCCAGACCCGCGACGGACAGGTTGAGATCCGGCCCGTGGGTGACCATGTGCAGGTGGGCGGTCCGCTCCTCCGGCGAGCCCGTGCGGTGGGCACGCTCCCAGGCGTTGAGCTCGGGGACGACGGGATAGCTCGACCGCACCGGGTTGAACCCGATCGGGTACGGCTCCAGCCCGCGCCCGGCCGCCTCGCACTCCAGCGCCCGCAGGTCCGCCGCGAGCGCCGCGACGGCCCCCTCCACCGAGTCGTGGATCCGGGTGCGGATCTCGATCCCCTTCGGGTCGCAGCGGACCAGGCCGCCCGCGTCGTCGAAACGCTCGAAGCCCTCGACGTACCAGCGCTTGCGCTTGATGCCCTGGTCGCCGATCCGCAGATCGGGGTAGTCGGCCGGGTCCTCGGGCAGGGCGTCGACGATCCCCTGCAGCTCCTCGAAGGTCGTGTTCGTGAAGTCGGCGAACGCGCCGTCGGCGCGGCGGAACGCCACCTCGTGCTCGATCCCGTACCTGACCTGCGCCACCCTCGACCTCCACCCCGGCGTTCGTGCCGGCGGACGACGCTAGTCGTGCGCGGACCGTCGCGGTGCGTGTCGGTGCGGACACCCGATCGGGCTTGAGCGGGCGCCGTCAGTCCAGTAAGGCGAACCTGACCCGGCCGGTCACCGGGTCGGCCTCGACCAGCCGGGTCCGCACGGTCGCCCCGGGCTGCAGCTCACCCTCGCACCTGGCCAGGACGGGCGGATCGGTGAGGAAGACCTCGCCGGGCTCGCGGCGCAGCGCCACGACCGCGAACTCCTCCCCCACCCGGCCGGCCAGCACCGCGGCCTCGGTCCGGTCCGTGCAGGCGCGGTCGACGCGGGCGGCCAGGGTGTCCGACGCGCTCATCAGGCCGGGCAGCCCCGGCAGCGCCTCGAGCAGCCAGTCCGGCACCTCCCGCCCGGCCGCGAGCGCCAGGCAGATCTCGCTGCCGAACCGGTCCACCAGCCGCCGCAACGGGGCCGTGACGTGCGCGTACGGCGCCCCGATCCCGCCGTGGCCCGGGTCCTCGGGCGGCGGGGTGCCCGCCCCGAAGGACGCGTAGGCGGCCCCGCGCAGCAAGGTCGTGGCGGCCCGCCGGACGGCCAGCGCGCGCGGATCGGCGTCGGCCGGGCGCGGCAACGCCGCGAGCACCTTCGCCGGGGACTCGCCCTCCGGCCAGTCCAGGCCCAGCTCGAGCGCCGTCGCCCGCAGCGCGGCGACCGCCTCGGGATCGGGCGCCGGGAGCGTGCGCAGCAGCCCGACCCCGGCGTCGAGCATCATCTGCGCCGCGACCTGCCCGGTGAGCAGCGAGATCTCCGCGTTCCAGTCCTCCACCGGCGTCCGCCGGCGGGTCCGGACGGTCCACCCCGTCCCGGCCGGCACCACCTCCTGTTCGGGCAGCTCCAGCTCGATCGCCCCGCGCGCGACGGCCCGGGCGCGGCGCAGCGGACCCAGCTCGGCCAGGGCGGCGATCGCCGGGTGCGCCCGGCCCGCCTCGATCGCGGCCTGCACGCCGGCGTAGTCGAGCCGGGCCACCGAGCGGACCAGCGCGCGGCGCACGTCGGCGCTCCGGACGGCGCCCTCGCCGTCGAGCTCGATCCGCCACAGCACCGCGGCGCGGGGCCCGTCGGGCAGGAGGCTCGCGGCGTTCTCGGACAGGACCGGCGGGTGCAGCGGGACCGCGCCGTCGGGCAGGTAGAGGGTCTGGCCGCGGCGGCGCACCTCGGCGTCGAGCGGGCCGCCCGGGTCGACGACGGCGCCGAGGTCGGCGATGGCGTAGTGCACGGTGAACCCGTGGGGAGTCCGCGTGATGCCGACCGCCTGGTCCAGGTCCTTCGAGGCCGGCGGGTCGACCGTCACCAGCGGGATGTCGGTGGCGTCGACGCGCGGGCCGTCCGGGCCTGCGGCCGCGGCGCGCTCGGCCTCGGCCAGCACCGCGGCCGGGAAGGCCGCGCCGTGGGCGGGCAGGCCGAACTCGGCGCGGACGGCGGCGAAGTCCGGGGCCGTGCTCATGGCGTGCTCACGGGCGCACCCTACGGTCGGGCGGACCGACTTGTGCGGCGGAGCGCGGGGTGTTGTCGTATCCGTCGAGTTCCCCGCCGGCCGGACGGAGCCGCCCGTGCGCACCGTGTCCCCTGCGCCCACCGAGCCCCCTTCGCCTCCGGCGCGCCCCGCCTCCTCCGCCCGGCCCCGGCCGTCCGCCCTGGTCCGCGTGGCGACGGCGGTCGTCGTCGTCGTGGGGCTGGTGTTCGGGGTCTACGCCGCCGTGAGCGGCGCGTCCCTGCGCACCGAGCCCGCGGGTCCGGCCGGGGCACCGGCGGTCCCGGTACCCGCCGCGCCCGCCTGGGCCCCGGTCGACCGCCCCGGCCCCGCGCTCACCGCTCCCGCCGCGGACCTCACCGCCAGCCTGGTCTGCACCCGTGGGCAGGCGAACCGCGACACCGTGCTGCTGCTCTCGGGCACCGGTGCCGACCCCGACACGGCCTTCCGCTGGGGGCTGCGGCCGCTGCTCGCCTCCGAGGGCTTTCCGACCTGTCTGTCCACCGCGCCCGACGCCAACACCGGCGACATCGCCCGCCGCGCGGAGTACGTGGTGCACGCGATCCGCACCATTGCCGAACGGACCGGGCGGAAGGTGGCGGTCGTCGGGCACAGCCAGGGCGGGATGGTGCCGCGGTGGGCGCTGCGGTTCTGGCCCGACGTCCGCGACCGCGTCTCCGACCTCGTCGCCCTCGGCCCCACCAACGCCGGCTCCGACGCCCTCCGCGCCGGGTGCGCCCGGGGCTGCTCGGCCGCGTTCTGGCAGCAGTCCAGCGGCTCCCGGTTCGAGGAGGCGCTGAACTCGGAGCGGCGGACCTTCGCCGGCGTCGACTACACGGTCGTGGTGTCGACCGGGGACACCGTCGTCACGCCCGAGCCGCAGGCCTCGGCGCTGCCGGCCGAACCGGGCGGCGGGGCGGTCGCGGGGAACGGGGCGATCGCGGTCCAGGACGTCTGCCCCGGCCGGACGGTCGAGCACGGCCCGCTCGGTCTGTCCGACGCCGTCTCCTTCGCGCTCGTCGTCGACGCGCTGCGGAACCCGGGGCCGGCCGACCCCGCCCGGATCGCGGCGTCCACGTGCAAGCGGACCCAGGCCCAGGGCATCACCTCCGCCGAGCTGCGGCAGGGCACCGCTGCGGTGGACCGGGCGCTGACACGGTCCGCCGCTACCGCCGCGGTCCTCCCCGCCGAACCCGACCTCCCCTGCTACACCCGCCCCACCCCCTGCTGACGCGGCCCGGCGCGCATACCCCTCGGCGGCGTGCCACACCCGCTGCTGCCCGCTCGCACATACGCCCCGGTCGCCGCACACCCGGTCGACGACCCGCGCGACGCTCCACGCGGTGTGCGAGCTCCGACGGCTCGCGACCGGCCACCCGCCGGAGGGCGGTCGTATCCCACGGGCTGGCGCCGGCCGGTCACCCGAGCAGCACCCCCGCCGCCGGCCGATCGCCCTGCTCGCACACCCACATCACCTCGAACGGGCGAGGGTCGGAGCCACCGCGTACCCGCCGCACCCGGCGGTGCCGCCGTCCGGGCGAGGCGAAACACGGTCGTCATCCCCTCCTCTGGACAACTTCGCGGCGAAGGATCAGCCTGGTACGCAAGCGTTCACCGCTACGACCGGGAGGCGTCATGAGGTTGGGCAGGAAGCTGGCGGAGGGTGTCGCGATCGACCGGGAGGCCGAGCGCCTCGCCGAGACGCGGGAACCCGCACCGCAGGCGCACGACACGGTCCCGGTCGTCACCGCCGCCCTGGCGGAGGACGCCCCGGCCGAGCGTCCCGCCCGGGTCTGACCGGGCCGGGTCGGTGGGCGGTCCTTTCGCCCGCAGCCCGCGCGAACACTCCGACGAGCCCCTGCCGGGGTTCAAGCTCGCGTACCCGATGCTCGCCGCCGACGGCGCGAGCTGCGGGTTCAGCGGCGTGACCCTCGGCAGGGCGCACGTCTACCGCGCGGTGGACGACGCCATCTGCGCGCACGGCTCGCGGCACGCCTGCCCGTCGCGCTGGTGTGACTGCGGGTTCTACTGCTTCCACGAGATGGGCTCCGCGCGCGATCTCGCGTGCGAGCCGGACCACCGCAGCGCCGTGCTGCTGGAGGTCGCGGCGTCGGGCCGCTACCGGCGCTACGAGCGCGGCCTGCGGTACGCCCGCCAGCGCGTCAAGACGGTCCGCATCGGGCGCTGCGAGTGCGGGCGCCCGGCCGACCTGCTGGCCGACTCGGGGGCCGGCAGCGTCGGGTGGCGGCGGCTCCTCCCGGTCTGCCGCAACTGCGCCGCCGACCGCCCGGTGCTCGGCCCGGAGCGGTTCGCCGAGCTCGCCGGCGGGGTGGAGGTCGTGCTCGAGGGCCGCCCGACCGGCCTGGCCGACGACGAGGAGCAGGCCCCCGTCGCCGCGTCGCCGGAGGTGCCGGCCGAGGACCCGGGCACGGTCGCCGTGCTCTCCGCCGAGGTCGCGGTCCTGCACGCCCGGCTCGACGAGACCCTCTCCCGGCTGGAGGAGGTGCAGGCGCGGCTCGACGAGCTCACCCGCCGCGACCGCCCCTGAACGGTCCGCCCACTACAGCCAGGCGGGCAGCTCCGGGACCGGTGTGGCCTCGCCCTCGGGCGTGACCGCCCGGATCCGGCGCGAGCGCCCGCGCCCGGACACCCACGCCGCCAGGTCGGCGACGGGCGCCTCGACCGACACGGCGGGCGCCGTGCCCTCGGACGCGGTCGACCACGCCTGGTTGCGGTCGCTGGCGACCAGCCGCACCGCGGGCACCCCGGACCGGGCGGCCAGGTTCCCGGCCACGTCGGCGACGAGCTCGCACAGCATCGGCTGCGGGAGGTCCTCGAACGAGGCCCCCACGTCGAGGTCGACGGAGTGGATCCACATCTCCCGCGCCCGCATCCACGCGATCTCGGTCGCCGGCACCTCCTGCCCCTGCCGGTTGCGGATGCTGCGCGACCACGCCTCCTCGGGCATCGCCTTCACGACCTGGGCGAGCTTGTCCGAGGTCGCGACCACGTCCTCGCGGATCGCGGCCGGCTCCCGCTGCGCCCCGCTCGCGATGTCCGCGTCCCGCTGGGTGTCGTCGGCGTAGGCGGGGGTCTCCTCGCCCGTCCGCGCCCAGTGCAGCAGGTTCATCATCGCCTCGGCATTGCGGGCGACGTGGCTGAGCACGTGTGCACGGGTCCAGCCGGGCAGCCCGGACGAGGCGCGGAAGGCCTCGTCGCCCATCCGGTCCATGAGCCCACGGAGGTGCGCCGCACCGTCGCCGGCCCACGCCAGCGACAGCTCGAGCGTCCGGGTCATTTCGCGAGCCGGCAGACGTTGCGGCACTCGCCGAGGCCCGCGATCGCGGTGACCAGCTCCGCGCCGTCGGTCAGGTACCGCGGGGGCCGGCGCGCGTGGCCGACGCCGCCCGGCGTACCGGTGGCGATGACGTCGCCCGGGTTGAGCGTGAGGATCGCCGACAGGTACACGACCAGGTCGACCGCGCCGAACACGAGCTGGTCGGTGGTCGAGTCCTGCATGACCTCGCCGTCGAGCGTCGAGGAGATCGCCCAGCCGCCCTCGGGCAGCTCGTCCGGCGTGACGAGCACGGGGCCCAGCGGGGTGCTGTGTTCGAACGTCTTGCCCTGCAGGAACTGCTTGGTGCGGTTCTGGTAGTCCCGCACGCTGACGTCGTTGAGGATCGTGTAGCCGGCGATCGCCGCCGCGGCCTCGGCCTCGTCGGCGTGGCGCACCGGCCGGCCGATCACCACGGCCAGCTCGGCCTCGTAGTCGACCTGCTCGGAGACGGTCGGCAGCTCGATCTCGTCGTACGCGCCGACGAGCGCGGGCGCGTACTTCGCGAACACCGTGGGGTACTCGGGCAGCTCGTTGCCCATCTCGAGGACGTGGTCGCGGTAGTTCAGCCCGACGCAGATGATCTTCTCCGGCGCGGGCACCAGCGGGGCGTAGTCGAGCCCCTCGACGGCGTGCGACGGGCCGGCCGCGGCCGCCGCGTGCTCGGCCCAGTCCGGGCGGGACAACAGGGCCCGCAGGTCCGCGTCGCCGGTCTCGGTCGCGCCGGTCGCGTCGACCCGGACGGCGCGGGTCCCCGCGGCGGTCCGGATGGTGGCCAGCCTCATCGCGTGCGCTCCACGCTCGATCCTCGCGTCACGGGCATGAGTCTGCGCCACGCCGGGCCGGTTTTCAGCCCCGGGGGTGGGTGCCCGGCGCACCCACCCCCGGACGGCCGAACCGTCCTGTCGATCATGCGGCCGTACGGCCGCGTCCTAGATCGCCCCGGACTCGTCCTGCGAGTCCCCGCCCCGCAGCGGCAGCCCGCCGAAGACGTCCGCCGGCTCCCGCCACGGGTCGCCGCCGCCCGTCTGGATCGCCCGCCAGATGCGCTCCGGGGTGCACGGCAGGTCGACGTGCCTGACCCCGTACGGGCGCAGCGCGTCGACGATCGCGTTCTGCACCGCCGGCGTCGAGCCGATCGTCGCGGACTCGCCGATGCCCTTCGCCCCGAGCACGTTGCGCGGTGTGGGCGTCTCGGTCGTGACGGCCTGGAACGAGAAGAGGTCGGCCGCGGTGGGAATGTGGTAGTCCGCCAGCGTCGCGGTGGTCGGGTTGCCCTCCGGGTCGTAGAGGACCTCCTCGTAGAGCGCCTGCGCGATGCCCTGCGCGAGCCCGCCGTGCTGCTGCCCCTCCACGAGCAGCGGGTTGAGCACCCGCCCGCAGTCGTCGACCGCGATGTGCGCCCGCGGCCGGACGCGCCCGGTCAGCGTGTCCACCTCGACCACGGACAGGTGCGCGCCGAAGGGGTAGGTCGCGTCGGACTGCTGCTCGTCGACGCCGGCGAAGATCTCGCCCTCCGCCGCCACCTGCTCCCACGTCACGGTGGCCGACGGCACGCCGGCGACGCCGAACTCCCCGTCGTCCGTCAGCGTGACGTCGTCGGGGTTCGCCTCGAGCAGCGCCGCGGCCCGCTGGGTGGCCTCCTTGAGCACGTCGTCGGCCGCGACCCGGACCGCGGACCCGCCCATCTGCAGCGAGCGCGAGCCGCCGGTGCCGCCGCCGCGCGGCACGCTGGCGGTGTCGGACTGCTCGTAGGTGATCTTCTCCATCGGGATGCCGAGCCGGTCCGAGACGAGCATCGCGAACGACGTCGCGTGGCCCTGCCCGTGCGCCGAGGTCCCCGCCTGCACCGTGGCCGTGCCGTCCGGGTGCACCCGCACCGAGCCGTACTCGCTGCCCCCGCCGCCCGCGGTGATCTCCACGTAGACCGACATGCCGATGCCCAGCTGCACCGGGTCGCCGGACTCGCGGCGGGTGACCTGCTCCTCGCGGAGCTTCTCGTAGTCGGCCAGCCGCAGCGCCTCGCGCAGCGGCAGGTCGTAGTCCCCGACGTCGTAGTTCGCGCCGACCGGCGTGGTCAGCGGGAACGCGGCGGGGTCGAGGAAGTTGCGCCGGCGCAGCTCGGCCGGGTCGAGGTCGAGCTCGGCCGCGGCGATGTCGACCAGTCGCTCGAGGTGCGCCGCCGCCTCCGGCCGGCCCGCCCCGCGGAACGCGCCCATCGGCGTGGTGTTGGTCAGCGCGGCGACGGAGTCGTAGCCCACCTTCGGGATATCGTAGACGCCCGGCGCCATCACGTAGGTCATGTGCAGCGGCAGCGCGCCGCCGAACCCGGCGTAGGCGCCCGCGTCGCCGACGACCCGGCAGCGCAGCCCCGTCATCCGGCCCTCGCGGGTCAGTCCGAGCTCGTAGTAGGCGACCTGGCCGCGGCCGTGCGGCATCGAGACGAGGTTCTCCGAGCGCGTCTCGACCCACGCGACCGGGCGGCCCAGCGCCCGCGCGGCGCCCACGGTCGCCGTGTGCTCGGCGATCATCCCGGCCTTGCCGCCGAACCCGCCGCCGACGTTGGGCGCGATCACCCGCACCTCGTCGGCCTCCAGCCCGAACAGCCCGGCGAGCTGGGCGCGGAAGCCGTGCGGCATCTGGGTGGAGACGTGCACGACGAGCGTGTGGTCGGAGTCCGTCGGGTCGACGAGGATCGCGTTGCCCTCGAGCGGCACGACCGCGATGCGCTGGTTGACCATGCGCGCGCGGACCACGACCTCGGCGCCGTCGAGCACCGCTCCGCCCTCGGCCGAGCGGAGCCCGGCGGCCACGTTGGACCCGGCGTCCGGGAACTGCAGCGGGGCGTCGGCGTCGAGCGCCGCCTCGGGGTCGACGACGGCGGGCAGCGGGTCGTAGTCGACCTCGACCAGCTCGGTGGCGTCGACCGCCGCGGCCTTGGTCTCGGCGACGACGAGCGCCACGGCCTCGCCGACGAACCGGACCCGGTCGGTGGCCAGCGGGGGGCGGGGCATGTCGGGGTTGAGCACCATCAGCCCGTGGTGCGCGGGGAGCTCGAGGTCCGCGGCGGTGTAGACGGCCACGACGCCCTCGGCCGCCGCGGCCGCGGAGGTGTCGATCCCGGTGACGAGCGCGTGCGCCAGCGGGGAGCGGACGAACGCGGCGTGCAGCACGTCCGTGCGGCCGGCGACGACGTTGCCGACGTAGGTGGTGGCTCCGGTGATCAGGTCGGGGTCCTCGATCCGCCGCACGGCGGTTCCGAGAATGGAATGAGGCATGTGACTCACATTACGACGTGCGGGTGGAGAAGCGAGCCGAATGTTTGACGCCGGCGGTTCGGGTCGGGGAAGGTCGTCCGTGCCCCCCTCCTACCCGCACCGCGGCCACCGGTCCTCCGGCGTGCCGTCGGTGTCGCCCGGGGTGGCCGGACCGGACGGGGGCCGGTCCGGCCACCCGACCAACCTCCGGTCGCTCAGGCCGCGTCGAGGGCGGCGCGGGCGCCGCGCAGCGGGGCGCGGACGTTGCGCCGCACCCAGACCGGGTTCGCCGAGGCGCGTGCCGACTTCCGGGCCACCTCGGAGACGTGCTGCAGCCAGCCCAGGACGGTGAGCACCCGGTCGTCGACGGGGTCGCCGCCCAGCCGCCGCTGCGCCGTGCCCATCCGCTCCCCGACCGCGTCGGGCGGCCCCGCCAGCCAGTCGAGCACCAGCGAGCCGAGCTCCCGCCCCGCCCCGTGCATCACGGCGAACTGGTGCAGCGCCACGACGTCGAGCACCTGCAGCCCGGCGGGGCGGGCCTCGCACCAGTCGACGATCCCGGTGACCCGGCCCCCGGCGTCGGCGAGCAGGTTGACCGGGCTGAAGTCGCCGTGCACCCAGCCGACGGACGCGCGGCGGCCGCGGAGGGCGGCGTCGAGCCGGGCGGCGAGGGTGCGGGCGTCGGCGTGCAGTGCGCGGGGGACGAGCGATCGCACGCGGGACAGCGGCTCGTGCACCCACGCGTCGAGGTCCTCGGGCCCGATCGGGCGGACCTCCCCGGTGTGCCGGTGCAGCTCCCCGATCACCTCGGCGGCGTGGTCGACGAAGCCCGGGCCGCGCACGGGGTCGCGCAGCACCGTGAGCCCGCTCTCCCCCGGCACCAGCGACTCGATCACGCAGTAGCTGCGGCCGATCTCGCCGGCGCCGAGCACCCGCGGCAGCAACGGGTGCAGGTGCCCGATCCGCGGGTCGGCGTGCAGCCGGTCGAGCACCTCGGTCTGCCAGGCCAGCCCGCGCCGGCTGCGCGGGGTGTCGCACGCCTTGAGCAGCGCGCCCTGCTGGAGGGCACCCTGCTGCCCCGGCCGGAGCGCGCCGCCGTCCGGGCCGACCCGGACGACCACGGACTCCGAGCCGCCGGTGAGGCGCTCGCCGAGGGTCCAGCCCGCACCGCCGGGGACGCCGAGCAGCAGGCTGTCGGCACCGCCGATGCGGCGCAGCAGGCCGGCCGAGCGCAGCGCGTCGACCCGGTGGGCCAGGAACGGCGGCAGCCACCGCGCCGTCACGAGCATGATCACGAGGGCGACCACGGACTGCCCGACCAGCCACGCCACGCCCGCGCCGACGATGCCGAGCACGGGCAGCAGCAGCCACGAGCCACCGATCACCAGCACGGCGGCCGCGGCCGGCACCGCGAACTGGACGCGGCCGCGGCGGCGGACCCGCGCGGCGCTCACGGTCGCGGAGGTCACCGAGTACGGGACCGCAGCGAGAGCGGTGAGCGCGAGGGCGGCGGTGCCCTCGCGGGCGTAGCCGGCGCCGAACACCGAGAGGATCAGCGGGGCGCCCGCGGCGACCACCAGGGCGCCGGGCAGGACGAGGGTGAGCGAGCGGCGGATCGTCGCGCGGCGGGCGGTCTCGACGGTGTCGGCCGAGGCGGCGTCGGCGGCGGTGTGGGCGACCATCGACTGGTTCATCCCGGACGAGACCACGAACAGCGCCTGGGCGATCTGCCAGACGATGCCGTACGCGCCGTTGGCCTCCGGGCCGAGCCGGCCGAGCACCAGCACGGGCATGCCGAACATCGCCGCCTGCTGGAAGATCGCGCCCGCGTAGTCGGCGCGGACGAAGGCGCCGAGGTCCCGCGCCGTGATCCGCTCGGCGGCGCCGCCGGCGGCCCCGTACTCACGGGTGAACCGCGGCAGCGCGCGGGCGAGCAGCCAGACGTTCACGACCAGGACCAGCAGGGCGGTCGCGACCATCCAGGAGACGGCGATCGCCCCGGTCACGGTGGCGACCAGCGCGGCCAGCAGCAGCCCGACCTTGAGGAGGGCGAAGACGCCGTTCTCCAGCGGGACGACCGTGGCGCGCCGGATCCCGGTCAGCACGTAGTCCTGCACCGTGAACAGCGCCCACACCGGCGTCGCGAGCACGAAGAACACCGTGAGCCGGTCCTGGCCCACCGCCGCCACCAGGTCCGGCGCCCACCACCGTGCGCCGGCGGCGAAGGCCAGCCCGGCCAGCGCGGCGATCCCGCCCGCGGCCAGGTACCCGCCGATCACGAGGCGCCGCGCGGCGTGCCCGGCGACCGGGACGAACCGCAGCAGCGCGTAGGTCATGTTCAGGTGCGCGACGCTGCCCAGCAGCATGACCGCGGAGAGCGCGGCCTGGTTCAGGCCGACGACGTCGGCGGGGAACAGCCGGGCGGCGAGGACCCAGTAGACGAGTCCGACCGCCGAGGTGAGGCCGGAGCCGAGGATGAGGGCGAGGCCGTCGCGGTGGGCGGCACTGCCGATCCGCTTGCCGATCCGGCCGCCGATCCTCTTGCCGATCCCGGTGGGGAGGACCCCCGCGCGCAGCGGACGGCGGAGCCGGGCCCGCGTCCGGGTGGGTCGCGGGGGTTCGGGTTTCGGCGGGTCATCTGGCGCCCGTACGCCCCGGCTCTCCACCGGCGGCACGCTAGCAACACGGCCGTACGACGTCCGGGTGGAGTGAGGATGAACGCCACCCGAACGACGTGCGGCGCTCCGTGCGAGACGGGCGGTGTCGCGGGGTCGCTCGACGGAGGGAGTTTCCGCTCACACGGGGACACTTCGGGCAGGACCGGGTCGGGCATCCCGCGTGTGTCGACGAGCGGTGCGTCCGGCGCGGCAGGGCGAGCATCACGCCCGCTGCGTGCCGGTCGCGGCGGGGTCCGGAGGTAGCGTCCTCCCATGCCCGAGTTCCACCACACCGACGTGCTCCCGCTCGGGGACGACCAGACGGAGTACCGCGAGCTCGACCTTCCCGCCGGGAAGCTCGTCGAGGCGGCCGGCCGGACGTTCCTCGAGATCGATCCCACCACGATCACCGGCCTGGTCCGCGAGGCCGTCAAGGACATCCAGCACCACCTGCGGCCGAGCCACCTCGCCCAGCTCCGCGCGATCATCGACGACCCGGAGGCCTCCGGCAACGACCGGTTCGTCGCCACCGACCTGCTGCGCAACGCCTGCGTCTCCGCGGGCGGCGTGCTGCCGATGTGCCAGGACACCGGCACCGCGATCGTCGTCGGCAAGAAGACCGAGACGGTCCTGACCGGCGGGGACGACGAGGAGGCGATCTCCCGCGGCGTCTTCCAGGCCTACGACGAGCTCAACCTGCGGTACTCGCAGATGGCGCCGCTGTCGTTCTGGGACGAGAAGAACACCGGGACGAACCTGCCGGCGCAGGTGGAGCTGTACTCGAAGCCGGGGCAGAAGCCGTCCTACGAGTTCCTCGTCATGGCCAAGGGCGGCGGCTCGGCCAACAAGACCTTCCTCTACCAGGAGACGAAGGCGCTGCTGAACCCGAAGCGGCTCGCCGCCTTCCTCGACGAGAAGCTGCGCTCGCTGGGCACCGCGGCCTGCCCGCCGTACCACCTCGCGATCGTCGTGGGCGGCATGTCCGCGGAGTACACGCTCAAGGTCGCCAAGCTGGCCTCGGCGCGCTACCTGGACGGGCTGCCCACCTCGGGATCGGAGCTGGGCCACGCGATCCGGGACCCCGAGCTGGAGCAGCAGGTGCTCGAGCTGACCCGCAACTTCGGCATCGGCGCGCAGTTCGGCGGCAAGTACTTCTGCCACGACGTCCGCGTGGTCCGGCTGCCGCGGCACGGTGCCTCGCTGCCGGTCGGCATCGCGGTGTCCTGCTCGGCGGACCGCCAGGCCAAGGCGAAGATCACCGCGAACGGCGTGTACCTCGAGCAGCTCGAGCGGGACCCGGCGAAGTACCTGCCGGACGTGACCGAGGAGCAGCTCGCCGAGTCGGGCGCCGACGAGGTCGTGAAGATCGACCTCACCCGCCCGATGTCCGAGATCCGCGCCACGCTCTCGCAGCTGCCGGTCAAGACCCGCGTCTCGCTCACCGGTCCGCTGGTGGTGGCCCGCGACATCGCGCACGCGAAGATCGCCGAGCGGCTCGAGCGCGGCGAGGAGATGCCGCAGTACATGAAGGACCACCCGGTGTACTACGCCGGACCGGCCAAGACGCCCGAGGGCTACGCGTCGGGCTCCTTCGGGCCGACCACCGCGGGCCGGATGGACAGCTACGTGAAGCAGTTCCAGGAGGCCGGCGGGTCGTTGGTCATGCTGGCCAAGGGCAACCGCTCGAAGCAGGTCACCGACTCCTGCGCCGCCCACGGCGGATTCTACCTGGGCTCGATCGGCGGCCCGGCCGCCCGGCTCGCGCAGGACTGCATCCGCAAGGTCGACGTGCTGGAGTACCCGGAGCTCGGCATGGAGGCGGTCTGGAAGATCGAGGTCGAGGACTTCCCCGCCTTCGTCGTGGTCGACGACAAGGGCAACGACTTCTTCGCCGAGACCAGCACCCCGACCCTGCAGGTCACCTTCCGCACCTGACGACGCGCACGAACGGCACTCTCGTGCCGACCTACCGCACGAGAGTGCCGTTCGTGTCGTCAGCCGAGGCGGCGGGGGCCGTGGTCGTCCCGCGTCGGAGGCGGGCCCAGGACGACCCGGGCGCCGGTGACGAAGGCGCCCTCGGTCGAGGCGAGCACCGGGTCGAGCGCGAGCGAGCGCAGCTCCGGCAAGGCCTCCGCCATCGCCCCGACCCGCAACGCCAGGTCCTCGAGCGCGGCCAGGTCCGCCGGCTCGGAGCCGCGGTACCCGGTGAGCAGCGGAGCGGCCCGCGGTGCCCGGATCAGCTCCGCCGCGTCCTCGGTCGACAGCGGCACCACCCGGAAGGCCCGGTCGTCGAGCAGCTGGGTGGCCATCCCGGAGATGCCGAAGGACAGCAGCGACCCGAACGACGGGTCCTCCGCGACCTCCAGCACGCAGGAGGTGCCCTTGGGCGCCATCCGCTGCACGTAGACCTCGTCCTTGCCGGTCACCCGCTCGAGGTCGGCGAACGCCCGCCGGACCGCGGCGGCGGACCCGAGGTCCAGGCGCACCCCGACCAGGTCGGTCCGGTGCCGCCACCGGTCCCCCACCGCCTTGAGCGCGATCGGGTACCCCAGCTCCTCGGCCGCCGCCTCCGCGGCCTGGGACCCGCGGACGCGGCGGAACACCGTGACGGGGATGCCGAAGCAGCCCAGCAGCTCGACGGCCTCGTCGTCCGTCAGCGTGCGCGTCGCGGCGTCCCCGGCGCCGTCGGCCGTCCGGTCCGGATCGGTGTGCACGCCGAAGCGCTCGATCACCGCCCGCGCGCGGTCGACGTCGATGCCGTCGGGCTCCACGAACTCCCCGACCGGCATCTCCCGCCAGGCCGCGTACCGGGCGACCCGGGACAGCGCCTGCACCGCGCGCTCCGGGCTGGCGTACGACGGCACGGACCCCGGCCCGGGCGTGCCGTCCGGCAGCGGGACGGCGAGCTCGTCCGGCACACCCTCCATGGCCAGGAACACCGCGGCCACCGGCTTGTCCGCGCCGCTGTTCGCGGTCTCGCGCAGCACCCGCGCGTACTCGGCGCCCGGCGTCGCGATCGGCGGCACGAACACCACGACGATCGAGTCCGCCTCGGCCGCGCCGTCGGCCTCCAGCGCCCGGCCCACGGCGGCGGCGAACTCGTCGGGCGAGGCGGCCGCGCCGACGTCGACCGGGTCACCCGCGGTCTCCATGCCCTCGTCCCGCAACGCGTCCGTGACCAGCACGTTCAGCGCAGTCGAGTTGCCGACGACCGCGACCCGGCGGCCCTTCGGCAGCGGCTGGTAGGCCAGCAGCAGCGCGGTGTCGAACAGCTGGGCGATGGTCTCGACGCGGATCACGCCGGACTGCTCGAACAGCGCCCGCACGCTCGCGTCGTCGATCGGGACGGCGCTCTCCCGCAGCCGCTCGGGCGCGGCGTGCCGGCCGCTCTTCACCGCCACCACCGGCTTCGTGCGGGCGAGCCGGCGCGCGAGCCGCCCGAACTTGCGCGGGTTGCCGAAGGTCTCCAGGTACAGCAGCACGACGTCCGTCGCCGGGTCGGTCTGCCAGAACTGCAGCAGGTCGTTGCCGGAGACGTCGGCCCGGTTACCGGCGGAGACGAACGTCGACAGCCCGAGCCCGCGGGACTTGGCCGTCGCGAGGATCGCGGTGCCCAGCGCGCCGGACTGGCTGAAGAAGCCCACCCGGCCGCGCGGCGGCAGGTCCGGGGCCAGGCTGGCGTTGAGGCGCACCTCGTCGGCCAGGTTGGCCACGCCCAGGGCGTTCGGGCCGATCACGCGCATGCCGTGCGCCCGGGCCTCGGCGACGAGCTTGCGCTCGGCGCTCACGCCGTGCCCGCCGGCGTCGGCGAACCCGGAGCTGACCACCACGAGCGCCTTGACGCCCTTCTCCAGGCAGGAGTCCATGACCTCGTCGATCCCCGCGGCGGGGATGGCGACGACGGCGAGGTCGACCGGGTCGGGGATGTCCGTGACCGAGGCGTAGGCCCGCACGCCGCGCACCGAGCGGGCGTCCGGGTTGACCGGGTAGACGGGCCCGGTGAAGTTGGCGCGCAACAGGTTCGACAGGACGGCGTGGCCGATCTTCGACGGGTCCGTGGACGCCCCGATGACCGCCACGGACGTCGGGTTGAGCACGTTCGCGACGCTGCGGGCCTCGGCGGCCTGCTCGCGCGAGTCCCGCACGGCGAGGGAGCGCTCGGTCGGGTCGATGTCGAACTCGAGGTGCAGGACGCCCTCGGCGAAGGCCCGCCGCACCTGGTACCCGGCCTCGCGGAAGACCCGGACCATGGCGTGGTTCTCCACCAGCACCTCGGCCTCGAACCGGTCGAGTCCGTTCTCCCGGGCCGCCGCCGCGAGGTGCTCGAGCAGGATCGAGCCGAGCCCGCGGCCCTGGTGGTCGTCCCGCACCACGAACGCGACCTCGGCGGAGGTCACGGGCGCGTCGGGCCTGTCCGGGTCGCTCAGGCCCTCGTAGCGCCCGACGGCGATGATCTCGTCGCCGAGCAGCGCGATGAAGGCCACCCGCTTGTGGTGGTCGACGGTGACGAACCGCTCGAGGTCGCGCGGGGGGATCCGCGGGTAGGGCCCGAAGTAGCGCAGGTAGCGGGTGCGGTCGGAGAGCAGCTGGTGGAAGGCCAGCAGCGCGTCGGCGTCGGACGGCTGGATCGGGCGCAGGTGCACGATCCGGCCGTCGGAGGCGACGATGTCCGCCTCCCAGTGCCGCGGGTAGGCGGGCCCGGGGGCGGCCTCGCCCAGCGGTACCGGGGCGGTCGCCTCGGGCGCGCCGCCGGCCGGGGGGTCGACGGTCGCGGTGCCGGTACTGCTGCCGGAGCGGGTGCCGGTGTCGGTGGTGGTCTGGTCGGCCCGGTCGGGCGCGCGATCAGGCATGGACTTAGTCCCGGGGGTCGTCGGGGTCGAGGCCGTGCAGGGGGAAGACGGCCCGCCGGGTGTCGACGAGGCCGCCGTCGACCCGGTCCGCCTTGCCGTCGCCCCACGGGGAGTAGGAGGGGTCGGCGTCGTCCGTCATGGCGACCGGCAGCGGCATCCGGGTGAGCGAGGTGGCGTGGGCGGTCCAGTCCGCGGGGATGGACGTCGCCGGGTCGAGGTCGCGGTCGAGGACCGTCGCGAGCAGGTGGGTCCACGCCCGCGGGACCACGCGGAACAGCGCGTACCCGCCGCCGCCGAGCACGAGCCACTTCCCGCCGGCCGTGGTCTCGGCCAGCTCGCGCATGGCCTGGTAGGTGGCGCGCTGCCCGTCGACCGACATCTCGAGGTTGGCCAGGGGGTCCTCCGCGTGCGCGTCGGCGCCGCACTCGCTGACCAGGATCTGCGGGCGGAAGTCCTCGAGCAGCGAGGGGACGATCGCGTGGAAGGCCCGGCGCCAGCCGGCGTCGCCCGTGCCGGGCGGCAGCGGGATGTTGACGGCGTACCCCTCGCCCTTGCCCTTGCCCAGCTCCGCGGACCAGCCGGTGCCCGGCCACAGCGTGAGCGGGTGCTGGTGCAGCGAGATGGTCATGACGCGCGGGTCGTCGTAGAAGGCGGCCTGGACGCCGTCGCCGTGGTGCACGTCGACGTCGACGTAGGCGATCCGCTCGTAGCCCTGCTCCAGCAGCCAGGCGATGGCCACCGAGCAGTCGTTGTAGACGCAGAACCCGGCCGCCCGGCCCGGCATGGCGTGGTGCAGCCCGCCGGCGATGTTGACCGCGCGGTCGGCGCGGCCCTCGGCGATCTCGCGGGCCGCGAGCAGCGAGCCCCCGCAGATCAGCGAGCTGGCCTCGTGCATGCCGAAGAAGATCGGGTTGTCGTCCGTGCCGAGCCCGTGCCCGACGTCGAACGGCATCTCCGGTGCCGACTTCACGGCCGTCAGGTACCCGGGTTCGTGGACGCGCAGCAGGTCCTGCTCGGTGGCGGGCTCCGGCGCGAGCAGCTCGACGCCGTCGAGCACGCCCAACTGGCTGGCCAGCCGCATTGTCAGGTCGAGCCGCACCGGATTGAGGGGATGGTCGTCCGAGAGCTGGTAGGTGAGGAACTCCGGCGTCCAGACCACCGAGGTGCGCGGGCTCATGACGCGGACGGTAGGCGAATCGCGCGCGTGCGGCACGTGCGGAAGGTCCCGGGAGCGCTCACAGCTGCCCTGGGTCGCCCGGCTCCTCGCCGGTCGCGACGGGCCGGCGCCGGTCGGAGCTCCAGTCCGACCAGGATCCGGCGTAGAGCACCGCGGGCCGCTCGGGCGTGCGCATGCCGGCGACCTCGAGCGCCAGCACGACCGACGCCGCTGTGACGCCCGACCCGCAGTACGCGCCCACCGGCCCGTGCCCCACGCCCAGCGCGCGGAACCGCTCGGCCAGCTGCTCGGGCGGGAGCCAGTGCCCGTCCGGTCCGACGTGCCCGGCCGACGGCGCGTTGACCGCCCCGGGGATGTGACCGGCCCGCCGGTCGACCGGCTCCTGCTCCCCGCGGTAGCGCACGGCGGCGCGGGCGTCGAGCAGCACGCCGGAACCCGCGATCACCGCCGCCCCGTCCGCGTCGACGACCGGCATGCCGCCGGGCCGCACGACGATCGTGCCGTTCTGCGGGGCCAGCGCCCCGGTGTCCGCGGGCAGGCCGGCGGCCCGCCACGCCGCCCAGCCGCCGTCGAGCACCGCGACCCGGTCCGCCGGCAGCCCCGCCCACCGCAGCAGCCACCAGGCCCGGGCGGCGACCGAACCGTCGCCGTCGTCGTAGGCGACCACACGGGAGCCGGCGCGCACCCCGCACAGCCGCAGCGCCTTCTCGAGCCGCGCCACCGACGGCAGGGGGTGCCGGCCGCCGATCCCGCCGGCCCGCTGCGGGTCGGCCAGCTCGGAGTCCAGGTCGACGAACCCGGCACCCGGGACGTGCCCGGCCAGGTGGTCGGCGCGGCCGTGCGGCCCGCCCAGCCGCCAGCGGACGTCGAGCACCACCGGCCGGTCGGCGCGGTCGAGCACGGCCGCCAGGCCGGCGGGACTGATCAGCGGGGCGCTCCAGCCCGGTTCCGCAGCGGCACCCGGCGCGGTGCCGGACCGGCCACGGGTCGTCTCGTCGTTCGGCGGGGACACGCGCACCATCCTGCACGGTCTATCCTCGACCTCGAAGCGTCCGCCGCCACCGGGCGTCGCCGATCCGCGCTGCACGCGGCGGCACCCGGGGCGGGTGACGGAGGGCGTCGCGCGGAACCGGGCACGGTGCCCGGGGCCGCGGAACGTCCCCCACCATCTCCCACCACGCAGCAGCGTCCACCCACGACCAGCGCGAGCCCGCCGACAACGCTGCGACGACGCTGCGACCGGCGCCGCTAGACTGGTCAGACGAACGAAGGGGCCGGCCGTGAACGATCTCATCGACACCACCGAGATGTACCTCCGGACCATCTACGAGCTCGAGGAGGAGGGCGTCGTCCCGCTGCGCGCGCGGATCGCCGAACGCCTCGGGCAGAGCGGTCCGACCGTCAGCCAGACGGTCGCGCGCATGGAGCGCGACGGGCTCGTCGTCGTCGCCGGCGACCGGCACCTCGAGCTGACGGACGACGGCCGCTCCCGCGCCGTGGCCGTCATGCGCAAGCACCGCCTCGCCGAGCGCCTGCTGATCGACGTCATCGGCCTCGAGTGGGAGCTCGTGCACGCGGAGGCCTGCCGCTGGGAGCACGTGATGAGCGACGCCGTGGAGCGGAAGCTCGTCGCGCTGCTCGACGACCCGCAGGTCTCGCCGTACGGCAACCCGATCCCGGGGCTGGACGAGCTGCGCGCCCCCGAGGCCGCGGAGGGTGCCTCGCGCGCCTCGGCGCCGCCCACCCTCGAGGTCGGCCTGCAGCGGCTCGACGAGTTCGCCCGCCGCGGCGGCGGCCGGGTCGAGGTGCGCCGCATCGCCGAGCACGTGCAGGTGGACGCGGACCTCATGGGCGAGCTCAAGCTGGCCGGGATCGTCCCGGGCGGCGACGTCGAGGTCGGCGGCATCCCGCGCTTCGGCGACCCGGTGCCCGTCACCTCCGGCGGCGAGACGGCCACGGTCGCGCCGCTGATCGCGCACGCGGTCCTCGTCCGCGCCGTCTGAGGCACCGCCCGAGGCACCGCCCGAGGTACCGCCCGGGTCGCGGTTCCCGCAGCTGCGGGCCGCCCCCGGTGGCGCGCACTCGCACCCGCGCCCGTCCCACCACGAGCCCCGGTCCGGCCGCCGGGGCTCGTGGCGTGTCCGGGGTGTCCGCGACGCCCGGGGTCGCGCGCGGGGAACCGGGCCGGGCGTGAGACCGTTCCGCGGAGGACGGCCGGACCCAGGGAGGACCTCGTGAAGCTGCTCGTCACCGGAGGCGCGGGCTACGTCGGCAGCGTCAACGCGGCCCATCTGGTGGAGGCCGGGCACGAGGTCGTGGTGCTCGACGACCTGTCCACCGGGCACGCCGACGCGGTGCCGGAGGGCGCGCGCTTCGTGGAGGGCGAGCTGTCCGAGGCCGCGGGCCCGCTGCTGGCCGAGGGCTTCGACGGGGTGCTGCACTTCGCCGCCCGCTCGCTGGTCGGTGAGTCGGTGGAGAAGCCGGAGCTGTACTGGGACAACAACGTGGTCCGCACCTTCCGGCTGCTGGAGGCGATGCGCGAGCACGGCACCCCGCGGCTGGTCTTCTCCTCCACCGCCGCGGTGTACGGCGAGCCGGAGCAGGTGCCGATCCCGGAGGACGCGCCGACCCGGCCGACCAACCCCTACGGCGCCAGCAAGCTCGCCATCGACACCATGATCACCTCGTACGCCACGGCGTACGGGCTGGCCGCGGTGAGCCTGCGCTACTTCAACGTGGCCGGTGCGCACGGCCGCTTCGGCGAGCGGCACGCGGTGGAGACGCACCTGATCCCGATCGTGCTGCAGGTGGCCGCGGGCACCCGGGAGTCCGTCGCGATCTACGGCGACGACTGGGACACCCCGGACGGCACCTGCCTGCGGGACTACATCCACGTCGACGACCTCGCCGACGCCCACCTGCTCGCCCTGCAGAAGGCGGAGCCGGGCCGGCACGGCATCTACAACCTCGGCAGCGGCCGCGGCTTCTCGGTGCTCGAGGTGGTCGAGGCCTGCCGGACGGTGACCGGGCACCCGATTCCCGCCCGCGTGGCCCCGCGCCGGGCCGGCGACCCCGCCGTCCTCATCGCCTCCAGCGGGCGCGCGACCACCGAGCTGGGCTGGAACCCCACCCGTACCGCCCTGGAGACCATGGTCGGCGACGCGTGGCGCTTCGCCCAGGACCGCCTGCCCGTCTGACGGCGGATCCGGCGGGTACAGCGGGTTCGGCGGAGGGAGCGGCCTCACCGCGCGCCTTCCAGCCACGCCCGGATCTCCCGCGGGCCCCAGCCGCCGTCGAGCGCTGCCCGCAGGGAGTGGGCGAGGCGGTGCTCCGGGTCCGCGCCGAGCGCGCGGTCGAGGGCCACGTTGGCCAGGGCCCCGTCACCCCGGAGCAGGGCCGACACGGCGAGCAATGCCGCCGGGGTCGCCGCGTCCGCGCCGGGGCTGGTCCGGGCCAGGGCCGCCCACAGCTGCTCGGCCTCCGGCGCGGCGTCCCCGTTGCACGCCGCGAGGGCCTCGTCGCGGAACCACGGCCGGCGCAGCGCCGCGGCCATCGCCCCGGCGAGCCGCCGCTCGACGACCAACCGGCCGGCCGCCGCGTCGGCCAGCGCCTCCCGCAGCAGCCGCCGCGGATCCCCGGCCTCCGCCTCGCCGTCCGCGGCGTCGGCGGATCCCGCGGACAGCCCGGCCGGCCCGTTCGGCTCGGTCGGCCGGATCACCTCCGCCGGCCCGGCCGGCCCACCCGGCTCCGTCGGCCCGGACCATCCGGTCGGCCCGAACGGCTCGGCGGGCCCGGCCGGCTCCACCACCTTCGCCAGCTCCTCCCGCGAGTCCCGCACCACCGCCCCGCGGGCGACCGCCGTGGCGGCGAGGACCGACGCCGCCGGGTCCGGCAGCGTGCCCGCGCAGCCGCAGTCGTGCAGCGGGTAGCAGCGCCACGGCGCACCGGCGGCGATCTCGGCCGCCCACGCCACCGTGTGGACCCCGATCTCCCGCTCGAGCAGGGCGAGGGTGGCCGCGCCGGCGACGTCCGCCCGCGGCGGCCACTCCGGCTCCCCCGGTGCCGGCGGCCGGTCACCCCCGGGCTCGCCCCCGCCCACGACCAGGACGGCGGCGCCCTCCGGATCGTCCCGGCACAGCGCCGCGGCCGCCGACTCGCAGAGCGCGGCCACGAGCTCCGGGTCGTCCGGCGGCGGCAGGTCGACCCGCAGTGTCAGGCCGACACGCCGGCCGTGCGGCCCGCCCGTCGCGATCATGACCAGCGAGTCCCGCGGCCGGAACCCGATCAGCACCGGCACCGCGGCGAGGAGGCCCTCGGTGCCGACGCGCACCGGGGAGTCGGGGTCCCCGGGCAGTGCGGGCAGCCCCGTGGGGGCGGACGGCGGGACCGGGGGCGGCACGGGGAACGGCGCAGGACTCATGCCCAGCAGCGTCATCCGCACAACCGACGGCGGCGAGAGAAGCTGTCGCGGCTGTGGAGAACCGCCGCGCCGGGCACCGGAAACCGCGGCCCCCACCGGACCCTGTGGACCGAGCGGCCCGGCCGCGCCCCGGATCGGTCGTCCTGTCGTCGCACAGTTGTAACGTCCTGTGGTTGCCCTCGTGAACGCGCAGGGGAACCCTGACCGGGAAGCAGCGCGTCCCCCGGCGTGCGTGATCGCGAGGCCGGGCGCACGGCGCACCACACGCGCACGGGAGGACGGTCGGTGTACGACTACGACCTGCTGGTGATCGGTTCGGGCCCGGGCGGGCAGAAGGCGGCGATCGCCGCGGCCAAGCTCGGCAAGCGGGTGGCGATCGCGGAACGCCGCGACATGATGGGCGGCGTCTGCGTCAACACGGGGACGATCCCATCGAAGACGTTGCGCGAGGCGGTCCTCTACCTGACCGGGTTCGCGCAGCGGGAGATGTACGGCGCGAGCTACCGGGTCAAGTCGGAGATCACCATCGCGGACCTGCTCGCGCGCACGCAGCACGTGGTGGGCCGCGAGGTGGAGATCATCCGCAACCAGCTGCTGCGCAACCACGTCGACATCCTCGGCGGCACCGCGCACTTCGAGGACCCGCACACCGTCACGGTGAGCGGGGCCGAGCGCGGCGACCACAGCACCGTCACCGCCGAGTACGTCGTGATCGCGACCGGCACCAGGCCGGCCCGGCCGCCGGAGGTCGAGTTCGACGACGACGAGTACCACGTCGTGGACTCCGACGCGGTGCTGCACCTGCACCGCGTCCCCACGTCCATGGTCGTGGTCGGCGCGGGGGTCATCGGCATCGAGTACGCCTCGATGTTCGCGGCGCTCGGCACCAAGGTCACGGTCGTCGAGAAGCGGCCGAACATGCTGGACTTCTGCGACCCCGAGGTCGTCGAGTCGCTGAAGTTCCACCTGCGCGACCAGGGCGTGTCGTTCCGCTTCGGCGAGGAGGTCGCCCGTGTGGAGAACACCGCCAAGGGCACGATCACCTCACTGGCCAGCGGCAAGAAGATCCCGGCCGACATGGTCATGTACTCGGCCGGCCGGCAGGGCGTCACGGACGAGCTGGCGCTGGACAAGGCGAACCTCACGGCCGACAAGCGCGGCCGCATCGCCGTCGACCAGCACTACCGGACCGAGGTCGAGCACATCTACGCGGTGGGGGACGTGATCGGCTTCCCCGCCCTCGCCGCGACCAGCATGGACCAGGGCCGGCTGGCCGCGTACCACGCGTTCGGCGAGCCCGCCCGCGAGCTGCACGGCCTGCAGCCGATCGGCATATACACCGTCCCGGAGATCTCGTACTGCGGGAGGACGGAGGCCGAGCTGACCGAGACCGCCACGCCGTACGAGGTCGGGATCTCGCGCTACCGCGAGCTGGCCCGCGGCGCGATCGTCGGCGACTCCTACGGCATGCTCAAGCTGCTGGTCTCCACGGAGGACCGGACGCTGCTGGGCGTGCACGTGTTCGGCACCAACGCCACCGACCTCGTCCACATCGGCCAGGCGATCATGGGCTGCGGCGGGACCGTCGACTACCTCGTCGACACGGTGCTGAACTACCCGACGCTCTCCGAGGCCTACAAGGTCGCCGCACTGGACGTGACGAACAAGATCCGCGCGCTCGAGGCGTACCGCTAGACGGCGCCCGACTCAGGTGTAGCCGATCCCCTGCTCGTCGAGCCACGGCTTGGGGTTGATCTTCGTGCCGGCCGGCGTGGTGACCTCGATGTGCAGGTGCGGGCCGGTGGACTGGCCGCGGTTGCCGACCTCGGCGATCTGCTGCCCGGCCTCCACCTGCTGACCCACGCTCACCAGCGACCGGTTGATGTGGCCGTAGGTGGTGATCGTGCCGTCCGCGTGCTGCACCCGGACCCACAGCCCGAAGCCGCTCGCCGGGCCGGAGCTGATCACCGTGCCGGCCAGCGGGACGTGGATCGGCGTGCCGATCGGCGCCGCGATGTCGAGGCCCTGGTGCGGGACGCCGCCGCGGATGCCGAAGCCCGACGACACCCGCCCGAGCACCATCTGGATCCCGCCGCCGGCGGCGCGCGCGGCGCCGAGCTTCGCCAGCTCCTCGGCCTGCCGCGCAGCTTCCGCCTCGGCAGCCTTCCGCGCGGCCTCGGCCTCCTCGGCCGCCTTGCGGGCGGCGTCGGCGGCGGCCTGGTGCAGGTCGGCGGCCTTGACCACGTCGGCCACGACGTCCGCGCCGGTCACCGGGCCGGCGACCGTGCCCGGAGCGGCCACCGCGGGCGGCGCGGCGACGGGCGCGAGCGGGACGCGCACCTGACGGCCGGCCAGGTCGGCGATGGCGTCCGCGTTCGCCGTCCCGGTGTCGCCGGTGTCGAGGTCGCCCGCGAGGACGGACGCCCCGGCGGTCAGCTCGACGAGGCCCGCGCGCAGGGCGTTGGCCCCGGACTCCAGGTCGGGGAGCGCACCGGAGTAGGCGGCCTGCCCGGCCGCCGCGACCACGCCACCGACGGCGACGACCGCGGCCATGCGGGCCTGCAGCGACGTCAGGCCCGCGGGCGGGGACGACAGGGACAGCGCCGGGGACAGCGCAGGCGTCAGCGACGGGGAGCCGCTGGGGAGCGGGAGGCTCGTTCGCAGGCCGCCGGGCCCCGCTGCCGCCGCGGGGGCGGGCAGCGGTGGCCCGGCGATCGCGCGACGGCCCTGGGGGGAGCGATGCCGTGCCACGATCTTCCTTCCGGATCGTGACGGGGCCGGACATCCGGTGGGGGGCCGGACCGGGTCGGCTCGGGGATGCCGGCCCGGAGTCCTCTTCGTGACCTCGTCGTGATCCGCGGACGACGCTAGCGGCGCCGGGTACCCGTTGTCCCGGTCCCGTTGCGTTCGGCGAGACCACCGGATCGGGTGGCGCGCCGAGTGGCCGGACCGCGCCGGATCCGGCGTGTCGGCGCGACACGCGGGTCGTTCGCCTGCCGTTCACCGCACGGACGGGCGCCACGCCCCGCTCGTCGTCGCCGAGGGCACCCGAATGGTCACAGACTGTGGCCGCCTTGTGCGCGCGGTCACCGGGGTAACGCGAGCACCGCAGGGCAAACGGCGTTACGGGACCTGGATCACCTGATCAGGAACGGCTCGTCCCCGGCGCGTCAAGAGCCGCCGTCGGAGTCCGCGGCGTCCCCGAGGCCGAGCTCCGCCAGCCGGGCCCGGTAGCGCGCCACCCCGGCCAGCTTGACGTCCTCGTAGCCGCGGACCAGCTCCGCCGCCCCGGCCGCTGCCACCGCCGCCTCGTAGGTGTCCGCGGTGAGCCCCTCCGCGAGCCGCAGCACCATCGCCCGGTACTCGTCCCGCAGCGCGCGCTCCAGCCTGCGGATCCCGGTGCGGCCGAACGGGTCGAGCGCGGTGCCGCGCACGACCTTGCCCTTCGCGAGCGTGCGCAGCACCGGCCGCATCCACGGGCCGAACGCGATCTTCCGCCGCCGCCCCAGCGCCTTGAGCACCGGCGGGTGCAGCCGGTACCGCAGCCGCGTGCCGCCCGGCACCTCGGCGGCGAGCCGGGCCTCGAACGCCGGGTCGGTGAGCAGGCGAGCCACCTCGTACTCGTCCTTGTACGCGGTGAGCCGGTGCAGCCCGCGCGCCACGGCCTCGGAGAACCGGGTGTCCACGCCCAGCTCACGCTCGGCCCGCCACACCGCCCGCACGTCGGCGACGTACGCGCGGGCCGTCCGCTCCGACTGGTAGGCGACCAGCTCGGCGGCGCGGACCTCGACCAGCCGCCGGGTCTCCCCCGCCAGCTCGCCCAGGTCGAGAGCCGGGGCCGGTCCGGGGGGCTCGGGGTCCCGCACGGCCGCCGACGGCACCGCGGCCGCGAAGGCCGACGGATCGGCCACCGCCGCCCGGCCCCACCGGAACGCTGCGGTGTTGGCCGCGACCGCCACGCCGTTGAGCTCGATGGCCCACTCGACCGCCGCGGCCGTCACGGGCAGCACCCCCGCCTGGTAGGCCGCGCCCACCAACAGCAGGTTCGCCGGCATCGCGTCGCCGAACAGGGCCTCCGCCGCGGCCTGCGCGTCGAGCGTGACGACCTCGCGGGACCGCCCCGCGATCCGCGCCACCAGCTCGTCGGCGGCCGGCGGGGTCACGCCCGCGTCCCGGACCTGCGCCCCGGTCGGCACCGGACTCGTCGAGACGACGGCAGTGGTCCGGTCCTCCGCGGCGACGGCGAGGTAGCGGGAGTCCGCCCCGACCAGCGCGTCGAACGCCAGGTAGCAGTCCGCGGTGCCGACCCGGTTCGCCGGGCCGACGACCGCGGGGTCCCCCACCCGCAGGTGCGAGACGACCGGGCCGGCCTTCTGCGAGAGCCCGGTCTGGTCCACGCCGTGGACCGCGCGGCCGTCGCGCACCGCGGCCGAGCCGAGGACCTGGTTGACCGTGACGATGCCGGTCCCGCCGATGCCGGCCAGGAAGACGTCGCCGGCCTCCGGCACCGCGACGTCGGGCACCGGCGGCGGCTCCGGGCGCTCGCGGCGCGCCGCCCGGCCGCCGGGCGACTCGACGGTGACGAACGACGGGCAGTCCCCGGCGAGGCACGAGTAGTCGGTGTTGCACGAGGTCTGGTCGATGCGCGTCTTGCGGCCGAACTCCGTGTCGATCGGCTGCACCGACAGGCAGTTCGACTTCGCCCCGCAGTCGCCGCAGCCCTCGCACACGGCCTCGTTGATCACGACGCGGGTGGGCCGGACCGGGATCGCGCCGCGCTTGCGCAGCCGCCGGGACTCCGCGGCGCACCGCTGGTCGTAGATCAGCACCGTGACGCCCGGGGTGTCCCCCAGCATCCGCTGCGCCTCGTCGAAGCGGTCCCGGTGCCAGAGGTCCACGCCCTTCGGCAGCGGCGGCAGGTCGCGGAACCGGTGCGGCTCGTCGGCGCACACGATGATCTTCGCGACACCCTCGGCCAGCAGTTTCGCGGCTAGCGCGGGCACCTCGAGCCCGCCCTCGGCGTCCTGCCCGCCGGTCATCGCGACCGCGCGGTTGTAGAGGAGCTTGTAGGTGATCGTCACGCCGGCGGCCACGCACGCCTGCACGGCCAGCTGCCCGGAGTGCGCGAACGTGCCGTCGCCCATGTTCTGGAACATGTGGCCGGCGGTGGTGAACGGCGCCTGCCCGATCCACTGCGCGCCCTCGCCGCCCATCTGCGTGATCGACCCGACCTCGCTGACCTCGCGGTGGGTGAGCGCGACCATCGCGTGGCAGCCGATGCCGCCCCCGGCCACCGCCCCCTCCGGGACCACGGTCGAGCGGTTGTGCGGGCAGCCGGAGCAGAAGTACGGGGTGCGGGCGACCGGCAGCAGCTCCAACGGCGGCGGGGCGGACCTCGGCGCCGCGAGCGGCAGGCGGTCGCGCAGCACGCGGCGCAACGGCCCGGCCAGCACCGCCGCGGTGAGCTCGCCCGCCTGCGGCACCAGCGGGGCGCCCGATGCGTCGGCCGCACCGAGCACCGCGGGCGCGTCGGCCGTGCCGTACAGGGCGTCGCGCACCGCCGTCTCGACGAACGGCGCCTTCTCCTCCACCACCAGCACGGTGTCGAGCCCGGCGGCGAAGGCCCGCAGCCGCTCCCGCTCGAGCGGGTGGACCGCGCCGAGCTTCAGCAGCCGCACGCCCGAGTCGACGCCGAGGTCGCGCAGGGCCTGCCGGACGTCGCCGAACGCCTTCCCGGCGGCCACGATCCCGATCGTCGCCCCCGGCGCGGGGTCGACCGGGACGTCGACCGGGTTGGCGGCCAGGAACGCCCGGACCATCGCCCAGCGCGGCCCGTACAGCTGCGCCTCGGCCTCCAGCGACGAGGGCGGCACGAGCATCGGGTACTGCCGGTACCGCCAGGGCCGGCCCTCCCACTCGAGCTCCGGGACCGTGATGTCCAGGTCGGACACCTCGGCCGGGTCGAGCGTGTACACGCCGTCGGCCACGTCGGCGGTGATCTTCAGCCCCACCCACATGCCCGAAGCCCGGCTGAGCGCGATGCCGTACCGGCCCAACCGCACGACGTCCGCCGCATCCGCCGGGTACAGCACCGGCAGGCCGTAGCCGGCCAGGGTCCGCTCCGAGACGCACGGGATCGTCGAGGACTTGCAGCCCGGGTCGTCGCCGGCCAGCACGAGGACGCCGCCCCGCGGGTGGGCGCCGCAGATGTTGCCGTGCCGGAAGGGGTCGCCGGCCCGGTCCACGCCGGGCGCCTTGCCGTACCAGACGCCGACCGCGCCGTCGACGGTCCGCTCGTGGCCCGGCACCTCGACCTGGCTGCCCCACACGGCGGTCGCGGCCAGCTCCTCGTTGACCCCGGGCACGAACCGCAGGCCCGCGCTCTCGGTGAGCTCCGGCAGCGCGGCGAGGGTCTTGTCCAGCCCGCCCAGCGGACTGCCCTGGTACCCGGAGACGAACGACGCGGTCCGGAGTCCCGCGGCCGCGTCGGCGGCGTGCTGCTCCACCAGCAGCCGCGCGATCGCCTGCACCCCCGTGACGAGGGCGGGGCCGCCGTCCGTCCGGTACCGGGTCCCCAGATCGAACTCGACGGCCACGATGCCCCCTACGAACGCGCCAACAGCGCCGACACCGTCGCCGCCGCCCTCCGGACACTCTGCACCACCGCGACCTTGCGGGCGCCCAGGACCCGTGAGGTCGTCCCGACCACCGAGATCGCCGCGACCGCCACCCGCCGGTCCCCGCGCGTGACGACGACCGGCGCGGCCACCGACGACATCCCCAGCGTGTGCTCCTCGCGGGAGGCGGCGTAGCCGTCCGTCCGGACCTGGCGGAGCACCTGCCGGTACCGCCCCGGGTCGACGATCGTGAACGGCGTCCGCCGCTCGAAGCCGCGCTGCAGGATCGCGCGCGCCATCGCCGGGTTGACCGCCGCCATCGCCTTGCCGGCGCTCGAGGAGTGCCCGGGCCCGCGCCGGTACATCTCCGTGTGGAACATCGTCCCGACGCCCGCGCCCTCCAGCCGGTCGACGTACAGGACGTCGGCGCCCACCGGGACCGCGAGCTGCGCGGTCTCCCGCAGCACCTCGCGCAGCTCGCCGAGCACCGGCAGCGACACCTCGCGCAGCATCAGCCGGTCGACCGCCAGCTGCCCGATCTCGAACAGCCGCAGGCCCAGCCGGTAGCGCCCGGAGGGCGTGCGCTCCAGCAACCCGCCCGAGGCCAGCGCGGCGAGCATCCGGCAGGCCGTGCTCTTGGCGACGCCCAGGCGTTGCGCGACCTTCGTGGCCCCCAGCTCGGCCTCGTCCCCGAAGCAGTCCAGCACCGCCATCGCGATCGCCACCGAGCGCAGCGGCGAGTCGGGTTCGGGGGACTCGGGGACCAGCAGCGGGGGATCGTCCCGGAGGGCCCGTCCGGCAGCGTCGGTGGTGTCGGCGGCGAGCGTCATCGCGTCAGGCCTCCCAGTCCGGGAACTCGTCGGCGGGCGGCACGTGCACCTCGGTCACCCGGTTCCGGTAGGAGACGAACGCGGTGCGGCCACCCTCGCGGAGCTTCACCCGGATCTCCTCGGTGTTCAAGGGCTCGCCCGGGTCGTAGCCGTGCGCCCAGGTCGCGAACGCGCGCATCGGACCCGAGTGGGTGGCGGCCACGATGCGGTGCTGTCCGGTGGCCGGTCGGGCCGCCTCCCGCATGAGCCGGTGGAAGCCGCGCCAGAAGCGGCGCACGCACACGGCCGGCGGCTCGAAGTACATCATCGGGATGGTCAGCCACATCTGGATCGGGTCCGCCCCGCCCAGCTGGGTCCGGTAGAAGCGGTCGATCTCGACGAGCCAGCGGGGCCGGTCGCCGACGGCCATCCGCTCCAGCTTCTCCATCTCGGACTGGTACCGGCGGAACGACGACGTGACGTCGCGCAGCCCGTCCGGCGTCCAGACGCCGAAGTTCCGCAGCTCGGGCACGGGTTCGGGCTCCGACAGCTCGACGTCGTGGCCCCACATCCGCAGCCCGTCCTGCGCCCCCCGGTAGATCTGCTCCGCGGTCTGCCGGGCCCGGTTGGTGGCCGCGCAGACCAGCCGCACCTTGTCCCCGGAGTCCCAGCGGCGGGCCAGCTCGTGCCCGCGGCGGTGCGCCTGCCAGCCACCCATCGGCGTCAGGCCGGCGTCGGTGGAGTAGCCCTGGGTGATGCCGTGCCGGATGATCGAGATCTCGCAGACGATCCTCTCGTTCGCCCGGCGGCCGACCGGTGCGGCGACCTCCTTGCCGCGGGTCGCCTCGGCCAGCTCGGGGGTGAACGCCGCGCCCTCGTACTCGACCTTCGGTGAGGGTGCGGCGCCGCGCTCGCGGAAGCGGCGGAGGTACAGCGGCTCGGCGGGGGCCTCGGCGGCGCCCGCCTCCACGGGCGCCGCGAACCGGCCGGCGGCCGCCGCCCCGTCGCCGCCGCCGCGCCGGCTCTGCCGCTCCCGGTACCGCGCCAGGTAGTTCGGCGCCTCGTAACGGTCGATCTTGCGGGGGTCCGTCGGCGCACTCACGCCTCCTCCTCGCTGACGCTCGTCGGTGCCGTTCGTAGGACTGCTGTGCTGAATGGTTCGCTCGCAAGCTCGCTCACGAGTGCACCGTGAAGAAGCGCTCGTTGACCTGCCGGTGGTAGTAGAAGATCGCCCGGCCCATCTCCTCCTCGGTCCAGGTGATCGGCTCGAAGTCCGGGTCCACCCAGTACCCGCCGGTGAACAGCTCGTTGCGGTTGCCGACGGGGTCGAAGAAGTACGTCGTGTAGCCGCGGGTCACGCCGTGCCGCGTGGGCGCCACGTCGATCGTGACGCCGTGGTAGGCCAGCGTGTCCGCCGCCTCGCGGATCGCGTTCCAATCGTCCATCCAGAAGGCGAAGTGGTGCAGCGCCCCGTTCGGGCCGGTGATGACGGCGAGGTCGTGCGGGGTGTGGCTGTGCTCGAGGAACGTGGCCAGCTGGTGCCCGTCGTTCGCCACGATCTGCTCGGTCATCCGGAAGTCGAGCAGCTCGGTGAAGAACCGGGTGAAGCCGTCGACGTCCTCGGCCATCACGAACACGTGGTCCAGCCGCGGCGGCGCGATCCCCACCAGGTCCTGCGGGCGGGGCGGCGGGTTGGTCATCGGCAGCATGTTGCCCACCCGCTCGGTGCCGTGCGTCAGCTCGACGACGTGCCCCGACGGCGCCTCGAAGCGGATCGCCTCGCCCCAGCCCGGGCCGAGCTCACGGGCCGCGAACCGCTTCACCGGCACGCTCGCCGCCTGCAGCCGCTCCGTGTAGTGGTCCAGGTCGCCGGCCTCGCGGACCTTGAACGCCATGTGGTCGAGGCCGTAGGTCGGGGCCTGGCGGAGGATCACGGAGTGGTGCTCACGCTCGTCCCAGCACTTGAGGAACACGCGGTCCACGCCGTCCTTCGTGTCTCGCGCGGTCTCGACGAGGCCGAGGACCTCGGTGTAGTAGGCGGTGCACAGCTCCAGGTCGGGGACCCGGACCTCCACGTGCTGCAGTCGCAGAATCCTGTCGGTCATCTTCTCGCTCACGTGTGCATGCGCAGGAAGCGCTGGCTGACGACGTTCTCGTAGTAGAAGAGGCCCTTCCCGAAGTTGTCCTCGGTCCAGGTGATGATCTCGGTGTCCGGGTCGACCCAGTAGCCGCCGGTGAAGACCTCGTTGCGGATCCCGAGCGGGTCGAAGAAGTAGATGGTGTTGCCGCGGGTCACGCCGTGCCGGGTGGGGCCCTGGTCGATCTGCACGCCGTTGTAGGCCAGTGTGTCCGCGGCCTTGCGGATGTGGTCCCAGTCGTCGAGCCAGTAGGCCCAGTGGTGCAGGGCGCCGTTGGGTCCGTTGACGATGGCGATGTCGTGCGGGGTGTTGGTGCGGCCGGCGAGCCAGACGCCGAGCTGGTGGCCGTTGCCGTCGAGCACCTGCTCGGTCATCCGCAGGCCCAGCACGTCGGTGAAGAACGTGGCGGCCTCGGCGACCTCCTCGGCGTTGACCAGCATGTGGTCCATCCGCGGCGGCGCGATGCCGGGCAGGTCGGGCGGCGGCGTGGGCGCCGGGTTGCGCTTGCCGAGCAGGTTGCCGGTCTTCTCGATGTCCCAGACCAGCTCCATGACCTGGCCGCTCGGCACCTCGAACCGGATTGACTCCCCCTGCCCGACGGCCTCGCCGCGGCTGACCCGCGTGGTCGGGCAGCCGTAGGCCTCGACCTTCTTCTCGAGCTCGTGCAGGTCGTCCTCGGCCTCGACGCGGAACGTGAAGGAGTCCAGCCCGGTGCGCGGGTGGTAGCGCATCCGCAGCGAGTGGTGGTCCTCCTCGTCCCAGCACTTGAAGTAGACCGTGTCCGCATCCCGCTGCACGGTCTGCAGGCCCATGACCTCGGTGTAGTACGCGGCGGCGAGGTCCAGGTCGGGTGTCCGGACGTCGACGTGGGCCAGGCGCAGGATCCCCACTGGCGAGCCTCCCTGCTCGGTGCTGACGACGCTGTTGACGGGCTTCAGCGTGGCGCCCTAGCGTTCCGGAGGGAAGTGCAGTCGTTCCGGAAATCAGAACGGAGGAACGCCGATGGCCGACCCGATGCGGATGCGCGAGGCGGTGGCGGAGTACGTCGCGGCGCTGCACGGCGCCTACCTCGCGCAGGCCGACACGTTCCCGCCGGGCGCCCGCGGCCGGATGCCGCTGCTCGCCGGGGGCGGCCCGGTGCACGTCGCGGCCGTGGGCGTGCGGAACCTGCACCTGCTCGCCACCCGCGAGGACCTCGGCCCGCTGCGCGGCCAGGAGGTGGAGCAGCGCGGGTCGCTGCCCGGGCTGGAGTGGACGCTGCGCTTCTACGACCCCGTCGTGGTGCCCGCGCTCGGGCTGGTCGACGAGTCGGCGGAGCCGCAGTACGCCGAGGTCCGCGGCGCGCTGGGGATCCAGACGACCTGCTACCACGTCGTCGCGCAGCCCGGGTCGGGCCTGACCCCGCACCACGCCCAACACGTCGGGTCCGGGCTGGCCAGCGGGCACTCCGCCGCGGTGCGGGACTTCGACACGATCCGCAGCCGGGTGCGCGGGCGCGAGGCGCTGGTCGACGAGCTGGTCGGCGCCTCGGCCGCCGGGCTCCCCCGGGCGCAGGCGCTGCTGGCCCGCGCGATCGCGCCGCGGGACGCCGCCGTCGCCGCCCTCGCCGAGTCCCCCGCGCCGGACCCGGACGAGGTGCGCAAGGCCCTGCTCGCGAGCGTCGGCGGCCGGCGGGACCGAACGCCCCGGGGATCGACCGGGGCACCGGCGGCACCGGCATGACCGACGCCCCGCTCACCACCGTCACCAACGCCGCACGACTGCTCAAGGCCTTCCGCGCGCAGGAGGCCACGCTCGGCGTCTCGGAGCTGGCCCGGCGCCTCGACCTGGGCAAGTCCGCGGTCCACCGGCTGCTCACCACGCTCGCCGCCGAGGGCCTGATCGAGCAGGACCCGCACACCGGCGGCTACCGGCTGGGCGTGGTGATGATCGAGCTCGGCGAGGCGGTGAAGGTGCACCTGGACCTGCACGCCGCCGCCGGGCCGGTGCTCGCCCACCTGCGCGACGAGACCGGCGAGACCTGCCAGGTCGGGGTGCTCGACGGCGTCGACGTCGTCTACGTCGACCGGCTCGAGTCCGCCCACTCGCTGCGGCTGTTCACCGAGACCGGGCGCCGCGTGCCCGCGCACGCCACCAGCTCGGGGAAGGTGCTGCTCGCCCACCTGCCCGAGGCCGAGCGGGAGGAGCGCATCGCCGGGCCGTTCCCGCAGCTCACCCCGCACACGCTCGTCACCGCCGACGCCCTGCGCGCCGAGCTGGCGGCGGCGCGGGCCCGGGGCTGGGCCGAGGCGGTGCACGAGCGGGAGATCGGGGTCGTGTCGATCGCCGCACCCGTCCGGGACCGGTACGGCGAGGTCGTCGCGGCCCTGTCGATCGGCGCCCCGACGGCCCGGTTCGGCGCCGCGGCCCGCCGCCGGCACGCCCGGTCGCTGGTCGAGGCCGGGGAGGCGATCTCCCGCCGGCTCGGCTGGACCCCGGAGCGGGAGGGGCGGGGCGCATGAGCCCGCCCGTGCGGATCGGCGTCGCCCTGCCCACGGACCACACCCGGCTGCCCGGCGAGGCGAACTCCGTCGACGCGCTCGTCGGGCAGGTCCGTGAGCTCGCCGCGCACCGGTGACCAGTGCCTCCCTGCCGTTCCGACGCGGGGAACGCCGGCCGTGACCGCGACCGTGCGGACGCGGAAGGATGGGCGACGAACTCGCACGAGGAGGACCTCATGCCCGTGACGGACGCGGCCGCGAAGGCCCGGGCGCTCTACGACGCCCGCCGCACCCGCACGCCGATCCCGCCCTTCACCGACGACGACCCCACGCTCGGGATGGCCGACGGGTACGCGGTGCAGCGCGAGCTGGTCGACCTCCTGCTCGCCGACGGCGACCGGATCGTGGGGTACAAGGTCGGGCTGACCTCCGAGCCGATGCAGAAGATGGTCGGCGTGGACTCCCCCGACCACGGGCCCGTCCTCGCCTCGACGGTCTACCGCGACGGCGACGAGATCCCGCTCGGCCGGTTCATCGCCCCCAAGGTCGAGGCCGAGATCGTGTTCGTGCTCGGCGAGCGCCTGCAGGGGCCGGGCGTGACCGTCACGCAGGCCCGCGCCGCGCTCGCCGGCGCCGTGGCCGGGATGGAGATCGTCGACTCCCGCATCGCCGACTGGCGGATCAAGCTCGCCGACACCGTGGCCGACCTCGCCTCCAACGGCGCCGTCGCCACCTCGAGCCGGATCGTCCCGGTGGCCGACCTCGACACCCGGCTCGTCGGCATGACCCTCACCCGCAGCGGCGAGCTGATCGACACCGGGGCCGGCGCGGCCGCGCTGGGCGACCCCGTCGCCGTCGTGGCCTGGCTGGCGAACGTCCTGGGCGAGAACGGCGTCGCCCTCGAACCCGGGCACCTGATCATGACGGGCGCGCTGCACGCGGCCGTCCCGATGACCCCGGGCGACGTGTTCCGGGCCGAGTTCGACCGGCTCGGGCCGGTGACCGTGAGGGTGGGCGCATGATCAACGTGAGCGAGCTGGCGGCCCGGCTGAGCAAGGCCGTCGCCGACCGCACCGCGATCGGCAAGCTGTCCGACGAGTTCCCCGAGCTGGACATCCCCACCGCCTACCAGGTGCAACGCGAGCTGCGCAGCGCCGCGGGCCCGCTCGCCGGCTGGAAGCTCGGCGTGACCTCGCGCGCGAAGCAGGTGCAGGTCGACGTCAGCGAACCGGTCTACGGCTTCCTGCCCGCTGCCGGGGCGCTGGACCTCGGCGAGCCGCTGGACACCGGGGCGCAGATCCAGCCGCGCTGCGAGCCCGAGATCGTGTTCACCCTCGGCCGCGACCTCGCCGGGCCGCACGTCACCGCGGCGGACGTGGTGGCCGCGTCGTCGGGCGTCGCCGTGGGGATCGAGGTCCTCGACTCCCGCTACACCGACTACGGCTTCACGATGGCCGACGTCGTCGCGGACAACACCTCCGCCGCCCGGTACGTCGTCGGCACGCCGGTCGCGCCCGAGGGCATCGACCTGCGGCTCGTCGGCGTGGTGCTGGAGAAGAACGGGAAGCTCGCCGCCACCGCGTCGGGCGCCGCGTCGCTCGGTCATCCCGCCGCCGCCGTCGCCTGGCTGGTCCGCGCGCTCGCCGCGGACGGCGAGGGCCTGCGGGCGGGCGAGATCGTCCTGTCCGGCGGCCTGACGGCGGCGGTGCCGGTCGGGCCGGGGGACGTCGTCGTCGCGTCGATCGACCGACTCGGAACTCTGGAGCTGGGATGCCGCTGATCCAGGTCACGCTCGCCAAGGGCCGCACCCCCGAGCAGCTGCAGGCGCTCGGCGAAGCGCTCACCGCCGCCGCCGAGGAGGCGATCGGGGCGAAGCGGGAGTCCATCCGCGTGGTGCTCACCGAGTGCGAGCCGGAGCACTGGTTCGTGGGCGGCGAGACGCTGGCGGACCTGCGGGCGTCCGGCAGGAGATGAGCCTGCTGCGGATCACCGGGCCAGGCCGCGTCGTCGCCGCCGACGGCCGGGCCTTCGCCGTGGTCGAGCACGGGGGCCGCTGGCACGTCGTCGACGCGGACTGCCCGCACAACCGCGGCCCGCTGGAGCACGGCTGGATCAGGGACGGCCTGCTGGTCTGCCCCTCGCACTGGTACCGCTTCGACCTGGGGACGGGCGAGTGCGACGTGTCGCCGCAGCACCGCCTCGGCGTCTACCCCGTGGTCGAGCGGGACGGCGTCCGCTACGCCGACGTCGGCGACCCGCCCGCCCCGCTCTCCTGGTCCGAGCGGCTGCGCGCCCACGCCCGCGGCGAGTGACTCACCGCCGGGTCACGGCCGCGAGCACCTCCTCCAGCGCGGCGTCGGCGAGCGCGCGCATCTCCTCGTCCGTGCGGTCCTGGATCGGGTGCGGCACGAACACCGACGGCACCTCGCGGTAGCCGAGCGCCCGGGCCTGGGCGTCGGCGGCCACCACGAACTGCGTCGACGCGAGGAAGGCCGCGATCACGCCCCGGCCCTCGAGGGCGGCGAAGTCGTGCACACTGCACGACGTGCACGAGCCTCAATCGGCGAGGGCCTCGATCACCACGTCGCACTCCGTGGTGATCTGCCGCCGCAGGTCGGCCGGCATCGGCTTGGTGAAGGTCGGCTTGGCGTAGCGGCGCACGGTGACGCCGCGCTCGGCGAGGAGCTCGGCGAGCCGGCCGAGGAAGACGTCCCCGCGCGCCTTGGAGATGTCGAGCAGGCCGACCCGCAGCCCGTCGAGCGAGGCCGGGCGCTCCAGCGCCGTGCGGCTGTCCGCGGTGGTCTCGTCCGTCGGGTCCAGGATCACCAGCGAGCCGGTCGATCCGGTCCGGGTCATCGCCACGGGTCCACCTCTCTCGTCACGGGCGCGCTCCCGCCCGGTCCGCCGGCCCAGCCGCCGATCACGGCCGAGAACATGCCGGCGCCGCCGCCGGCGTGCACGATCATCAGCCCGCCCGGCCGGAACTTCGCGAGCGGTCGGTCGGAGTCGCCCGCCGGCACCCCCTCGTCGATGCCGCCGGCGCCGCGGGTGATCTCGGCGCGGTCCAGCAGCAGCGCCTCGTCGAGCGCCGCCTCCAGCCGCGCCCGGTCCCAGCCGGCCTCGGCGAACACCCGGGCGTGCTCCGGGCACACGACCAGCGTCGCGTCGAAGCCGCGTACCAGTTTCGGGTGGCACACCCCCCGCAGCCCGAGGGCGAGCGAGCGGGCCAGCGACTCCGGCCGCCGGGAGATCTGGTCGACGATCCCGCGGGGCCCCTCCGCCGCGAACACGGTGACCGCCGAGCGCCCCGGCGCGACGCCGCGGCTCTGCGCGAGCGGCTCGAACGGCGAGCCCTCCTCGTCCTCCGCGAAGCAGAACCCGACCTTGCCGGGATGTCCCATCGCCGCCCGGTCCACCTCCTGCGGACGGCCGCCACCGACGTTGCGGATCACCAGCTGCAGCGCCCGGCCGATCGTCGAGTTGGCGCGGTTGCCCTGGCCGAGCGCGTTGCCGGCCCAGTTCATCCCGATCTCGGCGCGGACCGGCCCGTTGACGACGACCGCCGGGCCGGCGCCCCACGTGGTCGCGAGCAGGCCGTGGGCGTTGAACTCGTCCGTGCACGCGGCCTCGACCGCGGCGAGCACGACGGGCAGGTACTCGGGCCGGCAGCCCGCGAGGACGGCGTTGACCGCCACCTTCTCCACGGTGGCCTCGACCAGGTTGGGCGGGACGACCGCCACCACCTCGTCCGGCCTGCGCGAGGTGCCGTCCAGCATGCGCAGCACCCGGGCCGGGGTGGGCGGCACGACGGGCAGGCCGTCGGAGAACCCGCGGTCGTAGAGGGCCTCGACCTCGTCCTCCAGCGCGGCGATCTCCAGCCGGCGCGAGCGCAGCGACCCGCCGCGGGTGCGGACCAGGATCTCCTCGGCCACGTCCGGGTCCTGGGTGCGCGAGCCGCAGCCGGGCCGGTACTCCGGCAGGTCCGCCCCGATCTCCGCGACGCCGGTGAGCTCGGCCCACTGCTCGCGGCTCCACCCGACGACCCGGCCCTGCTCGACGCCGCCGGCGAACCGCACGAGCGTGGGCACGGTCTCGATGTCGAGGGCGAGGCTCGCGTCGAGGTCCGTGTCGTCCCGCCGGTCCGCGACACCCTCGGGGAACGCGGGATCGTCCTGCGAGAACACGGTGACCTGCGGCAACGCCGCCAGCACGGGCTCGACCAGCCGGCAGGTGGGACAGTCCTGCTTGACGACGGCGACGAACCCGTCCGTGGGCAGGTCCACCTCCGCCCGGAGCTCCGTCGACACCGACACGCCCCGCACGCTAGCCGGTTGAACGGTCGTCCGGTAGGCCGGGCGGTCTGTCCGGGACGCCACCGTGCGTGGCGGTACCGACGATCTCCCGGACCCGGACGGCGGTTGTCCGCCGGAACGACGCGATGGCTACATAAGAGGGTGCGCCGCTTCCCGCTCGGGCTCCGCCGAACGCTGGTCCCGCTCGTCCTGGCCCTGGCCGCGACGCTCACCGGCGCGCAGGTCGCCTCGGCGGCCGAACCGGTCGACTACGTCGCGCTCGGCGACTCCTACGCCGCTGGGGTCGGCGCCACGCCGGACGGCACGAGCGGCGCGTGCGCCCGCAGCACCGCCTCCTACCCGGCCCGGTACGCCGCGGAGACCGGCCCGGCGTCGTTCACGACGGTGGCGTGCAGCGGCGCGACCACCGCCGGGGTGCTGCGCGACCAGGTCTCCGCCGTCACGAAGGACACCGACCTCGTCACGATCACCGTGGGCGGCAACGACACCGGGTTCGCCCCCGTCCTCGCCCGCTGCACCACGGCACCCGACGACGCCGGCTGCGACCAGGCCGTCCGGGCCGGCGAGCGGGTGGCCCGCTACGTCCTGCCCTCCGCGCTCGCGGTGGTGCTCGGCACCGTGCACGTGCGCGCCCCCTCCGCCCGCGTCGTGGTCCTCGGCTACCCGCGGCTGTTCGGCGACGGTCCCGGCTGCCCGCTGAACCCGGTCCGCAGCGCACGCATCGACGCCGGCGCGGACGTGCTGAACGACCGGATCGCCGAGACCGCGCAGCGGTTCGGGGCGACGTTCGTCGACGTCCGGCCCGCGTTCGCCGGACACGGGCTGTGCAGCGCCACCCCGTGGATCGTCGCGCCCGGCGGCCCGGGCGCCTACCACCCCACGGCCGCCGGGTACGCCCGCGGCTACCTCCCCGTCCTGACCGCCGCCGTCGGGCGGACGTGAAGCCCGTTCCCGTCAGTGCTGGTCAGTGCTGGGTCAGTGCTGGTCAGTGCTCGGGCTCGTGCCCGCGCACTCCGCCCTCGCCCGGCGTGATCTCACCGGCCCAGCCGCACCCGGAGCACCAGCAGTAGAACCGCCGCTCCTCGGCCTCCCAGAACTCCGTCGCCAGCCCGAGGGCGGCGGCGCACCGCGGACAGAAGCGCGGGGCGTCACGGCGGTGGGCCTCGGCGTCGGGGCGGAAGCGGCGGTCCTCCCGCGCCCCGCCGGGCAGCCCCGGCGCCACGGTCACCCGGCCCTCTCCGCGGCGATCTTGTCGGCCGCCGAGATGTGGATCTTCTTGATCGTGTCGAGCACCGGGGAGAAGCGGGTCGACCCCATGTCGCAGAAGTCCAGCGCGAACTGCGCGCCGCCCGCGTGGAACTTGTCCTTCTCACAGGGCAGGTCGATCCGGTCGTGCTGCTCCCGGATGGTGCCGAGCGGGTCCTCGCCGCGCTCCACGACGTCCATCTGCTCGCGGAACATCCGGCGGAGCATGGCCACCCCGATGTCGCTGCGGCCGAGGTGCTCGGTGGTGCGGTCGGTGATCGCGCCCTGCGTCACCCAGGCCATGATGTCCTGGCCCTCGACGTAGTTCGTGACGTGCCGGCCGCGGTCGTCGAACACCGGGATCTCGTAGTCCGGGACCTGCGGCTGCTCCACGTGCTCGTAGCCGTCGGGCGCGTGCACCGTGTAGAGCATGAACCGGGTGGTCGTGCGGTTGATCGGCACCCGGATCTGCATCTGGTGGATCCCGCCGCCGCCCACGCGCATGTTGTACGGGAAGACGAGCGGGTGGCCGACCTTCCAGTCGTCGTTCTCCTCGGTGGCGCCCTTGAGCACGCGGCGCTTGATGATCCCCCACTCGAAGGCGTCGAACCCGATGCGGACGTGCTCCTTGCCGAACGAGGCGGGCGCGGTGAAGCCCTCGTGCCGCCCGACGAACTCGAAGTACCGCCCGTGCAGGAACTCGACGTGGTGCGGGTCGACCGCGTTCTCCATGATCTGCACGTAGTTGCACGGCAGGTCGGCCCAGCCGATGTCCCGGAAGCCCTCCATGACGTACGTGTCGAAGCGCGGCAGCTCCGGCGCGGGGGCCGGCCCGACGTAGGCCCAGACCAGCCCGCCCAGCTCCTCCACGCGCCCGGCCGTGGCCCGCACCCGCTCCTGGAAGTTCGTGTTGTCCTTCTCCGCCGGCTGCTCGGTGCACGCGCCGTCGGTGTCGAAGACCCAGCCGTGGTACGGGCAGCGCAGCCCGTTCGCCTCCACCACGCCGTAGGCCATCGACGCCTTCCGGTGCGGGCAGGGCTCGGGGACGATCCCGTACCGGCCCGAGGGCGAGCGCCACAGCGCGAAGAACTCCCCCAGCAGCTCCACCCGCTTGACCGGGAACTCCTCCAGCTCGCGCGTGAACGCGACCGGGTACCAGTAGCGGCGGAGGACCTCGCCCATCCGGGTCCCGGGTTCGACCTGGGTCAGCTCGTCGTTCTGCTCGGCGGTGAGCACGGCACCTCCTGCGGGTTCGGGGTGCGCGAACGGTAGGTGGCGCCGGTCACGGCGGACAAGGAATCCTTCCCGCATGGAGGGAAGGAGCCGGTCGGAGAAGGGGCTCAGCTCGGTGCGCAACGCCGCCCGGCTGCTCAAGGAGTTCTCCCGGCACGACCGCGAGCTGGGGGTCTCCGAGCTGGCGCGCCGCCTGGACCTCTCGACGTCGTCGGTGCACCGGATCCTCGGCACGCTGACCGAGGAGCGCCTGCTCGACCGCGTCCCGACCGGCCGCTACCGGCTCGGGCTGGCGCTGTTCGACCTCGGCTCCGCGGTGGGCGCCGCGCTGGACCTGCACGAGGCCGCGCTGCCGGTCATGGCCGCCCTGCGCGCGACGACCGGCGAGACCGTCCAGCTCGCGGTGCTCGACGGACTGGAGTCGGTCTACATCGACCGGCTGGAGAGCCCGCACACCGTGCGGATCTTCTCCCGGGTCGGTACCCGGCTGCCCGCCACCACGACGAGCACCGGCAAGGTGCTGCTCGCGGCCCTGCCGGAGGCGGAGCTGGCGACGAGGCTGGAAGCCTGGCGGCCGCACCGGGCCACGCCGCGCTCGATCGTCGACCCGGCCGTGCTGCGTGCGCGGCTGCGGGAGGTCGCCGAGCGGGGCTGGGCGGAGAACCGGGAGGAGAGCCGGATCGGGGTCATGTCGGTGGGCGCGCCGGTCCGCGACCGCGCCGACGTCGTCATCGCCGCCCTCTCCGTCGCCGCGCCGACCGACCGGGCGGCGCCGGACGTCCTGCGGCGATTGCGGGCCGCCGTCGTCGAGGCCGCGGCGGTGGTCTCGCACCGCCTCGGGTGACCGGGGCTCAGACCGTGCGCGGCCGCCCGGCGAGCACCCCCGCGACCAGCTGCGCGACCAGGGCCACCAGCAGCACGGCCAGCGAGACGGTCCAGCCGCCGGTCGCCTCGTGGAGCAGCCCGACGAGCATCGGGCCGGTCGAGGCGAGGAGGTAGCCGAAGCCCTGGGCCATGGCGGACAGCCCGGCCGCCGTCGCGGCGTCGCCCGCCCGGAGCGTGATCACGGTCATCGCCATCGCGAACACGGTCATCCCGGTGCCGAGCAGTACCGCCCACAGCCACGGCACCGCGGCCGGCGCGAGCATCAGCCCGAGCGCCCCGGCGATCGCGAGCAGGGTCAGCCCGGCGTTCCAGCCGGACTGGCTCCGCCGCCGGGCGGCGAACGCCGGCACCATCAGGCTGAAGGGGACGGCGACGAGCGTGGCGATGCTGAGCATCACCCCCGCCGTCCCCTTGGACAGGCCCGCGCCCAGGTAGATCTGCGGCAGCCAGCCCATCACGACGTAGGCCATGAAGGACTGCAGCCCCATGAACGCCGTCACCGACCAGGCCACCGGGCTGCGCAGCAGCCGGCCCCACGACGCGCGCCGGGCGCCGTGGGCGACCTCCGCGGCCGGCCGGTGCCGCGCCCCCACGGCCCACACGACCAGCGCCACCAGCGCGAGCGCCGCCCAGAGGACGAGCGCGCCGCGCCAGCCGCCCGCCGGGCCCTCCACCGCCGGGGTCAGCGCGGAGCCGAGCGCGCCGCTGCCCTGCAGCGCCGCCGTGTAGAGACCGGTCATGAGCCCGACGCGGTGGGCGAAGGACTCCTTGACCACGACCGGGACCAGCACGTTGGCCACCGCGATCCCGGCGCAGGCCACGAACGTCCCGCCCAGCATCAGGCCCGCGCCGCCCAGCACCCGCACGACGAGCCCGGCGCCGAGCACCGCCAGCGCCACCCCGATCGCCCGCGCCAGGCCGACCCGCCGGGCCAGCGCCGGTGCGGCCAGGCCCGCCACCGCGAAGCACAGCGTGGGCGCGGTGGTGAGCAGGCTGGTCCAGGCCGCCGAGGCCCCGAGCCCCGTGCGGACGTCGCCGAGCAGCGACGACGCGCTGGTCACCGCCGCACGCAGGTTCACCGCCGCCAGCACCACGCCGACGGCCAGCAGCAGGGTTCCGCTCAACGGACCGAAGCGGGCGGGCGTCAGACGCTCCTCCGCGGCGGCCTCCCCGGCGATCTCGAGCGCCTGCCCGTCCGCGACCCGGTGGTGCTCGACGCGCGGGCGCGCACCGAGATCAGGAGACGCCTCGGCGCGTCCCGGCTCCCCGACTGCCATGGCGACTACTCTGTCAGACATCCCATGTTCGGATGAAAGGATGGCGCCTGTGCCCTTGGCCACCACCCGGCGTGCCGGCCTCGTCGACCAAGTGATCGAACAGATCCGCGCGGCCGTGGCCGCGGGCGAGTGGCCGGTCGGCACGCGGCTCCCGCCGGAGGCCGAGCTGGCCGAGGCGCTGGGGGTCGGGCGCAACACCGTCCGCGAGGCGGTGCGCGCGCTCGCGCACGCCGGGCTGCTCGAGGTCCGGCAGGGCGACGGCACGTTCGTGCGCGCGACGAGCGAGATCTCGGGAGCGATCCGCCGGCTCGCCGGGACCGAGCTGCGCGAGGTGCTGCAGGTGCGCCGGCTGCTGGAGGCCGAGGGCGCGCGGCTCGCCGCGCGGCACCGCACCGCGGCGGATCTGGCCGAGCTGGAGGCGGCGATGTCGGCCTGCGAGGAGGCCGAGCGGGCCGCGGACCTCGCCGCCTTCACCCGGGCCGATCTCGCGTTCCACCAGCTCGTGCTGCGCTGCGCCCACAACGCGGTGCTGGCCGAGCTCTACCGCGGGCTGACCGAGGTGGTGCACGCCAGCGTCGCGACGACGGTGGCCGGCGGCCGCTGCGAGAGCCACACCGGGCTGCTGGCGGCGATCCGGGCGGGCGACGCCGCCGCGGCGGCCGCGGAGGCCGAGGACATCCTGGACTCCCTGCTGCGCGACCACACCGGCCCCGCGGCCTGAGCGATCGACACGGCCCCGCGGCCCGAGCGATCGACACGGCCCCGCGGGTCCTACACCGTGAGGACGATCTTCCCGGTGGTGCGGCCCTGCTCGCCCAGCCGATGGGCGTCGGCGGCGCGCTCGAGCGGGAAGGTCTCGGCCACCCGCACGCGCAGCCGGCCGTCCGCGTGGAGCTCGAGCAGCTCGGAGAGCCCGGATCCGCCGGCGCGGACGTAGGCGCCGGAGGCCTTCACCCCGTGCTCCTCGGCCGCCCTCACCGCGGCCTCGACCGCGACCGTCGGCAGGCAGATGAGCATGCCGGAGGGCTTGACCAGGCCGAAGGACCGCACGGCCGTCTCGCCGCCGATGAGGTCGTAGACCAGGTCGACGGGCTCGACGACCTCCTCGAACCGCTCCGACCGGTAGTCGACGACCTGGTCGCAGCCCAGCTCGCGCAGCAGGTCGTGCTTCGCGGCCGAGGCCGTGCCGATCACGTGCGCCCCGCGGGCCTTCGCGATCTGCACGGCGAGATGCCCGACACCGCCGGCCGCGGCGTGGATCAGCACGCGCTGCCCCGCCTCGAGGTGCCCGACGTCGACGAGGCTCTGCCACGCCGTCATCCCGGCGAGCGGCAGCGCGGCCGCCTCGACCACCGACAGGTCCGCCGGGCGCGGCCGGAAGTGCCCGGCGGGCGCGGTCACGTACTCGGCGTAGGCGCCGTCGGGGCTCGGGAAGCGGGCCATCCCGAGCACGGAGTCGCCGACCTGGAACCCGCGCTCGTCGAGGTCGGTGTCGGGCCCCAGGGCGTCGACGACCCCCGCCACGTCCCAGCCCACGACGAACGGCTTCCCGCCGAACGACTTCCACGGGCCCAGGCCCGACCGGGTCTTCCAGTCGATCGGGTTGACCCCGGCGGCCTCCACCCGGATCCGGACCTCACCGGGTCCGGGCTCGGGCGTCGGGATGTCCTGCAGGGTCAGGGCCTCGGGCCCGCCGGGCGTCTCGCAGACGATCGCGCGCATGGTCCGCACCCTACGGCGGCGGGGTCGCTACCTCCCGGGGATCGGCTTGCCGCTGAACACGAACTTCTGCGCCAGCGCCACCGGGTCGTAGGCGGCCGGGGCGGTCTGCTGCGCGGTCACCGTGACCGGCCGGGACTGGACGATGGTGATCGGGTCGCCGGCGCGGCGGTGCCGGTCGATCACCCACTCGACGTCGACGGGGTAGCCGTAGTGCTCCTCGATGGCCGTGACGGCCTCGACGATCGCGCCGATCTGCTCCTCGTCGAGCACCTGCCGGTCGGCGAGCTTGGCCGGCATCTCGATCTCCGTGACCCTGCCCGCGGCGAAGTCGAAGGCCGACACGACCGCCTTGTGCGCCACGTCGTACCTCAGCACCCGGCCGTCGGCCTTGCCGATCTCGACGTGGTCCGGGTCGACCAGGCCCTGCACGATCGCCTCGCCCCAGCCCCAGGACGTCTCGACGACGATCCGGTCCGGCTTGCCGGTGACGGGGTGCACCGAGAAGGCGACGCCCGACGCGCGGGCGTGCACGAGCTCGATCACCCCGACCGCGATCGGCATGGCGTGGTGGCTGATGCCCTTGCGCAGCCGGTAGGCGAGCGCGCGGCCGGTGAACAGCGACCCCCAGCAGGCGCGGACCGCCGTGAGCACCCGGTCCGGGCCGGAGACGCCGAGGTAGGTGTCGAAGATGCCGGCGAAGCTCGCGTCGGCGGCGTCCTCCCCCGTGGCCGACGACCGCACGGCCGTCGGCACGTTGACGTCGACCGCCCGCAGGCACAGGTCCTCGTAGGCCTCGGTGATCTCCGCCTCGAGCGCCGGGGACATCGGCGTCTCCTCGACCAGCGCGCGGATCCGGGCCGACGCCGCCGCCACCTCCGCCTCCGACGGCGTCGGCCCGAGATCCTTCAGCGCGGCCTCGATCCGGGCGTCGAGCCCGGACTCCGCACAGTGGCGCAGGTACGCGTCGACCGTGACCGCGAAGCCCTGCGGGACGGTGACCCCGGCCCGGTGCAGCTCCGTGAGCCGGCCGATCTTGGACCCCGCCGCGGCCACGGCGTCGGCGGTGTCGACCTGGTCGATCCACACGATCGACTCGCTGCAGGTGCCCACGACCTCCTCCTGCGGTTCCACCAGGACCCCCGTCATCCGGCGGCCTCCCCGTCGGCCGCGGCGTCCGCGATCTCCGACGCCCGCTTGAGGATGGTGACCTTGCCGTTGGTGCCGTCGACCTCGATCTGGTCGCCGTCGGCGATGGCCACGGTCGCGACGCCGACCGCGGTCACGGTGGGCACGCCGTACTCCCGCCCGACGATCGCGGCGTGGCTGAGCATGCCACCGCCGTCGCAGACCGCGCCGGCGATCTTGCCGAAGGCCGGCGTCCAGCTCGGCGAGGTGGACTCGCACACCAGGATCGAGCCGGGCTCCAGCCGGTGCATGTCGTCGCTGGACTGCAGCACCCGGGCGGGCCCGGTGGCGATGCCCTTCGCGGCGGCGACGCCGGTCAGCGTGGTCTCGGCCGCGGCGTCGGGGTTCTGCATGGCGCGGATCGACGCCGGGTTGAGCCCGAAGATCTCGATCAGCACCGGGTCCTCGACGGTCTCGGGCACGGTGCCGAGCACCTTCGGCATCTGCCCGCGCAGCGCGCCCCAGTGGTCGAAGTACTGCCGCCGGTCGGCGACCAGGCTCTTGAGCTCGCCGTGGTACGCCCGGCCCTCGGCGACCGCGCGCAGCTCCGGCCAGAACAGGTGGAGCAGGTCGTTGCGGTCGTCGGCCCCGACGCGCGCGGCCAGCTCCTGGGTGACCCGGCGCAGCGGGATCATGACCTTGAGGTCGATGTAGTAGTTGTGGTCGTCCTGCCACCAGGGGAAGTTCGCCTCCTGGTTGGACCGCAGGCCGGCGTCGAACACCGCCTGCTCCTCCCTGGTCAGCCCGGACCGGGCGGCCTCGATCGCGGCCTCCCGCTCCTCGACGGCGTTGCGCGCGGCGGCCTCGAAGTCGTGGTCGGTCTCCTTGAGGACGAAGCTGCGGATCATGTCCAGCGGGATCGTGTTGTCCTCGATCCAGCTGGGGACGCCGACGTCGCAGGTGGCCTCCTGGCGGTGCCCGTAGACCTGCAGGAAGTCGTCGAAGTCGGTGAGCCACTGGCTCGCGGAGCCGCCGTGCGCGGACAGGGCGGCGCGGATGGCGCTGCCCTCGTTGTCCTCGAAGACCTGGCGGAGCCCGGCGCGCTTGGCCTTCACGGCCAGCTCCGCGAGCCCGCGGTCGGTCTCCATGATCTTGGTGTCCTCGCCCTGGAGGAACTTGCCGATGTCCGCGGTGTCGATCCCCATCTCGGCGCAGGCACCGTAGAAGCCGAGGAAGTTGACCAGCAGCGGGTACATGACGTCGAAGTGGATCTCCATCGACCGCTTGTGGTAGCGGCGGGCCTGGTCCAGCAGGCCGGGGAGCTCGGCGGTCGGGACCTGGGCGAGGTCCAGGCCGTGGAAGTACGCCCAGGTGGCCTCGAGCTCGTCGCGCCCGGCGGCCCAGGTCTGCTGGTAGTTCTGCAGGAAGCGGGGCAGGGTGGTGCCGAGCCGGTTGGCGCGGGCGCCGATCTCGCGCGGGTCGGTCTCGGGGATCGCGGAGCCGTAGAGGTGGGTGCCGGCGAACCGGCTGGTGACGCCGCGGCCGGGCGGGAGCGGGAGTCCCTCGGCGGCGTGCTGGGTGCCCCAGCAGTACCCGTCCTGACCCCAGGTGAAGGCCGCGAGCGGGGTGAGGCCGCGGGACCAGTGGAAGTCGAGGAACCAGAACTTGTCCTCGTCGTCCTTGGTGAACGGCCCGGTGCCGTCGACGATGAACGGCGACGCCAGGAACTCCGGCCGGAAGCCCGGGTACCACTCGCCGGTGTACTCGTCGAGGGGGACGACGTTGGCCATCTCGGTGACTCCTCGATCGGTTCGGGGTTGGGCTGACCGTGACAGCCGCCACATGCAGCCACAAGCAGGGCGTTCGGGTGTGGCGAACGCGCTGCTCCGTTCCGGGGAAGCGAACGCGGCCCTGTCGTCGCCCTGACCAGCGGACCTACCGTGCGGCCATGCTCAGTGCGGAGAAGAACCGGCGGCTGACCCAGGTCGGGCCGGGCACGCCCATGGGTGAGTTGCTGCGCCGCTACTGGTGGCCGGTGGCAACGCACGACATGGCCGGCCGCGTCCCCGTGAAGCGGCGGCTGCTCGGCGAGGACCTGGTGCTGTACCGGGACGGCACCGGCACGGTGGGACTGCTGGCCGAGCAGTGCCCGCACCGCCGGGCGGCGCTGTGGCTGGGCTGCACCGAGGACGTCGGGCTACGGTGCGGGTACCACGGCTGGCGGTTCGACGAGTCCGGACAGTGCCTGGAGCAGCCCGGCGAGCCCGCCGGCTCGACCTTCGCCGAGCGCATCCGCGCCACGGCCTACCCGGTGCAGGAGCTGGGCGGGCTGATCTTCGCCTACCTCGGGCCCGCCCCGGCGCCCGAGCTCCCGCGCTACGACCTCTTCGTCTGGGAGGACGCCTGGCGCGACATCGGGCACGCCGAGCTCCCCTGCAACTTCGTGCAGATCATGGAGAACTCGGTCGACCCGTACCACGTCGAGTGGCTGCACGGCCGGTACGGCTCGTTCCTGCGCGAGCTCGACGGCGGCACCGCACTGCCGGTCGTCACCAAGAAGCACATCAAGGTCGCCTTCGAGGTCTTCGAGCACGGGATCCTCAAGCGCCGGGTGCTGGAGGGCCACACCGAGGAGGACGAGGACTGGAAGGTCGGGCACCCGCTCGTCTTCCCGCACATGCTGCGCGTGGGCGCGGCGGGGCTGGCGACCTTCCAGATCCGCGTGCCGATCGACGACGAGAACACCTGGCACGTCTGGTACCAGACCTACCGGCCCGAGGGCGGGGCGCCGCCGCAGCCGGAGATCCCCGTGTACGAGGTGCCGTTGAAGGACGACCGCGGCGAGTGGCTGCGGGACTACGTCGACGGGCAGGACATCGTCGCCTGGATCACCCAGGGCCGGATCTCGGACCGCTCGAAGGAGCACCTCGGCAGGTCGGACATGGGCGTGATCATGCTGCGCAAGCTGTACGCCGAGCAGATGGACCGGGTGGCGCAGGGGCTGGACCCGTTGTGCACCTACCGCGAGCCCCACGACGTCATCGACCTGCCGATGGAGAAGGACAAGTTCGGCTCCGCGGTGGAGTTCCGGCAGCTCTGGACCCGGGAGAGCTCGATCCGCTACTCCCCCATCAAGGACGAGATCTTCGAGCTGTTCGGCGACCCGGTGCCGGCCTGGGCGTCATGAGCTTCTGTCCGGGCTGCGGGGCGTCGCTGGAGGATCCGGCGAGCTTCGTCCAGGAGTTCTGGTCCGGCGCGGACCGCAACTTCCTGGGCTGGTGCGCCGCCTGCGGCCTGCTGTCCACCGTCGTCCTGCCCGCGGCGATCGTCTCCCACGAACCGGAGCACTGAATGACGGCCCTCCTGCTCGACGTCGGCGGGGTCGTCGCCTCGGTCACGGGGATGCCTGAGCCGGACCCGCGGGCCTCTGCCATCGCCGTCGGCCGGCTGGGCCTGGCGGCCGAGGAGATCGTGTTCGTCGATGACATGCCGTGGAACGTCGCGGGTGCCCGCGCCGCCGGTCTGCGCGCGGTGCAGCCGGACCTCCTCGTCCCCGAGGACGCGTGCGCCGTCGCCCGGGCCGCGCTCGGCCTGCCGATGCAGGCGGGGATCCGGTCATGACCGGGCTGGCCGTGGTGGTCGGTGCGTCGGGCGCGCTGGGGTCGGCGATCACGGCGCGGCTCGCCGCGGCGGGCGTCGAGGTCCTCGCGGTAGCGCGGAAGGCCCCGCCGGACGGGCCGGGCGTCACGGGGCACGCCGCCGACGTCGGCACGGACGCGGGCGCGGCCGCGATCGCGGCGGCCGTCGGCGGGCGGCCGGTGCGGATGGTCGTGCAGGCCGTGGGGCTGCCGGCGACCGGGCCGCTGGAGACGATCGACCCGGACGCGCTCGGGCAGGTCGTCGCCCTGAAGGTGGGCGGGCTGCTCCGCCTGGTGCGCGCCGTCGACGCGGAGCTCGGCGAGGGCTCGCGGATCGTCGCCCTCGGCGGGCACTTCGGCAGCGAGCCCGCGCCCTACGCCTGCGCCGCGGGCGTGGTCAACGCCGCCCTGGCCAACCTCGTGCGGCAGCTCGCCACCGCGTACGGGCCCCGCGGGGTCACCGCGCACCTCGTGGCGCCCGGACCCGCCGACACCCCGCGGCTGCGCGGGCTGGCCGCGCAGGCCGCCGAGCGTCGCGGGACCACCGTCGAGGAGGTCCTGGCCGAGCGGGCCGCCGAGTCGCCCCTGGGCCGGCTCGTCACGCCGGACGAGGTCGGCTGGGCCGTCGCGACCCTGCTCGCCCCGCAGGCCGCCGCCCTGCACGGCGCCACGCTCGCCCTCGACGTGGGCGCGCGGCACGGCCTGTTCTGAGGGCGCGGGGTCTGGCGCTACCCGACCAGCTCGCCGTCGACCACCTGCGGGCGGCCGTCGCGCTCCCAGTCGAGGAAGCGCTGGGTCTCGACGAGCAGCGCGCCGCCGAGCCAGAGGGCCACGACGCCGTCGTCGACCAGGCCGAACACCGAGGTCAGCGCCTCGGGCACGAGGTCGACGGGCGACACGAGGTAGGCGATCGCCAGGACCAGCAGGCCGAGCCGGCCGCGGGTCAGCACGCCGGAGCGCCCGCTGAGGGCGCCGGTCACCATGCGGGGCAGTGCGCGTGCGCGGTCGCCGAGGCCGGGCGAACCCGGCTTGCGGCTCTGCACGATCACGCGGGCCAGGGTCACGAGCGCGGCCCGCCGCCCCGCGGAGGAGCGCGAGCCGGTGGAGGTCGTCATGTCCGCTTCAACGCCGGCCGGACCCGGCGCGTTCCGCCGGAATGTGACGGTCGTGACGCCGGCAGCCCGGCTCCCGATCAGCGCCGGACGCGGCCCTCGCCGTCCCGGGTCGACAACGACCACACGACGACCCCGGCGAACACGAGCGCACCGACCGCGACGGCCCACGCCAGCACCTGGTACAGCGCCCCGGCCAGCGTGAACGCCAGCACCACGAGGAGCGCGGCCCCGAGCACCCGCAGCATGGACACCTCCGACTCGCGTGCGACGTCCGCCCAAGGATCTCACGAACCGGACGAACAGGACCAGCGGAGGATGAACGGGTGAGCCGTACCACATCGTGTCACACCGTGCCACACCGGACAGAGGGGCCGGCTACGGACGGATCGCCAAGACCGTGCGCCAGTGGGTCTCCGAGGCGAGCGGGCCGGTCTGCGTGTCCGGGTCCCGAGGGTCGCCCACGACCAGGGCCTCGGCGGCCGCGACGAACCGGGCGCCGGGCGGCGGTCACCGCGAGCTCCGCCTCCGCCGCCCCGCCGAGTGCGATCTCCGCCCGGGGCTCGCGGGTCCATTGGTCGAACGACTCGAACCGGTCCCCCTCGACGGTCTCCTCGCCGTCGGCGACGTGTCCGACGGTGCTCAGCGCTCCGCCGCCAGCTCGATCGCCACGTCGATGATCATGTCTTCCTGGCCGCCCACCAGGCCGAGCTCGCCGCAGCGCTCGAGGATCTCGTGGGCCGACACCTTGTACCGCTCGGCGACGGCCTCGGCGTGCAGCAGGAAGCTGGAGTACACCCCGGCCCAACCCTGCACGATCGCGTTGCGGTCCATCTTCGGCCAGCGCGTCAGGTACGGGCGGACCACGTCCTCGGCCGCGTGCAGCAGCCCCATGACGTCCAGCCCGGTGTCCACGCCGAGCCGGTCGAACACCGCGGCCAGCACCTCGGTGGGGCTGTTGCCCGAGCCCGCGCCGAGTGCGCAGAGCGAGCCGTCGATGTACCGGACGCCGACCTCCTGGGCGATCACCGAGTTGGCCACGCCGAAGGACAGGTTCTGGTGGCCGTGGTAGCCGACCCAGGCCTCGTCGCCCACCTCGGCGACGAGCGCCTCGAACCGCGCCCGCGCCTCGTGCAGGAGCAGCGCGCCGGCGGAGTCGGTGCAGTAGGGGGCCTGGCAGCCCGCGTCGACCATGATCCGCGCCTGCTTCGCGAGGTCCTCCGGCGGCGTGCGGTGCGCCATCATCAGGAATCCGGCGGTCTCCATCCCCAGGTCACGGGCCGCGGCGAAGTGCTGGGGCGAGACGTCGGCCTCCGTGCAGTGGGTGGCGACGCGGACCATGTCGGCGCCGTGGTCCCGCGCTCTTCGCAGGTCCTCCACGGTCCCGATGCCCGGCACCAGGAGCACGGCGATCTTGGCCCGCCGCGCCTCCTCGCGAGCGGCGGCGATCAGCTGCATCTCGTCGGTGCGGGAGAAGCCGTAGTTGAACGACGAGCCGCCCAGCCCGTCCCCGTGGGTCACCTCGATGACCTCGACGCCGGCCGCGTCGAGCGCGCGGACGGTGTCGCGGACCTGGGTCTCGGTGAACCGGTGCGCCATGGCGTGGCTGCCGTCGCGCAGCGTGGTGTCGACGATCCGGACGTCGTGGGCGAGCTGCGGGCGCGTCATGCCTGGGCTCCGATGGTCTGCTGCTCGATCTTCTGCTGGGCCATCAGCTCGCCCACGCGTGCCGCGGCGGCGGTCATGACGTCGAGGTTCCCGGCGTAGGGCGGGAGGTGGTCGCCGTTGCCCTTGACCTCGAGGAACGTGGCGACGCGCGCGTGCCCGCCCCAGGTCTCGCGGGGCTCGTCGAACTGGGGCTCCGCGCGCAGGGTGTAGCCGGGGACGTACCGCTGGACCTCGGCGACCATCTCGTGGATCGACGCGGCGATCGCGGCCCGGTCGGCGTCGCCGCCGATCATGCAGAACACCGTGTCCCGCATGATCATCGGCGGCTCGACCGGGTTGAGGACGATGATCGCCTTGCCCCGGTCCGCGGCGCCGACCTCCGCGACCGCACGCCCGGTGGTGTGGGTGAACTCGTCGATGTTCGCCCTGGTCCCGGGGCCCGCGGACCGCGACGCGACGGAGGCGACGATCTCCGCGTACGGCACCGGCGTCACCCGCGAGACCGCGTGCACCACCGGGATCGTCGCCTGCCCGCCGCAGGTGATCATCGAGACGTTCGGCGCGTCGAGGTGCGCGTGCAGGTTCACCGGCGGGCACACCATTGGACCCAGGTGCGCCGGGGTGAGGTCGACGGCCCGGACACCCGCCTTGGCGTACCGCGGGGCGTTCGCGGTGTGGACCTTCGCCGAGGTCGCCTCGAACACGATCTCGGGCAGCGGGTCCTGCCGCAGCAGCCAGTCCACCCCCTCCGCGGACGCCGCGATCCCCCGCTCGCGGGCGCGGGCGAGGCCGTCGGACTCCACCACCCCGACCATGTAGCGGACGTCGATCACGCTGCTGCGGCGCAGCTTGGCGAGCAGGTCGGTGCCGATGTTGCCCGGCCCCACGATCGCCGCCGTCACCGTTCCAGGGCTCATGGGACGAGGCTGGCAGTGCGGGCACGTGAGCGGGAAGCCGCGCGTTTCCCTCACCGGAACGGAAACTCGGGGTTGCATCGGCGATAGGTAGCGATATATCGTGATGGCACACGAGCTACCGACCAAGGAGGCTCACGACGAGAAGGAGACACACCATGTCTGCCGACAACCCCACCTGGGACTCCCCCTTCGGCCCCCGCTTCGGCGGGTTCGGCCCGGCGTTCGGAACCGGCTTCGGTCCCCGAGGCCCGCGCGGCCGCGGTCGCCGCGGCGGTCCGCACCGCCGCCCGCCGTTCGGCCCCTTCGCCGACACCGCACCGGGAGGCCCCGACGTGAACGTGAACGTGAACATCGACGCCGAGGACGGAGCCGACCGCCTCCGTCGCCGGCATGGCGGCCCGCGGTTCGGCCCCGGCGGTCCGGGCGGGCCCTTCGGTCCCGGCTTCGGCCCCGGCGGTCCGTTCGGGCGCGGCTTCGGCCCGGGCGGCCGCGGCTTCGGTCCCGGCCGGCGCGGCCCCGGCGGTCGCGGGCGGCGCGGGCGCGGCGACGTCCGGCTGGCCGTCCTCGCGCTGGTCGCGGAGCAGCCGCGGCACGGCTACGAGATCATCCAGGAGATCGCCGAGCGCTCCGGCGGGCGCTGGAAGCCGAGCCCCGGCTCGGTCTACCCGACCCTGTCGCAGCTCGAGGACGAGGGCCTGGTCCGCGCGGAGCAGACCGACGGCCGCCGCGTCGTCCACCTCACCGAGGCGGGCACGGCGTACGTCGAGGAGCACCGCGAGGAGCTCGACAAGGTCTGGTCCGCCTTCGACGGCGAGGAGGAGGACGGCCCCGACGCCGCCCTCTGGCAGCAGCTCGCGCAGCTGCACGCCGCCGCCCAGCAGGTGATGGCGACCGGCACGCCCGAGCAGATCGCGACGGCCACCGAGGCCCTCACCGAGGCCCGGAAGACGATCTACCGCCTCCTGGCGGAGTGACCCCACCCGGAGCGCATTGTGGAACCATAATGCGCTCCGGGCGGCATTCTGACCGCGTTATGGAACCATAGTGCGCGAATAGGCGACGCCTGCGCGCATTATGGTTCCATACTGCTTTCCGTCAGCAGTCCCGCAGCTCCGGGGACTGGTTCAGGATCTGCCCGCGCGGGCTGATGAACTCGCGGTAGATCTCGGAGTCGACGGCGGCCGGCGCGAACGCGGCGACCCGGTGGCAGTTCTGGAAGGCCAGAACCACGCCGAAGTGCCGCTCGAGGGCGCCGCGGATCGAGGTGCTCGCGAGCGCGCGCAGCAGCTGGCCGCGCTCCTTCTCCGAGGGCGGCGGGACCTCGTGCTCGCCGAACGGCTTTTCGCCGGTGCGGTCGGCGGCGGCCGCCGACACGACCTCCCACGCGTAGGGCAGGGAGTCGCGGACGACGGCGAGGAACTGCGCGTCGTCCATCTCGCGGCGCTCGGCGGCCTCGAGGACGGCGGTGGGGACGTCGAGGGACATGGCTTCCTTTCTGCAGGTGAACGGGGGTCGTGCGTGGCGACTGCCCCTCTAGGGGCAGTTGCCGCTCACGGGGTAGGGGAGGTCGGGGACCACCTGGGCGGCGAGGTCGACGCCGGTGGCGCCGTCGCCCCAGGCGCGGGCGTTGCGCAGGTGGAACTCGACCGTGTCGCGGTGGTAGGCGGTCCAGTCGCGGGTGCGGCCGTCGAGGTCGGCGAGGATCCGGGCCAGCACGGTGAGGTTGGCGGGCTCCAGCGCGTCGACCGGCCGGACCTGCCCGCGCTCCGCGGCGCGCACCCAGGCGGACTGGGAGAAGCAGCCGATCAGCGCGTCGCCGACCTCGTCGCGCAGGTAGGCGACGTCCTCGGCGTCGGTGACCTTGTTGCCGACCACCCGCAGCGCCACGCCGTGGTCGGCCGCGTGCGCCGCGTACTGCGTGTAGACGCCCACCCCGCGCCGGGTCGGCTCGCACACCAGCACGGTGAGGTCGAAGCGGGTGAACAGGCCGGAGGCGAAGGCGTCGGCGCCGGCGGTCATGTCGACGGCGACGTACTCGCCCGGCCCGTCGACCAGGTGGTTGAGGTAGAGCTCCACCGCGCCGGTCTTCGAGTGGTAGCAGGACACGCCGATGTCGGACTCGTCGAACTCGCCCGTCACCAGGTACCGCACACCGCCGACCTCGGCCGAGTAGCGGCGCAGCAGCTCACCGGCGGGGTCGAGGTCGAGCAGCCGGGAGCCGGGCCCGGGCGGCGTCGTCTTGATCATGACGTCGGCCGAGGGCAGCAGCGGGTTCTCGCCGCGCAGGTGGTCCTTCAGCCAGGTCAGGTCGCTCCCCAGCGCGCGCGGCGGGGCGGCCTCCGGGTCGGCCCCCAGCGCGACGCCGAGGTGCTGGTTGATGTCGGCGTCGATCGCCAGCACCGGCAGGCCCCGGCCTGCCACGTAGCGCGCGAAGAGCGCCGCCGTCGTCGTCTTGCCGCTGCCGCCCTTGCCGACGAACGCGATCCGCACCGTTCCCGCTCCCCTCCGTCATCGAGGATGGTAACGGTAACGATGTTCACCAACGGGTGATCGACTCGGGGTCCCCTACGCGCGGCCGCGCCGTTCCCGGACGAACTCGCGCAGCGTGGGAACGACGGTGCCGGCGTCGCGGAGGTTGCGGCGGGCCTGCGCGCGCATCACCACGATCCCCACCAGGGCGATCGCCCAGAGGACGTACTGCACCGCCCAGGCCGCGCGGAACGCAGCGGGCGTGTAGCCGCCGAGCACGCTCAGCACCAGCCCGACGACCAGCGCGAGCACCAGCGACGCCGAGAACCCGCCGACGTTGACGATCCCCACGGCCGTCCCCTGCCGCCGGCTCGGGTTGAAGGTGCGCGCGTAGTCGAAGCCGACCATCGAGCCGGGCGGTCCCAGCGCCAGCACCACGACCAGCACGACCAGCAGCCACAGCGGCACGGGCGGCGGGATCAGCAGCACGACCGTCCAGGTCGCCGCCGTCAGCACGATCACCCCGATGACCAGGTACGAGCGGCGGAACGGGTGCCGGGCGGTGAACGTGCCGAACAGCGGCCCCGCCACGATCCCGACGGCGACGAGCAGGGTCAGCAGCGCGCTCGCCGTCCCCTGCCGTACGCCCTGCCCCGCGACCAGGTACGGCACGCCCCAGAGCAGGCCGAACACCGTCCCGGAGAACTGCGTGCCCATGTGCGTGAAGAAGCCGAGCCGGGTGCCGGGCTCGCGCCAGGAGGAGCGCAGCCCGTCGAGCACCTCGCGCGGGGTGGGTGCGTCCGGCCGGACCGGGCTGCCGGGCGGGCTCTCGCGGAACACCGCGAGCACGGCCAGCGCGGACAGCACGCCGAGGCCCGCGGCCGCCAGGAACGCCGGCGTCCACCCCGGGCCGTGCAGGATCGCCGCGAGCGGGACCGCGGAGAGCACCTGGCCGATCTGTCCGAGCAGCCCGGTGAGCTGGGTGAGGACGGGAACCCGGCGGGCCGGGAACCAGGCGTTGAGCACGGACAGCACGCTGATGAAGGTGAAGGCGTCGCCGGCGCCGACCAGCACCCGCGCGGCGATGGCGAGCGGCAGCGAGGTGGCGAGCGCCAGCGTGGCCTGGCCCGCCGCCATCAGCAGCGCGCCGGCCAGCACGAGCGCCTTCGCGCCGAAGCGGTCCAGCAGGACGCCGGTGGGGACCTGCAGCGACGCGTAGACCAGCAGCTGCAGCACCACGAACCCGGAGAGCACCGCCGGGGTCGCGCCGAAGCGCTCGGCCGCGTCGAGCCCGGCGACACCGAACGACGTCCGGTGCATGACGCCCACGAGATAGGCCAGTAGCCCTGTCGACCAGACCAGATACGCGCGCCAGCTCCCCATGACGGGTCAGATCCTCCGTCATCGGACGACGACACGCCCGCGTCCGCCGACGACGTCACGCCCGGTCCGGGCGGGATCACACCCCGGTCACGGGACGAGCGGGGTGCGGCGGCCCGTTCGTCGTGCGGGTCCCGGCCGAACCGGGTCCTGCGGGCACATCGGACGCGAATGGGGGGATGCTGTGCGGGCGGCCGGGCGTTGCACGCGAGGATGGAGCCCGCAAGGGCCGCCGACGAGGAGGTACGACAGGTGCTGGATCCCGCGGAGCTGTACCGGGTCGAGGAGGGCGTGACCGCCAACCCCGACGGGTCGGTGCTCGTGGTCGTGCTCGACGGGTTCGTCGACGCGGGCGGCGCGGGGCGGCTCGCGGTCGAGGCGCTGCGCGAGGGCAAGGAGCCGCGCACGCTCGCCTCCTTCGACGTCGACCAGCTCGTCGACTACCGCTCGCGCCGGCCGCCGCTGACCTTCGACACCGACCGGTGGGTCGCCTACGAGCCCCCCGTGCTCGACGTCGTCGCCCTCACCGACGCCGCCGAGGCCGAGTTCCTGCTGCTCGCCGGCCCGGAGCCGGACACCCAGTGGGAGCGGTTCGTCGCCGCGCTGGAGCAGCTCGTCCAGCGGCTGAACATCCGGCTCGTGGTGACCCTGCAGGGCATCCCGATGGCCGTGCCGCACACCCGCCCGATCGGGGTCACCGCGCACGCCTCGCGCAAGGAGCTGGTCGAGGGACACGAGCCCTGGTTCGCCGAGGCGCAGGTCCCGGGGAGCGCTTCCGCGCTGCTCGAGTACCGGCTCGGCGAGGCGGGGATCGACGCCATGGGCTTCGCGGTGCACGTACCGCACTACCTGGCCCGCGCCGAGTACCCGCAGGCCGCGCGCACCCTGATCGACCACACGGCCGTCGCCACCGGGCTCTACCTGTCCACCGAGGAGCTGTCGAAGGCCGCCGAGCGCACGGACGCCGAGATCGCCGAGCAGGTGGCGGGGTCGAGCGAGGTCGCCGAGGTCGTCGAGGCGCTGGAGAAGCAGTACGACGCCGTCGCCGCCGGCCGCGAGCGAAGCTCCGCCGGGCTCGGCGGGGACCTGCCCAGCGCGGACGAGCTGGCCGCCGAGGTCGAGCGCTTCCTGGCCGACCAGGGCGACGACAAGGACGGCGGGTTCGGCGAGGGCGGCGAACCGGGCCGCTGAGCCCGCCCGTCCCCGCGACGCCGAGCACAGCTGAGACCAGCTGAGAACCGGGGCGGGTCACGCCGTCACCTCAGCCCACGCACAGGCGCCCCACAGGTTCGGCGCGGACTCTCGGTGGTGCGGCGCGGTGGCGTCGGCCGGAATCCCCCCTCACGGCCCGCCCCGCGCCCACTACCTCGGGAGGTGCCCGCATGACCCCGGCGACTGTGCCCGCGCTGCCGACCGACCGCCCGCCCCGCGGCGTGTCCGCCGGCGTCCCGGCGCCCCGCACCCCGTCCGACGCCGGGTCCGGGACCGGGTTCGACCCTGGGCTCGACAGCCCGACCGACACCCTGCCCCTCCGGCCGCCACCGGCCCTCCGCACCCCCGGGGCCGCCGGGTCCGCCTCGGTGCGCGGGCTGCGCCGGCTCGCCGCCGACGCCACCGCCGTGCGCGGGGCCGGCTCCGGGCTCGCCCTCGCGGTCGCGGACGGCGTCGGTGACTCCGCCGCCGCCGCGCTGGCCGCCCGGCTCGCCGCGGACGTGGCGGTCGCCGCGGCCCCGCGGATCGGGTCGATGCACGCGCTCCTCGCCGCGCGCGACGCGGTGCGGCTGGAGCCGGGCGCGGACGACGCGGTCATGGTGGTCGCGGCCGGGCTGGCCGGCGGCGGCTGGACGGTGTCCTGGGTCGGCGACTGCCGGGCCCTGCTCGTCACCGACCGCGGCACCGAGCTGCTCACGCACGACCACACCGTGGCGCAGTGGCTCCGCGACCGCGGAAAGGACCAGGACGGCACGGAGATCGTCCCGGCCTGGGAGAACATCGTGATGACGACGGTGGGCAGCGCCGGCCCCGACACCGTCGGCCACGCACGGGGCCCCGCCGGGCCGGGCACGCTCGTGCTGGTCAGCGACGGCGTGCACCGCACGCTCGACGAGGAGACGATCGCCTTCCTCGTCCGCCGGGCCGGCGCACCCGCCCGCGCCGCGCGCGACCTCGTCGACGCCGCGCTCGCCACCGGCAGCCACGACAACGCGTCGGCGACGGTGGTCCCGCTCCCGGACCAGTGGGCGGTGCGCTAGCCGCGCCGGTTCACCGTCCCGCCGCCTCCGCGAGCCGCGGCACGACCCGCGCCACCGCCCAGTCGAGGCTCAGCGGCGACGGGAAGGCGATCGCCTGCGCCTCGGTCGGCGACAGCGCGACGTACCGGCCCGCGGTGGCGGCGGACAGGGCCGCGAAGCCCGGCTGCGCGGTCAGCGTGCCGAGCGCGGCGGCGGAGCCGGTGGCCACCACGAGGTCGGCGTCCGTCCGCCCGATCTCCTCGTACGACAGCTGCGCCCGCCCCGGGATCGACGACGTCGGCAGGCCGGCGGTGGCCGGCGACAGGGTGAGGCCGAGCTCGGTGAGGAACCGCGCGGAGACGTCGTCGGCCGAGTTCACCGCGTAGACGCCGGTGTCGGTCGGGCCCACGAGGAACGAGAAGGTCCGGCCGCCCAGCGCCGCGTTCCCGTCCCGCGCCTCCGCGATCCGGTTCTGCGTGTCCGTGATCAGCTGCTCGCCCTCGTCGACCTTGCCGAGCGCAGCGGCGATCGCGCGGGTGGTGTCCTGCCAGGAGTCGGCGTTGGGCGCCGCGGCGTAGTGCACCACCGGCGCGATCGCGGACAGCGCCGCGTAGTCGGTGTCGAGGTTGTAGTCCTTGGTCGCGAGGATGACGTCCGGCCGCGCGGCCGCGATCGTCTCGATCGGGTCGCCCTGGTCCGTGCCGAACAGCTGCGGCGCCGGCGCCCCGCCCAGCTTCTCCTGCGCCCACGGCTGGATCCCCGTGTCGGTGCCGAGCCGGACCCGCTGCGCCGCCACCGGCACCACGCCGAGCGCGAGGGCGATGTCCGCGCTGGTCCAGTCCGTGGCGACGACCCGGACCGGCTGCGCGGGGATCGTCGCCGCACCGAGCTTCCCGGTCACGGTGACCGGGAAGCCGGCGCCCGCGGGCGCCTCCGGTGGGGCCTCGGCCGGCCGCCCGCAGGCGACCAGGGCGAGCAGGCAGGCCAGGCTCACGATCATCCACCTCGTCACGGCGGATGAGGTTAGCCTGCCCTTTACCTCAGAGCAGGTCCAAGGCCGCGGCGACCACGCTGTCGGCGTCGATGCCGTGGTAGCGGTACACGTTGTCGAGGTCGCCGGACTGCCCGAACCGGGTCACGCCGAGGTGCGTGGCCCGGACCTGGTTGATCCCGCCGAGGAAGGCGAGGGTGTGCGGGTGCCCGTCGAGCAGGGTCACCAGCGGGGTGGCGCGACGGGCGGGGAAGGCGGCGTCGAGGATCCAGGTGTCGGCGCTGCCGTGCCCGGCCCGGGCCTGGACGGCGTCGAACAGCAGCCCGGGGCTGGTCACCACGACCACGTCGACGGCCGTGCCCAGCGACTCCAGCCGCTCGGCCGCGGCCAGCGCCTCGGGCACCATCGCCCCCATCGCGGCAATGGTGACGGCCGGGTTCTCGCTCGTCCGCAGCGGGTAGGCGCCCGCCACGACCTGCCGGCGGCGCCGCTCCCGGGCCGCCGGGTCGGTGGGCACCGCGGCCAGCGACTGGTCGACGGGCCGGGTGGACAGCCGCAGGTAGGCGCTGGTCCCGTCCGGGCGGCCGAGCCGGGCCAGCGACGCCAGCAGGGTCCACTCGACGTCGATCGCGAAGGCCGGCTCGTAGGTGACGCAGCCCGGCTGCTCCAGCCCCACCGACGGCGTGGTGATCGACTGGTGCGCCCCGCCCTCCGGCGCGAGCGAGACCCCGGACGGCGTGCCGACCAGGATCGACTGCCCGCCCGCGTAGATCCCGAACGACCACGGCTCGAGCGCCCGCTCGACGAACGGGTCGTAGAGCACCCCGATCGGCAGCAGCGGCTGCCCCCACCGCGACCAGGTCGCGCCCAGCTCGCCGAGCGCGCCGACCAGGTTCCCCTCGGCGATGCCCAGCTCGATGTGCTGGCCCGTCGGCCGTTCCCGCCAGTGCAGGATCGTCTCCGGGTCGTCGTCGAACCAGTCCTTGCGCTCGGCCGGCGACCAGACCCCGACCTTGTTCACCCAGCCGCCGAGGTTGGTCGACGACGAGACGTCCGGGCACAGCGTGACCACCCGCCGGGCCGCCTCGGGCGCCTCCCGGGTCAGGTCCAGCAGCGCCCGGCCCAGCGCGGCCTGCGTGGTCGCCCGGCCCGACGGCGTCCGGCCGATGTCCGTGGGCAGCACCGGGGCGTCCACCCCCTCGACCGGGCCGCGGCGCAGCCGCTCGGCGGTCTCGGCGCAGAGCCGGCCCGCGGGGGTGTCGGGGGCGAAGCGCTGCCACGGGGCGTCGAGCGTCATGCCCGAGCGCTCCGCCAGCTCACCGATCTGCCCGGCCGAGAGCAACGACGAGTGGTTCTGCGGGTGCCCCTCGCTGGCCAGCCCGAAGCCCTTGACCGTGTAGGCGAACACGACGGTCGGGCGGGTGTCGTCGATCTGCGCGAAGGCGTCGCCGACGGCCTGCAGGTCGTGCCCGCCCAGGTTGCGGATCGCGGCGTGCAGCGTGCCGTCGTCGAGCGTGCCGACGAGCTGCTCAAGCTCGGGCGAGTCCGGCAGCCGCTCCCGCAGCTGGGCCGGGGTGCAGCGGAGCAGCCGCTGGTACTCAGGGTTCGACATCTCGTCGATCCGGCGCCGCAACGCGTCGCCGCCCGGGCGCTCGAACAGCTCGTGCAGCAGCCGCCCGTACTTGACCGTGAGGACCTGCCAGCCCGCGGCGGCGAACATCCCCTGCAGCCGCGGGGCGCCGATGTTCGGCACCACCCGGTCCAGGCTCTGCCGGTTCAGGTCGACGAGCCACACGACCTCACCCAGCTCGGCGACCATCGGGTCGAGGATCGCCTCCCAGACCGCGCCCTCGTCCAGCTCGGCGTCGCCGACCAGCGAGTACTGCCGCCCGGCGCCGGCCTGCTCGCCCAGCGTGGTGATGTAGCGGCGGGCCAGCGCACCCCAGATCGGGGCGGTGGCGCCGATGCCGACCGAGCCCGTCGAGTAGTCGACCGGGTCCGGGTCCTTCGACCGCGACGGGTAGCTCTGCAGCCCGCCGAACGCGCGCAGCGTGGTCAGGTACGACTCGTCGAGCTCGCCGAGCAGGTAGTTGATCGCGTGCAGCACCGGCGAGGCGTGCGGCTTGACCGAGACCCGGTCGCCGGAGCGCAGGTGCTCGAACCACAGCGCCGTCATCAGCGTCGTCATCGACGCCGACGACGCCTGGTGCCCGCCCACCTTCAACCCCGTCGGGTTGGGCCGGACGCGGTTGGCGTGGTCGATGATCGCGGTGGAGAGCCAGCGCACCCGCTGCTCGATCTCCCCCAGTACCGCGAGCCGGTCGGTGCCGGCGGGTCGGGAGTCGGAGACGGCGGTCATCGGGGGGCTCCTCTCGTGCACGGTGCCCGACGAGCGCACCACCGATACGCTCCCTGCACAAGTCGGGGCCTTCAATGCGTGCATCCTGCACACATCGACGGCCCGACACCGCGAGGAGGCGAGCACCGTGCACACCGTCAGACCGGCCCCGATCGACGCCATCGACGCCCGCCTGCTGCTCGCCCTCGCCGAGAACCCGCGCGGCACCGCGCTGGCGCTCGCCGAGCGCGCGGGGCTGTCCCGCAACACGGTGCAGGCCCGGCTCACCCGGCTGGAGGAGAGCGGGGTGCTGGGCAGCGTCGAGCGGCGGATCGACCCGGCGGCGCTCGGCTACCCGCTCACGGCCTACGTGACCGTCACGGTGGTGCAGCGCAAGCTCGACCCGGTCGCCGACGCGCTCGCCGCGGTGCCGGAGGTCATCGAGGTCCTCGGCATGACCGGCGAGGGCGACCTGCTGGTGCAGGCCGTCGCGCGCGACGCCGACGACCTCTACCGCATCGCCGGCCTGCTGCTCGCGATCGACGGCGTGGAGCGGACCACCACCGCGCTCGTCATGCGGCGGCTCGTGGACCACCGGGTGACGTCGCTGGTCGAGCGCGTCGCCCGGGCCCGGTGACCGGGGGAACGCCCGCCGGCACCAGGAGCTAGCGTCCGATCATGAGCTCCCTGCTGCCGTCGACCGAACGCACCCTGCTCGCCCGCGTCGCCCGGGCGCAGCGCGACGGGCGCTGCCCCTCCCTCGTCGCCGGCGTGGTGCGCGACGGGACCCTGGCCTGGTCCGCGGGCCGCGGCGCCGTCGACGAGCCGCACGCCGACGTCCAGTACCGGCTCGGCTCGATCTCCAAGACCGTCGGCGCGATCACCGTGCTGCGGCTGCGCGACGAGGGCCTGCTCGACCTCGACGACCCGTTCGAGAAGCACGTCCCCGGCACACCGCTCGGCGACCGCACGCTGACCCAGCTGCTCTCGCACACCGCCGGCGCCACCTCGGAGAGCCCCGGGCAGTGGTGGGAGCGCACGCCCGGCGGCACGCTCGACGACCTCGACCTGTGCGAGGAGCACCGCGTCCTGCCCGGCGGGCGCCGGTTCCACTACTCCAACCTCGGCTTCGGGCTGCTGGGCGAGCTGGTCGCGCGCGTGCGGGGGCGCGTGTGGGACGAGGTGGCCCGGGACGAGGTGCTGCTCCCGCTCGGGATGCGCCGCACCACCCCGCGCCCGGACGGGCGCGCCGCCCAGGGCTACGCCGTGCACCCGTGGTCGGACGAGCTGCTGGCCGAGCCCGAGCACCACGCGGGCGTGATGGCCGCGGCCGGGCAGCTGTGGTCCACGGCCGCGGACCTCGGGCGGCTCGGGGCGTTCCTGCTGGGCGACACGGGCGACGTCCTCTCCCCCGCCACCGTGGAGGAGATGACGATCCCGGCGGGCGTCGACTTCTCCGGCCCGACCTGGTCGTCGTACGGGCTGGGGGTGCAGGTGCAGCGGCACGAGGACCGCACGCTGGTCGGGCACGGCGGCTCGATGCCGGGCTTCCTCGCCGGGCTGTGGGCCGACCGCGAGGAAGGCACGGCCGCGCTCGCCCTGGCCAACATCACCTCCGGGCTCGACGGCGCCCTCCCCGCGACGCTGCTGGCCGACCTCCGCGCCGCCGAGCCGACCGTCGTCGACGCCTGGTCGCCCGCCCCGTCGCCGGTGCCGGTCGAGCTGCTCGGGCCCTGGTACTGGGGCCCGTCGCCGTACGTGCTGCGCGCGGTGCCGGGCGGGCTGCTGCACCTCGGCGGGCTCGGGCGGCCGGGCCGCTCCTCCCGGTTCCGGCCGCGCCGCGACGGCACCTGGGTCGGGCTCGACGGCTACTTCGCGGGCGAAACGCTGCGGCTGGACCCCGTCTCCCTGAACCTGGCCACGTTCGTCTTCACGCGCACGCCGTACGACCCGGGGGCGCCGGTGCCGGGCGGAGTGTCGGCTTCGGGATGGTTTACGCCGTGACGTTCGGGTAACGATCCCAGTCGCCCGTTCGCCCGTTCTCGCAGGTGACCGTGGCGGTTCCGTGCTGGTCCGCACGCTGCGCAACGAGCAGCGCCACACGGAACGACAAGGGACGCCGCGGTTGACTCCGCCCGTCCGGGGATTGATGGTGACGAACGCACATGGACCGGACCGACTCAGGTGAGGGGGACCCCGCTCCGTCGGGGACACGTCGCATGACAGTCAAGGAACCCACCACGGGTGGCCCCGCCTCGAGCCCGGGCCCCGAGGACGGCACGTCGGGCACCTCACCCTCGGACACCTCGCCGGTGCCCGAGGGCGGCAGCGCCGCCGACCGGAAGAAGCCGACCGACAAGGTCGTGTTCGGCGTCTCGGCCGCACTGGTCGTCGCGTTCATCGTCTGGGGCATCGTGGCCACGGACAACCTGTCGAGCGTCGCGAGCGCCGTGCTCGGCGGCATCATGAACGCGGGCGGCTGGTTCTTCATCCTCACCGCCTCGGGCTTCGTGGTCTTCGCGATCTGGATCGCCCTGAGCCGCTACGGCAGGATCCCGCTCGGCCGGGACGACGAGCGGCCGGAGTTCCGCACCAGCTCCTGGGTCGCGATGATGTTCTCCGCGGGCATGGGCATCGGCCTGATGTTCTACGGCGTGGCCGAGCCGCTGGCCTTCTTCACCTCGCCGCCCCCGGGCAGCGGCGCCCTCGCGGGCAGCCCGCAGGCCCTCGACGCGGCGATGGCGACCACGCTCTTCCACTGGACCCTGCACCCCTGGTCGATCTACGCCGTCGTCGGGCTCGCGATCGCCTACGGCACCTTCCGCAAGGGCCGCAGCCAGCTGATCTCCGCCGCGTTCGCCCCGCTGCTCGGCACCCGGCGCACCGAGGGCGGGCTGGGCAAGGCCATCGACATCTTCGCCATCTTCGCCACGCTGTTCGGCTCCGCCGCCTCGCTCGGCCTCGGCGCCCTGCAGATCGGCGGCGGGCTCCAGGCCCTCGGCTGGCTGGACAACCCGGGCACCGGGCTGTTGGTCGCGATCATCGCCGTGCTCACCGTCGCGTTCATCGCGTCGGCGGTCACCGGTGTGGCCAAGGGCATCCAGCTCCTCAGCAACGTCAACATGGTGCTCGCCGCGATCCTGGCCTTCTTCGTGTTCGTGGTCGGCCCGACCGTGCTGATCCTCAACCTGCTGCCGGGCGCCGTCGGCCACTACCTCGCCGACCTCGCCTCGATGGCCGCCCGCACGGGCGCCGACGGCACCGAGACGGCCGAGTGGCTGCAGAGCTGGACGGTCTTCTACTGGGCCTGGTGGATCTCCTGGACCCCGTTCGTCGGCATGTTCATCGCCCGGATCAGCCGCGGCCGCTCCATCAAGCAGTTCATCGCCGGCGTCATCCTGATCCCCAGCGTGGTCTCGCTGGTCTGGTTCGCCATCTTCGGCGGCGCCGCGATCTCCGAGCAGCAGGCCGGCAACGACCTGGCCTCGGCGAGCACCGAGGGGCAGCTGTTCGGGCTCCTGCAGTCCTACCCGCTCGGCGCCGTGCTGGCGGTCATCGCGATGCTCCTGGTGGCGATCTTCTTCGTGTCCGGCGCCGACGCGGCGTCCGTCGTGATGGGCACGATCTCGCAGAAGGGCTCCATCGAGCCCAGCCGCGGCATCGTGATCTTCTGGGGCGCGGTCATGGGGGCCATCGCGGCGATCATGCTGATGGTGGGCGGCTCCGACGCGCTGTCCGGCATCCAGAACATCACGATCATCATGGCGCTGCCGTTCGTGATCGTCATGGTGCTGCTCTGCGTGTCCCTCTACAAGGACCTGCACGACGACCCGTTGATCCGTCGTGAGAACAAGGCGGGCGAGGCCGTCGAACAGGCCGTGGACTACGGCATGAAGGCCCACGACGGCGACTTCATCCTCAACGTCAAGCCGCTGAGCATGGCCGACGGCGTCGAGGAGGCGCGGGAGCACGGCGGGGGCACCATCCTGCCGGGCGAGCCGCAGCCGCCGCGCAAGGCCTGAACCACCTTCCCGACAGGGTCCCCGGACGCGCGCCGGGGGCCCTGTCGCGTGCGCGGCCCCTACCGCACGGGCCCGTCGCGGGGTGCCGGACCCCCTGTCCGACACGGCCCCGCCGGGCTGAGAAGGTGGATCTCGATGCGTCTCGTGTTCGCCCCCGGTGACGACCAGGGATACGCCGGAGCCCGGGACCGGTTGCTGGAGGCCTTCCTCACGTGGGCCCGCCGGAGCCGGGTCTCGGCGGACGTCTTCCTGGTCGCCGCCGCGCTCGACTACAAGTACGCGCTGGACCGCAGGCTCGGCCGGTGGACCCGGGCGCACGTCGCCGACGCGCTCGGCATGTGGTTCCCGCGGCACGTCACGGTGCTTGACGCCGAAGAGGTGCCCGAGGCCTTCCACGCGCTGATCGACTTCCTGGCCGACGCCGACGGGCTCGACCACCGCTCGGCCTCGCGCGCGGAGCTGCACGCCCAGGTGCGCGACTCCACGCCTGCGCTGCTCGACGGCATCGCCGACGAGCGCAACTACGACCTCGGCAAGTTCTGGGGCGTCCAGCTGCGCCGGCACGGCGTCGATCCCGCCGATCCCCGTGCGGTGCAGCGCTTCCTCGACCGCGCCCGCTCCGGCGAGGTCCACATCGACCGGGCCGCGCTCGCCGAGATCACCCGGCGCGAGGAGGAGACCCCGCGCGACCCGGCGCCGGCGCCCGAGCTGCCGCCGGTGCTGCTGCCCAGCGCGGCCGAGATGGTCACCGCCGCGCAGGAGAGCAGCGCGCTCGACCTGCTGCGGAAGCTCACGGTGTGGGTGCGGGCGGGCCGCCGGCTCACCCGCGACGGCAGGCTCGGCCTGGCCGACGCGCTGTCCCTCGCCGACCTGCTCGGCCTCGACCAGCTCTACCGGGACAGCGCGCGCAGCAGCACGGACCTGCCCGAGACCTCGATGCTGCTGCACTGGGCCAAGGCCGCCCGCCTGGTCCGCCCGCTGCACGGCCGGCTGGTTCCGGTGAAGAGCGCGGCGAAGGACCTGCACCGGCCGATCGAGCTGTGGCGGCGGGTGTTCTCGGCCGTCGGGCGGATCGGCGACCACCTCGGGGGCACGGACGTGTTCGGGGCGCCGTCGTTGTTCGGCATGTCGCTGGCCGACGCCTTCCCGATCCTCTGGCTCGAGCTCTACGCCGCCGGCGGCGGGCCGGTCCCGGTCGAGCTGTTCCACCGGCTGGTGCGCGAGGCCGTCAACGAGGAGTGCGGCTGTGTGGTCGACGACCTCGCCGGCGACGCCGAGGGGCGGCTCTGGCGGCGGGACGTCACCGCCCTGCTCGACGCGCTGGAGCTGCTCGGCGCGGTCGAGCTCGGCGAGCTGCTCGACGCCGAGGAGCTCGACGGGCTGGTCGAGCTCGCGGGCCGGGACGACCCGGACCCCACGATCGTCTCGCTCACCCCGATGGGGCTGTGGGCGGTGCACGAGACCCTGATCGACCAGGGCCTGCACGCGCCGCTGCCCGGCGAGCTGGCCGACGAGGACCTCGAGTACGTGTGCGTCCGGATGTCCGAGGTGCGCAGCGCGGTCGCCGAGGCCGAGCTCGACGCCTGGGTGGCGGCCCGCACCCCCGCCGACGCCGCGCGGGAGATCGGCCGCTTCCTCGCCCGCACGGACGACCCGGTGCACCGCGACCTCGCCCTGCACGCGTTGGCCCGCACCGGGCCGATCGGCCTCGCCGAGGCGAAGCGGCTCCGGGGCGGGCCGGACGGGGACCGCTACGACGACCTCCCCGACGAGCTCTCGGACGAGCTGCAACCCTCCTGACCCGCGAGTCGCGCTGCAGCCCCCGCGAGTCGGGACTTCCAGCACCGCGAGTCGGGAGCTCCGGCACCGCGAGTCGGGAGCTACGCGGGGATCGGGAGGTGGCGGCGGGAGTGCCGCAGGATCACCACGGTCCCGCCCAGCGCGACCAGCACCAGGCAGCCGAGCAGGACCGGGTAGCTCGCCACCCCGCTGAGCACGGCGAGGATCGACGGCAGCAGGAACCCGACGTAGGCCAGCGCGTAGTAGACCCCGGTGAGGGCGGCCAACTCGTCCGGCCGGGCCAGGCGCTGCAGCTCCAGCAGCCCCGAGACCACGGCGATCCCGTACGCGGCACCGAGCACCACCGCCGCGACCAGTGCGACCGCCGGCGACCGGACGACCGCCGCGACCGCGCTCACCGCCAGCCCCGCGGACATCACGACCATCGAGACCACGACGCCGCGCGCGCTCGTCGTCCGGTCGAGGCGCTTCGCCAGCGGCTGCACCAACGCACCGGCGCCGAGGGTGCAGACGGTGAGCAACGTCGAGTAGGCCAGTCCCCACGTCCCCAACCGGTCCCCCACCAGCTGCGGCATGATCGCGTAGGCCACACCGGCCGAGCCGAAGATCCACGGCGCCATCGGGGTGATCACCCGCCGGAACCGCGGGTGCCGGGTGCCGGCGAACCGCCTGGTGGTGCGCGCAGCCGCGGCGACGCGCGTCTCGGGCAGCCGGACGAGGGCGAGGAGCGCGGCCGCGGCCAGCACCGCGTGCAGGACGTACGGAAGCTCCATCGGGAAGGGTGCCCCCAAGGAGATCAACGTCTGCGCGAGCACGCCCGCGACCCCCGCGCCGAGCCCGAAGCCGAGGGTCAGCCAGAGCGCGCCGCGCCGGGTGCCGGTGGCACGCTCGGCCCCGCCGCGCACGGACAGCTCCGTCACCCACGTCGAGCCGACGGCCATCGCCACGGCCACGCCGACGCCCGTCACGAACCGGCCCGCCGCGATCCAGCCGACGCTCCCGAACGCCAGGAACACGCTCGCGACCAGCGACGCCGCGGTGCCGGCGAGCATGACCGGCCTGCGGCCGTACCGTTCCGACAGCGCCCCGACCGTCAGCAGACCGGGCACGAGCCCCACGACGTACGCGCCGAGCAGGGCGTCGACGGTCAGGATCGAGAGCCCGGACTCGCGGTACATGACCAGCAGCGGGGTGAACTGGTTGCCGCCCCAGCCGCACGCGAAGACCGCGGCCGCGGCGGCCCGCCAGGCGTTCCGGTCCGTCACCGCCGGTGCGTCCCGTCCAGGTGGGCGCGCAGCGCGGCGGCGAACGCCGCCTCGTCCTGCGCCTCGACGACCCCGATCAGGTCCTCGTGCTCGCGCAGCACCCTCGGGAGCTCCTCCGGCACGGGACCGAGCGCGTGCACGCTCATCCGCCGCTGGCGGTCGGCGAGGGTGGCGTAGAACCGCATGGTCAGCGCGTTGCGCCCGGCCGCGACGAGCGTGCGGTGGAAGGCCTCGTCGGCCTCGGCGAAGGCGTGCAGGTCGCCCCGCTCGGCGTGCCCGCGCTGCACCTCCAGCGCCGCACGCAGCTCGGCGACGGCCGCCGGGACCTGCTCGGGGCGGCGCAGCAGCCGGCGGACGGCCGCGGTCTCGACGGCCTCGCGGGCGTCGAGCACGTCCTCGGCCTCCCCCGGCGGCACGGGCACGACGACCGCGCCGCGCTTCGGGATCAGCGTGAGCAGGTCCTCGGCCTGCAGCCGCAGGAACGCCTCCCGCACCGGGGTGCGGCTCACCCCGAGCCGCGCCGCGATGTCGCCCTCGCTGAACAGGTGCCCGCCGGGCAGCTCGCCGGTGAGCACCAGCTCCTTGGTCAGCGCGTAGGCCCGGTCGGCGGCGGGCGCCGGCCCGTCCGACGCGGGGTCGGGCCGGGCGTGCGCAGACGTCGCGGGAAGCGCGGAGGTCTGGGGAACCGGGGACACGCCCGGCACCCTAACAAAGTCAGATGCAAGCTTGTATCTATGCCTGCATCCCAGACATCAGGTCAGCGGGGCGTCGTCGCCGTAGCGGACCGCGGGCGCCTGGCCCGTCAGCTCGTCGCACAGGTCGGACAGGCGCGAGTCCAGACGCTGCTGCACGCGCTCGAGCGAGTCGAGCTCCGTCATGATCTCCAGGGTGTGGCGCGGCCCGTCGATGCCGGACAACGCACGGCGCAGCTCCCCGCGCAGTTCGGAGATCCGCTCGCGGCACTCCTCGACGGCGCTGCGGTGCGCGGCGAGGCGGGCCCGCTGACCGGCGTCGAGCGAGTCGGGCACGGAGTCGAGACGCTCCTGCAGGCGGTACGGGTTCACGGACGGTCCTCCCGGTGGCGGACGGGTGGTGACGATCACTCTGTGATCGCCGACACACGCGACCGTAGCCGACGGCGGACCGGTCCGAAAGGCGGGACGCGAACGCGTCCCGGACCGGGGGACGAAGGAGGGGCGGTCAGGCGGAGCGGCGGTCCCGCTGCTGCGGGATCGCGGCCAGCGCCGCCGCGGCACGCACGTCGAGCGGGCTGGCCGTGGCCTGCTCCGGGACCTCGACGGCGTCGACGGCGCCGCGCCGGCGCTCGCGGACCAGGTCCGTGGTCAGGTGGTAGTGCCCGTGCCGCGACCGCTTGCAGACGTACGCCCGCTGCGCCCGGGCGCCGAGCTCCTCCAGCTCGCGCGCGGCCGCCTCGGCGGACTCGCGATCCGGGTAGATGACCTTGCCGTCCGCCCCGACGCCCTGCCGGCGCGGCGCGGTGCCGGCGAGCTCCGCACGGCTCGGCTTGCAGAAGATCGGGCGGCCGGTGCTCATCAACCGTGCGTAGCGCAGCAGGATCCGGGCGCGATCCCGGTCGCGGACCCGACCCCGCGGCTCCATCGACTCGCGGTCCCCGGCCTCCGGGGACACCCGCGGGCGCGGGGTGAGGCGGCGGACCCGGGCGAGGTCGGAGGGCGACGGAGCCTGGCGCGGGACGAACGGCCGCACGCTCTCGGACCCACCGGTGCCACCGGGGGTGCCGTGCTCCTGCTCGCCGCTCATCTCGTCCTCCAACTGTCCGTCGCCAGTGGAACGCTCGTCGTTTCCTGGATCGTGGGAGCCATCCTGCCCCGTTACCCGTCGACCGCGGTGTCCCACGATCGTGTCCAATCCGCGGTTCGATCACCGTCAGTAGCACCTCGCCCGCCGGCATGACGACTCTCCGTACCCGGATCGGTGCACAGCGCTGCGGCGAGGCGACCGCTGCTTCTATGCTCCTGCCACTCGGGGGAGGTGCCATGGCGGCGGGGACGGGCGAGTGGACAGGACTGTTCGGCCGATCCTCGCTTGCGCCGACCGTCTTCGAGGTCGCTGCCGGCGCCCGGCCACGGGTCCGCGAGTGGCTGGCCGCGCAGAGCGTCGCGACGGCGTGGACGCGGGACCCCCACGCCCCCGCGGTCGAGGCCTGGGCCGTGGCCGACGGCGGCGTCGTCGCCGTGGCGCGGTGGACGCCCGCCGGGGCTCCCCCGGCCGGCGAGGCGCTCCCGAGCGGGCTCTACGTCGTCGGGTTCGGTGCGTTCCGGCTGCTCACCGCGGCGCTCGGGGTGCCCCGTCCGGCGCGCCCGCTGCCCGGGGAACCGCTCTTCGACCTCGACGCGCTGTGCCTGGCCCACCGGGCCGTCTCCCCCACCTGCCCCGACGCCGTCGAACAGGCCGAGCTGCTCGCGACGTGCGTCGACCGGCAGACCCTGCGGCTGGTCGCGGGCGCCCTCGACGCCGCCTCGACGCCGGCCCGCCCCGTCGTCGTCGCACCCGTCGGACGACGCCCCTCCCCGTTCCCGCGCGACCTGCCACCCGCCACCGGCACACTCACGGGGTGACCCGCTGGGTGCTGCACGTCGACCTGGACCAGTTCCTGGCCGCCGTCGAGCAGCTGCGGCACCCCGAACTGGCCGGACGCCCCGTGATCGTCGGCGGCAACGGCGACCCCGCCGCGCGCACCGTGGTGGCGACCGCCTCGTACGAGGCGCGGGAGTACGGCGTGCACTCCGGGATGCCGATGCGGCTGGCCGCCCGCAAGTGCCCCGACGCCGTCTTCCTCCCCGCCGACAACCCCGCGTACGAGGCGGCGTCGGAGGGGGTCATGGCGGTACTACGCGAGTTCCCCGTGGTCGTCGAGGTGATCGGCTGGGACGAGGCCTTCCTGCAGTGGGACGGCGACGACCCCGAGGCCCTCGCCCGCGAGATCCAGGCCGAGGTCCGCACCCGCACCCGCCTGTCCTGCGCGGTCGGCATCGGCGACAACACGTTGCGCGCCAAGATGGCGACCGGCTTCGCCAAGCCCGGCGGCGTGCACCGGATCACCGCGCACAACTGGTTCGCGACGCTCGGCGACCGGCCCACCGAGGCCCTGCACGGCATCGGCACGAAGACCGCCCGCAAGCTCGCCGAGCTGGGCATCCACACCGTCACCCAGCTCGCCGAGGCCTCCCCCACCGCCGTCGGCGAGCGGCTCGGGCCGCGCATGGGCCCCTACTACGTCTCGCTCGGCCGCGGCATGGGCCGCACCGAGATGGAGGCTTCGCCGTACGTCCCGCGCTCGCGCAGTCGCGAGACGACCTTCGCGGCGAACCTCGAGGACTGGGCGGCCGTCCTCGCCGAGATCTCCGCCCTGTCGGCGCGGGTCGCCGACGACGTCGCCGCCGAGGGCCGCGAGGTCGCCCGGGTCGGGGTCAAGGTGCGCTACGCCCCCTTCCTCACCCGGACCCGCAGCCTCACCCTCCCCGCCCCCACCCGCGACCCCGCGGTCCTCGAGGCCGCCGCCCTCGAGGTCGCCGGCTGGTTCCGGCAGGACCGGGCGGTCCGGCTGCTCGGTGTGCGGGCGGAGTTCGTGGAGGTGAGCGGGTAACGCCGGCCGGTCGGCGGCGAACCCTCCCTGGCGGACGACCGCTCGGCGCACGGTTTCCCGAAACCGTCGGTGCCCGGTGGGAGGCTCCGCTGCGCACCGGCATCCGCTGCTCCGGAGGAGATCGCCATGCCCTTCACCGACACCCCGTGGCCCAACGGCGCGCCCTGCTGGGCGGACATCGCGGTACCCGACCTCCCCGCGGCGCTCGGCTTCTACGGCGCCGTGATCGGCTGGTCGTTCGTCGACACGGGCGAGGACTACGGCCACTTCGCCATCTGCCAGACCGAGGGCCACGCGGCCGCGGGCATCGGGCCGGTCATGCAGGAGGGCCAGCCCAGCTTCTGGACCCTCTACCTGGCGACGGACGACGTCGACGCCACCACCAAGCTCGTCACGGACGGCGGCGGGTCGGTGCTCGCCGGCCCGATGGACATCCCGGACACGGGCCGGATGGCGGTCTGCGCCGACGCGACCGGCGGGGTGTTCGGGCTGTGGCAGGCGGCCGGGCAGGTCGGGATCGAGGTGTTCAACCAGCCGGGCTCGCTGGTGTGGGAGGACGCGCGGCTCACGGACGTCGAGCGCGGCCGCGAGTTCTACTCCGGGCTGTTCCCGTACCGGTTCGCCGAGGTCCCGGGCCTGCCGCTCGAGGAGTACGGCACCTTCGGGCTGGGCGACGAGCCGCTCGGCGGGATGGGCGGCACCATGGGCGCGCCCGAGGGCACGCCCAGCCACTGGCTCGTCTACTTCGGCGTCGAGTCGGTCGACGCCTCCGTCGCCGCCGCCACCGAACGCGGCGGCACGGTGATGATGGCCGCGCAGGACACGCCGTTCGGGCGCATGGCGGTGCTCACCGACCCCTTCGGCGCCCCCTTCGCGGTGCACCAGGAGATCCTGGAGGCCGACGAGGGCTGAGGCGCGGTCCGGGCTGGCACTCCCGACAAGTCGTCGCACACCTTGTCGACGGGGTGTGCGACGGACCTCCGCGTTGTGCCAGCGGGGCCGAGCGGGTGTGCCGCCGGGTGGGAGGACGCCGGGCACAACTGCCCGACGGGCTCACGGCGGGCGCCAGCACCACGGCCGCCCCGCCCGGGTGAGCTCCGATCCACTTGCTTTGCTTGTGTCAAGCAAACTACTGTGCCCGGTAACTCCCGGGAAAGCAGGTGGCGCCCTCGTGTCCGAAACCGTCCGCGGCAGGGCACCCGAGGAGCTTTCGGTCGTGGACGACCCGGATCTGGCGCCGCTCCCCCGTCGTCGCGCCGTGTTCGCGGTGGTCGGGGTGGCCCTGCTGATGTTCTCGCTGGACCAGACCTCGGTGGCCACGGCCCTGACGACGCTCGAACGGGACCTGGGCGCCACCCTGGCCTGGACGAGCTGGACGGTCACCATCTACGCCGTCGGGCAGATCCTCGCCCTGCCGCTGGGCGGGCGGCTCGGCGAGCAGTTCGGCCGGCGCCGGGTGTTCCTGTGGGCGGTGGCGACCTTCACGGCGGTCTCGTGCGCCTGCGCCGCGACCACGGACATCGGCCAGCTGATCGCGTGCCGGTTCGTGCAGGGCCTGGCGGGCGGGCTGATGCTGCCCGCGGCCAACGGCATCGTCGCCCACGCCTTCGGCCGGGACCGCGACCGCGCGCTGGCGCTGTTCACCAGCGTCTTTCCGATCGGCGCGATCCTCGGGCCGCTCGTCGGCGGCGTGATCCTCACCGTCTGGTCGTGGCGCGGCATCTTCCTGGTCAACCTGCCGATCGGCGCCCTGCTCGTGGTCGCCGGGGCGCTCCTGATCCGGGACCCCCCGCGCACCCGTGTCGAGCGCGTCGACGTCGCCGGCATCGTGCTGCTGACCCTCGCGCTGCTCGCCACGATGGTCGCGATCACCCGGGTCGGCTCGATCGGCGACGGCGTCGCGGGTCCCGTCGGCGTGGTCGTGGCCGGGGTCGTGGCCCTCGCCGCGGGCTGGTTCTTCCTGCGGCACGCGCGTCGCCATGCCGACGCCGTCGTGCCGGCGCGGCTGCTCAGCGGCGGCGGCCTCGGGATCATGAACACCACGAACGTGCTGTTCGGGGCGGCGATCATCGGCTTCTCCGCGCTCCTGCCGCTCTACGCGCAGGTCCGCTACGCCCTGCTCCCGCTGGCCGCCGGCGTCCTGTTGACCGCCCGCGCGATCGGCACGATCGCCTCGTCGGGGGTGTCGGTCGCCCTGCTGCGCCGGGTCGGGCACCGGCCGCTGCTGCTGGTCGGCCTGGGCGGGATCGTGGCCGGCCTGGTCCTGGGCGCGCTGCCGCCCGCGGGCGTCTCGCCGGCGGTCTGGCTGACCGCCGCCGCGGCCGTGACCGGGCTCGGGATGGGGCTCGCGGGCCCGGCCGCGAACAACGCCGGGATGCACCTGGTGCGCGACGACGTCACCGCCGTCTCCGGGCTGCGGATCATGTTCCGCCAGATCGGCGGGATCGCGGCGGTCTCGGTGACCACGGCGGCCGTCACGGCCTCCGACGACCCCGGCCTCGCGGCCGCGATCTGCTTCGTCGTGCTGGCCGGCCTGCTGACCGCAGCGGCGGTCGCGGCCGCCCGGCTACCCAACCACCGCGGGCGATGGTGATCGCCGGCACCCGCGCCCGACCACCCCGCCCGACCACCCCGCCCGACCACCCCGCCCGACCACCCCGGTCAGCACAGCCGTCCACTAAGGTGATCGCTCGTCACCTATCGTGGAGGTCGCGATGGCCCGCGTGTCCGACCTGGGCGGTGCCCCCGGTCACGGTCCCGTCCCGGCGCCCGACCCGGCCGAGCCGGTCTTCGGCGAGCGCTGGGAGGGCCGCGCCTTCGCCCTGACGGCGTTCACCATCGGCCGGCTCTCCGGCCGCAACCTGGAGGCCTTCCGGGACACCCTGGACCGGCTCACCCCGGCCGAGTACCACGACTCCGGCTACTTCGGCCGCTGGCTGCACGCCGCCCAGGCCATGCTCGTGGCCTCCGCGGTCCTCGCGCCCGGCGCGGTCGATGCGCGGGCCCGGCGGCTGGCCGGCGAGACCGTCGAGGAGCCGCCTGACCCTGCCGAGCCCGCGAAGCCCGACTACTCGCCGACCGCCCCGGGCTCGTTGCGCGAGGTCGAGGCCGCGCCGGAGTACGCGGTCGGCGACCGGGTCCGCGCACGGAAGGGCGCCCGGCTGCCCGGGTACGCCCGCGGCCGCGTCGGGACCGTCGCGCGGGTGCAGCCCGCGCACGTCCTGCCCGACACCCACGCGGTGTTCGCGGGCGAGAACCCGCAGCACGTCTACACCGTCCGGTTCTCCGCCCGCGAGCTGTGGGGCGACGGGGACGACGTCGTCGTGACCCTCGAGCTGTTCGAGACCTACCTGGAGCGCGCGTGACCGACCCGACCTCCCCCGCCCTCCGCGCCGAAGCCCTGGAGCAGCTGCTCACCGAGCGCGGCCTGGTGCGGACCGACGTGATCGACGGGTTCGTGGCCAGGTACGAGTCCGACGTCGGCCCCCTCAACGGGGCCCGGGTCGTCGCGCGGGCGTGGGTCGACCCGGAGTACAAGGCGCGCCTGCTGGCCGACGCCACCCCGGCGGTCAAGGAGGTCGCCTGGGGCGGCGGGGCGAACGGCGAGCACATCGTGGTCGTCGAGAACACACCCGTGCTGCACCACGTGGTCGTCTGCACGCTGTGCTCCTGCTACCCCTGGCCGGTCCTCGGGCTGCCGCCCTCCTGGTACAAGGACCCGGCCTACCGTGCCCGGGTGGTGCGCGAGCCGCGGGCGGTGCTGGCCGAGATGGGCCTGGAGCTGCCGCCGGAGGTCGCGATCGAGGTCCACGACTCCAGCGCCGAGGTGCGCTGGCTGGTCCTGCCCGAACGCCCCGCCGGCACCGACGACCTCACCGAGGAGGAGCTCGCGGCCCTGGTCACCCGGGACGCGATGGTCGGCGTGGCGAAGGTCGCCGCACCGTGACCGCCCCGCTGGCCGTCGACGGCCCCGCCGCTCCCCCGCGCGCGAACGGCGAGCTGCTGTTCACCGCCCCCTGGGAGTCGCGGGCCTTCGGGATGGCGGTGGCGCTGTACGAGGCCGGCGCCTTCGCCTGGCCGGACTTCCAGCAGGCGTTGATCACGCGGATCGCGGCCTGGGAGGCGGCGCCGGAGGGCGGGTGGAGCTACTACACGCACTGGCTCGGCGCGCTCGAGGACGTCCTCGCCCTGTCCGACGACGTCGGCGCGCGGGCCGCCGCCCTCGCCGGCCGCGCGCCCGGGCACGACCACGACACCGGGAACGGCCACGGCCACGGGCACTGACCGCGGAACCTAGGATCGCGGGGGTGGAGACCTGGACGGCCGCGCAGTGCGCGGAGGCGTGGGGCGTGCGGCCCGGGACCTGGGCGAGCTACGTCTCCCGCGGCCAGGCGCCCGCCGCGCTCGCCGGGGACGGCCCCCGCCGCTGGTCCGCCGACGAGGTCCGCGCCTTCCCGCGCCCCGGCGCCGGCCGCTCCCGCGCGGGCGCGGGCGACGAGGCGCAGGCCCTGCTCGCCGAGATGAGCGACGTCGCCGCGCGGATGGAGGAGCTGCGCGCCGAGCAGCGGCGGCTGCTGCTCGAGGGTCGCGAGCGCGGCCTGGAGATCAGCCCCATGGCCAAGGCCCTCGGGATCTCGCGGCAGACCGCGTACGCCTGGCTGGGATGAGCGCGACCACGGAACCTCCCGGCGGCCGCGGCGCGCTGCGGCTGCTGCAGGCCGCGGTCGCGACCAGCAGCCTGGACCGGTTCGCCATCTCCCCGCTGCTGCTGGCGATCGGCACCGAGCTGGGCGCGTCGCTGGCCCAGTCCGCGGCGGTCGCGTCGGCGTACTTCCTGGCCTACGGCCTGCTGCAGCCGGTGTGGGGCATGCTCGGCGACCGGATCGGCCTGGTCCGGGTCATGCGGATCGCGCTCGTGATCGCCGGGATCGCCGGCGTCGCCTCGGCGTTCGCGCCCTCGGTGCTGGTGCTGGCCCTGCTGCGGACGATCACGGGCGGCTGTTTCGGCGCGGTCAACCCGGCGGGGCTGGTCTACGTCGGCGACACCTGGCCGACGTCGATCCGGCAGCGGGCGCTGGTCGACCTGGCCGCGGCGACGTCGTTCGGCGTCGCCGTCGCGACGGCCGGGGCCGGGGCCCTGGGGGACTGGGCCGGCTGGCGCGTGGTGCTGGCGGTCACCGCGACGGTCGCGCTGACGCTCGGTGTCGTGCTGCGGCGGCTGCCCGAGCCGCCGCGCAAGGTCCCCTCCGGCCCGCTGCAGGCGCTGCGCACGGTGCTGCGCGAGCGCTGGGCCCTCGTCGTGCTGGTCCTGGTGTTCGGCGAGGGCGCCCTGGTGATCGGCGTGCTCACCTACGTCGCGCCCGCGATCGAGTCGCTCGGCTTCTCGCCGACGGTCTCCGGCGTCGCGGCAGCGGGCTACGGCGTGGGCGTCGTGCTGTTCTCGCGCTCGGTGCGCCCGCTCGTCGGCCGCTTGTCGACGACGGCGCTCGCCACCGTCGGCGGCATCCTGCTGATCGCCGGATGGGGGGTTCCGGCGGCCGCGGTCACCCTCCCGACGGCGGTCGTGGGCGGCCTGTTGCTCGGTGGCGCCTGGGCCTTCCTCCACTCGACCCTGCAGAACTGGGCGACGTCGGTGGTGCCGCAGGAGCGCGCGACCACGATCGCGCTGTTCGCCGCGACCCTGTTCCTCGGCAGCGCGGCCGGCACCGCCGTGGCCGGCCCGGCGGCCGACGCGGGCGCCTTCCCCGCGATCTTCCGCGTCACCCTGGTGGCGTCGGCGGTACTGGCCGTGGCCGCACCGCTGCTGATCGCCCGCTACGCCCGCCGACCCGGAGCGAACGGCACCTTCGTCCAGTAGGTGTGAGCGAGAGCGCCGTTCACCGGCTTCACCCCGTCGGCTGCGGTTCCTTGGCGACCGCGAGGTCGAGGCGGTCGTCCTTGACCCCGACGCGCACCCGCGCGCCCTCGTCGATCTCCTCGGCGAGCAGCAGCCCGGCGAGCCGGTTCTCCAGCTCACGGCGGATGGTGCGGCGCAGCGGCCGGGCGCCGAACTCCGGCTGGTAGCCGTGCTCGGAGAGCCAGCGGACGGCCTCGGCGTCGACGTCGAGTGCGATGTGCCGCTCCGACAGCCGCTCCTCCACCTCGTGCAGCAGGTGCCCGGTGATCTCCTCGAGCTGCTCGGGCTCGAGCCGGCGGAAGACGATGGTCTCGTCGATCCGGTTGAGGAACTCCGGCCGGAAGACCTCGCGCAGCCGCGGCATCAGCCGCTCCCGCAGCACCGCGTCCTCCGGCGCGTCCGAGGTCCGCTCGGCCGTGGAGCCGAAGCCCAGCGTCGCCCCGCGGCTGGTGATCAGCTCCGACCCGACGTTCGAGGTCATGATGATCACCGTGTTGCGGAAGTCGACCGTGCGGCCCTGGCCGTCCGTGAGCCGGCCGTCGTCGAGGACCTGCAGCAGCGTGTTGAAGACGTCCGGGTGGGCCTTCTCGATCTCGTCGAGCAGCAGCACCGAGTACGGGCGGCGGCGGACGGCCTCGGTGAGCTCGCCCGACTCGCCGTAGCCGACGTACCCGGGGGGCGCGCCGACCATCCGCGCGACGGTGTGCCGCTCGCCGTACTCGCTCATGTCGAGGCGGACCATCCGGTCCTCCTCGCCGAACAGCGCGACGGCGAGCGCCTTGGCCAGCTCGGTCTTGCCGACGCCGGTCGGGCCGAGGAACAGGAAGCTGCCGACGGGCCGGTCGGGGTCGCCCAGCCCGGTGCGCGAGCGACGGATCGCCTCGGCGACCGCCTGCACGGCCTCGTCCTGCCCGACGACGCGCTGGTGCAGCTCCTCCTCCAGGCGCAGCAGCCGCGTGCGCTCGGACTCGGTGAGCTGCGCGACCGGGATCCCGGTGGAGCGGGAGATGACCTCGGCGATGTCCTCGACGCCGACCTCGGGCACCCCGCCCGGGCCGCTGCCCCGGCTGGCCGCGATCTGGCCGCGCACCTCGGCGATCTCGTCGCGCAGCTCGCCGGCGCGCTCGAACTGCTCGTCGGCCACGGCCTGGTCCTTGTCCCGGGTCAGCTGCTCCAGGCGCTGCTCCAGGTCGCGACGGTCGACGCTCGGCGTCCGGGTGCGCAGCCGCACGCGGGCCCCGGCCTGGTCGACCAGGTCGATCGCCTTGTCCGGCAGGAACCGGTCGGTGATGTAGCGGTCCGAGAGCTCGGCGGCGCCCTTCAGTGCCTCCTCGGTGTAGCGGACCTGGTGGTGGGCCTCGTACCGGTCCCGCAGGCCGCAGAGGATGGCGTAGGTGTCCTCGACGGACGGCTCCGGCACGTACACGGCCTGGAACCGGCGGGCCAGCGCGGCGTCGGACTCGATGTAGCGGCGGTACTCGTCGAGCGTCGTGGCGCCGATGACGTGCAGCTCGCCGCGGGCGAGCGCGGGCTTGAGCAGGTTGCCGGCGTCCATGGACCCGCCGCCGTCGCCCCCGCCGCCGGTCCCCGCCCCGACCGTGGTGTGCAGCTCGTCGATGAAGACGATCAGCTCGCGGGAGTTGGCGCGGATCTCCTCGATGACCGAGCGCATCCGCTCCTCGAAGTCGCCGCGGTAGCGCGTGCCGGCGACCACGCCGGAGAGGTCGAGCTGCACGACGCGCCGCCCCTGCAGGGTGTCGGGGACCTCGCCGTCGGCGATCCGCTGCGCGATGCCCTCGACCACGGCGGTCTTGCCGACGCCGGCCTCGCCGATCAGCACGGGGTTGTTCTTCGTGCGCCGCGAGAGGACCTCGATGGTCTGCTCGATCTCGTCCGCCCGGCCGATGACCGGGTCGAGCCGGCCGTTGCGGGCGGCCTGGGTGAGGTCCTGGCCGTACTGGTCCAGCGTCGGGGTCGACGAGTTCGCGGGCGCGTCGGGTGCCGGCGTGCCGGGCCGGGCCTGTGTGGGGTGGTTCGGCGCGAACCGGGCCTCGGCCAGCAGCCGCCCGGCCGCGGACTCCTCGTTCGCGGCCAGCGCGAGCAGCAGGTGCTCGGGCCCGATGTAGGTGGACCCGAAGGACCGGGAGATCTGGTGACCGTCGAGCAGCGCGCGCTTCGCGGCCGGGGTGAGCGCCGGTGCGCGGCCGGTCTGCTCGCCGCGGGGCAGCCCCTCCTCCAGCGCGCGGGCGACGGTGTCGGGGTCGGCGCCCGCCCGCGCGAGCCACTTGCGGGTCGGCTCGAAGCGGGTGCTGGCGAGCAGCAGGTGCGTGGCATCGAGGTCGGCGTCGCCGCGGTCGATCGCCTCCTGGGCCGCGGCGGCCATGATCTCCTTCGCGCCCTGGCTCATGAGGCGCGTCAGGTCGATCCGGTGCACGGGGCCCCGCGGATCGCCGGGACCCATGTGCGGGAAGCCTGATCCGGGCCCGAAGAAGCCGGTCACGGGGAGTCTCCTCTCGACGGGTGTCCGACGGGGAGGTGTTCCCGTCGGGCACCCGGCGAAACCGTGTCGGTGGCCCGCGCCACGCCGCCCGGGCGACGCGAACGGCGCTCTCGCTCACCAGGTACGAGCGAACGCCCCGTTCGTTCACGCCCTGGTCAGCGGCCGGATCAGCGCCGGATCAGCGGCCCTTCCACACCGGCGCGCGCTTCTCGGCGAACGCCGTGGCGCCCTCCTTCGCGTCCTCCGAGGAGAACACCGGGCGGATGATCGGCTCCTGCTTCGCCCACATGTCGGCGAGCGTCCAGTCCACGGTCTGCTGCGCGACCTGCTTGGTCGCGGCCACGGCGAGCGGGCCGTTCGCCGCGATGGTCTCGCCGAGCGCGACCGCCCCGTCGAGCGCCCCGCCCTCGTCGGTCACCCGGTTGACCAGGCCCACCTCGGCGGCCCGCTCCGCGGAGATCGGGTCGCCGGTGAGCAGCAGCTCCAGCGCGATGGCCGGCGGCAGCCGCCGCGGCAGGTGGAGCGCGGCGCCACCCGCGGCGACCAGCGAGCGCTTCACCTCGGGCACCCCGAACCGCGCGGTCTTCGCGGCGACCACGAGGTCGCACGCCAGCAGCAGCTCGAACCCGCCCGCCAGCGCCCACCCCTCGACGGCGCCGATCAGCGGCTTCCGCGGCGGGGCCTGGGTGATCCCGCACAGCCCGCGGCCCTCGATCGAGGGGCTCTCCCCGCGCAGGAACGCCTTGAGGTCCATGCCCGCGGAGAACACGCCGCCGGCGCCGGTGAGCACGCCGACCCGCAGCTCGTCCGACGCGTCGAGCTCGTCGACCGCGGCCGCGATCCCCTGCGCCACCCCGAGGTTCAGCGCGTTCTTCGCCTCCGGCCGGTTGATCGTGATGACCTGCACCGCACCGCGACGCTCGACGAGGACCTCGTCCGACACGTTTCCTCCCACTGCGCTCTCGCCTGCGCCCGAACTGAACGAACGCTCTACAAGAACACCCTAGAGCGCGCCCGGGCCCGCGGACACCCCCGCCGGCGGACCGGTCGAGCCGCGCACCTCCAGCGTCGGCGCGACCAGCCGCACCTCGCGCTCCCGCCCGGGGTCGGCCATCCGCGTCAGCAGCATCCGTGCGGCCTGCGCGCCGATGTGCTCGCCCGCGCCGTCGACGCTGGTCAGCCACACGGCGGGGAGCCGGGCCAGCCCGGAGTTGTCGAAGCCGACGAGCGAGACGTCCCCCGGCACGCGCAGCCCCAGCCGGATGGCCGCCGAGGACACGCCCATGGCGACCATGTCGTTGTAGGCGAAGACGGCGGTGGGCCGGTCCGGCCCGCGCAGCAGCTCGAGCGCGGCGCGGCGGGCGCTCTCCTCGCTCACGTCGCTCGCCGTGACCCGGACCTCGGCGCCCAGCCCCGCGGCCCGCATCGCCTTCTCGTACCCCTCCGCCCGGTCCCGCCCCGCGCTGCCGGGCGGCCCGGCGAGGTGCGCGATCCGGCGGTGCCCCAGGCCGGCGAGGTGCCCGACGGCGAGGGCCGCGCCGGCGTGGTCGTCGTACGCCACGACGTCGACGGTCGGCAGGTCGCCGTAGCGGTCCAGGTCCCGTCCGCCGACGGCCACGGTCGGGATCCGCCGGGCCACGTCGACCAGCGCGGCCGAGGGCGGACCGGAACCGGCGACGATCAGCCCGTCGACGCCGAGCTCGAGGAACGACCAGGTCAGCGTGTCGTCCATCATCCGGTCGAGCCGGCCGTCGCCGAGCAGCATGTGCTTGCCCTCGGCGTGCAGCACCGGCCCGACCCCGTCGAGCACGTCGGCGAACCACGGCTGGTGCAGGTCGTTGAGCAGCACGCCGACGCTGTGCGAGCGGCGCTCGGCCAGCCGCCGGGCCGCGGCGTTGGGCCGGTACCCGAGCTCGGCGATCGCGGCGAGCACCGCCTCCCGGCGGGCCGGGCTCACCTTCGGCGAGTCCCGCAGCACGAGCGACACCAGCGACTTCGACACGCCCGCCCGGGCGGCGACCGTCTCCAGGGTCGGCCGGCCGGTCTCGCGGATCCCCACACGTGCCTCCCGGGACGGCGGCGTCGTCACGCCGTCGTCACGCTATCGCGCCGGACCTCACCCGACGGGCGGACGGCGCGCGGAGCAGCGGCTTGAGCGCCACCCCCGGGTCCGCCAGGGCCGCGGGGTCCGGGGTGGCCCGGCGGGCGATCAGCATCTCGCCGATGCGGACGTCCTTGGCGACGGCGGTGCCCACCCCGATCCCGGCGACGGCCACCAGGCGGCCGGCGTCGAGGCCGAACCACAGCTCGGCGCCGTCCGGGCGGACGCGGACCACCTCCTCGGTCGTGACCGCGGGCAGACCCGCGACCTGCAGGGAGAGGTCGTACTGGTCGCTCCAGAACCACGGCACCGCCGCATAGGGCTCGGCCGCCCCGAGCAGCGCCCGGGCGGCGTGCGCGCCCTGCTCCTGCGCCGCGCGCCACGACTCGAGCCGCAGGCGGAGGTCGTCGTAGAGCGGGTGCGGGAAGGAGCAGCAGTCCCCCGCCGCGAACACGTCCGGCGCCGAGGTGGCGAAGCTCCCGTCGACCACGATCCCGTTCTCGACGGCGATCCCGGCGGCCTCGGCCAGCGCGGTCTCCGGTGCCGAGCCGATCCCGGCCACGACGACGTCGACCTCGACCGCACCTCCGTCACCGAGGACGATCCGGCCCGGCTCGAGGCGCGCGACCGCGGTCCCGCACCGGACGTCGACCCCGGCCTCGGTGTGCCGCGCGGCGGCCCGGGCGGCGAGGCGTTCGGGCACCGCCCGCCCCATCAGCCGCGGCGCCGCCTCGACGACGGTCACGGCACAGCCGAGACCCGCCGCCGTCGCCGCCACCTCGAGGCCGATGAACCCGCCACCGACGATCCCGACGCGGGTCCCCGGCACGAGCCGCTCCCGCAGCGCGACGGCGTCGGCGTGGCTGCGCAGCACGTGCGCGCCGGGCAGCGGGCGGGCCCGGGCGCCGGTCGCGAGGAGCAGGCGCTCGTAGCCGAGCACCCGGCCGTCGGCGAGGGTGAGCTCGTGCGCGCGGACGTCGAGGGCCGTCGCCGCGACCCCGGCGAGGTGGGTGACGCCGGCGTCGGCGAGCCGCTCCGGCGTGCACAGCGGGGTGAGGCCCGCGGCGCCGGACAGCACCGCCTTCGACAGCGGCGGGCGCTCGTACGGGTGCCCGGGCTCGCCGCCGACGAGTGTGACCGGCTCCGCGTACCCCTCCTCACGCAGGGCCAGTGCCGCCCCGGTGCCGCACTCGCCGGCGCCGACGACCACCACACCGCCCGGCCCGGTCACGGGACCTCGATGTAGACGGTGCCGTCCTCGACCTTCGTCGCGTAGGTGCGCACGTCGACCAGCACCGGGGCGCCGAGGGCCTTGCCGCTGGTGTAGTCGAAGCGGCCGTTGTGCTTGGGGCACTCGATCGTGCCGCCGAGCACGAGCCCGTCGCACAGCAGCTCGCGCTCGTGGGTGCAGTAGCCGTCGGTGGCGAAGAAGGCGTCGTCGGGCGAGCGGTAGACGGCGTAGGCGTTGCCGGCGTGCTCGAACGGGATGACGTCCTCGGGGTCGACGTCGTCGGTCTCGCAGGCGGCGATCCACTGGGTCATGCGGGGTCTCCTGGGGTGGGTCAGGCGGCGGTCGGGTCGGACGCGGCGGCGGCGAGCGGGCGCGCCCGGCCGTCGGTCAGCTCGTTCGGGATGTGGAAGGGCGTCGCACCGGGCAGGAGCTCGCGCTTCACGTGGTGGTCCTGGTCCTTCATCTGCCGCAGGACCGCGGGGACGATCTCCTTGTACGCGGCCCACAGCGACGGGTAGACGGGCGCGCAGTCGTGCTTGATCTCCTCGTGCAGCTCCGGCAGCCGGTGGTACGGGACCATCGGGAACATGTGGTGCTCCACGTGGAAGTTCATGTTCCAGTAGAGGAAGCGGTTGACCCGGCACATCCGCACGGTGCGGGTGTTGAGCCGGTGGTCCAGCACGTTCTCGCCCATGCCGGCGTGCTGGGTCAGCCCGTAGACGATGTGCATGAAGGTGCCGTAGATCCGCGGGCCGCCGATCAGGACGACGGGCAGCCAGGTGCCGAAGCCGATCGCGGCGGCGATCGTCACGGCGTAGACGGCCAGCGAGATCCGCGCCGTGCGGTACACCTTCGGGCGCTCGGACTCGGGGACGTAGTCCGCCTCCTCCGCCGTGAGCCGCCCGGCGGCGTGGATCGCCATCGTCCGGAAGGCCAGCGGGACGTCGACGAGCCCGACGAAGTTGGCCAGCAGCTTCGCGAGCCGTGCGGGCCGCATCGCCTGGATCTCGGGGTCGCGCCCCACGATCAGGGTGTCGGTGTGGTGGCGGGTGTGGCTCCACCGCCAGGTGGTGGGGTCGCGCATCATCATGAACGACGCGAGCTGGTAGACCGCCTCGTCGAGCCAGCGGGTCTTGAAGGCCGTCCCGTGCCCGGCCTCGTGCCAGCGGGAGTCCGAGGCCGAGCCGTAGAGCACGCCGTAGACCAGGAAGAACGGCACCGCCCACCAGGTGCCCCAGAGCGCGATGCCGGCTCCGGCGCACACGACCATGAGCCCGATCCAGATCGCGGTGTCACGGATGGCCGGGCCGTCCGTGCGGCGCATCAGCTCCTTCATCCGCTTGCGCGGGACGGCGCTGCGGAACCACGTGGCGCCGGCGAGCCCGGCCTCCACCGCGGCCCGGTTCTCCGGGCCGGCCAGGTCGTAGCGCTCGAGCCGTTCCCTGCCCATGTCGTCGACCACCTCGTCGTCAGCCGGCGGAGCGCGGGTTGGAGCGCTCCAACAGCGACCAATGGTCGGTATCCCGCGCCGAGCTGTCAAGACTTTGTCCTCACAACACTGCAGATCCCGGACACGCCACCGCCCGTCCCCCGACCGTGGAGAGTCGACTCCGGTCGGTGGACTTTCCTTGCCGTGGGATGACCGACCGGGCGATGATTCTCGTGCACCCAACGGGCACGGCCCGTGACGGAGCGTCAGCACGATCCCGGCGGCAGCAAGGAGACGACGATGTCGGGCGATCAGGATCCGCACAGCGACTACGGCTACGACCTCGCACACGAGCTCACGATCGCCCTGCGCACGCCGATGCGGCGCCCGCGCACCAGCGTCTCCGTCCCCGCCCAGATCCTGCGGCGGGAACTGGACCTGGACGCCGACGCCACCCTCGACGCCGTCCCGGAGGTCTGACCCCGTCCGGGTGACCGTGCGGGACCACTCCGCGCGGTCACCCGCAGCCCCTGCACCGCGGAGCGCTCCTGGGCCCGGCCCTCGGGGAGGCCGCGCGGCCGCGTAATGTCCGGACCGATCGGACGCCGTCCCACCAGGCAGAACGTCTGTTGTGACCGGCTTCGCAATCCCAACCTCTCAGGTTGGGTATCGGCCCCGACCGGGTTACCGTCGAAGTCATGACCGGCACGACGTTCCTCACCACGCGGGGTCACATCGACCTCCAGCGGGTGGCGTCGGCCCTCTGTCCGCGCTGACGCCCTCGTCGGACCGCGCCGCCCCACCGACACCGCCGGGCGGCGATCCATCCAGGGCGCCCGGCGTGTTCTGGCTCCCGGGTGCCCGTTCGCCCCCGTAGGGACACCCATGACCACGACCCCGGAACGGACGCGCGTGCAACCGCCGCCGTCCGCCGAGCGGACCCCGGTGGACACCGTCACCCTCGTCTCCGAGGCCGACCGCAGGCCCGGCCGCGTCCCGCGCTGGGTCCTCAAGACCGTCTCGCCCCTCGTCCTCGTGGTGCTCTGGCAGGTGCTGTCGAGCGTCGGGATCCTCGAGGACGACACCCTCGCCTCGCCGCTGACCGTCGTGCAGACCGCCGCGGGCATGTGGGAGGACGGCTCGCTGCAGAGCGCCGTGATCACCTCGGTGGTCCGGGTGCTCGCCGGCCTCGGTGTCGGCCTCGTCGCCGCCGTCGTGCTGGCCACGCTCGCCGGGCTGTTCCGCCGGGGCGAGGACATCATCGACGCGCCCATGCAGATGCTCCGCACGGTGCCGGTGATCGGACTCATCCCGCTGCTCATCATCTGGTTCGGGATCAACGAGGAGCCCAAGATCATCCTGGTCGGGCTCGCGGTGACCTTCCCGCTGTACATGAACCTGTACGGCGGCATCCGCAACGTCGACTCCTCGCTGATCGAGGCCGCCCGGACGCTCGGCCTCGGCTGGTTCGGCCAGGTCCGGCACGTGATCCTGCCGTCGGCGATGCCGCAGTTCCTGATCGGCCTGCGCTACGCGCTGGGCACCGCCTGGCTGGCGCTGGTCTTCGGCGAGACGATCAACGCGACGTCCGGCATCGGCTACGAGATGAACAAGGCCCGCGAGTTCTTCGCGACGGACGTGATCATCGTCTGCCTCGTGCTCTACGCGATCCTCGGCCTGGTCGCGGACATGATCGTGCGTGGTCTCGAGAGGGGGCTGCTGTCGTGGCGACCGGCGTTCAGCGGACGGTGACGACACGAGCGGGGAACACCGCGGTCTCGGTCCGCGGGCTGACCCGGCGGTTCGGGGAGCGCGCGGTGATCGAGAACCTCGACCTGGACATCGCGCCCGGGCAGTTCGTGGCGCTGCTCGGCGCCTCGGGCTGCGGCAAGTCCACCCTGCTGCGGATCCTCGCGGACCTGGACCGGGACGTCTCCGGCGAGGTCACGGTGCCCCGCAAGCGGGCCGTCGGCTTCCAGGCCCCGCGGCTGATGCCGTGGAAGAAGGTGTGGCGCAACGTCGTCCTCGGCCTGCCCGGCAAGCCCGACAAGGAGCGCGCCGTCGCCGCGCTGACCGAGGTGGGCCTCGCCCACCGGGTCGACGTGTGGCCGAAGGTCCTCTCCGGCGGCGAGGCGCAGCGCGCCGCGCTGGCCCGCGCCCTGGTCCGCGAGCCGGACCTGCTGCTGCTCGACGAGCCCTTCTCCGCGCTCGACGCGCTCACCCGGATCACCGCCCGCGGGCTGGTGGACGAGGTGTGGCAGCGGCACGGCTGCGCGGTCCTGCTCGTCACGCACGACGTCGAGGAGGCCCTCGCGCTGGCCGACCGCGTGCTGGTCATGCAGGACGGGAAGATCGGCTACGACGCCCCCGTCGAGATCGACCGGCCCCGCGACGTCACCGATCCCGAGTTCCAGCGCCTGCGCGGCGAACTGCTCGCGCGCCTCGGCGTGCACTGACTCGATCCGTACTTCAGGAGGACGACCATGACGGTCGAGTTCATCGGCATGATCGGGACCCAGGAGGTCTCGGAGATCCACCCCGCCGCCGGTCCGGTCGTGGACCGGGACACGGTGCGCCGCTTCGTGTCCGCCCACGAGGAGGGCGGCTTCGACAAGGTGCTGGTCGGCCACTCGTCGTCCACCCCGGACGGGCTGCAGGTCGCCGCGTACGGCGCCGCGCACTCCGAGCGGCTGGGCTTCCTGGTCGCGCACCGCCCGGGCTTCACCGCTCCCACGCTCGCCGCCCGGCAGTACGCCACGCTGGACCACTTCTCCGGCGGCGGCCGGGTCGCGATGCACGTGATCTCCGGCGACAGCGACGTCGACCAGCGCCGGGACGGCGACTGGCTCGACAAGGAGCAGCGCTACGCCCGCACGGACTCCTACCTCGACGTGGTGCGTCGCGCCTGGTACGAGCCCGAGGCGTTCGACTTCTCCGACGAGCACTACCGGGTGGCCGGTGTGCAGCAGGAGATCCGCCCGCTGAGCAGCCGGATCCCGATCTTCTTCGGCGGCTCGTCGGAGGCCGCCTACCGGGTCGGCGGCAAGCACGCGGACGTCTTCGCGCTCTGGGGCGAGCCACTCGCCGAGACCGCCGAGCAGATCGGACGAGTGCACGCCGCCGCCCGCGCGGCCGGCCGCACCGAGCTCCCCCGGATCAGCGTCTCCTTCCGCCCGATCCTCGGCGCCACCGAGGAGCAGGCCTGGGAGCGCGCCCACGCCATCCGCGACCAGATCGTGGCCGCGAAGGGCGGGCACGGCTCGTTCACCGGCACCCGGATGCGGGAACGCGGTGGCCCGACGAACGTGGGCTCGCAGCGGCTGCTCGCCGCCGCCGAGAAGGGCGAGCTCCACGACCGCTGCCTGTGGACCGCCACCGCGGCGGCGTCCGGCGCGGCGGGCAACTCGACCGCGCTCGTCGGCACCCCCGAGACCGTGGCGCAGGCGCTGCTCGACTACGTCGACATCGGCGTGACCACGCTGCTGATCCGCGGCTACGACCCCGTCTCCGACGCGGCCGCCTACGGCCGCGACCTGCTCCCCCTGGTCCGGGCCGAGGTGGCCCGCCGTTCGCAGAAGGTGCCCGCGTGACCACCGCCGCTCCTGCCCCCACCGTCTTCACCCCCGCCGCCGCGGCCCGCGGGACCGTCGTGGTCCTCGTCGGCCGCGGCGAGAACCCCGGCGTCTACGCGCGCCTCGGCAAGCGCCTGGCCTTCGACGGGTACACCGTCGTCGTCCCGCACGCGGACGCGACGGACGCCGAGGTCACCGCCGCGCTCGCCGAGGGCGAGGGGGCCCGGGTCCTGCTCGGCTCCGACTCCGGCGCCCTGCGCGCCTGGAGCATCGCGGCCCGGGGATCGGACACCGGGCACGCGCCGGACGCCCTCGTCCTCGCGGCCCTCCCGCTGGGCGACGGGGACGTCCCCGCGGACCAGGAGGCCGAGATCGCCGCCCGCACCGCCTGCCCGGTCCACCGGCAGGTCCTCGACGCCGACCCGGACTTCCACTGGGGCGAGCTGACCGGTGATCTCCCGGAGCACCCGGAGACGCTGCCGGACCTGCCGACCCTGGTGCTGCACGGCGAGGCCGACCCGGTCGCCCCGGTCGAGGCCGTGCGCGCGCTGACGCCGGACGTCGCGGTCGTTCGGGACGGGGTGCACGACGTGCTCAACGACCAGTTCCACCGGATCGTCGCCGCCCGCGTGATCACCTTCCTGGAGGGGGTCGCGAAGGGTGCCGGGTTCGTCGAGACCGCCGGGCCCGAGGTGACCCGGTCCCGCAGGGCCGCGCCGCTGCACGTCTCGGCGCGGCTGGACTACGCCCTGCGCGCCATCGCCGAGCTGATCGTGGACGACGCCGGCCCGGTCCGCTGCGAGCACATCGCGCGCACCCGCGAGATCCCGCTGAACTCGCTGGTGAACATCATGATCCAGCTCCGCAGGGCGGGCCTGGTGACCAGCCGGCGTGGGTGCGAGGGCGGCTACCAGCTGGCGCGGGACGCCGCGGAGGTCACCCTCGCGGACGTGGTCCGGGCCACCGAGGGCGCCATCGCCACCGTTCCGGCCGGCGCACCGTGGGGCGACCTCGAGCGCACCGTGCGCGAGTATCTCGAGGAGCGTTCCGTCCTCGAACTGACCACCGGGAGCAACCATGGCTGAGCTCGACAACACCGCGTTCCACCCCGACTTCACCGCGGCCCAGGCCCAGCTGCCCGACCGCGCCCGGGTGCACCTGATCAAGAACGCCGACCTGACCGGCGACACGATGCAGACCTCGGGCATGACCCGCCGCGAGGCGGTCAGCGGCAAGACCGTGGGCTCGGAGAAGCTCTGGACCGGCGAGACGCACGTCGCGCCGGCCACCAACTCCGGCGACCACCACCACGGCGAGGCCGAGACGTCGATCTACATCGTCAGCGGGAACCCGCGGTTCGTCTTCCACGACGGCACCGGCGAGGTCGCCCTGCAGACCGAGCCCGGCGACTACATCTTCGTGCCGCCGTTCGTCCCCCACCGCGAGGAGAACCCGGACCCGGAGAACCCGGCCGTGGTCGTCATCTCCCGCAGCACCCAGGAGGGGATCGTCGTGAACCTCCCCGCCCTCTACCCCCTGAAAGAGAACCCTTCGTGAAGCGTCTGCTCACCGCTGTACTGGCCACCGCCACCCTGGCGCTGGCGGCCTGTGGCTCCGGCGGCTCCGCCGCGGGCGACGGGCCGGTGGACCTGTCCACCGTCACCCTCAAGGTCGGTGACCAGGCCGGGATCCAGCAGGCGCTGGTCGAGGCCTCCGGCGCGCTGCAGGGCGCGCCCTACAAGGTCGAGTGGGCCCAGTTCCCCGCGGCCGCCCCGGTCCTGGAGGCGCTGCGCGGCAAGGCCGTCGACATCGGCGTGGCCGGCGACGCACCGACCCTGACCGCGCTCTCGTCCACGGACGACATCAAGATCGTCGCGGCGACCAGGGTCCCGCAGCAGTACGGCCTGTCCGTCATCGTGCCGAAGGACTCGCCGATCCAGAGCGTGGCGGACCTCAAGGGCAAGACGGTGTCCCCGACCACGCAGGGCTCGGTCGGCCACTACCTGCTGCTGCAGGCGCTGAAGGAGGCCGGGCTGACGGACTCCGACGTCACCATCTCGTTCCTGCAGCCGGTCGACGCCGCCGCGGCGATGTCGTCGGGCGCGATCGACGCCTGGTCGACCTGGGACCCGTACACCGCGGTCGCCGAGCAGGAGCAGGGCGCGCGCGTGCTGCGCGGGCCGGACGGGCTCGCCCCCGGCCTGACCTTCCTCGACGCCAACACCGACGCGATCGAGGACGCCGGCAAGAAGCAGGCCATGCAGGACTTCATCTCCCGCTACGGCCAGGCCGTGCAGTGGGCCGCCGACCACCCGGCCGAGAACGCCGCGATCTACACGAAGCTGACCCAGCGGCCCGCCGCCGTCGCGGACCTGATGTCGCAGCGCGCCAACCGCTCCCTGGTCCCGCTCGACCAGGCGCTGGTCGGCGAGATCCAGACGGTCGCGGACAACTACGAGGCGTTCGGCGTGCTGCGCAAGAAGGTCGAGGTGTCCGAGGCCGTCCAGGACCTGTCCGCGGTGGGCGCGACCTCCTGATGCACCTCGCGCTCTACCTGTCCGAGTCGGGGGTGCACGCCGGAGGCTGGCGGCACCCCCGCTCGGGAATGGACACCGGCGCCAACGTCGAACTGTTCCGGCGGCTGGCGCGGAGCGCGGAGGAGGCCTGCTTCGACCTGGCGTTCCTCGCGGACAAGCTCGCCGTGGACGACGTCTACGGCGGGACCCCGGACGAGGTCCTCCGCACCCGGGTGAACGTGCACCGGGACCCGGTCGTGCTGCTCACCGCCCTCGCCGGGGCGACCTCCCGCATCGGGCTGGCCGCGACGGCGTCGACGACCTACTCCGAGCCGTTCCACGTGGCCCGGATGTTCCTGCCGGGGATCATGCCGATCGTCGCCGACACCGACTCCGAGGCCCGTGCGCTGGAGGAGGAACTGCGCTCGCTGGTGCACCCGGTCGCCGGGCTGACGTTCATGTCGGCCTCGATGAACTACGACCTGGCGAAACACCCGGTCGACGCTCCGGTACCCGACGTCCGCTCCGAGCTCCGTGGCTCGAAGGGCCGCTTCGACTACGTCATCGGGCACGCCATCGAGCGCGGGATCACCCTGGGCGAGCTGGCCGTGGAGTACGCGGCGAGCCTGTCCTTCCCGATGCTGGTCGGTTCCCCGAAGACCGTCGCGGACGAGATGGAGCGCTGGTACTCGGCGGGCGGCGCGGACGGGTTCGTGATCATGCCCGCCTTCGCCCCCGGCTCGGTGGACGACTTCACCCGCCTCGTGGTCCCGGAACTGCAGGCCCGCGGCCTGTTCCGCCGCGAGTACACCGGCACGACCCTGCGCGACCACCTCGGGCTGAAGCGCCCCGCCGTCGCCACCCTGTGAGTGGCGATAGCTGCTATGGCGACTATCGCCACTCACGACGGCTCAGGACGGCACGGTGCCGCCGCACTCCCGGACGAGGTCGGCCATGATCGCCCGGTCGGCCTCGTCCACGTGGTCCGCGTAGTAGGCGTACATCGTCTCGCGGGCCAGGCGGCTCGCCAGGCGGCCGTCGCGGTCCGCGATCGCCTGGTAGACCGCGGCGTGGTGCCGGACCGAGCGGCGCATCAGCGCCTCCCGGTCGCCGGCGTCGAGGATCGTCTGCTGGATCAGCGTGAGCACCGACTCGCGCGTGACGTCCCCGTACAGCTGTACCAGCGTGTTCCCGCCCGCCACCGCGATGAGCTCGTGGAACTCGAGGTCGAGCCGGCTGAAGGCGCTGTAGCCCAACGGAATCGACTCCCGCATCCGGGCCATGTTCCGCTCCAGCCCGAGCAGCTGCGCGTCCGTGCGGCGGGTGGCGGCCATCAGGTTGGCCGCGGCGTCGGCCACCATCCGGAACTGGACGAGCTCGGGCAGGCTCACCGCGTTCGTGGCGGTGAGCATCTGCAGCGTCCGGCGGATCGGGCCGGTGGACGCGGGCAGCACCAGCGGTCCGCGCGGGTCCCGCGGCTGCGAGCGCACCAGCTCCATGCTCTCCAGCACACGCAGCGCCTCGCGCACCGAGGACCGCGCGATCCCGAAGCGCTCCACCAGCTCCCGCTCGCTGGGCAGCCGGTCGCCGGGCGCGAGCTCGCCGCCCGCGATCGCCTGTTCGACGTAGTCCACGACCTTCTGGAAGGCGCGGGTCTGCGGGAGGGTCACGGTGAGCAGTCTGTCAGGTGGGCGGCGTGAACCGGCCGTCCACGGCGGTCCACCCGCCGTCCACGGCGAGCGTGGAGCCGGTGACGAAGCTCGACGCGTCCGACGCCAGGTAGACCACGGCCCCCGCCAGCTCCGAGGGCTTCGACCAGCGGCCGAGCGCGCCCTTCGTGGCGTACGCCTGGTACCAGCCCGGGTCGTTCTTGATCTGCTGGGTCAGCGGGGTCTCGACGACGCCGGGCGCGATCGCGTTGACCCGCACCCCCGCCTCGCCGAACTCGACGGCGGCGGTGCGCACCAGCATCTCCAGCCCCGCCTTGGTCGCGGCGTAGACGGACTGCCCCGGCTCCACGGTCCGCCCGCGGATGGACGAGAAGCCGATGATGCTGCCGCTCCCCCGCGCCACCATCCGCGCGCCGAACGCCCGGAACACGGAGAACGTGCCGCGCAGGTTCAGGTTCACGACCCGGTCGAACTCCTCCGGGGTGTAGTCGAGGATCCGCTTGCGCACGTTCATCGCGGCGGTGAGCACGACGACGTCGAGGTCACCGAGCTGCTCCGCGGCGCGCTCCACCGCCTCGGGGTCGGTGATGTCCAGTTCGAGGGACTCACCGGACACGGCCTCGGCGGTGGCCTTCGCGACGGCGGGATCGCGGTCCGCGGCGACGACCTGCGCGCCGTGCGCGGCGAGCGCGAGCCCGGCCTCCCCGCCGATGCCGCCCGCGCCGATCAGCAGCGCGCGCCTGCCGTCGAGCCGGAACAGGTTCTGGTAGTCCACCGGGTTGCTCACTGGATGTCCTCTCAGGACGGCCGGATGATCGCCATCCGGGTCACGGTCAGCTCCTCGATCGCGAACCGCGGGCCCTCGCGGCCGATCCCGGAGTCCTTCACCCCGCCGTAGGGCATGATGTCCGACCGGAAGCCGGGCACCTCGTTGATCACGACGCCGCCCACCTCGAGCTCCTCGATCGCGGCGAACGCCGTGGCCAGGGACCGGGTGAACACGCTGGCGTGCAGGCCGTACCGCGAGCGGTTGACCGCCTCCAGGGCGCTCTCCAGGTCCGGCACCGAGCGGATCGCCACGACCGGCGCGAAGATCTCCTCGCACCAGGCGTTCGCGGTCTCGGGAACGTCGAGCAGGATCGTCGGCTCGACGGTGCGGTCCACGACCCGGCCGCCGTGCAGCACCTTCGCCCCGGCCTGCTCGGCCTCGGCGAGCCACTCCAGCACGCGGTCGGTGGCGGCCTGGTTGATCAGCGGCGCGACGCGGGTGGCGGGGTCCCGCGGATCCCCGACGGTCAGCTCGCCGACGCGCGCGGTGAGCTTCCCGACGAACGCGTCCACCACCGGCTCGCACACCAGGATCCGCTGCACGGCGATGCAGGCCTGGCCGTTGAAGTAGAAGCCGCCGCGCAGCACGGCGTCCGCCGCGGCGTCGAGGTCGGCGTCCACGTCCACGACCAGCGCGGCGTTGGACCCCAGCTCCAGCAACGTCTTCCGCGGCGCCGCGTCCCGTGCGATCCGGTGCCCGACGGCCGCGGAGCCGGTGAACGACACCGCGCCGACCCGCGGGTCGGTCACCAACGTGCGCCCCACCTCGGCGTCGCCCGTCACGACCTGGCAGATCTCGGCGGGCGCCCCGTTCGCGACGGCCGCACGGCGCACGACGTCGGCCAGCCAGAGGGTGGCCAGCGGCGTGGCGGGCGCGGGCTTGCAGATCACCGGGCAGCCCGCCGCGACGGACGGCGCGATCTTGTGGCTGGCCAGCAGGAACGGGCCGTTGAACCCGGCGATCCCGATGACCAGCCCGATCGGCCTGCGCTGCCAGAACCCGACCATCCCAGTCCCGGAGGCCTGCATGTCCAGGGGCACGGTCTCGCCGTGCAGGTGCGAGACCTCCTCGGCGGCCGCGGCCCAGGTGAACAGCGTCCGGGTGACCTCGACGACGCAGTCCGCGCGGGTCTTGCCGGTCTCGAGGATCAGCAGGTCGACCAGCTCGTCCTGGTGCGCGGCGATCTCCCGCTCGACGTCGAGGAGGATCTGCCGGCGCACGGCGGAGCTCAGCTTCCCGACGGGCCGCACCGCCGCGACGCCGGCCTCGAGGGCCGCCCGGGCGTGCTCGACGGTCCCGACGGGCGCGTGCGCGACCACCGATCCGTCGTACGGGAAGACGACCGGCGCGGTGTCGAGGTCGGTGCGCCATTCCGTTCCGATCGGCAGTCCGGCTGGGCTCTCGAGCATGGGGCGGCTCCTTGCGACGACACTGCGACAACACTGGCGGTGTGCCGGTGAGCTGGTCCGACCAGCTCCCGTGTCCGCAGCATGCCTTCCGTGCTCCGGCGACGTCAAGAACCCCAGCTCAAAGGGTGCATCCATCGCCACGCCTTGACGAGAGCGTCGTCGATCGGCCAGGGTCGGACCGCTGTATCCAACGACGGAGGGAGATCCCGGTGGGCACCGCCGTACCCCTCGTCGACGAGCTCGCGTCCCTGCTGCGCGAGCGCATCTACGCCCGCCGGTACGCGCCCGGCACCTGGCTGAGGCAGGAGCAGCTGGCCGCGGAGCTGGGCGTCAGCCGCACCCCGCTGCGCGAGGCGCTGCGGGCCCTCGAGCAGGACGGACTGGTCCGGCTCACCCCCGGCCAGGGCGCCCGCGTCGTCACCGGGGACCTCCCCACCCTGCTCGCCGCCTACGAGCTGCGCGCGGTGGTGGACGGGCTGGCCGCGCGGCTCGCCGCCGAGCGCCCGGCCCCGCCGAGCCGGGTGCGGGAGCTGTACGCCGTCATCGCGCGGCAGCGGGCGGCGCTGGACCCGTGGGAGCCGCAGACCTACACGGCGCTCAACGTCGCGTTCCACGAGGACGTGGTCCACCTGTCCGGCAACGAGTTCGTGGTCGCGCAGACGCCCATCCTGCGGATGACCGCCCAGGTGTTCGCACCCGTCGCGCTCGTGGAGCGGGACAGCGCGGTGCGGGCGGTCGCCGAGCACACCGCCATCGTCGGCGCGATCGAGGCCGGCGACGGCCCAGCCGCCGAGCGCCTGGCCCGCGCGCACATCGAGGCCACCATCAGCGAGCTCCGGGCCCGAGCCCAGGTTTCCAGCAACGGGGAGTGAGATGCCCACCTACTACGTCGCCTCCGACATCGGCGGCACCTTCACCGACACGGTGGTGATCGACGCCGACGGCGGAGCCCGTCCGGACGGCAGAGCCGGCCGGGTCGGCCGCTACAAGTCCTCCACCGTGCCGGACAACCCGGCCCAGGGCGTCCTGGACACCCTCGAGCTCGCCGCCGAGGAGCGCGGCGTCCCGCTCGCGGAGCTGCTCGGGGCCGTGGAGGTGTTCGCCCACGGCACCACCATCGCCACCAACGCGATGCTGGAGGGCCGCACGAAGAAGGTGGGCCTCATCCAGACCCGCGGCTTCGGCGACACCCTCACGATCATGCGGGGGTTCAAGGGGATCGGGCTGGACGAGGAGGAGGTCAAGCGCTTCCGCACGCTCGTCAAGCAGCCCGCGGCCGTCCCCCGCCGGCTGACGGCCGAGGTCACCGAGCGGATCGACTACGCCGGGCGCGTGGTCTGCCCGCTGGACGAGGCGGACGTCCGGCGCGCGCTCGCCGAGCTCCGTGCGGCGGGCGCCGAGGTCTTCGCGGTCTCGCTGCTCTGGTCCTTCGCGAACGGGGCCCACGAGCGCCGCGTCGCGGAGATCATCGCCGAGGAGGTGCCGGGCGCTTCGGTGACGCTGTCGAGCGAGTTCCTGCCGCGCATCGGCGAGTACGAACGCACGCTGACGACGGCGGTGAACGCCAGCCTGCGCCCCGTCCTCAAGACCTCGCTCGACTCCTTCGAGTCGACGCTCTCGAAGGCCGGGCTCCGCGCCGATCCGCTGCTCATGCAGTCCAACGGTGGCCTCGCGACCTTCACCGAGGTGGAGAAGCGCGCAGCCGCGACGGTGATGTCCGGCCCGGTCGGTGGCGTCGTCGCCTCGCAGTTCCTCGGGGCACGCTCCGGCCACCGCAACGTGGTGACCACCGACATGGGCGGCACCAGCTTCGACGTCGGCCTGGTGCTCGACGGGCGCCCGGTCATGTCCAACACCACCCTGATCGGGCGCGACGAGCTCGCCCTGCCGTCGGTGGCGGTGCGGGCGATCGGCGCGGGCGCGGGCTCGATCGCCTCGGTGCGGGGCGGCGTGCTGCAGGTCGGTCCCGAGTCGGCGGGCGCGCGCCCCGGCCCCGCCTGCTACGGCCGCGGTGGCACCCTGCCCACGGTCGCCGACGCCGACCTCGTACTCGGCTACCTCAACCCGGACAACTTCCTGGGCGGCAGGCTGACCCTCGACGTCGACAAGGCCCGTGGCGCGATCGACGAGCACGTCGCGAAGCCCACCGGGCTCACGGTCGAGCAGGCCGCGGAGGGCATCAAGACCATCGTCGACGCCCGCATGGCGGACCTGGTGCGGCAGGTGACCGTCGAGCAGGGCTACGACCCGACGGACTTCGCCGTGTTCGCCTACGGCGGCGCGGGCCCGCTGCACGCCTTCTCCTACGGCGCCGAGCTGGGCTGCCCGCAGATCGTCGTGCCGATCACCGCGTCCGTGCACTCGGCGTTCGGCATCGGCTGCTCCGACCTGACCATGGTCGAGGAGCTGTCGAAGCCGATGCAGACCCCGCCCGGCACCACGGACCACGCGTCCGCGCTGCCCCCGGCCGAGCTCAACGCCACGTTCGACGAGCTGGCTGCCCGTGCCCGTCGGGATCTCGTGGCCGCGGGCGCCGCCGAGGACTCCATCCGCTACGTGCGCTCGGTGGAGATCCGCTTCCGTGCGCAGATCCACGTGCTCACGGTGCCGTTCGAGTCCGACGTGCTCACCGCGGCCGACGTCAACGGCATGGTCGAGCGGTTCGTCGAGGTCTACGAGGGCCGCTTCGGCAAGGGCGCCGCGTTCCTCGAGGGTGGCGTGGAGATCACCACCTTCCGCGTGGTGGCGACGAGCCCGGTGCCCAGGGCGGACTTCGACACCGGAGCGCTGGGCGAGGCCGCCGGGGAGCCGGGGCTGCGGAAGGTCTTCTCGGGCGGCGAGTGGCGGGACGCGACCGTCTACCGCGCCGAGCACCTGCACGACGGGCTGCACATCGAGGGGTTGGCGATCGTGGAGCTGCGGGACACCACGGTCGTGATCGGCCCGGGCCAGGACGCCGAGGTGGACGGCTCCGGCGACATCGTCATCCGGAACCGCTGAGCCGTCCGGAACCGCTGAGGGAGAACAGACATGACCACCGCGGTCGACCCGGTCACCTACGAGGTCATCCGGCACAAGCTCTGGTCCATCAACTCCGAGGGCGCCACGACGGTCGAGCACGTCTCCGGCTCGCCGGTCGTGCACGCCACGGACTACAACTTCGGCATCTACACCGCCGCCGGCGAGATGGCGATCATCGGGACGTACCTGCTCACGCCCATCTACACGGGCGCCATGGCGATCGAGGTCTTCCTCGACCGCTACGACGACATCGAGCCCGGCGACGTCTTCATCATCAACGACCCGTACCTCGCGGCCATGCACCAGAACGACGTCCAGTTCTGCAAGCCGGTCTTCCGGGACGGCGAGATCGTGGCGTGGCTGGGCTGCATGGCGCACCAGGTCGACCTGGGCGGCATGGACCCGGGCAGCTGGTGCACCACGGCCACGGACGTGTTCCAGGAGGGCATCCGGATCCCGCCGGGCCGGATCGTGCGCCGGGACGTGCTCAACCAGGAGCTGTGGGACACGATCGTCCTCAACTCCCGCATGCACGACACGGTCGCCAACGACTTCCGCGCCTTCCTCGCGGGCCTGCGGGTGGCCGAGCAGCGCTTCCACGAGCTGTGCGACCGCTACGGCGCCGCCCAGGTCAAGGCGACGATGGAGCGCACGCTGGACAACTCCGAGGCCGAGCTGCGGGCGATGCTGCGCGAGCTGCCGGACGGGGTCTACGAGCACACGTCCTACCTCGACCGTCCCGCCGGGTCCGCCGACGGGGACATCGAGCTGCTGCAGGTCCCGTGCCGGATGACGAAGACGGAAGACCGCATCGTCTTCGACTTCTCCGACTCCAGCCCCCAGTCCCCCGCCTACGGCATGACGACGCGCGGCGGCCTGCTCGGCGCCGTCGCCACGCTCATGTTGTGCACCTTCGGGTCCGACATCGCGTGGAACCACGGGCTGATGCGGCCGGTCGAGGTCGTGGCGCCGGACGGGCTGTGCGTCACCGCCGTCGAGCCGATGCCGGTGTCCGGCGGCGCGGCCGGCGCGAACTGGACGGCCACATGCTCGGCGGGCGGCGCGATCGCGAAGATGCTGTCGTTCAGCGAGAAGTACGAGAACCACGCGTTCGGCCCGTCGGACGGGTCGTGGCAGCTCAACCAGTTCGGCGGGATCGACCAGCACGGCGAGCCGTTCGCGTCGATGTACATGGACTCGCTGCTGTGGGGCGGGCCGGCGTTCTCGTTCCGGGACGGGGTCGACGCGGGCGGCGCGATGGTGATCCTCGCGGGCGGGGCCACGGACGTCGAGCAGCAGGAGATGCGGCACCCGCTGCTCTACCTGTGGCGCCGCCAGGTCGCGGACTCCGGCGGCGCCGGCACCTTCCGCGGCGGCAACGGCATCCAGTTCGCGCTGACGCCCGTCGACACCACCGAGGTGACGGGCGTGCTGGGCACGCACGGCGTCGCGGTGCCGAACCGGACCGGGCTGTTCGGCGGGCTGCCGGGCTCGTGCGCGCGGTTCGAACGGGTCACCGGCTCCGGCGTGCTGGACCACCTCGGTTCGGGACGTCCGGTGGGCGCGCTGACCGAGCTGGCGGGCGAGCACCAGGTGCTGCCGGGCGTCTCCCCCGCCGCGCGGATCGCGCACGGGGACGTCTTCGAGTGCACCGTGCAGAACGGCGGGGGCTACGGCGATCCCCTGCTCCGCGATCCGGCGCTCGTCGCCGGGGACGTGTCGGCGGGGGCGGTGTCGCTCGATGCGGCGGCGCGGCTGTACGGCGTGGCGCTCTCGTCCGACGGCGCCGTAAACGAGTCGGGTACCGACTCGCTGCGTGCGTCGATCCGGGATGCTCGGCGGGCGCGGATGGTTGCGCCTGTGAGTGCCGATGGTCGCTGTAGCGGTGATCGCCACTCACGAGGGATCTGGGGCGCCTCGCTGGTCACCTTCGTCGACGACGAGGGGACGCGGCACGCGGCGTGCCGGCACTGCGACACGGTCCTCGGGCCCCTCGGCGACGGATGGGAGTCGATCGCCGGGCGCGTCGTCCTCGGACCGGAGGACCTCGGCTCGCGGGTGGACGTGCACGCCGACCTGGCGGCCGTCGCCTACGTCTGCCCGGAGTGCGTCACGGCGTTGTGGGTGGACACGGAGCCGGTGGGCGGCAAGGACTGGCGCGACTTCGCGCTGGCCGGGGGTCGTGCGTGAGCAGCTACGACCTGGCCGTCATCGGCGGGGACGGCATCGGGCCGGACGTCACGGCCGTCGCGGTGGACTGCGTCCGCGCGGCGGCCGCCCGGTTCGGCTTCACCGCCTCGACCACGGACTACGACCTGGGCGCCGAGCCCTATCTCCGCACCGGGATCGTCCTGCCCGGCGAGACCCGCGAGGCGCTGCGCCGGCACGACGCGATCCTGCTCGGCGCCGTCGGCGACCCGCGGGTGCCGCCGGGTGTGCTGGAGCGCGGGCTCATCGTCGCGCTGCGGATCGCGTTGCGGCAGAGCGTGAACGTGCGCCCCGTGCGGCTCTACCCCGGCGTGCAGTCCCCGGTGCGGGGCGTGACGCCGGAGAACTGCGACCTGGTGATCCTGCGGGAGAACACCGAGGGGCTCTACACCGGCGGCGGCGAGACCGTCCACGCCGGCACCGCCGAGGCGGTGGCGCTGCAGCACTCGGTGTCCACCGTGCCCGCGACCCGCGAGATCGTGGAGTTCGGGTTCCGGCTGGCGCGCGCCCGCCGGAAGCGGTTCACGCTGTGCCACAAGACGAACATCCTCACCCACGCCGGTCGGCTGTGGGAGGAGGTCGTGGCGGGGGTGGGCGAGGACTTCCCGGACGTCGAGCGGGACTACGTGCACGTCGACGCGATGTGCCAGCACCTGCCGCTGGACCCCGGCCGGTTCGACGTGGTGGTCACCGACAACCTGTTCGGCGACATCATCAGCGACCTCGGCGCCACGGTGCAGGGCGGGCTGGGCCTCGCGGCCAGCGCGAACCACAACCCGCTCGGCACCGCGCCGAGCATGTTCGAGCCGGTCCACGGGTCGGCCCCGGACATCGCGGGCAAGGGCCTCGCCAACCCCGCCGCGGCCGCCCTCTCGGCCGCCCTGTGCCTCGCGGCGCTGGGCGAACGGGAAGCGGCCCTGGCAGTGGAGGGTGCGACGGCTGCGGTCCTCGCGACGTTGCCCGCCCTCGCGGGCCCGGCCATGGGCGCGAGCACCGCCGAGATCGGAGCCCGGATCGTCGAGCGGATCGGCTCGGCCGACCCGGTCGGCGACCCCGCCACCTCCCTGATGACCGCCCTCGCCGCCCTCGCCCCCTCCCGCACCGGCCGGTAGGGGCGGATCCGCGAGCATCGCCAGGCCGAGACGAACACCGGTGCTGTCCCACGAGACCTCAGTCGGGGAGCGAGTCCACCGCCCACTGCCGGAGGAGGGCGCGGAGGGCGGTGACCAGCACCAGCGGCTGGTCGAGCATGGGGTGGTGGCCCGTGGCGGGGAGGTCGACGATCGGGACGCGGTGGCCGAGCAGGGCGTCGATCTCGCCGGCCATCGTGTCCGGAACCAGCCCGAACTCCGACCGCAGGAAACCGGCGCGGCACTTCAGCTCCGGCAGCAGGTCCCGCAGCAGCACGCGCTCGGCGAACAGGCTCGGGTCGAACTTCCAGCTCCAGCCGCCGTCGACGGCCTTGACCGACTCCTCGGCGATGTGCCGGCGCACGTACGGCAGCAGGACCTCCTGCGCCGGCATGGTGGTGAACCGGCCGAGGATCGTCTCGCGGTCGTCGTAGACCTTCGCGGTGCGGGTCTTGCGCCGCAGCCGCTCCTCCTCGGGAGGCTGCTCGTTGAGCGGCGAGTCGATGATCACGATGCCGTCGACCTCGGTGCCGAACCGCGCGCCGACGGTCGCGGTCACCCACCCGCCCATGCTGTGCCCGATCACGGTCGGCGGCCCGGCGATGCCGCCCGCGTCCGCCACCGCCATGACCTCGCGCGCCCACAGGTCCAGGTCGTAGGCACCGCGGTGGTCGCTGTCGCCGTGCCCGGTGAGGTCGAGCGCGACGACCCGGGCACCGGCCGAGAAGAACGGCGCCACGTGGTCCCACCAGCCGGAGTGCGCGGCGCCGCCGTGCACGAGGACCAGCCCGGGCCGGCCCTCCTCGCCCCAGGCGCGGTAGTGCACGCGCGCGCCCTCCACCTCGGTGTCGCGGTGCACCGGCGGCTCGGCCAGTGCGGTCCGGAACCAGCGGGGGGCGTCCTCGGTCGCGGTCGGGTCCACGGACGGGATCGTCGCACGCGGCGCCGCCCCGGGCCGGTCCTGCGCGGCGTGACGACCGTCGTCACTCCCGGCTCGTGACTAGGGCGCGTCGTGGAAGATGATCCCCAGCACGTACCGCTCCCCCGTGTGCACCGCCGAGACCCCGTGCCGCAGCAGCCGCCGGTGGTCCCCGCGCGAACCCCGGACGGGCCGGTGGTGCACCGGGAACACCACGGCGTCGCCCTGCCCGGGCCGCACGACGATCGGCCGCGACTGCTGCCGCGGCACCTGCTCGACGAACACGCTCTCGCCGCCGGTGAAGTCGACGTCCGGCCGGCTGAGCATCACCAGGAGCTGCAGCGGGAAGGTCAGGTCGCCGTAGACGTCCTGGTGCAGCCGGTTGTGCCCGCCCGGCCCGTACCGCAGCAGCAGCGGGGTGGGCCGGCGCTGGCCACGTTCTGCGCACTCCGCCCGCAGCCCGGCGAGCGTGGGCGGGAAGGTGCGCTCGCCCAGCCGCTCCGCCCAGCGGTTCGCGATCTCCGCCAGCGGCGGGTACCACTCCTCGCGCAGCCGCTGCACCACGTCCGGGAGCGGGTCGGCGAAGTAGCGGTAGGTCCCCTCGCCGAACGCGTGCCGCGCCATGACGACGGTGCTGCGGAAGCGCGCGTCGTCGTCGAACAGGGCCGCCACCCCGGCGCACTCCTCCGGGGACAGCACGCCCGGGACGTGCGCGACACCGGTGCCGTCGAGCTCCTCCGCGAGATCCATGCCTCCACCCCACCAGCGGCGACGCCGGAGTTCCGGCGGGAATCAGACGTCGAGCCGGTAACCCATCCCCGCCTCGGTGATCAGGTACCGCGGGTGCGCGGGGTCGGGTTCGAGCTTGCGCCGCAACTGCGCCAGGTACACCCGCAGGTAGTTGGTGCGTTCCTCGTAGTGCGGCCCCCACACCTGCCGCAGCAGCTCCCGCTGCCCGACGAGCCTGCCGCGGTGCCCGGCGAGCATCTCGAGGATGCCCCACTCGGTCGGGGTCAGGTGCACCTCCGCGTCGCCCCGGTGCACCCGCTTGGCCTGCAGGTCCACAGTCAGCTCGCCGAGCCGCAGCACGGGCTCGCCGGTCGGCGCCGCCGCGCCCGCCCGCCGGACGGCCGCGCGCAGCCGGGCCAGCAGCTCGTCCATGCCGAAGGGTTTGGTGACGTAGTCGTCCGCGCCCGCATCGAGCGCGGCCACCTTCTCCCCCGAGTCGGTCCGCGCGGACAGCACGATGATCGGGACCGGGCTCCAGCCGCGGATGCCGGCGATGACGTCCGCGCCGTCGAGGTCGGGCAGGCCCAGGTCGAGGACGACGACGTCGGGGTGCCGGTCCGCGGCCGCCCGCAGCGCCGTGGCCCCGTCGCCGGCGAGGGTCACGTGGTAGCCCTGCGCGGTCAGGTTGATCCGCAGGGCCCGGGCGATGGCCCTGTCGTCGTCGACGACGAGGACCCGGGTCTGCACGCCCCCATTCACTCACAGCCGCGCTCAGGCGCGCACGCGCTCCCGGGCGAGCCGTCGGCGGCGGTGCGCGGCCATCCGGACCGGCGCGTCGGTCCAGCCGTAGCCGTCGTGGTCGCCGACGCGCTGGACCAGCGCGAGGAACACCCGCCCGCCCAGCACCTCGGTGCAGACCTGCAGGTAGGCGCCCCCGGCGGTCTCCTCGTGCAGCACCCCGAGGTCGCGGTAGGCGGCCAGCCGGTCCTTCGACAGGGCGAGCCGCGCGTCGAGGTCGGCGTAGTAGTTGTCCGGGATCGCCAGCAGCGGTGCCCCGGCCGCGCGGGCGGCGCGGGCGGCGGCGAGGACGTCGTCGACGGCCAGGGCGACGTACTGCGGCTCGGAGACCCCCGGCGCCCACTCGCCCCGCCGCAGCAGCGACACGGTGAGCGCGAGCCGGACCCGGCGCTGCGCGTCGACGACGGCACGGCTGCGGACCAGGCCGAACGGCGCGGCGAACTCGCCGGTCGCGTCCGGTTCCAGGCCCAGCACCGTGCGGTAGAACAGTGTGGCCTCGTCGAAGTGGTCGAAGGGCTGGGCCAGGCCGACGTGGTCGATCCCGGTCACACCGATCCCCGCCCCGTCGTCCGCAGCCGTCTCGCCGGTGGGCACGAAGTCCCCGGTCCAGTCCGCCCCCTCGACGGCCCGGGCGCCGGTGCGGCAGAAGAAGAGCGCCGTGCCGTCGGGCGCGGTCACGGCGGCGAGATCGGCCTCGGCCGGCCCGCGCTCCCGGGGCAGGACGGGCGCGCTCAGCCGGGTCGCCCGGCGGGCCGCCGCGGGCGGGTCGGCCGACTCGACGGCCAGCGCGGCGACCGCGACCGGGCCGCCGGAGCGGTTCACGAGGATCCGGGCCGCGCCCTGCTCCCAGCGCTCCACGGGCTTGGTGCGGTGCAGGCCGGTGCGGGCGAAGCCGAGCGCGGCCAGCACCGGGGCCAGTGACTCGTCCGCCGAGAGCTCGACGAAGGCGTGCCCGTGCAGCTCGGGGGCTGCTTCCGCCACGGGATCGGCACCCTCGCCCCGCGCGGCGGTGGCCTCGGCGAGCGCCAGCAGGGACCGGTGGGCGTCGACCGCCGCTCGGGCCGGGTCGGCCTGCCGGAAGACGTCGTTGAACACCTCGAGCGACAGCGGGCCGGTGTAGCCCGCGGCGAGCACCGGGGCGAGGAAGCCGGGCAGGTCGAACGCTCCCTGACCGGGGAAGAGCCGGTGGTGGCGGCTCCACTGCAACACGTCCATCGACAGGTGCGGGGCGTCGGCGAGCTGGAGGAAGAACAGCTTGTCGCCGGGGATGTCGGCGATCGCGGCGGGGTCCGACCCGCGGGACAGGATGTGGAAGCTGTCCAGGCACAGGCCGAGCGCGGGGTGGTCCGCCCGGCGCACGGCCTCCCACGAGCGGTCGTACGTGTTCACGTGCCGGCCCCAGGCCAGCGCCTCGTACGCGATCCGCAGCCCGCGGGCGGCGGCGCGCTCGGCCAGCGCGTGGAGCTGCTCGGCGAGGAGGTCGACGTCGGCGACGGCGTCGGGCGCGACCGAGGAGCAGACGAGCACCGTGTCGGTGCCGAGCGCCTCCATCACGCCGAACTTGTGCTCCGCGCGCCGCAGGTTCGCGGCGAACCGCTCCGGATCGGTCGAGTCCAGGTCGCGGAAGGGCTGGTAGAGGTCGATCGACAGCCCGAGGTCGGCGCAGCGCAGTCGCACCTCGCCGGGCGGCATCGGCGAGGCGACGAGATCGGGCTCGAAGATCTCCACGCCGTCGAACCCGGCGGCCGCCGCGGCGGGGAGCTTGTCCTCCAGCGCGCCGGACAGGCACACCGTGGCGATGGCGGTCCGGGGTTCACGCGACACGACCGGCACCCCCCTCGGCACCCGCCGCGTCCGCGCCGACCAGCTCGGCGAGGTGGCGCAGCATCCGGGCCGGATCCGGCTCGCGGCCGCTGAACAGCCGCAACGCCTCCGCGGCCTGGTGGACGGCCATCCGGCCGCCGTCGAGCGTGCGGCAGCCACGCGCCCGCGCGGCCCGCAGCAACGGGGTCTCCAACGGCCGGTAGACGATCTCGGCGACCCAGAGCTCCGGGCGCAGCATCGCCGGCGGCAGCGGGAGGCCGGGGTGCTCCGCCATCCCGACGGGGGTCGCGTGCACCAGGCCGTCGGCCGCGGCCAGCCGGTGCCCGAGCTCGGCGACGGCCCCGCCGCGGGAGCGCCCGGCGCCGAACCGCGCGCCGAGGGCGTCGGCGAGGCGGCCGGCGCGGGCGGCGTCGACGTCGAGCACGGCGAGCGACCCGACGCCGAGGCTCAGCAGCGCGTGCGCCGCGGCCGCGCCGGCCCCTCCCGCCCCCAGCAGCACGACCCGGTCGAGCGGCACGCCGGGCAGGCCGGCGACGAGGCCGTCGCGGAACCCGGACCAGTCGGTGTTGTGCCCGACGGCCCGGTCCCCGTCGAACACGACCGTGTTGACGGCGCCGATCGCGGCCGCGTCGGGCGAGAGGTCGTCGAGGTGCGGGATCACGAGCTGCTTGCAGGGGTGGGTGACGTTCACCCCCGCCCGGCCCTCGGCCCGTGCCCGGCCCAGCAGGTCGCCGACGGCCTCCGCGGGAAGGTCCAGCTCGTCGAGATCGAACCGCGTGTAGGTGCAGTCCAGGCCGAGCTCGCGGGCCTCGCGCTCGTGCAGCGCCGGCGAGAGGGACGGGCCGATGCCGGCCCCGATCAGGCCGGTCAGGAGGCGGTCCTGGGACATGCTCACGGGCTCCCTCGCCGTCGATGAATGTACCGGTTAGTTACTTGTACCCGCTCGGAGGACGGAAGGGAAGCGTGAGCCGGATATCGTCGGCCTCGTGAGCCGCCCTGTGTCCCCCCACGTGAGCCGACGCGTGAGCCGAGCGGTCGGGACGACCCCGTGAGTGCCCAGCCGACCGGCCCGATCGGTGCGCCGGAGCGCCAGCGCGACGCCGAACGCACCCGCGCCGAGATCCTCGACATCGCCACCGCGGAGTTCGCCGACCGCGGCTACGCGGGCGCCCGGGTCGACGAGATCGCGGCCCGCACCCGCACGACCAAGCGGATGATCTACTACTACTTCGGCAGCAAGGAAGGCCTCTACGTGGCCGTCCTGGAGCGCGCCTACCAGGGCATCCGCGCCCTGGAGCAGCAGCTCGACGTCGACCACCTCGACCCCGCGCGGGCCATGCGCGCCCTCGCCGAGCTGACGTTCGACCACCACGAGTCGCACCCCGCCTTCATCCGCCTGGTCAGCATCGAGAACATCCACCACGCCGAGCACCTGCGGACCTCGCCGATCCTGCCCGGGCTCGCCGCCCCCGCGGTCGACGTGCTCGGCCGGATCCTGGACCGCGGCCGCCGGGCCGGCCTGTTCCGCGAGGACGTCGACGCGCTCGACGTGCACATGGTGATCAGCTCGTTCTGCATCTTCCGCACCGCGAACCGGCACACGTTCCAGGCCGTCTTCGACCGCGACCTGCTGGATCCCGGGCGGCGCGACCACTACCGGCGCATGCTCGGCGACCTGGTCCTGGAGTACCTCACCGCGCACGTCGGCAGAGCCTGACGGCCCCTGCCGGCGCCGGGAATCGCCGGCCAGGGGTTGACAGCGCCCCGGAGCTAACTCACTATCCGGTACGTAACCAGGCGGTACATAAGCCGTTCCGACCCGGTCCCGCTGTGTCGTGCATCGGAGCATCACTCCAGGGAGCCCACGTGTCCTCACCGACCCCCGCCGCCCCGGCGGCCCAGCCGCGCAAGGCGGCGCTCGCCGCCTGGATCGGCAGCGCGCTCGAGTACTACGACTTCTTCATCTACGGCACCGCCGCGGCGCTGGTGTTCAACAAGATCTTCTTCCCGGCGCAGAGCCCTGCCACGGGCACGCTGCTGGCGCTGGCGACGTTCGGCGTCGGCTACGTCGCCCGCCCCGTCGGTGCGTTCGTGCTGGGCCACATCGGCGACAAGTTCGGCCGCAAGCGCGTACTCGTCTTCACCGTGCTGCTGATGGGCGCGGCCACGTTCCTCGTCGGGTGCCTGCCCTCCTACGGCTCGATCGGCGTCGCGGCGCCGATCCTGCTCGTCTCGCTCCGCCTGCTGCAGGGCCTGTCGGCCGGCGGCGAGCAGGCCGGGGCGAACTCCATGAGCCTCGAGCACGCGCCGGCGAACCGCCGCGCCTACTACACCAGCTACACGCTCAGCGGCACGCAGTTCGGCCAGATCCTGGCCACCGCGATCTTCCTGCCGATCGCGGTGCTGCCCGAGGAGTCCCTGCTGACCTGGGGCTGGCGGGTACCGTTCTGGCTCAGCGCGATCGTCGTGGTCGTCGGCCTGCTGATCCGCCGCACGCTCGAGGAGACGCCCGTCTTCGAGCAGGAGCGCGACCGGCACGAGGTGGCGAAGGCGCCGCTGGCGGTGCTCTTCCGGGACCACTGGACCTCGGTGCTGCGGGTGGTCGTCGCGTCGACCATCGCCACCGTCAGCACGATCTTCACCGTCTACGCCCTGTCCTTCGCGGTCAACGTCGAGGGCCTGTCCCGCTCCGCCATGCTCTGGGTCGGGGTGCTGGCCAACGTCGCCGCGCTCGTCGCGCTGCCGCTGTTCGGCCGGCTGGCCGACCGGATCGGGCGCAAGCCGGTCTTCATCGGCGGCTCGCTCGGCTGCGGTGTAATGATGTTCGCCTACCTCGGCTCCATCTCGATCGGCAACTACGTGCTGATCTTCCTCGTCGGCATCCTGATGTTCGGCATCGTGCACAGCGCCACGGGCGGCGTCTGGCCCGCCTTCTACGGCGAGATGTTCCCGGCCCGCGTCCGCCTGTCCGGCATGGCGATCGGCACCCAGATCGGCTTCGCCGTCGCCGGCTTCGCCCCGTCGATCGCCGCCGGGCTGGCCGGCCCCGAGGGCGCGGACTGGCTCCCGGTGGCCTGGTTCGTCGCGGCCGTCTGCGTGCTCAACATCATCGCCGTCGCCACCGGCCGGGACTACTACCGCACGCCGACCGAGCGGCTCGGCGAGCGCCCGGCCCGCCCCGAGCAGCAGGCCACCGCACCGGTGTCCCCGTGACCGAGGAGTTCCAGGTCTTCGCCGTCCGGTACGCCTCGCGTGCTGGGCGGCGCGGCCAGCACTTCCTCGGCTACGACGAGCGCTGGGACGAGCCGCACCCGACGGCCTACTACGTCTGGCTGGCCGTCTCGCCGCAGCGCGCCGTCGTCGTCGACGCCGGGCTCGACCCCGACCGCGGGATCCCGCTCGACGGGCTGGAGTTCCACTGCTCCCCCGCCGACGGCGTCGCCGCCCTCGGGGTCCACCCCGCGGACGTCGACCTGGTCGTGCTCTCGCACCTGCACTACGACCACACCGGCACGGTCGCGCGGTTCCCCCGCGCGCGACGGGTGGTGCAGCGGGCCGAGGCCGACTACTGGACCGGGCCGGTCGCCGAGCGCATCGCGCGCGAGCGCTGGCTCGTGTCCGACGACGACCTCCGCGAGGTCCTCGGCACCCCCGACCGCCTCCACGTGGTCGAGGGCGACCGCGAGCTCGCGCCCGGGCTGTCGGTCCACCTCGTGGGCGGGCACACCGCCGGGATGCAGCTCACCCGGGTCCGGACCGAGCGGGGCTGGGTGGTGCTCGCCTCCGACTCCGCCCACTTCTACGAGAACCTCGAGCAGGACCGGCTCTTCCCGATCCTGCACTCGACGCCCGCGATGTACGCCGGCTTCGACCGCGCACGGGAGCTCGCCGACTCCCCCGACCTGGTGGTCCCCGGGCACGATCCCGCGGTCTTCGCACGGTTCCCGCAGGTCATGGGCGTGTCGGCGGTCCGGGTGGCCTGAGCCGCCCGTGTGGTGCCCCTCGCACTCGGGATCATGTCCGCCCCGCCGGGGAGTTGTGCGGCAGTGGCGGCCGCACCGGCCGCCGCCACCGCGCTCCCCCGGAGGTCCCCGTGCCGTCCCTGTTCGACCCGATCACGCTGCGCGGGGTCACCGCACGCAACCGCATCTGGCTCGCGCCGATGTGCCAGTACTCGGTCGAGGCGCGCGACGGCGTTCCCACCGACTGGCACCTCGTCCACCTCGGTGCCCGCGCGACGGGCGGGTTCGGGCTGGTCATGACCGAGGCCGCGGCCGTCACGCCGGAGGGCCGGATCTCCCCGCAGGACGCCGGCCTGTGGTCGGACGCGCAGGTCGAGGCCTGGTCGCGGATCACCGCGTTCCTGCGGGAGCAGGGTGCGGTGCCCGCCACCCAGCTCGCGCACGCGGGCCGCAAGGGCTCGACCGCGGCGCCCTGGCGGGGTGAGGGCACCATCGGCACCGAGGACGGCGGCTGGACCGCGCTGGCGCCGTCGGCCACCGCCTACCAGGGCTACGCCACGCCGCGGGCCCTGACCGCGGACGAGATCGCCGAGACCGTGCAGGCCTTCGGCGCGGCCGCCCGCCGCGCCGACGCCGCCGGCTTCGACGTCGTCGAGGTGCACGCCGCGCACGGCTACCTGCTCCACCAGTTCCTCTCCCCGCTGGCCAACCTGCGCACGGACTCCTACGGCGGCTCCTTCGAGAACCGCATCCGGATCCTCCTCGAGGTGGTCGACGCCGTCCGCGCCGCGCTGCCCGACCGGAAGGCCCTGCTCGTGCGGCTCTCCGCGACCGACTGGGTCGACGGCGGCTGGACGGCCGAGGAGACCGTCGAGCTCTCCGCGCGGCTGGCCGGGCGCGGCGTGGACCTCGTCGACGTCAGTTCCGGCGGCCTCGACGCCCGCCAGGACATCCCCGTCGGCCCGGGCTACCAGGTCCCGTTCGCCCGCGACGTCCGCGCCAAGGCCGGCATCGCCACCGGCGCCGTCGGGCTGATCACCGAGCCCGCGCAGGCCCAGGCGGTGCTCGAGGAGGAGGACGCCGACGTCGTCCTCCTCGCCCGCGCCGCCCTCCGCGAGCCCGCCTGGCCGCTGCGCGCCGCCCACGAGCTCGGCGTCCCGTACTCCGCCGCCCCGTACCCGGCGCAGTACGCCCGCGGCGCGTGGCGCTGACTCACCCCACGTGCACCGCGGGGCGCCGGCGCAGGTCGGGCTCGGCCTCCCGGAGGATCTCGCGGGTCACCGGGGCCACCTCGCCCTGGCCGGTGAACAGGTACCGGAGCAGGTGCAGGACCGGGTTGCCCTCGGTCCAGTCGAAGTAGACGTGCGGCGGCTTCCCGGTGAGGTCGCGGATGGTCATGAGGAGGGCCGCGATCGCGTTCGGCGCGGAGGGGGCCTCGGTGCACAGGACGCGGTACGGCCCGCGCTGCTCGCCGACGACGTTGAGCGAGGTCTCGAACTCCGACGGGTCGGTGATCCGGACCTCGACGAGCAGCACCTTGTCGGGATCCGGGATGTTGTGGTCCTCGCGCTCCTCGGCGAGCTTCTCCCGGTACTCCTCGTCGCGGGCGGGGCTGGAGGCCTCCCCCGGCCGCGGTTCGTGCGCGACGAGCCGGACCGGGCCCGGGGCGCACGAGTCGAGGAAGCCGCGGGCGGTGTCGTCGAGCTCGACGCCGGTCACCCGCAGCTCGAAGGCGCGCACCACCCGCGAGGCGAACGAGACCACGAGGATCCCGACGATGAAACAGGCCGCGATCTTCACGCCCTCCGGCCGCTCGGCGATGTTGAGGACCGTCGTGTAGACGAAGACCAGCGACACCACCGCGAAGCCGGCGAAGATCTTCCGGCTGCTCTTGCGCCGCGCCGAGAGCGCCACGGCGATCGCCGCCGAGGTCATGAGGACCAGGACGCCGGTGGCGTACGCGCCGCCCTGGGCGTCGACGTCCGCGTCGAACAGCACGGTGACCAGGAACGCGATCGCGGTGACCACGAGCACGAGCGGCCGCACCGCCCGCGCCCAGTGCGGCGCCATGCCGTAGCGCGGCAGGTAGCGCGGCACGAGGTTCAGCAGGCCGGCCATCGCCGAGGCGCCGGCGAACCAGAGGATCACGATCGTCGACAGGTCGTACACCGTGCCGAACGCGGGGCCGAGGTACTCGTGCGCGAGGTAGGCCAGGGCCCGGCCGTTGGCGGGGCCGCCGGGCGCGAGCTCGGGGGCGGGGACGAGGAGCGTCACGACCACGCTCGACGTCACCAGGAACGTGCTCATGATCAGCGCGGCGGTCGTGAGCAGCTTCCGCGCCCCGGCGATCCGGCCGGCCGGGCGCTGTTCGGTGTCGTCCGGCCCGCCCTTGATCAGCGGCATCACCGACACGCCGGTCTCGAAGCCGGACAGGCCCAGCGCGAGCTTCGGGAACACGACCAGCGCCACCGCGACGGCCAGGAACGGGTTCGGGTACTGCAGCTCCAGCAGCCGCGTCCAGTCGGCGACGACGTTCGGCTCGGTCGCGATGCGCCACAGCCCGTCGACGATCACCACGGCGTTGAGGCCCAGGTAGACCGCCACGAGCACGACGGCGATCCGGATCGCCTCGCCGAACCCGGCCAGGAAGACCGCCCCCAGCAGGGCGAGCAGGAACAGCGTGATCCCGACGTTGTGGCCGTCGAACAGCTGCGGGACCAGCGGGTTCTCGACGACGTGCGCGGTGGCGTCGGCGGCCGAGAGGGTCATCGTGATGAGGAAGTCGGTGGCGGCGAACCCGAGCAGGACCAGCACGAACACCTTGCCGCGCCAGAAGGGCAGCAGCCGCTCGAGCATGGCGATCGAGCCCTCACCGCGCGGGCTCTCGCGCGCCACGCGGCGGTAGACGGGCAGGGCGCCGAGCAGCGTGACCAGCACCAGGACGACGGTCGCCAACGGACTCAGCACGCCGGCCGCCAGCGCCGCGATGCCCGGCTGGTAGCCCAGGGTGCTGAAGTAGTCGACGCCGGTGAGACACATGACCCGCCACCACGGGTGCCGCTTCTCCGGCTCGGGCGGGTGGGTGTGCGGACCCTGCCGCGAGCGCCGGCCCTCGCCCTGCAGCAGCCAGCCCCCGACCCGGTGCCTGCCGCTCTCGATCACGCCCACGGCGGCAGCATCCCCCTGATCGCGCCGCCGGAACAGGAGCTCGGCGTTTCGTCCGGTTCGCGGAGGCGGGGGGCAGGGCGCCGGGACGAAGCGGGAGGAGGGATGGGGGACGCCGGGGTGCCGTGCATCGCCCGGCGCACCCGAGACAGCACCGCGCAATTCGGTCCGAGGGGGACGGTCGACGCGGTGCATGGCGGGCGGCGCGGGACGGGCAGCGCGGGGCATGCCGGAGCGGACGGTTCGGGCGTGCAGGGCTGAGGGTGGGCCTCGAAGGCTCGAACTCGTGGGACGGCGCCCCCAACGGAGTGGAGGGCACTTGAGCTGCGTACTTTACCTTGTGTTCGAATACGTGTTCGAGTAGTCTCGGATCATGCTCCCCAGCCCGGTCGCCGACGCGCGCCGCCTCCTGGACGAGGGCGTCGACGCGCTCGCGGCCGCGGTCGGGCAGGCCTCGGCGGCCGAGCTGGTCGAGGTCGTGACGATCGGCGAGACGGTCACGCGGCGGCTGGAGCGGATCGGGGTCGACGCGGTGGCCGGGCTCGACCGGCACGGCACCTTCGCCGAGCACGGCTACGCCTCGCCGACCCGGGCGCTGCAGGATCTGCTGCGGCTCGATCGCGGGGTCGCCGCGCAGCGGGGAGCGGTGGCCGAGGCGGTCTGCCCACGGGTCGGGCTCGACGGCGCGGCGCTGCCGGCGCGGTTGCCGGCGACCGCGGACGTGTTCGCCGCCGGGGACACCTCCCTCGCCCACGTCGCGGTGGTCGCCCGACTGTTGGCCTCGCCGCCCGCCGGCCGGCTCTCCCCAGAAATCTGGGCCGGCGCGGAGATCCAGCTGGCCGGCGCCGCCGCCACCTACACCCCGCGGGAGCTGCAGCAGTGGGGCACCGCGCTCCTCGACGCGCTCGACGCCGACGGCCCCGAACCCGACGATGGCCCGCCGCCGCAGGTCAACGAACTCCGCCTGACCCGGTTCGCCACCAAACCCGGCGGGCGGCTGGTCGGCCGCTACGACGACGCCGCGCTGTTCGAGGCGATCGCGACGGCCCTCGATGCCCAAGCCGCGCCCCTGACCGCCGACGACGACCGCACCGCCGCCGAACGCCAGGCCGAGGCGCTGGCCGAGGTGTGCGGCTGGGTGCTCGAGCACGGCGAGCTGCCGTCGGTGGGTGGGCGCCGCCCGACCCTGACCGTGCAGATCCGGCTCGAGGACCTGCAGCACCGGGCCCGGGCCGGGATGTTGGAGTTCGCCGGGCAGCTCTCGCCGACCGCGCTGCGGCAGCTGGCCTGCGACTGTGGTGCCGATGGTGCTCGACGGGCAGGGTCAGCCGCTGGACGTCGGCCGGCTCACCCGCTCGATCCCCGACGGGCTGCGCCGCGCAGTGACCTCCCGCGACGGCGGTTGCGCGCATCCCGGCTGCGACCGCCCACCATCCTGGTGCGAAATCCACCACCTCATCCCGTGGGAGCACGGCGGACCCACCGCGCTGGGCAACCTGGTCATGCTGTGCAAGGCCCACCACCGCCAGATCCACTCCACGGACTGGGTGGTGCGCCTGCGCGACGGGATCCCGGAGTTCCTCCCGCCCGCCTGGATCGACCCCGACCAGATACCCCGCAGGCGACCACGGACGTGGGACGCCACCCGTGCCCATGAAGCACGGCGCCTCCCTGAATTCGCGTAGCCCTCCGGCTCGCGGCGCCCGGCGGGGCTCAGCGTGCGGTGGAGGGTGATCGGGCTCTTTCCTGCAGTCCTGCTTCCCAAGCTTCAACCCGTTGGTTCACAGCTACGGTCGAACTGGTCACGCGCCCCGCCTCGCTCCGGAAGGACCCCGCATGACCAGCGGCATCCCCACTCCCCTGATCAGCGTCGACGCCGACGACCACGAGGGGCTCGCCGCACGGCTCGCCACCCGCATCGCCGGCCTGCCGCACCCACCACGGCTGCTCGGGTTCGGGGAGCCGCTGCACGGCGAGGAGGAGTTCGGCCTCCTCCGCAACGCCGTCTTCGCTGCCCTCGTCGAGCGGGCGGGCTTCACCACGATCGCCCCGGAGTCCAGCGCCTGGCACGGTCGTGTCGTCGACGGGTACGTCGCCGGCGGCGACGCTCCCGAGGACGGGGTCATGGCCGCCGGCTTCACCCACGGCTTCGGCGCCTCCCCCGCCAACCGCGCGCTGATCCGCTGGATGCGCGAACAGAACCGGCACCGCACCGACGCGCGGCGCCTCCGGTTCGCGGGCTTCGACGCGGCCGTCGAGATGATGGCGGCGCCCAGTCCGCGCCCCGCGCTCACCGTGCTGCACGGCTTCCTGCACACCCACCTCGGCCACGACGCCGACCTCCCTCCGTGGGACACGCTCGACCGGCTGCTCGGCGCCGACGGGCCGTGGGAGGACCCGGCCGCGGCGATGGACCCCGGCCGCTCGATCGGCGGCGAGCCCCGGGTCCGCGACCTGCGCGCGATCACCGACGACCTGCGCCGCACCCTCGCCGGCGAGATACCGCGCCTGCGGCCCGTCGTCGACCCGGCCGTCCTGGAGGACGCCGTCCTCGCCGCCCGCACCGCCGCGGACCTGCTCGCCTACCACCGGGTCATGGCGCAGGACACCGGGCACCGCTGGGACCGCCTCGCCACCCTCCGCGACACGGCGATGGCGGACAACCTCGAGGCGATCGCGGACCACGGCCCCACCCTCGTGTTCGCCCACAACCAGCACCTGCGCACAGGCACCACCGGGATGACGCTCGGCCCGACGACCCTCCGCTGGCAGCCCGCCGGCGCGCACCTCGCCGACCGTTTCGGCGACGCCTACCGCGCCATCGCGTGCGTCCTCGGCGAGGCCGCCCACCACGACATCCCCGCGCCACCGCCGGGCACCGTCGAGGGCGCCCTCCACCGCGCGTTGCCGCCCGGCATCCACCTCCTGCCGGCGCACGCGCTCCGCCGGGCGGCCACGACCCGGAGCAGCACGAACCCGGCCTACATTCCGGCCGACGACACCCTCCTCGACGAGGTCGACGACGTGCTGTTCCTCCACACCGTCAGGCCGCGCACGAGCCCACCCCACCCCGAACCCGGGGGTGTGCTGCAGTGATCGGGGCCCGGCCCCGCGCCTAGCGTCCGCGGCATGAGGCATGTGGTGCTCGTGACGGCGATGATCGTGGGGCTGTACCTCGTCGGCCGCGCGGTGGCGGAGCCGTTCGTGATCGACCTGGGCGACCCGGCGAGCTACCGCGACGACTGGGGCGGGCCGAGCCTGGCCGGGGTGCTGGCCGTGCACTGCGGGCCCGGGCTCCTCGCGCTGGGCCTGATGGTCGCGGCCGTGCGCCGGCGGTCCGCACGCGCACGCGCGTCGGCGGGGGACCCACGCCGCGGCTGGTGAACGCGCTCACTCCTTCGTGTGGAGCCCCGCGCCCGTCCCGACGGGCGGCCGTTGGACCCGATGACGCTCGCCGGCACCGCCGCCGCACGAGGAGGCGGGACGACGACGTCCCCGGACGGACGAAGAGGAGCTCCTCATGCGCACGACGACTCGCGCCGCGCTGGTCGGTGCGGCTGTCCTGCCCCTCGCGGTGATCACGCCGGGCCTGGCGTTCGCCGGCGACGGGGGCTACGACGGCCACGCGGAGAAGGGCGGCCACAGCGAGAAGGCCGACAAGGACGGCCACGGCGGCGATCACCACAAGGGCGATCACCACAAGGGCGATCACGACGGCCACCACAAGAAGCACAGGAAGCACGACAACTGCTGCGACGGCGCCCGCGGCCCCGCCCACGACGGCCCCCTCGGCCCGGGCGGCCTCCCGCGCTCCCCGCTGCCTGCGCCGACCGGGGCGCCGGACGTGCTAGGGCCGATCCTCGGCGTGCTGAACCCGCCGGCCGCGCCGACCGCCACCGAGGCACCGGCCGTCGACCCGAGCGGCGAGTTCTCCATCCAGTAGGACCGCACGCCGGCGACGCCGGAGGTGCCACGCCCGGCCCTCCGGCGTCGCCCGTTCTCACAGCGGACCCCTACCCCTCGCACGGCTCCGACGGTTCGGCGACGGCCGCGCGGGCGGCGGAGTCGGTGGGCGCGCGACCGGCGAGGGCGGCGAGGGCGCGCCCGTCACCGACGTCCGCCCCCTGCCGCTCGCTGAGGATCCAGCGCACCTCGAGCAGGTCGCAGTAGGCCTGCACCGGCGACCCGACGCCGCCGAGTGCGGCGTGCGCCCGGGCGGTCCCGGGCCCGAACACCGCGTCCCGCCACCGCGTCGCGGCCTCGGTCTCGCCGACCTCGCGTCCGCCACGCCGGGACAGGGACGCCTGGTACGCGTGCAGGTCCCCGAGCAGGATCCGCGCCTGGCCCTCGCCGGCGTCGAGCCCGGTGAGCGCGCGCAGCTGGTCCGCGTGGAACCGCCGGTCCCCCACCGCGACCTGCAGCCGCAGGGCGCCGGGCCCGTCCCCGGTCGGCCGCAGCGTGACCTCCTCGACCGCGAAGCCCAGATCGTTGAGCTCCCGGATCTTGCCCTCGACGCGGTAGCGGTCGCCGAACGAGAACACCGGCTCCGCGTGCAGGGCCTCCCACAACGCGCGGTACCGGCCGGGGATCGCGAGCGCCTCGTCGATGAGCTGCTCGTGGATCTCCGGCGGCCGGTCCAGCCGCTCGGCCAGGTCGATCATCCCGGCGGCGACGTTCTCGACGAGGATGTTCAGGTCGATCTGCCGCTGCCCGTCGGACAGGGACGGATGGACCTCGCTGGTCTCGGCGTCGACCAGCCAGGCCTGCAGGATCTGGCCGTCCCGGGAGAAGAGCGTGTTGGCCAGCGAGCAGTCGCCCCAGAAGATCCCGTGCCGGTGCAGCTCGACGAGCAGGCCGGCCATCGCGTCGAACAGCCGGGCGCGGTGCGCGGGCCGGTTCGGCGGCAGCCGCATGAACAGCCGCCGGTACTGCCACGAGCCCTCGAGGTAGCGGGTCACGAGGATCGCGGTGTCCTCCGCCTGGAACACCACGCCCGCGGGCCGCACCGCCGGCAGTGCGAGGTCCTCGAGCCGACGCAGCACCGCGTACTCCTTGCGCGCGATCCGGTGCGGCAGCTCCTTGAGCGCCCACAGCACGCCGTCGCACCCCGCGAACCGGACGAGGTGGCGGCTGGGCCCGACGGCGATGTCCCGCAACGGGACCTCGGCCGGGCTCCACTCCCCGAGCGGCTGGTCCCAGGGCAGCGCGAGCAGGCCCGGCGAGAGAGCCCGCAACGTGAGCTCGGGCGAGGCCGGAGTCCCCGGCCCCGACGCAGATGCTCCGGTCGACGCCGACACGGCCGCCAGGATAGTGACGGGCGTTACCCTCCTGACCATGCCGCTCCTCGAACGGCAGCCGGCGCTCGACCTCCTCGGCGCCGCGCTCGCCGACGCCACGGGCGGCGCCGGACGCGTCGCGCTCGTGGCGGGCGAGGCCGGCATCGGGAAGACCTCGCTCGTGCGGGCGTTCACCGCCGACGTGCCGGTCCGGGTGCTGCGCGGCGCCTGCGACGACCTCCTCACCCCCGGCCCGCTCGGCCCGGTCCGGGACGTCGCCCGCACGCTCGGCGGCCCGTTGGCGGCGGCGCTGGGCGGCGGGCCCGGCGAGATCGCCGACGCCCTGCTCGACGCGCTCGCGACGCCGTCCGTGCTGGTCGTCGAGGACGTGCACTGGGCCGACGAGGCCACCCTCGACCTGCTCGCCTTCCTCGGCCGGCGGGTGGAGCAGTGCCCGTCGCTCGTGGTGCTGACCTACCGGGACGACGAGCTCGGCCCCACCACCGCGCTGCGCCGCGTGCTGGGCGTGCTGCGGCCCCCGGTGGCCGTGCGGATCGCGCTGCCCCCGCTCTCGCTGTAGGCGGTGCTCGGGCTGGCCGGCGACCGGGGCGTGGGCCTGCGGGTGCACGGGCGCACGCGCGGCAACCCCTTCCTGGTGACCGAGCTGCTGGCGGCGGGATCGGACGGGGCCGGCCTGCCGGCGTCGGTCAGCGAGGCGGTGCTGGGCCGGCTCGCGCGCCTCGACCCGGGCCCGCGGGACCTGGTCGACCGGGTCGCCGTCGTGCCCGCACGGGCCGAGGGTTCCCTGCTCGACGCCCTGCACCCGGCCTGGCGGGCGGACGCCGCGCCGGCCGAGGAGCTCGGCCTCCTCGAGCTCCGCGACGGCGGGCTGGCCTTCCGGCACGAGCTGGCGCGGACGGCCGTCGAGGAGGCGCTGCCGCGCACCCGCCGCCTGCGGCTCGACGACGACGTCGTGCGGGTGCTGCTGGCGGGTCCCGATCCGGACCTGGCGCGCGTGCTCCACCATGCGGCCCGCTGCAAGGCGACCGCGGTCGTCGTCGATCACGGGCCTGCCGCCGCCCGCGCCGCCGCCGCAGGCGCCCACCGGCAGTCCCTCGACTTCTACACGCTGCTCCTTCCGCACATCGGCGCGCTGCCGGTGGAGGAACGGGCCGCGGTCCTCGAGGAGTACGCCTGGGAGCTCTACAACGCACACCGGTTCGACGCGGCCGCCGACGCCGCCGCACGGGCCGTCGGGCTGCGCGAGGAGCTGGGCGATCCCGCTCGGCTCGGCCAGGCGCTCGTCACGCTGTCGCGGCAGCAGTACATGCGGGCGGACATGGCCGCGGCCCGGACCACGGTGGACCGCGCGTTCGCGGCCCTCGCCGGCACCGGGGACCGGGCGCGGCTGGCCCTCGCGCGCACCTACCGCGGGGTGCTGCTCGCGCTGAGCGACCACGAGGAGGAGGCGCTCGCCGAGCTGGCCGAGGCCCGGGAGCTGGCGGCCGAGGTCGGCCGGCGGGACCTGGTGGCGCTGTGCCTGAACTACCAGGGCCTCGCGCGGATCCAGCTCGGCGAGCCCGAGGCCGGCCTCGAGCTGCTGCGCCGCAGTGTGCGCGAGGCCGAGGCGATCGGGCACCAGGAGTACGTGGCGCGCGCCTACACGAGCATGGTCAAGGGGCTGCGCCGGGCCGGTCGGTTCACCGAGATGGAACGGACCGTCAGCGAGGGCCTCGACCGCACCCGGGAGGCGGACTTCCTCGCCCACGCCTACACACTCGAGGCCCACGACCTGCTGCTCCGGGCCGTGCGCGGCGACTGGGCGGACGCCGAGGCGGGCCTCGCCGAGCTGGTCGACACCGTCCCGGACGCCGGCGTGCTCGGCCGCGAGACCCTCCCGCTGCTCGCCCGGCTGCGGGTCCGCCGCGGCGCGCCCGACGCCGCCGCTTCGCTCGACCGCTCGTGGGACCTGGCCCGCCGCGCGGACATCCTGCAGGCGTTGGCCCCGACCGCGGTCGCCGCCGTCGAGCAGGCCTGGCTCGCCGGCGAGCCGGTCCCCGACGCGGTCGACCCGGTGCTCGCCCGCACTGCGCGGCGAGGAGCGGAGCGCTACCGCGGCGAGCTGCTGCGCTACCTCGCCCGGGCCGGCCGTCCGGCCGAGCCCTTCCCCGGCTGCCCCGAGGAGTACGCGGCCGGGCTGCGCGGCGACTGGCGGGCCGCAGCCGCCGCCTGGGAGCACCTCGGCGACCCCTACGAGCGGGCGCTCGAGCTCGCGGAGTCCGGCCGGCCGGAGCCGACGCTGCAGGCTCTGCAGCTGCTCGACGAGCTGGGCGCGGAACCCGCGGCCCTGCTCGTCCGGCGGCGGCTGCGGGACCTCGGTATCACCCGGATCCCGCGCGGCCCGCTGCCCGCCACCCGCGACAACCCCGCGGGGCTGACGGACCGGCAGGTCGAGATCCTCCGGCTGGTCGCGCGCGGCCGCACGAACGCGGAGATCGCCGCCGCGCTCGTGCTGTCGGTGCGCACGGTCGACCACCACGTGTCCGCGGTGCTGCAGAAGCTGGGCGTCGCGACCCGGCGGGAGGCGGCCGCCCGCGCGCCCGACCTGCTCGGCCCCGACGACCGCGCCCGTCAGTAGGAGCCCGTGCTCAGTAGTTGCCCTCAGTAGTTGCCCTTGGCCGACCACCCGCCGTCGACCGGGTAGACCTGCCCGGTCACGAACCGGCCCTCCCGGAACAGGTACGCCACCATCGACGCGATCTCCTCGGGCAGGCCGAGCCGGTCAATGATGTGGGCGCGGGCGTTGGCCGCCTTCATCTCCGGCGTGATGTCGCCGAGGATCGGGGTGTCGATCGTGCCGGGCGCGATGGCGTTGACCAGGATGTTCCGCGGGCCGTACTCGAAGGCGGCCTGCTGGGTCAGCCCGATCACGCCGCCCTTCGCCGCCGAGTAGGAGGCGAGGTTCGGCAGGCCGCGCAGCGCGGCGAGCGAGCTGATGTTCACGATCCGCCCGCCGCCGGCCTCGATCATCGACGGGATCACCGCCCGCATCCCGAGCCAGACGCCCTTGAGGTCGGTCGCGAGGACGTTCTCCCAGGCCTCCTCGGTCAGCCCGACGACGGTGTCCTCGCTCTGCATGTTCACGATGCCGGCGACGTTGGCCAGCAGGTCGACCCGGCCGTGCCGCTCGAGCACCCCGGCGATCCCGGCCTCCCAGTCGGCGGCGACCCGGACGTCGAGCTGCACGCCGACGGCCTGCCCGCCCTCCTTCTCCGCGAGCGCGACGGTCTCGGCGGTGTCCTTGATGTCCGCGCACGTCACCAGCGCGCCCTCGGCGGCCAGCCGCAGCGCGGTGGCGCGGCCGATGCCCTGCGCGGCGCCGGTGACGACGGCGACCTTGTCGCGCAGCGTGGCCTCCTGAAGCGGGGGGAGATCGGACACGACGTGCTCCTCTCGACGACGGCCCGGCCGACGGTAGGAACCGCCGCGCACGGCCGACAGGGCGGCGTCGCCGAGGTGTTGGGAGAGTCCACAGGACCGCCGCGGCCCGGTTGGGGACGTCGACAACGCCGCGCGTACGGGGGGATGACACCCCGGCCCCGCCTCGGGACCCTCCCCGGCAACCGACGAGAGGGGCCACAGGTGGACGGCACGGGACCGGTGTTCGGGCTCTGGTACGACTTCCGCAACCCGGACCCGGAGCGGCCGTTCGGCGCGTTCTACCGCGAGGTCCTGGAGCAGATCGCCTGGGCGGAGCAGAAGGGCCTGGGCTCGGTCTGGCTGACCGAGCACCACTTCTGCGAGGACGGGTACAGCCCCTCGCCCTTCGTGCTGGCGTCGGCGATCGGCGAGCGCACCGCGAACCTGCGGATCGGCACGAACCTGATCGTCTCGCCGCTGCACAACCCCGTGCGGCTGGCCGAGGACGCCGCCACGCTCTCGCTGCTCACCGGCGGCCGGTTCGACCTCGGCGTCGGGCAGGGCTACTGGGAGCGCGAGTTCGCGGCCTTCGGGCAGACCGTGCGGAACCGGCCGAGCCTGCTGGAGGAGGGCGTCGAGATCATCCGGCGCGCCTGGGCCGGCGACGCGAGCGGCTTCGCCGGCAAGCGGTACTCCCTGCCCGAGGGGCTGGCCGTGACCCCGCGGCCGGAGACCACACCCCAGCTGCTGGTCGGCGCCATGGCCGAGCCCGCGATCGCCCGGGCCGCACGCATCGCCGACGGCTTCCTCTCCACCCAGAACGCCCACCAGCAGGCCTACCTCGACGCCGTCGCCGCGCTCGGCAGGCCGGTCGAGGACGCGCGGATCTACGCCGGTCAGTGGGCCGTCATCGCCGAGGACCCGGAGCGGACCTGGGCCCGGATCGGCGAGCACGCCCTCTACCAGCTCAACGAGTACATCGCCTGGGGCGCCTTCGGCCCGCCGGACGCGACCCCGCGCTTCACCGACCCGCAGCAGATCATCGACGCCGGCGCCTACCTCCTGTGGGACGCCGACACCGCCGTGACCGAGCTGACCGCGCTGCTGCGCGGGCGCCCGCAGATCCGCGACGTGCACTTCTGGGCGCAGCTGCCCGGCGAGCCCGTCGACAGCGGCTCGGAGCGCATCGAGTACCTGGCCACGAAGGTGATGCCGCAGGTCCGCGAGCGGCTCGCCGGCTGACCCCCGATCCCGAGAAGGAGACGACATGGCGTACCTGGAGCGCGACGGCAAGCAGGTCTACTACGAGCACCACCGCGGCTCCGGCGGGCGCCCGGTCGTGCTGGTGCACGGCTGGGGCGCGACCAGCGAGTGCTGGGACACCACGCTCACCGCACTGCTGGGCGCGGGGCACGAGGTCGCGCTGATCGAGCACCGCGCGTGCGGGCGCTCGGACAAGGACTTCGACGACGTCTCGGTCGACGCGATCGCCTCCGACGTCGTCGCCCTGGTCCGGCACCTGGGCCTCGACCGCCCGGTGCTCAACGGCTGGTCGCTGGGCGGGGCGGTCGTGGTCGCCGCGGCGGCGGAGCTGGGCGACGAGATCTCCGGCGTGGTCCTGACCGGCGGGGCGAGCCCGCGGTACACCGCGACGGACGGCTGGCCGCACGGCGGCGCCCCCGCGGACACCGAGGCGGTGCTCGCCGGGCTGGCCGCGGACCGGGCGGCGACCTTCCGCGGGATCACGTCGGCGGTGGCCGCCAAGCCGCTCTCGGACGACCTCATGCAGTCCATCTGGCTGCAGTTCATGAAGACGGGCGCCCGGGCCGCGGACACCATCCGCAGCCTGATCGACGTGGACCAGCGCGAACTGCTCGCCGGGCTGTCCGTGCCGGTGCTGTCCCTGCACGGCACGGAGGACGCCTTCGTGTCCTTCGCCGGGGCGAAGGCGGGCGTCGAGCTCTGCCGCGACGGCCGGCTCGTCGAGTTCGCGGGCGTCGGCCACGCCCCGTTCCTCGAGGACCCGGAGACCTACCGCGCCGAGCTCCTGCGCTTCCTGGCCTGACGGGGCGGCGCGTCCCCGCCGACCAGCCGGAGCGCCAGCGCGGCGTACCGGGCGGCCAGCTCGTCGATGGCGAGCCGGCCGTCCGGTTCCCACCACTCGTTCGGCCCGTTGATCATGTCCAGCACGGCGAGCGCGCTCAGCCGCGGGTCGTCGCAGGCGAACTCGCCCGCCTCCGTGCCCGCAGCGAGGAAGTCCCCGAGGGCGTGCTGGTAGCGGCGCCGGTAGACCTGCACCTCGTCGAGCTTCTCCCGCGACAGCGCGCGCAGCTCGCGCCCCGCCACCCACCACGCGTCCCGGTTGGCGCCGATGTGCCCCACGTGCCCGCGGACCAGCCGCTCGAGCCGCTCCCGGTACGTCCCCTCGCCCTCGAGGATCGGCAGCTGGTCGACCACCAGGTCGCGGTCGACCACGTAGATCGACTCGAGGAGCAGCTCCTCCTTGCTCGCGAAGTGGTGGTAGAGCGAGGCGGCCTGGATGTCGGCCGCCTCGGCGATCGCCCGCATCCCCACGCCGTGGTAGCCGCGCTCGCGGAACAGCCGGCTCGCCACCCCCACCAGCTCGGCCCGCCGCGAGGCGTTGCGCGGCCGGGTCGCCTGTGCCCGTGTCGCCCGGGCGGGCGTCGCCTGTGCCTGGGCCACCGTGGATCCCCCTTGCCGTTCAGGCGCTGCCGCCCCGCGCCAGGTCGTCGACCTGCAGGGCGAGCTGGGCCGCCAGCAGGGCGTCGAACCGCCGCAGGTCGAGGCCGCCGACGTGCTCGATGCGGCCCAGGCGGTAGCGGATGGTGTTCTCGTGCACGCCCAGCACCTTCGCCGTGGCGCGCACCTGCGCGCCGCAGGCGAGGTAGTGCCGGAGCGTGTCCGTCAGATCGCCGCCGGTCTCCGCGTCGTTACGGCGCAGCGGGCCGAGCAGCGTCTCGGCGAACCGCACGGCCACCGAGGTGCGCTCGCCGTTGACCACCAGCCGCAACGTGCGGAAGTCCGCGGCGTCGAGCACCCCGGGCCGGCCGCCGAAGCCGGCGACGATCGCCTCGGCGTCCCGGCACTCGGCGTGCGCGGCCGGGTAGTCCTCGACCCGCCGGCAGACCGCCGAGACGACCGCCCGGCGGCAGCCGGTCAGCGGCCCGAGCCGGTCGAGCACCGCGCCCAGCTGCGCCTTCACCCGGGCCTCCGGCGCGCTGCCGGAGGGCAGCCCGGCGAGCAGGACGACGGCGTCGGGCTCGGCGATCGCGAGCACCGGCACCCCGACGGCGTCCGCCACCACCGCGGACGCCGGGGCCCGCCCGTCCCGGGCGCTGCGCCCGTCGGCCACCGGGAGCCGGACGAGCAGGTGCGGCCGCTCCACCTCGAGGCCGACGTGTGCGGCCATGCGCCGCAGGTCGTCCGGGGTGCGGGAGCCGCGCAGCAGCTCGCCGAGGACGTCGTCGCGGGCCTGCACGACCGCCTGCGCGCGCCGGGTCTCCGACAGCGACTGCAGGGCCAGCACGGCCGCGGCGTACTCGGCGACCGCCGCGTCGGCCGGGCCGAGCCGCCGCCCCGTCTCGACGACGTCGAGGTAGCCGGACACCTCCCCCTCGCCGACGAGGGCGGCGACGAGGTGGCGACGCATCAGACCGGCGTCGGGATCGGGCGGCAGCACCGCCGTGCTGTGTTCCGGTCCGAGATCGGCGAGCGCCGTGCGGACGCGGGCGGTCCCGGGCAGGAAGGAGGACTCGTGCAGCGTCGCGGGCCCCTCGGGGGCGCTCCAGGACACGGGGTGCAGCGCGGCGTCGAGCAGCGCGACGCCGGTGCCGAGCATCGACGCCAGGAGCGCGACCAGCGCGTCGCCCTCGGTCCCGCTGGCGACGGCGGCGGACAGCCGCCGCTGCAGCTCCCGGGTCCGGCCCAGCTCCGCGAGCTCGCGGCGCTGCCGGGCCCCGACGTTCGCCTGCCGCTCCCGGCCGAGGATCGTCTCGGCGAGGCCGGCGTACGGGGCCGCCGCGGTGGCGTCGCGCTCGGCGGCGGTGTCGTCCGGCGGGCGGCCGTCGACGGCGGGGCGCTCGACCTCGAGCACCCCGGCGACCTCCCCCTCGACGAGCAGTGGCACCGCGGCGCTGGTGTGCGCGCACTCCCGCGGGTCCCCGTCGGCGGCGAGCCGCGCGAGGCCGCCGTCGGGGCGGCGGGCGTACACCACGCAGCGTGCGGCGCCGAGCTCCGCGCGCAGCGCACGCGCGACCAGCGTCAACTCCGCGGTCACGTCCTGTTGCGGCGGCTCGGGGCGGACCGTTGTAGGACTCGCCATGGCTCCCCCTCGACGTCGTTGGTTCGGCAGGGCCCTGCGACTACCGTCACAATCTGCCTCCCTAACAGTCGTTAGGCAAGAGTCGACGCGGGACGAGACACGGAAGGACGCCCACATGGATGTCGGTGTGCTGCTGGTGTTCCAGAACTGGCACGAGAACCTGTCCGACGGCGAGATGTTCCGGCAGGAGGCCGAGCTCGGCGTCCTGGCCGAGGAGTACGGATTCGACTCCGTCTGGGCCGCCGAGCACCACTTCGACGACTACTCGATGTGCCCGGACAACCTGCAGCTGATGACCTACCTGGCCGGGAAGACCTCGCGCATCAAGCTGGGGACGGGCGCGGTCATCCTGCCGTGGAACAACCCGCTGCGGGTGGTCGAGAAGGCGATCATGCTCGACCACCTGTCCGGCGGGCGGGTGCTGCTCGGGATGGGCCGCGGCCTGGCGAAGATGGAGTACGAGCAGTTCGGCGTGGACATGAACGAGTCCCGCCAGCGCTTCGACGAGGCCGCCCCGGTCATCGTCGCGGGCCTGCGGAACGGGTACGTCGAGAACGACGGGCCCTTCTACCCGCAGCCTCGGGCGGTCGTGCGGCCCGGCCCCGCGCCGGAGTACGACTGGACCGGCCGGATCTACGGCGTCGCGATGTCGCCGGACTCCGTGCCCGCCGTCGCCAAGGTCGGCGCCCGGATGATGACCTTCATGCAGTACCCGGCGGAGGTCCACGCCGAGTCGATCAACCGCTACCGCGACATCTACCGCGAGGAGCACGGCACCGAGCCGCTGCCGGTGCACACCCAGGACTTCGTGTACTGCCACGAGGACCCGGAGGAGGCGGAGAAGACCGCCCGCGAGTACCTGTCGCGCTACTTCCTGTCCGTGGTGAAGCACTACGACTTCGCCGGCAAGCACTGGCGCGAGACCAAGGGCTACGAGGCCTACCAGGTCGGTGCCGACATGATCCGCGAGGCCGGCATGGAGGCGGCGGCCGCGGGCTATGCGGACACGCAGGTCTGGGGCACGCCCGAGCAGTGCATCGAGAAGTACAAGCACCGCCTCGAGGTGCTCGGCCCGCACCACCCGTCGATCGCGCCGTCGTTCGCCGGTCTGCCCTTCGAGAAGGTCCGGGCCTCGCTGAAGCTGTTCGGCGAGAAGGTCGTGCCCGAGCTGAAGAAGCTCGGCGTCGCGGCTCCGGTGGGGGTGTGACGTGGGCGCGCTCGAGGAGGAGAACAAGAAGGTCGTCACCGAGTTCATGGAGGTCTTCTCCTCCGGTGACGTGAACGGGATCCTGGGCTCGCTCACGGACGACGCCACCTGGTGGGTCGCCGGCAACATCCCCGGCATCTCCGGGACCAAGGACAAGTCCGGCTTCGGCGAGATGCTCGGCGGGATCGCCGAGGGCACGAAGACCGGCGCCATCACGCTCACCCCGCTGGCCTTCACCGCCGAGGGCGAGCGGGTGGCGGTGGAGACGGAGTCCTACGCGGAGCTGAAGAACGGGCGGGTCTACAACAACCTGTACCACTTCGTCTTCACCGTGCGGGACGGCAAGATCAGCTCGGTGAAGGAGTTCCTCGACACCGAGCACACCACCGCGGTGTTCGTCGCCCCCTGATCCACCCTGTGAGTGGCGATAGTCGCTATGGCGACTATCGCCACTCACGGCTTTCTAGGCGTGGACGCCCGCGGACCAGTGCTCGCGGAGGCTCCGCTTGTCGAGCTTCCCGACGCTGGTGCGCGGCAGCTCGGTGGTCACCTCGACGCGCTCGGGCAGCCACCAGCGCGGCACCCGATCCCCCAGCCGCGCCTTGAGCTCCTCGCCGGTCGCGGCCGAGCCGGGGTTCAACACCACGAGCGCCAGCGGCCGCTCCTGCCAGCGCGGGTGCGGCACGGCGACCACGGCGGCCTCCGCCACCTCCGGGTCGGCCAGCAGCGCCTGCTCGAGGGCCAGGGAGCTGATCCACTCGCCGCCGCTCTTGATCAGGTCCTTGGCGCGGTCGACGATCCGCATCCAGCCGTCCGGGTCGATGACGGCGACGTCGCCGGTCAGCAGCCAGCCGTCGTCGAACCGCTCGGGGGCCTCGCCGAGGTAGTACCCGGTGGCCACCCACGGGCCCTTGACCTGCAGCTCCCCCGCGGACTCGCCGTCCCACGGGAGCTCCTGGCCGGCGTCGTCGACGATCCGCCACTGCAGGCCCGGCAGCAGCCGGCCCTGGCTCTGCGTGCGGCGGCGGTGCTCCTCGCGGTCGGCGAGCGGCCGGGGCGGGCGGGTGAAGCTGGCCATCGGGGACAGCTCGGTCATGCCCCAGCCCTGGTAGACGGGAATGCCCAGCTCCTCCTCGAGGTCGCGGATCAGGGCGAGGCTCGGGGTGGAGCCGCCGAGCACGAGCGCCCGCAGGCTGCGCAGGTCGCCACCGTGCTCGCGGACGTGCCGGAGGATGTCGACGGCCACCGTCGGCACCATCCCGACGTAGGTCACCTTCTCGCGCTCGATGATCCGCGCGATCTCCGCGGGCGTCGGGTGCGGTCCGGGCAGCACCTGGGTGGCGCCGGTCATCGTGGCCGCGAACGGGACGCCCCAGGCGTTGGCGTGGAACATCGGGACGACGTGCAGCACGGTGTCCGCGGCCGAGATCGCGTGCCCGTCGGCGAGGCAGGCGGCGAAGGTGTGCAGGTAGAGGCCGCGGTGGCTGTACCCGACGCCCTTCGGCCGGCCGGTGGTGCCGGAGGTGTAGCAGAGGACGGCGAGGTCGTCCTCGCGCACGCCGGGCTCGCCGTCGAAGGCCGGGCCGTCGACCAGCAGGGCCTCGTAGGCGTCGCCGGTGTCGAGCACGCCCAGCTCGGGCTGGACGCCGTCGAGCAGGTGCTGCAGCTCGGCGTCGGCCACGATCAGCCGGTCGTCGGCGTGCCCGGCGATGTAGGCGATCTCCTCCGCGGACAGCCGCAGGTTGAGCGTGTGCAGCACCGCGCCGACCTGCGGGACCGCCGCGTACAGCTCGAGGTGGCGGTGGTGGTTCCAGGCCAGGCTGGCCACCCGGTCCCCCGGCCGTACCCCGAGCCGGCGCAGCGCCCCCGCGAGCCGATGGACGCGGTCGGCGTAGGCGGCGTAGTCGTAGCGCAGGACCTCCTCGCCGTGCGCGTACGCCACGATCTCGCGGCCGGGATGGTGCCGGCGCGCCCGGCGCAGGAAATCGGTGATCAGCAGCTCGCCGGGGCGCGTCGTCATGGCGTCAGGGTCGTCGGGCAGCCGGGGGCTGTCACCCGCCCGGGGCCCGGCGGCTTGTGGGCTCCTTCAACGCCGCCACCACCCGCCGGGGGACCTCATCCCCGGCGCGGGCGGTAGTGGCCCGGGACCATCCGCGTGGAGACACCGAAGCGGTTCCAGGCGTTGATCGCCGCGATCGCCGCGACGAGCTGGGCCAGCTCGGTGTCGTCGAACCGTGCGGCCGCCCGCTCCCACACGTCGTCGGGCACGAAGCCGTCCGTGAGCACGGTGATCGCGTCGGTCAGCTCGAGGGCGGCGACCTCGCGCGGCGAGTAGAAGTGCGCCGACTCCTCCCAGGCCGCGAGCTGCACGACCCGCTCGACGGACTCGCCCTGCGCCAGCGCGTCCTTCGTGTGCATGTCCAGGCAGAAGGCGCAGTGGTTGAGCTGCGAGGCGCGGATCCGGACGAGCTCGACGAGCGCCGGCTCGAGGCCCGCGCCGGCGGCGGCGCCGAATCGGGCCATGGCCTTGTAGACGTCCGGGACGAGCTCGGCGAGCACGAGCCGCGGGGGGTGCTCGGGGTTGCGGGCGGGGGCGGGGGTCTGCTCGGTGATGGTCACGTGCCCGACGGTAGGCGCCGGTTGGCGCACGGATGTGGTCCACTTCCGGCATGGTTTCGCGGGCCACTTCGGACCTCCACCTCGACCTCGCGCCCGGTCGTGGGGTGCGGTCCGGGCTCATGGAGGCCCTGCGCGACGCAGTGCGCAGCGGACGGCTGACCCCGGGCTCGCGGCTGCCCTCCTCCCGGTCGCTGGCGGCCGACCTCGGGCTGGCGCGCAACACGGTCGCGGACGCCTACGCGGAGCTGGTCGCCGAGGGCTGGCTGACGGCCCGGCAGGGCTCGGGCACGCGGGTGGCGCCGCGTGCCGTCCCCTGCGACCGGCCTCCGGGTCCGGTCCGTCCGCTGCCGCCGGACCTCGCGCGGCCGGCGCACGACCTGCGGCCGGGCCGGCCGGACGTCGCGGCCTTCCCCCGCGCGGCCTGGCTGCGGGCCACGGGCCGCACGCTGGCCGCGGCCCCGGACGAGGCCTTCGGCTACGGCGACGACCGCGGCCGGCCGGAGCTGCGGGCCGCGCTGGCCGAGCACCTCGCGCGGGCCCGCGGGGTGCGCACCACACCGGACCGGATCGTGGTGTGCGCAGGTGCGGTGCACGGGCTCGCCCTGCTCGCCGGCCTGCTGCGGGCCCGCCGGGTCCGGCGGGTGGCCGCGGAGGCGCACGGCCTGCACCTGCACCGGGAGCTGCTCGAGCGGCACGGGCTCGCAGTCGGCGCCCTGCCCGTCGACGACGCCGGGGCCCGCACCGACCTCCTCGACGGCGAGGGGGCCGTCCTGCTCACCCCGGCCCACCAGTTCCCCACCGGCGTGGCCCTGCGGCCGGACCGCCGGGCCGCGGCGGTCGACTGGGCCCGCGCGACCGCTGGGCTGGTGGTCGAGGACGACTACGACGGCGAGTTCCGCTACGACCGCCGGCCGGTCGGCGCCCTGCAGGGCCTGGACCCCGAGCGGGTGGTGTACCTCGGCACCGCCAGCAAGGCCCTCGCGCCGGGCCTGCGGCTCGGCTGGCTGGTCCTGCCGGCCGGGCTCGCCGCCGAGGTGGAGCGGGCGGTGGCCGGGGAGGGCGGGACCCGGGTGTCCGCCGTCGACCAGCTCGTCCTCGCGGACCTGCTCACCTCGGGGGTCTACGACCGGCACGTCCGGGAGCGGCGGCAGGCCTACCGGCGGCGCCGGGACGAGCTCGTCGCCACCCTGGCGGAGCGGGCACCGGGCGTCGCGGTGCGCGGGCTGGCGGCGGGGCTGCACGCGCTGGTCGAGCTGCCCACCGGGGACGGACCGCCCGGCGCGGCGGAGGCCGCCGCCCAGCGGGCGGCGGCCTGGCACGGGCTGGCGGTCGAGGGCCTGGACCGGTTCCGGCACCCGGACGCCCCGCCCCGGCCGGACGCGCTGGTGGTCGGGTACGCCACGCCGTCGCCGTCGGCCTGGGCGGGTGCGCTGGAGGCGCTGTGCCGGGTGCTCGCCCGGCCCGCCGGGTGAGGAGCTAGCGGGCGCGGCGGGTGCGCAGGTGGTCGAGGCTGTAGCGGCCGCCGCCGATGGCGCAGAGCAGCAGGAAGATCCAGCTGTAGAGCGCGGCGGGCTCGCCCATGTTGTAGATCGGGTTCCAGCCCTGCGGCAGGTGCATCGCGAAGTAGGCGAAGGCCATCATCCCCGAGAGCACGAAGCCGGCCGGCCGCACGTACAGGCCGATCGCGACGAGCACCGCGCCGACGAGCTCGACCACGGAGACCCACCAGTAGAGCGTGAAGGGTGGCAGCCCGGTACCGGCGCCGTCGACACCGCCGAAGAGGCCGAAGCCCATGACCGCGTGCAGCGCGTACAGGAACCCGACGACGATGCGGAACGCCAGCAGCACCAGCTGCGGCGCGGCCTCGCGGATGCCGGCCGCCCCGCTGTCGGTGATGCCGTCGGTGGTGCGGCGGGTCAGGGCGCGGGTCGTGTCGATCGTGCTCATGGCGGGTCCTCCGTCCGGTGTGTCCGTGCTGTCGTGATGCAGACCGGCTGCAGCGCGGGAACTCATCGCTCCCCGCGACTCGACTGGGGGGTTCGAGTTCCGGCGGAACGGTTACCCGGGCGCGTGGGAGTGGTCCTGGCGGTGGTGGCGGCGGTGCTGAACGCGGCCGCCTCGGTGTTGCAGCGCAAGGCCGCCCGGGAGGAGCCCGAGGAGCGGGAGTTCTCGATCGGCCTGCTGTTCGACCTGGTCCGACGGCCGGTGTGGCTGGCCGGGATCGCGTGCGTGATCACGGGATTCCTCGTCCAGGCCGTGGCGCTGACGCTCGCCGGGGTCGCGGTCGTGCAGCCGCTGCTGGTCGCCGAGCTGCCGTTCACGGTGCTGCTGGCGGCGTGGGCCTTCGGCGCGCGCCCCGGCGTGCGGGAGTGGACGGCGATCGGCGTGCTCGCCGCCGGCCTGGTCCTCGTCGTGGTCGCGCTGGCCCCGACCGGCGGCGACCCGGTGGCGGTGTCCGGCTGGACGTGGGTGGTCGGGTCGGCCGTGGTCGCCGTGATCGTCGGAGCGACCGTGGCCGCCGGCCGCGGGACGACGGGGGCGGCGCGCGCGGGGTGGCTCGGCATCGGGACCGGCACGGCGTTCGGCTACGTCGCGGTGCTGGTGGCGGCGGTGGGCGCGATCGCCGGGCGGGAGGGCGTGCACGGCGTGCTCACCGCGTGGCAGACCTGGGCGGTGGTCGTCGTCGGGCCGCTGTCGTTCTTCCTGCTCCAGACCGCGCTGCAGGCGGGCAGCCTGGTGGCCTCGCAACCCGGCTTCACGCTGGCGAACCCGCTGCTCGCCACGGCGTGGGGCGTGGTCGTCTACGGCGAGCAGGTCCGCGGCGGCGCCTGGTACGCGATGGCCGCCGCCGGCGGGGCGGCGCTGGTCCTCGGCACGTTCGTGCTGGTCCGCTCGCCGCAGCTCAGCGACGGCGACCGGGACGAGGCCGCTCCCGCCGCCCGCTGACCCCGTCCCCCGATCGCCCGACACCGCGCTCCCCCGGCGGATCGGGCGACGGCCCGACGGTGCCGGAGCCCCCTCGGCGGGACCGTGTGTCCAGCGGGGAACGAACCCCGCGACCACCGGACCAGACCAGGGAGCACGGCCATGAGCATCACCTTCTTCCAGCGCACCACCGGCACCGACCGTCCCGCCCGCCGTCGCAACCCCTTCCGGCTCGCGCAGTTCCGCCCGGCCGCCCCCTTCGCCGGGATCTTCCCGGCCGACCGCGACCGCGAGCGGGTCCTCGACGAGCTGCGTGCCGTCGGCGCGCCCGGCGACCTCGTCGCCCGCGCGAACGTCTGAACCCCCCGGGCCCCGGCCGCGTTCAGGACGCGACGGGGACCCCCGCCCGCGCCGCCCCCTCCCGCGCCGGCAACGCCTGCGACGCGACCCGGCCGGCGTGCCGATGGGTGATCGTGGTGTCCAGCAGCTCGTCGGCTCGGTAGGTCGCGCCCCGTCACCCGCTGCCGGGCGGCCCGGCCGGAACGGCTCGAGCCGGGTCCGCGTCACGCGGTCACCCTCGCCCGGGCGGGTGGACGGCCGCAACCGGCGCGCCCTGGTGGAGACGGCGCTGTGTGGTCGTTCACGCTGCCGCCCGCCGCCCCCTCGTGGTTACTGTGGTCGGGTCCAGCACGGACCCGAGGACAGCCCGAGGACAGGAGGAGGCCCGCCATGACCGGTGCCCGCCTCGTCTCGCGTCGCTGGCTCGACGGGCTCGGTTCGCCGCCCGGGCACTGTCCCCGCTAGACCCGCACGCCCGGTGCCGCCTCGCGCACCGGTCCGCGTCCCGCCGGACCCGTCGGTCGGTCCGGCCTCCCGTCCCGGCCCAACGGCCGCACCCACTTCGTGCCCTCCCACCAGGAGATCCGCATGCGCTTCCAGGTCCTCGACATCGTCCCGCACGCCCCGCACCCGGTCACCGGGGAGATCATCTCGGTCCACGAGCGCCTGGAGCGGGTGGTGGAGAACGCCGTGCTCGCCGAGCGGCTCGGCTTCGACTCCTTCGCCGTCGGGGAGCGGCACGCGGGCGAGTTCGTCTCCTCCGCCCCGACCGTGCTGCTCGGCGCGCTGGCCCAGGCCACGGACCGGATCCTGCTCAGCACCGGCGTGACCGTGCTGTCGCTGCTCGACCCGGTCCGCGTGGCCGAGGACTACGCGACGGTCGACCAGCTCTCCGGCGGCCGGCTGGAGATCGTCATCGGGAAGGGCAACGAGGACAAGCACTTCCCGCTGTTCGGGCTGGAGCTGGCCAAGCAGTACGAGTACCTCACCGAGAACTACGAGCTGCTGCGCCGGCTGCTGCGCGAGGAGCGCGTGTCCTGGGAGGGGGTGCACCACCACGACCTCGACGGGGTGACGACCTTCCCGCGGCCCTTCGACGGTCCCTTCCGGATCTGGCACGGCTCGGCCACCTCCACCGCCGCCGTCGACCTGGCCGCGAAGTGGGGCGACCCGATCTTCAGCGCCAACGCCCTGCAGCCGCGGGAGAACTACCTGGTCCTCATCGACCGGTACCGCGAGCAGCTCGAGGCGCACGGGCACGACCCCGCCGTCGGCTACGTCGGCTCCGGCTCGGGCGGACTGTTCCTCGCCGACACGGACGAGCAGGCGGTCGCGGAGTACCGGCCGATCTACGAGGCGCAGGCCGCCAAGCTCGCCGCCGCGCACGCCGGCGACCCGCGCAAGGGCAAGACCATGTCGTTCACGACGATCGAGGAGGCCGTCGCGCACGGACCGGCCCTGGTCGGCACTCCGGAGCGGGTCGCCGCGAAGATCCTCGACTACCACAAGTCCTACCGGCACGACGTCCAGTCGGTCTCGATCAACCCCGTCCTGCCCTATCCGCAGCAGCAGGAGGTGCTGAGCCGGTTCGCCGAGGAGGTCGTGCCGCTGGTCCGCCGCGAGGTGTCGACCACGCTGTGGGGGCCGCGGGACCCGGGCCGCGCCGAGGGCCTCGTCCTCTCCTGAGCGTGCGCCACCCGAGGACCGTCCAGGAAGGACCCATGGTCGTCCACGACTCGCTGATCGACCTGGTCGGCGGCACCCCGCTCGTCCGGCTGCGCCGGCTCACCGCCGGCCTCGCCGCCACCGTGCTCGTCAAGCCCGAGTACCTCAACCCGGGCGGCTCGGTGAAGGATCGCGCCGCCACCGCGATGGTGCTCGCCGCGGAGCGCGACGGCGTGCTCGCACCCGGCGGCACGATCGTCGAGGCCTCCTCGGGCAACACCGGGATCGGGCTCGCCCAGGCCGCCGCGGTCCGCGGGCACCGGATCGTCGTCGTCCTGCCGGACACCGTGGCCGTGGAGAAGCTGGACATCCTGCGCGCCTACGGCGCCGAGGTCGTCACGACGCGCGCGAGCCTGCCCCGCGAACACCCCGAGCACGTCAACCGGCTGGCCCGGCGGATCGCGGCGGAGACGCCCGGCGGCTGGTTCGCCGACCAGTACGACAACCCGGCGAACCCGACCGTGCACCACGCGACCACCGGGCCGGAGATCTGGGCGGCGACCGAGGGCCGGGTGACGCACCTCGTCGCCGGGATCGGCACCGGCGGCACGATCTCGGGCACCGGGCGGTACCTCAAGGAGGTGGGCCCGGTCGAGGTTGTCGGCGCCGACCCCGCCACCTCGGTCTACAACGGCGGCGACGGCAGCCCCTTCTTCGTCGAGGCCTCCGGGCACTACCGGCACACCGACACCGTCGACGACACCTGGCCGCTGTCCTACCACCGGGAGGTCGTCGACCGGATCGAGGTGATCGACGACCGCGAGTCCGTGCTGACCACGCGCCGGCTGGCGCGGGAGGAGGGCCTGCTGGTGGGCGCCTCGTCCGGGCTGGCCGTGGCGGCCGCGCTGCGGGTGGCGCGCGGGCTCGGGCCCCAGCACACCGTGGTGGCGGTCCTCCCCGACTCCGGGCGGGCCTACCTGTCGAAGTACCACTCGGTGGGCTGGCTGCGCCGCCTCGGCTTCCTCGACGACGACCGCTCCGGACTGCTCGCCGACGCCGGCGCGCCGGTGCACACCGTCACCACCCGCACGCCGCTCGGTGAGGCCGCCGCGCTGGCCGCGGGACCGGCGCGGGACCAGCCGCTGGTCCCGGTCGTCCTGCCAGGGCGCAGCCCGCGCTTCGCCACCGCCGTCTCCGAGGTACTCGGCGCGCTCGACCCGGCGGTGCTCACCGACGGGGCCGCCCGCCGCGACCCGGCGACGCCGGTGGGCGAGCTCGCCGACCCGGCGCCGGTCGCAATCGGCACCGGCGAGACCGCGCAGGAGGCGCTCGCCTGCCTCGACGCCGCCGGCGGCGCGCACGCCCTGCTGCTGCGCGACGGCCGCCTCGCCGGGCTGCTGACCCGCGCCGCCCTCGTCGCCCGGGCGGCGGCGGCCGCGCGGTGAGCGCCCGGACCACGCACGCCTGCCACGGCCCGCCGGACCCCGCGCCGCCGGTCCCGCGCGACCGCGAGGGACTGCTCACGCAGGTGCTGCCGGCGCTGGCCGACACCGTCCGGACCGGGGCACGCCGGCGCGAGGAGCAGCGCACCCTCCCCTACCGCGAGATGCAGGCCTTCCGCGACTCCGGGCTGGGCTCGCTGCGCGTCCCCGCCCTGCTGGGCGGCCCCGGCGGCTCGATCGCGGACGTCGTCAAGGCGGTCGTGCGGCTCGCCGCGGCGGACTCCAACGTCGCCCAGGCCACCCGGGCCCACTTCGCGCACATCGAGCGGCTCCTCGAACCCGGGCTGCCCGACGCCGGCCGCCGCCTCCGCGAGCTGCGGGAGGGCGTGCTGGTCGGCGAGGCGACCTCCGAACGCACCGGCACCCGGCCCTTCGACCTCGGCACCCGGCTGCGGCGCACCGGCGGCCGGCTGCTCCTCACCGGCGAGAAGCACTACGCCACCGGCGGGCTCTTCGCCTCCCACCTCACCGTCCTCGCCCTCGACGACGCCGACCGCCCGGTGTGGGCGCTCGTGCCGGTCGACGCGCCCGGGGTCGAGCTGTGGGACGACTGGGAAGGCATGGGTCAGCGGCTGACGGCCACCGGGTCGGCCGTGTTCACCGACGTCGAGGTGGACCCGGCCGCAGTGCTGCGGCCCGCGCCCGGCCGCCCCGAGCCGACCGTGACCTCCAGCTTCCGCGCCCTGCACCTCGCCGCGGTGGGCGCGGGGATCGCCACGGCCGCCGTCTCCGACATCGCCGGGTTCACCCGCACCAACCCGCGCGCCGCCGAGGCTGCCGAGGCCGGACGGGCCGCCGACGACCCCTTCGTCCGGGCCGCGGTGGGCGAGGCCGCGACGCTGGCCTACACGGCCCGGTCGGTCGTGCTCAGCGCCGCGCGCGCCCTCGATGCGGCGGCGGAGCACCGCTCGGCGGACGAGCTGGCGGCGGCCGCGGCCGAGGTCACCCAGGCGAAGGTCGTGGCCGACCGGGCCGCCCAGCAGGCGGCCACGGTGATCTTCGACGCCGCCGGCGCGTCGGCCACGCTCACCTCGGAGGGCCTGGACCGGCACTGGCGCAACGCACGCACGCTGGCCAGCCACGATCACGCCGCACACGCGGCCCGGGCGATCGGCGACTACGTCCTGCACCGGACGGCGCCGCCGGGCGACGGGCTGCCCTAGCGTGCGACCCGGTGCCGTCGACGCGATCCGAGCAGCGGCAACGGGATGCGGCGACGGGGCCGGTTCGGCAACCGGCCCGCCACGGCGTCGTCGATCAGGCCCTTGACGGTCTCGGCGGCGTCCGTGCGGTTCGCGCCGATCCCGCCGGTCGAGCCGCGCTTGATCCAGCCGACGACGTAGGTGCCGGGCCTGCCCTCGACGCGGCCCTCGTGGTTCGGGACGGTGCCCGTGGCGTCGTCGAACGGCAGGCCGGCGAGGGGGCGCCCGCGGTGCCCGACGGCCCGGACGACCATCCCGGCCGGGATCTCCACCTCGCCGTCCGGGCCGGTCACCCGGACCGCCTCGACCCGGCCGTCGCCGGTGATCGCCGTGGGCGAGGAGTGGAAGCGCAGCACCAGCCGGCGCGGTCCCTCCGGGACCGGTGCCGACCAGTCGACCACCTCGCGGCGCGCCTCCTGCAGCAGCGCCGCGTGCTCGCCCGGCACGGCCTCGTCGATCGCCTTCCCGGTGCGCGGGTCGGCGTCGTCGACCACGACCTCCACGCCCTCCCGGCGCAGCAGCGCGACGATCTCGGGCCGGGTGTAGGCGGCGGTGTCCGGGCCGCGGCGGGCCAGCAGGACGACCTCGCGGATCCCCGACCCGCGCAGCAGCTCCAGCGCCCCGCCCGCGATCGCGGTGTCCACGAGATCGGCCGGGTCGGCCGTGAGGATCCGCGCGACGTCGAGCGCCACGTTCCCGGTGCCGACGACGACCACCCGCCCCGACGACAGGTCGACCGCGCCGGGCGCGATCTCGGGGTGGCCGTTGTACCAGCCGACGACCGTGGTGGCGGGCAGGCTGCCGGGCAGGTCCTCCCCCGGCACGCCGAGCGACCGGGACTCCGACGCGCCCACGGCGTAGATCACCGCGTCGTGCTGGGCGGCGAGCTCCTCGGGCGTGACGTCCCGGCCGACCTCCACCCCGAGCCGCATCCGCAGCCGGTGGTGGCCGTGGTGGCGGGCGAACGTCTCGCCGATCCGCTTGGTCGACGGGTGGTCGGGCGCCACGCCGAAGCGCACCAGCCCGCCCGCGACGGCCAGCCGGTCGATCAGCGTGACGCGGGCGTCGGTGTGCAGGAGCAGGTCCTGCACGGCGTACATGCCCGCGGGCCCGGTGCCGACCACCGCGACGTCGAGCGCCGGGAAGCCGGCCGGGATGGTGCGGTCGAAGGCGGGCGGGCCCCAGCGGTGGAACACCGGGGTCCGCTCCGCCTCCTCCACCTCCGACGACGGCCGGTCCGCGTAGAACTCCGCGTTGACCTCGGCGTAGCCCTCGAGCGGGCCGCTCAGCAGGTCGACCGGGTGGATGGCGTCCACGGGGCACGCGTCGGCACACGCACCGCAGTCGATGCACGACCGCGGGTCGATGTAGAGCATGTCCGTGGTGCCGAAGTCCGGCTCGTCCGGCGTGGGGTGGATGCAGTTGACCGGGCACGCCGCGACGCAGGACGCGTCGGTGCAGCAGGTCTGGGTGATCGCGTACGGCATCGCGGGGCCTGTCGCTCGGTGGGGTCGGCAGGGCGCCGGGTCAGAGGAGGTTCGCGCGGCGGTAGATCGCCCGCGCGGCCGGCGTGAGCAGCCCGGCCGAGCCGAGGAACTCCATCAGCCCGGCGCAGCTCGAGCGCATCATCGCCTTGTGGTGCTGGTTGGCCCGCGCCTCGCGTAGCGCACGCCGGCGGTCCAGCCCGGCCGCCTCGTACACGTCGTCGCTGACCATGCTGGTCACGATGTGGTACGCGGCTCCGGCGATGACCACCGCGTCCGCCTGACGACGCAGCGCGCCCGCACCCCGCATCCGCTCGCGGACCTCGTCCCGGGCGAACTTCATGTGCCGGGACTCCTCGACCACGTGGATGTTGTTGATCGTGCGCACGAACGGGACCACGCGCTCGTCGCGCATCCAGTCCCGCTGCATCACGTCGAGGACCTCCTCGGCGACGAGGATCGCGGCGTAGGCCGCCTCGCCGCCGGCGAGCGCGGCGAACGCCCGGCCGAGCTCGACGACCGACCGCTTCGGGCGGTACGGCCGCGCGCCCAGCTTGGCCACGCCGCGGGCGAACATGATCGAGTGGCGGCACTCGTCGGCGATCTCGGTGAGCGCCCACTGGAAGGCCGGGTCGGTCGGGTCCTTGGCGTAGAAGTCCCGCAGCACCATCTGCTGCAGGATCATCTCGAACCAGATGCCGGTGCTGGCGACGGACGCCGACTCCTGCCGGGTCAGCTCGCGCTGCTGCTCCGGGGTCATCTCGTCCCAGTACGCCGTGCCGTAGAGGGTGCTCCACTCCGGGCTCGCGCCGTGGAAACCGGTGTCCAGCGGCGTCTCCCAGTCGACCGCCTGCGCGGGGTCGAAGGAGAGCATCTCCGACGAGCGCAGCAGGCGGCGGGCGACGTCGGCATGGTCGCCCTCGACGGCGGCATCAGCGCTGGTCACGGCATTGCCGGCGGTGCGGTCCAGGGCAATGGTGTCGTCCATGGTCGCTCCTTCGCGGATCGACGACTGCTGGCGTTACCGGCGGTAACGTTACCGGTGGTAACACATACCCGCAAGCCGAGGCCGTCCCTCGTTCGCGTGGAACGTCGCCGTCGGGCCTGCTGAGAAGGCACGCCCAGGAGGGCACCGACATCGTGGCCGTGGACATCGCCGGTCGGCCGTCGTCGCCGGGACCGTCGGCTGGGCGGTCTACGACGGGTTCGCCGCCCACCGCCTCGGCGAGCTGCACGCCGGGGCCCGGCGATGTGCGCGCGCTCCCGGTCGTCGTGGGCGCGACGCTCGTGTTCCGCGGGCTCGCCGCGGTGCTCCGCGCGCACCGGGCCGGGCGGGGCGCTCACAGTGCTCGGACACGTCGCGCACAGCCCCCTCCTCGGGCCGGCCAGCAGTGTTGTCGCCGGCGCCGGACCCGGCGCCCGAGACGCTCCCCCACAGGAGGATCCGTGCACACGCTTCCCCAGCTCGTCGAGTACCTCAACACCCACGGCGCCCCGGCCCAGCTCGTCGACCAGGTGAGGAACCTGCAGGTGCGGCACGCCCTGACCCCGCAGGCCTTCCAGGACCTCTGCACCCGGCTCGGCTGGCGCCCGCGCGGCGTCAGCGTGGCCGACGCCGTCGCCTGGGTGCGGCAGGGCGTCCGCGGCTGACGGTGCCGCTGCGGCGGGGGTGCGTCGGGCACGCACCCCCGCGCCGCCGGCGGCCCTTGCCCGGCCGTCCTGCCCGGTCCACTCTCGACGCGTGCCCGACCACCGACACGACCTGCTCTTCGGCGCCTTCGTCACGCCGGTCGCGGACCCGCCGGATCAGGCGCTCGACCTGGCCGTGGCGGCCGACCGGGCCGGCCTGGACCTCGTCGCCTTCCAGGATCATCCGTACCTTCCGGAGTTCCTCGACGCCTGGACGCTGATGTCCGCCGTCGCGGCCCGGACCGAGCGGATCCGCCTCACCGGTGACGTCCTCAACCTCCCGCTCCGCCCACCCGCCGTCCTCGCCCGCAGCGCCGCGAGCCTCGACCGGCTCAGCGGTGGCCGCGTCGAGCTCGGCCTCGGCGCGGGCGCCTTCTGGGACGGCATCGAGGCCATGGGCGGCCGCCGGCTGAAGCCCGGCGAGTCCGTGCAGGCCCTCGAGGAGGCGATCGCGATCCTCCGCGGCATCTGGGCTGCCGACGAGCGCGGCGGCGTCCGCGTCGACGGCCAGTTCCACCACGTCGCCGGCGCCGAGCGCGGCCCCGCGCCCGCCCACGACATCGGCATCTGGCTCGGCGCCTACGGCCCCCGCATGCTCCGGCTCGTCGGCCGCCTCGCCGACGGCTGGTTGCCCTCGCTCTCCTACCTGCGCGACGGCCCCGCCTCCCTCGGCGCCATGAACACCCTGATCGACGAGGGCGCCGACGCGGCCGGCCGCGACCCCGGCGCGATCCGCAGGCTGCTCAACCTCGAGGGCCGCTTCGCGCAGACCGGCGGCGGCCTGCTCGTCGGTCCGGCGGAGCAGTGGGCCGAGGAGCTCGCCGACCTCGCCCTGACCGAGGGCATCTCCGGCTTCATCCTGATGTCCGACGACCGGGCCACCCTCGAGCGCTACGCCCATGAGGTCGCCCCGCGCACACGGGAGCTGGTCGAGGCGGAGCGGCGCGGGTAGCTGCGGGCCCGCTCATCTGATGTCATGCCGGTTCAGCGGGCCTCGGTGCCTCGACCCGCTGTCCAAAGGGGGCGATGCCGGGATGACGGCAGGGCGACCGATGCCCACACAGGACGACGTGCTCGGGTACTTCGACACGCTGTCGAACTGGGGGCGGTGGGGCGAGGACGACGAGCTCGGCACCCTGAACCACATCACCGACGACGTCCGGCTGGCGGCGGCGCGGGCCGTGCGCCACGGCAGGAGCGTGTCGTGCGCATGGGAGGTCACCGTCCCGGACGACATGGAGCGGTCGACGACGACGTGCCCGTGCGCCGCCGACATGCCGGGCGCCGAGAACATGCCGGCCCGATTCCGCAACGACCGGCGCTGGGGCTTCTCGTCCGAGCGGCTCGGCATCACGTTCCACGGCAACACCCTCACCCACGTCGACTCGCCGTGCCACCTCTTCTGGGACGGCACGATGTACAACGGGCGGTCGCACTCGCTGGTCGACGCCGCGACCGGATCGGCGTGGGCGGCCGTCACGGCGGCGGCGAACGGGATCATCACGCGGGGTGTCCTGCTGGACATCGCGAGGGTCCGTGACGCGCCGTGGCTGGAACCGGGGCAGGGTGTGTTTCCCGACGATCTCGAGGAGGCCGAGCGTCGCCAGGGTGTGCGGGTGCGACCCGGCGACGCGGTACTCCTGCGGACCGGCCAGGGCCGCGTCCGGCACGAGGCCGGTGCGGCCGGCGGTGTCACGCAGGCCGGCTGGCACGCGTCCTGCCTGCCGTGGCTGCACGAACGGGAGGTCGCGTTGATCGGCGCCGACACCCCCCAGGACGTCCAGCCGTCGGGGTACGCCGACGTGTTGATGCCGGTTCACGCCGTGAGCCTGGTGGCGATGGGTCTGTGGCTGCTCGACAACTGCGACCTGGAGGCGTGCGCGACGACGGCTGCCGAGCTCGGCCAGTGGGACTTCCACCTCGCGGTCGCGCCGGTCCGCTTCGCCGGTACGTCCGGCAGCCCGGTCAACCCGATCGCCACGTTCTGACCGTGGACCCGGCCGCAGCGTCCGGGACGCTGAGCGGCAGCGCCCGAGACGAGGCCCTCCGCTGCATGCGATCGGTCGGCGTCCGGACCCCCCGTCCGGACGCCGACCCCTTGCCCTGATCCTCGTTCCGGGCCGGCCGGACGTTAGTCGGGTAACGGGCGGCGGGCCCGTCGCGAGGGGGCGAGGGACGAGCGAGAGGACCGCGAATGACCGCGCACCCGGCCCACGGACAGCTCGGCTACCTCCAGCTGCCGACCCGCGACCTCGGGCGCTCGATCGCCTTCTACGAGGCCGTGTTCGGCTGGACCGGCGAGCCGCAGCACGGCAGCTTCCATGCGCCCGGGCTCGGCGGCCAGTGGTCGACCGACCTCGCTCCCGCGACCGGGGCCGGTCCCGTCCTCTGGCTGTGCGTCGACGACCTGCACCCCGCGCTGAGCCGGGTGGTGGCGCACGGCGGCCGGGTGCACGGCCGGCCGCGGCTCGACCAGGGCGCCCGGTGGCTGGCCGAGGTCGACGACCCGGACGGCACCCGGCTCGGGCTCGTCGCCCCCGTCCGGACGGCGCGGGCGCAGCCGCTGCTCGCGGTGCGGGACGTCGAGGTCTCGAGCGCCTGGTACCAGCGGGTGCTGGGCCTGGTGAGCGACCACGGCGGACCGGAGTACGAGCGGCTCCTGGCCGACGGGGTCCTCGTCCTGCAGCTGCACCGGCACGACGTGACCCACCACCACGGCCCCGTCGTCGCCGAGCCCGACGCGCCGTTGGGCAACGGCGTCCTGGTGTGGTTCGGCGAGGTCACCGACTTCGACGGGGTCGTCGAGCGGGCCGCGGCGGCGGGCGCCCCGGTGGTCCGGCCGCCGCACCGCAACCCGCCGGAGGGCGGGGGCAACGGCCCGAGCCACCGCGAGATCTGGTTCCGCGACCCCGACGGCTACACCGTCGTGGTCGGGAGCCCGGACGGCGAGGTGTGGGAGTGACGGTGTGGGAGTGACGCCGCTCAGCGCGCCGGCGTGATCCGCCCGGTGACCTCGCCGAACCCGATCCGGGTGCCGTCCGGGCCCGACGCGGTGGCGGAGATGGTGACCTCGTCGCCGTCGAGCAGGAAGGTGCGTTCCTCGCCCTTCACGGTGACCGGTTCGCGCCCGCCCCAGGTCAGCTCGATGAACGCGCCGCGCTGGTGGCGTTCCGGGCCGGAGATGGTGCCGGACGCGAACAGGTCCCCGGTCCGCGCGGACGCCCCGTTCACCGTCAGGTGCGCCAGCATCTGCGCCGGCGACCAGTACATCTCCTTATACGGCGGGCGGGCGACCTGTTCGCCGTTCCACTCCACGACCAGGTCGACGTCCAGGCCCCAGTCCTCGCTCCCGCGCAGGTACTCCAGCGGCGGCGGGTCCTGCCCCGGCAGCGGCACCCGCGCCGCCTGCAGCGCGGCCAGCGGCACCACCCACGGGGAGACCGAGGTGGCGAAGCTCTTGCCCAGGTGCGGGCCCAGCGGCACGTACTCCCAGGCTTGGATGTCGCGGGCGGACCAGTCGTTGACCAGCACCGCGCCGAAGACGTGCTGGTCGAACTCGTCGACCCCGATCCGCCCGCCCAGCGGCGAGCCGACGCCGACGACGAACCCCAGCTCGGCCTCGATGTCCAGCCGCCGGGACGGCCCGTACGTGGGCGCGGCCTCGTCGGGCGCCTTGCGCTGCCCGCACGGCCGGACGACGTCCGTGCCCGAGACCACGACGGTCCCGGCCCGGCCGTGGTAGCCCACCGGCAGGTGCTTCCAGTTCGGCATGAGTGGCTCGGCGTCCGGGCGGAACAACCGCCCGAGGTTCGACGCGTGGTGCTCCGAGGCGTAGAAGTCCACGTAGTCGGCGACCTCGAACGGCAGGTGCAGGGCCACGTCCCGGACCGGGTGCAGGGCCGCGTCGGGCAGGTCCCCGCCGACCAGGGCGGTGACCCGCTCGCGGACCTGCGCCCACCGGGCCGGTCCCTGGGCCAGGAACGGGTTCAGCGACGCCGCGGCGAACACCGCGTCGTCCCCGGTGGCGCCGAGCAGCACGGACAGGTCGACCACGGTGTCGCCCAGCCGTACGCCGACCCTCGGGTCACCGCCGGCGACGGAGAAGACCCCGTAGGGCAGGTTCTCCCGCCCGAACGGCGAGCCTGCGGGGACCTCGACGACGCTCATCAGTGGATTCCTTCCGGGACCGGCGCGGTCAGGACGCCGAGCGCGACGAGCTCGTCGCGCGGTTCGGTGATGCTGCAGGTGCCGAACGACGCGAACGCCGCCCGCACCCCGGGCTCGACGGTGCGGACCAGCCCGGCGACGGTCGCGCCGTCGCGTTCGGCGAGCAGGGCGCGCGCCTCGGACTCGGTGCCTCCCCGGACGAGCGCGTCCGTGGCGAGCAGCAGGTTGAGGAAACCGTGCTGCTCGAACCCCGTCCGCGGGTCGGTGTTGCGCACCGCGTGGTGCAGCCCGGCGGTCGCCTTGAACGGCACCCCCGCCCCGACGACGGCGGCGACCCCCGCGGCCAGCTCGGCCTCGTCCGGGTGCAGGTCGGCGCGGATCCCGCCGGTCCGGAACTTGGCCCGGTACCGCAACGACGACGACGCCAGCACCTCCAGGACCGCGACCCGGCGCAGGTCGCGGGGCACCTCGACGTAGACGTCGAGAGCACCCGGCACCCTCGCGGCGAGCAGGTCGAGGAACTCGGCGGTCGCCATGCCCTCGGGCACCGCCACCTCGACCGACCGCAGTTCCACCGGCAGCGCGGCGGCGTCGGCCAGCGCGGCGGGCAGGTCCGCCGGCCCGCCGGGCAAGGTCACCGACAGCGGCAGCCGGGCATCCGGCGGGAGCAGTGGCCCCAGCTGCGGCAGCACCGCCGCGGCCAGCACCAACGGCCCGACCAGCCCGGCGTACCAGCGGTCCCGCCGGTCCCGGTAGGCCCGCACCGCGTCGGGCAGCGGGGCGAGGCCGGGTGGGAAGACCGCGGCGTCGTCGCACAGCCCGGCGACCAGGGCCGGTACACCGGGAACCCCGCCCGTCACGACGCCGGTCCCCGGCCCGCCCAGGTCCAGGCGTAGCGGTCGTCCTCGGCGGCGATGCCGCCCTCGCCCAGCTCCATGGGCCGGAACGTGTCCACCATGACGGCCATCTCGTCGAAGTACTCGGCTCCGATCGACCGCTCGACCGCCCCGGGCTGCGGTCCGTGCGAGTGCCCGCCCGGGTGCAGGCTGATCGAGCCCTGCGCGATCCCGGAGCCCTTGCGGGCCTCGTAGTTCCCGCCGCAGTAGAACATGATCTCGTCCGAGTCCACGTTGGCGTGGTAGTACGGCACCGGGACCGCCAGCGGGTGGTAGTCCACCTTGCGCGGCACGAAGTTGCAGATCACGAAGTTCTGCCCCTCGAACACCTGGTGCACCGGCGGCGGCTGGTGCACCCGCCCGGTGATCGGCTCGAAGTCGGCGATGTTGAACGTGTAGGGGTACAGGCAGCCGTCCCAGCCGACCACGTCGAACGGGTGCGTCGGGACGACGTAGCGGGTCCCGGTGATCCCGCGCGCGCCGCGGTGCTTGACGAGCACCTCGACGTCCCCGCCGCTTTCACTGCCCTCCACCACGTACGGCTCGGTGGGCCCGTGCAGGTCCCGCTCGCAGTACGGGGCGTGCTCGAGCAGCTGCCCGTAGCGCGACAGGTACCGCTTCGGCGGGGCGATGTGCGAGTTGGCCTCGATCGCATAGAGCCGCAGCGGGTCCGAGCCCGTCGGGATCCAGCGGTGGGTCGTCGCGCGGGGGATCAACACGTAGTCGCCCTGCCCGGCCTCGAGCACCCCGAACACCGTCTCCACCGTCGCGGTGCCGGACTCGACGTAGACGCACTCGTCGCCGACGGCGTTGCGGTACAGCGACGAGGTCTCCCCCGCCACCACGTAGGAGATCCGCACGTCGGCGTTGCCCAGCACCAACCGCCGGCCCGTCACCGGGTCCACGGCCTTCCAGTCCTGGCTGGTCAGCCGGTGCAGCTCCAGGTGCCGCGGGACCAGCGGCCGGTTCTCGGTGAGCGTCTGGTCCGGCAGCTCCCACGGCGTGGCGTCGACGATCGCCGACGGCACACCCGTGTGGTAGAGCAGCGAGGAGTCCGAGGAGAAGCCCTCCTCCCCCACCAGCTCCTCGTGGTGCAGGCCGCCGTCCGCGGTCCGGTGCTGGGTGTGCCGCTTGGGCGGGACGTCACCGACTCGCCTGTAGAACGCCATCGGGGCTCTCCTCCCGGGTGCCGGGGTGCGCGGCCGCGCGATGCAGCGCCGCCGTGATCTCTTCGGTGGTCGGGCCGGCCAGGACGGCGGCGACGTGGGCGTCCGGGCGGACGACCCACACCTCGTCGGGCCGGGCTCCGAGGGTCGCGGTGAAGGTGCCCTCGGGGTCGATCTCGTGCAGGGCGAGGACCCGGACCGGGCCGGGCACGGCCGCCGCGGCCCGCGTGGCCGCGGCGTGGTCGACCCGGGCGCCGGTCAGGAGCAGGAAACCGTCGCGGGCCAGCGCGCGGGCCCGGCCGCCCGCGGTCGTCCCGGCGACGACGGGTGCGTCGGGCAGCAGCACGCCGGGTCCGGCCGGCGGGACCTGCCCGCGCGGCGGGCGCCCGCCGAAGGGCCGCCGCGCGTCGGCGGTGGTCAGCGGCGAGTCGACGTACCAGAACGGCTCGGACAGCCGCCCGGAGTCGACGCGGGCGCGGGCCTCGGCGTCGGATGCCGCCCGGGCGAGCACCTCGGCGCGGTGCCGCGCGCGGGCCTCGTCCGGCGGGACCAGGAAGTCCATGGTGGCGGTGGTGACCGCGATGTTCTCGACGGCCGCGGCGTGCCGCTCGTGGTGGTAGCTCTCCAGCAGCTCCTCCGGCGCCCAGCCGTGGCCGACGTAGGCGATCTTCCAGGCCGCGTTCTCCGCGTCGCCGACCCCGGAGTTCAGGCCCCGGGCCCCGAACGGCGACACCAGGTGCGCCGCGTCGCCGGCGACGAGGATCCGCCCGCAGCGCATCCGGTCCACCACGCGGGAGTGGAAGCGGTACACCGACTTCCACACGATCTCGTAGTCCCGGTCGCCGACGATCTGCCGGATCCGGGTGTCCAACGCCCCCGAGGCGACCTCGGCGTCGAGGTCGTAGTCCGCCGGCACCTGCCAGTCGATCCGGAAGGTCGAGTCCGGGCACGGGTGGATGAGCACCTGGCGGCCCGGGTTCCACTCCGGGTCGAAGTAGAAGCGCCGCTCCGAGGCCCAGCCGGGCAGGTCGGCTCGGATGTCGCAGATCAGGAAGCGGTCGTCGAAGGAGTGCCCGTCGAAGCTCACCCCGAGCAGCGCGCGCAGCTCGTCACTGCGGGCCCCGGCGCAGACGACGAGGTAGGAGCCGTGCAGCTCCCGGCCGTCGTCGAGGCGGGCGACGACCCCGGTGCCGTCCTGCTCGACGTGCACGACCCGGTGCCCCCAGCGCAGGTCCACGAGGGGTTCGACCGCGATGCACTCGTCGAGGATCTCCTCGGTGCGCGTCTGGGAGATGTTGACGAACGGCGGGAACGCCGAGCGGCCGGGGTCGGCGAACTCGACCGCGAACAGCTCCCGGTCGCGGTGGAAGGTGCGGGCGGTGGTCCAGGTGACCCCCTCGTCGGCGATCCGCCGGCCGGCGCCGACGGCCTCCCAGACGTCGAGGACGTCGCGCTGCTGGCAGATCGCCTTGGACCCGACCATGTCCCGTTCGGGGCGCCGGTCGAGCACGATCGTCGGCACGCCCCAGCGGGCGAGCAACAGGGCGGTGGTCTGCCCGACCGGGCCGGCGCCCAGGACGAGCACCGGCGCGGCGGGCCAGGCGCCCGCCGCCCGGTCCCCGCTCGGAGGGCGAGGTGCGGTGGTCATGCGGTACTCCCGTCGTCGCGAGTCCTGAACCGGGGCTCAGCCCTGCAGCTGGGCCCAGACCTCCTGGTCGCGCTCGGCCGTCCAGATGACCGGGCGCTCGATGCCGGACAGCTCGTCCCACAGCCGCGAGACGTCGAAGGGCAGGCAGTGCTCGAAGATCGGCCAGTGGCCGTAGTCGTCGACCAGCGCGGCGTGCGTCGCCTCGAACGCCTCCTTCAGCGTGCCACCGCGCTGCTGCACCCCGCCGACCTCGCGGATCATCGCCTGCAGGAACCCGCGGGTCTGCTCGATCGCGGCGTCGACCTCCGCGCGGCCGCGGCTGACCGCGCCCCGTCCCCCGACCAACTGCTCCGCACCGAGCGCCTTCACGGCATCCAGGGTGGTGCCCGCCCAGTCCCGATGGAAGGCGTCACCGGTGTAGAGCGCGGCCCGGGCCTCGACGAGGTCGCCGGCGAAGAGGATCCTCTGCCGCGGCAGCCAGGCGGTGATGTCGCCCTCGGTGTGCCCGCGCCCGTGGTACTGCAGCACCAGGTCACCGCGGTCGCCGCCGAGGTCGATGGTCAGCCGGTCGGCGAAGGTCAGCGTCGGCCAGGTCAGCCCCGGCACCGAGTCCGCCGCCTCCGCGAGCCGCGGCATCCGCGCGAACTCCGACTCCCAGTCCTGCTTGCCCCGCTCCGCCACCAGGTCCCGGGTGATCTCGTGGGACACGATCGTCTCGGCCTCGAAGGCGCTCGCGCCCAGCACCCGGACCGCGTGGTAGTGCGAGAGCACCAGATAGCGCACCGGCTTGTCGGTGTGCTGACGCAGCTTCGCCAGCCACTTCTCCGCGGCCACCGGGGTGGCAAGGGCCTCGAAGCAGACCAGGAAGTCCTCGCCCTCGATCGCCCCGATGTTCGGGTCGCCCTCGGCGGTCAGGGCGTAGACGCCGTCGGCGAGGACCTCGAGGGTCTGCTCCTTGGCGGCGGTGTCGGCGGAGGAGGCGAACGGCTTGGCCGCCCCGGGGGTGTGCGTCATCGACAGTCCCTTCCCGTCCTTGGGAGGTCGCGGGTCCCGACCGCCGCCGCAGCAGCGATCAAAGGTTTGACTATCTGAACCGTAGGGCGTCGACGCGAAGAACACCAGAACCCGTCAAGGCTTTGAACACTGATGGAGCAGTGGCCCGGCGCGTCAGCCCTTCAGTTCGGGGAACCGGTCGTCGCGCCACTCGGCCCCGCCGCCGACGCCGGCCTCCTCGCGGGCGCGCAGCTCGACCCGGCGGATCTTGCCGGAGATCGTCTTGGGCAGGTCGAAGAATTCCAGCCGGCGCACCCGCAGGTAGGGGGCCAGATTCTCGCGCGCGTGCCGCAGGATCTCCAGCGCGGTCTCCCGCGTCGGCTCCCAGCCCGGGGCGAGGGCGACGTAGGCCTTCGGCACGGCCAGCCGGACCGGGTCCGGCGCCGGGACCACCGCCGCCTCGGTCACCGCCGGGTGCTCGATGAGCACGCTCTCCAGCTCGAACGGCGAGACCTTGTAGTCGGAGGCCTTGAAGACGTCGTCCGTGCGGCCGACGGAGAACAGGTACCCGTCGTCGTCCCGGGTCGCGACGTCGCCGGTGTGGTAGTAGCCGCCCTCGGTCGCCTCGGCCTGTTTCTCCGGGTCCCCGAGGTAGCCGGTCATGAGGGAGAGCGGCGCCTCGGCGAGGTCGAGGCAGATCTCGCCCTCGACCTCGCTCGGTCGCCCCGTCAGCGGGTCGACCAGCACGACCGGCACGCCCGGCAGCGGCCGGCCCATCGAGCCCGGCTTCACCACGGAGCCCGGGGTGTTGCCGACCGACGCCGTGGTCTCGGTCTGCCCGAACCCGTCACGCAGGGTCAGCCCCCACGCCCGCCGGACCTGCTCGATCACCTCCGGGTTGAGCGGCTCGCCCGCGGCGACGACCTCGCGCAGCTCCCCCGGCCCGCCGGAGAGGTCGGCCTTGATCAGCATCCGCCACACGGTGGGCGGGGCGCAGAACGTGGTCACGCCGTGCTCGCGGATCCGGCCGAGCAGCGCCGCGGCGTCGAACCGCGAGTAGTTGTGCACGAAGATCGAGGCCTCGGCGATCCACGGCGCGAAGAAGCAGCTCCACGCGTGCTTGGCCCACCCCGGCGAGCTGATGTTGAGGTGCGTGTCGCCGGCCCGGATGCCCAGCCAGTACAGCGTCGACAGGTGACCCACCGGATACGACTGCTGGGTGTGCTCCACGAGCTTGGGGCGGCTCGTCGTGCCGGAGGTGAAGTACAGGAGCAGCCGGTCGTCGGCGGCGGTGCCGGGGTGCGGGAGCGGGTCGTCGTCGGCGGTGGCCGCGGCGGCGTGGTCCAGCCAACCCTCGACGGTCCCGCCCACGGCGACCCGGGTGAGGCCCTCGATCCCCGCGAACTTGGGAGCGTCGGCGGCACCGGCGATCACGTGCCGCGCGCCGCCGCGGGCGATCCGGTCCGGCAGGTCGGCGGCGCCGAGGGCGGTGGTCGTCGGCATGATCACCGCGCCGAGCTTCATCACCGCGAGCATCGACTCCCACAGCTCGACCTGGTTGCCGAGCATCAGCATCACGCTGTCGCCGCGGCGGACGCCCTGCTCGGCGAGCCAGCGGGCCAGCCGGTTCGACCGGCGCCGCAGCTCGTCGAACGTCCAGGACGCGACGCTCCCGTCCTCCTCCGCGATGGTCAGCGCGGGCCGGTCCACCCCGTCGGCGATCACGTCGAACCAGTCGTGCGCCCAGTTGAAGGGCGCGTCGAACACCGGCCACGCGAACGCGGCGACGGCCTTCTCGTGGTCCTCGCGCAGGTCCAGCAGCAGGTCGCGGGCGGCGCGGTAGCGGTCGTGGCTGGTCGTCATCGTGGCGTCGTCTCCCGGTCGGCGTCCGTACGGATCCGGTCCGGGGCCGTGCCCCGGCGGATCGGCGGCCGGAAGCGTGACCGGCGACGGACCGGCATCACTACCCCCGAACAGGGGTAGCGCGCGGGCCACCCGGACCGGACCCTCTTCTCCTGGGCCGTCGACGGCGGCCCGGCGACGACGAGGAGGTCAGGTGGCCGACGACGACTCGCCGGTCGGCATCGTCGACCGGGTCGTCGGGCAGCGGCTGCGCCAGCTGCAGCGGACGACCGGGCTGCCCGTGGTGTTCGGCGGGGCGACGCGGCCGCGCCGCGACGGGTCCCGGCTGCGGATCGGGCACCTGCGCGGCACGCTCGGCGACTCGCTGCGCGACCTCGAGGTGGGCCGCGGGCGCGGGCTGGGCGGCTCGGCGCTGCTGACCGGCACGGTCTGCCGGGTCGACGACTACGCCTCCACCCGCGCGATCACCCACGACTTCGACCACCACGTGGTCCGCGAGGAGCGGATGACCTCGGTGGTGGCGGTGCCCGTCGCGGTGGGCGGGGCGGTGGGCGCCGTGGTCTACGGGGCCGTCCGGGCGCCGCACCGCATCGGCGACGTCGTCCTGGACCGGGTGGCCGCATTCGGGGCCGCGCTCGAGCGCGAGATCGCGGCGCTGCTCCCGCCGCCGGCCCGTCCCCGCAGGTCGTCGGAGACCCGGGCACGGACGGCACTGGCCGAGCTCGCCGACCTCGCACGATCCGCGGCCGATCCCGAGCTGCGCCACCGGCTCGCCCGGATCGTCGCCGAGCTCGGCGGGGCGGACCCGGCCGCACCCCGGCCCGCGCTGGCCCCCCGCGAGCTCGACGTGCTCGGGCTCGTCGCCCTGGGCCGGACCAACGCCGAGGTCGCCGACGCGATGGGGTTGAGCCAGGAGACGGTGAAGGCCTACCTGCGCAGTGCGATGCGGCGGCTCGACGTCCGGAACCGGACGGCCGCCGTGCACGCCGCGCGGGAGCGTGGCCTGCTGTGACGGGGCGCCTGCTGGTGCAGTCTCAGCCGTCCTGCCGCCAGCGGGCGGCGTAGCGCTCCTCCTGCTCGCGGCGCTCGTCGGCGTGGGCCTCCTCGCGGATCGCGGCGGCGCCGCCCTGCGGGTAGCCGGCCTTGACGGCCCGGTGCTCGGCCGACTCGTACATGTACGCGAACGAGTAGAAGTAGCCGATGAGCAGGCCGCCGAGCACCGCCATCGCGCGGACCCAGGGCTCGCCGGGGATGAACACGTACAGCAGCACCGCGATCGGCAGCAGCTGCGCGGTCGCGCGGGCGAAGTGCCGCCACCGCCAGCTCGGCGCGGTGACGTCGTGCAGCACCCAGTCCCTGTGCCGTGCGGGCAGCCCTGCGCCGTAGGCGTAGAGGAGCCATCGCAGCGGATTCGGCCGGACCGTCTCGGACATCATCCTCACCCCAACACTTTGTACGCCAAGGATCGTACACTGGCTCCGTGACCGACTCCGGACGACGTGACGAGGGTGACCTCGCGACCGTCGCAGAAACCGATCTGCTCAAGCTCGACCGGCAGGTCTGCTTCGCACTGGCCGTGGCAGCGCGCAACGTGATCGCGCTGTACCGCCCGCTGCTCGAGCCGATGGGCCTCACGCACCCGCAGTACCTGGTCATGCTCGCGCTGTGGGAGCGCTCGCCCCGCTCGGTGACCGACCTCAGCACGGCCCTGGCACTCGACCCGGGCACGTTGTCCCCGCTGCTCAAGCGCCTGGAGGCCGCCGGATACGTGACGCGGAAGCGCGTCGAGGGCAACGAGCGCATGCTCGCGGTCGGACTCACCCCGGAGGGCCGGGCGCTGCGGGCCCGGGCCGAGCGGATCCCGCCGGCGATCATCGGCCGGCTCGGGATGCCGATCTCCGACCTCGAGCACCTGCACGCCGTGCTGACCGAGGTCATCGCCGCCAGCCGGACCGAGCCGGCGGGCGACTGACGGGCACACAGGGCCCGTCACGATCGCGGCGTGCGGCAGCAGCGTGGGCGGGGGCTCGTCCGGGGGCGGCGGCGGGCAGGGCGGGCCGGTGAAGATCGGCCTGGTCGTCCCCCAGTCCGGGGTGTACGCGGCGCTCGGCACGGACATGCAGCGCGGCTGGGACCCGCGCCCTGCTCACCGATCCCCGCCTCATGCTGCTCGACGAGCCGTCCGACGGCCTCGCCCCGGCCATCGTCGACCAGATCGCCGACCTCCTCGCCACGCTCCGCCGGGAAGGGGTGGCGATCCTGCTGGTCGAGCAGGACCTCCACCTGGCCTTCGCGGTGTGCGACGAGATCGCGGTGATGGAGAAGGGCCGGATCGTGCACCGGGTGGGCACGCAGGAGTTCCGGGCCGACCGCGCCACCGCGCACCGGCTGCTCGGGGTGGCCTGAGCCGCGTCAGAGCCAGCGCGGCAGCGGCGGCCTGGTCGGGTCCGCGATCCGGCCGGTCAGCCAGCCCACGAGCTCGGCCGCGGAGCCGGTCATGGTGCCCACCGGTTCGCCGGTGCCCACCAGCCACGGGCGCGTGCGGTCGACCGGCACCAGCTCCAGCGACGGGCAGTCCTCCTTGCCGGACAGGGCGGCGGTGACGTCGTCGAGCAGCAGGTCCAGCACGCCGTCGGGCAGGTCGCCGGGCTTCGCCCCGGCGCCGAGGTCCAGGGCGTGCAGCCAGACCTCGCGGATCCGCATCCACGGCACCTCGGCCGCCGGGATCGCCCGCCCGAGGGCGCTGCGAACGTGCGCGTCCCACTGTGCGGGGGTGAGCGCGGCGAGGGCCTCCTCGAGCGCCCGCGCGGTGGCGGTGAGCTCGGCCCGCAACGTCGACGCCGGCAGCTCGGCCGACGCCTCGATCTCCGCCGCCCGCTGCGCGCGGTCGGCGTACATCGGGGTCTCGATTCCGGTGCGGGCCCAGCCGGCCAGCCGGGTCAGCGCCTCGGCGTTGCGGGCGACGTGTCCGACGACGTGCGCCCGGGTCCAGCCCGGCAGCGCGCTCGGGGCCCGCAGCTCGTCGTCCGTCAGCGCCGCGACCTGGGTCTCCAGGAAGGCGGTGCCCTCCCGCATCCAGGGCAGCGTGCGGTCGAGGTCGTGCCGGCTCATGCCGACGCCCCGGCGAGCCGGTCGGCGATGTCGGCCCGCAGCGCCTTCTTGTCGATCTTGCCGACCTTCGTCGACGCGAGCTCGTCGACCACCACCAGGTGCTCGGGCAGCTTGAACCGGGCGACGCCGATCCGCTCCATCAACGCCCGGATCTCCTCGAGCGTCACGCCCGCCCCGGGCCGCGGGACCACGTAGAGGCAGACCCGCTCCCCCAGCTCGCGGTCGGGCATCGCGACCGCCGCCACCTGCGCGACGGCCGGCAGCTGGTAGACGAGGTTCTCGACCTCCTCGGCGGAGATCTTCTCGCCGCCGCGGTTGATCATGTCCTTGTCCCGGCCCTCGACGACCAGGTTGCCCTCGGGCGTGCGCCGGCAGATGTCGCCGGAGCGGTACCAGCCGTCCGCGGTGAAGGCGCGGGCGTTCTGCTCGGCCGCCCGGTAGTAGCCGCGCGGGGTGTAGGGGCCGCGGGTGAGCAGCGAGCCGGGCTCGCCCTCGGGCACGTCCTGGTCGAGCTCGTCGACGAGCCGTACCTCGTCGTCCGGGCACATCGGCCGGCCCTGGGTGGTGCAGACGACCTCCTCGGGATCGTCGAGCCGGGTGAAGTTGAGCAGTCCCTCGGCCATCCCGAACACCTGCTGCAGGGTGCAGCCGAGGACGGGCCGGACCTTGCGCGCCAGCTCGTCGGCGAGGCGGGCGCCGCCGACCTGCAGCACGCGCAGGCTCGCAACAGGCCCGCAGCCGTGCTTCTCGGCGTGGTCGAGCCACCGCCCGGCCACCGCCGGGACGACGGCGGTGTGCGTGACTCCCTCGGCCTCGATCGTCGCGAAGGCGCGGGCCGGTTCCGGCGACGGCAGCAGGACGACGCGCCCACCGGCCAGCAGCACCCCGAGGATGCCCGGGCAGGCCAGCGGGAAGTTGTGCCCCGCCGGAAGGCTCACCAGGTAGACGGTGTCGGGGTCGACGCCGGCCGTCCCCGCGCTGGCGCGGGCGTTGTAGGCGTAGTCGTCGTGCGTGCGGGCGATCAGCTTCGGCAGGCCGGTGGTGCCGCCGGAGAGCAGGAAGACCGCGACGTCCCGGCTACTCACCGGCACCGCGTCGAGCCGTGCCCGGTCCGCGGCCGGGTCGCCGGCCGGCCCGCAGAGCGCCCGCAGGTCCACGCCGCCGGGCACGACGTCGTCGCCGGCGACGAGCACGCGCCAGGGTCCCCCGGTCTCCGGCACCACCTCGTCGGCCAGCTCGTGGGCCAGCGCCTGGTGGTCGAAGTCGCGCATCCGGTCCGGCACCGCGATGGCGGTGGCCTCGGCGTGCCGGGCGAGGTGGGCGAGCTCGGTGCGGCGGTGCGCGGGCAACGCCATCACCGGCACGATCCCGGCGCGCAGGCAGGCCAGGGTGAGCACCACGAACTCCCACCCGTTGCCGAGCTGCACCACGATCCGGTCGCCCCGGGCCAGGCCCAGGTCGAGCAGCCGGGCCGCAGCGGCGTCGGCACGCTCGACGAGCTCGCGGTGGGTCAGCCGCAGGCCCACGGCGGCGTCGACGAGCGCCGGGGCGTCCGGCCGGGCGTGGGCGACCTCGCGCAGCAGGGGGCCGAGCGGGACGCCGGCCCAGTAGCCCTTGCCGACGTAGTCCTCGGCGAGGTCGGCGGGCCACGACACGGTGTGCTCACTGATCGGGCTGGGCATCACTGGCCTCCCTGGGGATGACGACGGCGTCGAGCGCGACCAGACCGCCGGCGGTCAGGCGCAGGGGGTTGACCTCGATCTCGGCGAGGCCGGGATTGGCGACGAGCAGGTCGCCGAGAGCGGACGCGACCCGCCCGAGCGCGTCGGGGTCGAGGACGGGACCGCCGCGCCACCCGTCGAGCAGGGCATGCCCGGCGAGCTCGGCCGGCATCTCCGCCGCCTCGCCGGGTCCGAGCGGGGCGAGCCGGATCGCGACGTCGGCCAGGGCCTCGGCGGTGGTGCCGCCCAGCCCGAGCAGCACGATCGGCCCGAACACCGGGTCGCGACGGGCGCCGAGCACGAGGTCCACCCCGGCGGGCGCCATCCGCTCGACGAGGTAGCGCCGCGCGCCGATCGCGTCGAGCCGGTCGAGGGCCTCGTCGAGCCCCGCGGCGTCGGCGATCCCGAGGTGCACGCCGCCGATCTCGGTCTTGTGCAGCACGGCGGCGTCGAGGATCTTGACGGCCACCGGGCCACCGAGCGCCGTGAGAGCAGTGAGGGCGGCGTGCGCCTCGGCCCGGCTCGCGCAGGCCCGCCGTGGTGCAGTCGGGATCCCGAGCCGGTCGAGCAGCCCCTTGGCCGCGTGCTCGTCGTACGCGCCCGCAACGCCGGTGGGCACCTGCCGCGGGACGACGGGGTCGGCCCGGCGGGCGCGCACGCGGGCGTCGGTGAGCAGGGCGCCGACGCCGGCCGCGACGCCCCGCGGATCGCCGGCGACGGCGATCCCGGCGTCGAGCAGGGCGCGGCGGGCCCGCACCACCTCGTCGCCGGTGCCGCCGAGCCCGAGGACCACCGGCACGTCGTCGACCCGGCCCTCACCGGCGGCCGCGACGAGGTCGACGGCGTCGGGCTCGTGCAGCGCGTACCCGGCGACGACGTCGACCTCGGGGTCCTCGGCCACGGCCCGGAACACCCGGCCCAGCTCGGGGCCGGGGCGGCCGGTGTCGACCGGGTTGCGCTGGAAGGTCAGCGGCGGCAGCAGCCCGCCGAGCGCCTCCTGGGTGGCCGCGGCCAGCTCGGGCACCCTGGCGCCCCGGCCGCGGAGGTCGTCGAGCAGCAGCAGGCCCGGTCCGGCCTGGGCGGTCACGACGCCGACGCCGGCTGCGCGGGCGGGCCGCGCCCGGGTCACCGACAGCGCCCCGACGGCGTCGACGAGCTCGCGCTCGTCGCCGACCAGGACCGCACCGGCCTGGGCGAGGGCCGCGCGCGTGGTGCGCCACGAGGTCGCGAGGGCGCCGGTGTGGGAGGCGGCGAAGGCGCCGACGTCGTGTCGGCCGACGACGAGCGCCACCACCGGCCGGCGGGCGGCGAGCCGCCGCACGGCCGCGACCAGCCGGGGCCCGTCGGCCACCGACTCGACGTGCAGGGCGACGGCACCGGTGTCCGGGTCGGTGTCGAGGGTGGCGGCGAGGTGGTCGAGCACGTCGGGCGCCGAGACGTCGACGCCGTTGCCGAGCCCGACGGCGAGGCTGACCCCGTGCCCGGCCTCGGTGAGCAGGAAGGCGAGGGCGTGGTTGACCCCGCCGCTGGCCGCGACGACGGCGACCCGGCCGGGCCGGACCTGCGCGACGCCGGGCACGAAGCTCGCCGTCACGCCGGCGTGCGGGGCGAGGAACCCGCTGGTGTTGGGGCCGAGCAGGCGGATCCCGGTCTCGGCGACCACGGCCGCGAGCTTCTCCTGGTACCCGACGCCCGGGCCGCCGGCCTCGGCGAACCCGCCCCCGCACACGACGGCCGCACCCGCACCCGCCGCGGCGGCCTCGGCGAGCACCTCGGGGCAGGCCGGCGCGGGCACGCAGATCATGGCGAGGTCGACGGGGCCGGCCTCGGCCGCCGCGCGCACCGAGGGGTGCATGGTCGCGTCGCGGCCGTTGACCAGGGCGAGGTGGCCGCCGCGCGCGGCGAACCCGGCCAGCGAGCGGGCCAGCGTCGCGCCGAGCTTGCCCGGGCTGCGGGAGGCGCCGACGACGGCGATCCCGCGCGGGGCGAAGAGCGCCCCCAGGTCCGCCGATCCCGTGGTGTCCCGGCGGGGCACGGTGCTGGTCACGCCGGCACCCCCACGAGGTCGGCGCGGCCGGAGAGCACCGTGGTGAGCGCGCGGTCCCGCGCCCGCCCGTCGTCGTCGGCGTCGTCAGCCGGTTCGACGAGCAGCGCCGGGAGCCCGTTCTGCAGGCGGGCCTGCTCGCAGGTCAACGTGCGGGTCAGCGCGGTGCCGCCGTGCACGGCCACGAGGACCGGCGGGGTGTCGAGGCGCGCGAGCGCGGTGAGCCGCGCGAACACGTCCGGCAGGCCGGCCTCGGTCTCCGGGGCGGCGACGAGTGCGCCCCACGGCCCGGAGTCCGCGTGCTCCGCGAGCGGCAGGGTGCCCTCGACCGCGACCGGCCCGCCCTCGTCAGTCGAGACCCGGACCAGGCGGCCCGGCGTGGACCAGCCCCCGCGCGCGAACGGCGTGTCGAGCGGCTCCGCACCGTGCGCGCCGACCCAGCCGCGGTGGCCGGCGGCGACGAACTCCGGGTCCCGCCTCGCCAGCCGCGCGTCGGTGATGCTGCGGGAGAGGAAGTGGTACGCGAACTGCCACGGCTCGAAGGCGTCGTGGTACTCGCCGAAGTGCTCCCACCAGGCCAGGCTCGGCCGCGCGGAGTCCTGGATCTTCCGGACGGACGGCTGCGCGGCCTCCTCGTACGCCGCGAGCGCCGCCGGGAGGTCGTCCGGGTGCGCGGCGAGCGCCGCGGACAGCGCGACCGCGTCCTCCATCGCCATCTTCGTGCCCGAGCCCACCGAGAAGTGGGCGGTGTGCACGGCGTCGCCGAGGAGGGCCACGGGGCGCGGCCGCAGCGCGTGCCACCGGCTGGTCCGGCGCGTGCGGAAGTTGCCCCAGCGGGAGTTGTTGACCAGCAGCCGCTTCCCGTCGATCTGGTCGGCGAACAGCTTCTCCAGGTACTCCCTGGAGATCAGGTCGCTCTCGCCAGGCGGCCGGGTCACGTCGAACTCGTCGAGCCCGGCCCGCCGCCAGGACGCCTCGTCCGTCTCCACGATGAAGGTCGACATCTCGTCGGAGATCGGGTAGCCGTGCACGGCGAACACGCCGTCGGGGCTGCGCTCGTGCACGAAGGTCAGCCCGTCGAACAGGTAGTCCGTGCCGAACCAGATGAACTTCGCCGTCGCGATCTCGACCTCCACGCCGAGGTCGGCGTCGAGCTGCTCGCGGATCCTCGAGCCGGTCCCGTCCGCGGCCACGACCAGGTCGTAGCCGGCGAGCTCGTCGAGGGTGACCTCCGTGGAGAACCGCAGGTCGGCGCCGACGTCCCGGGCGCGGGCCTGCATCAGCGCCAGCAGCGTCTTGCGCACCACGGCGGCCATGCCGTTGCCGCCGCAGCGGATCCGCTCACCCTTGAGCCGGACCTCGATCTCGTCCCAGTGCCGGCCGTGCTCGGTCAGCGCCTGCCGCAGCACCGGGTCGGCCTCGTGGATCCCGGCCAGCGTGCGGTCGGAGAACACCACGCCGAAGCCGAACGTGTCGTCGGCCCGGTTGCGCTCGAACACCGTGACCTCGATCGACGGGTCCGCCCGCCGGATCAGGGTGGCGAAGAACAGCCCGCCCGGACCGCCCCCCGCGACGGCGATCCGCATCAGTGTCCCGTTCCGAGGCCCGGGCCCGCGAGCGACCCGGTGGCGACCGTCGTGTTGCGCTGCTCCCCCAGCCCCTCGATGCGCGTGACGAGCGTCGAGCCCTCGGCCAGGTAGCGCGGGGGCTTGCGGGCGTGCCCGACACCGCCCGGCGTGCCGGTGGCGATGATGTCGCCCGGCACCAGCGTGATCACCTGGGAGATGTAGGCGACCAGGTCGGCCGGGGAGAACACGAGATCCGCGGTGTCGGCCTTCTGGACCACGTCGCCGTCGACCTCGCAGGAGATCTCCCCCGGGGCGCCCTCGTCCACCACCAGCCACGGGCCCACCGGCGTGCTGCGCTCGAAGGTCTTGCCCTGCAACCACTCCACGGACCGGTACTGGAAGTCCCGGGCGGTCACGTCGTTGACCACCGTGTACCCGGCGATCGCCGCGGCCGCCTGCTTCGCGTCGGCGTGCCGGACCTCGGCGCCGATCACGACGCCGAGCTCGGCCTCCCAGTCCACCTGCTCCGACCCCGCGGGCAGCTCGACCGGGTCGTAGGCGCCGACCAGCGCCCGGGCGAACTTCGCGAACAGCGTCGGGTACTCCGGCAGCTCGCGGCCCATCTCCAGGATGTGCGTGCGGTAGTTCAGCCCGACGCAGAAGACCTTCTCCGGGCGCGGGACCAGCGTCGCGTAGTCCAGCCCGGCGAGGTCGTGCCGCGGGCCGTCCGCGGCCCCCGCCGCGGCCTGCCAGTCCGGGCGGGCCAGGAACTCGCCCAGGTCCGCGGCCCCCAGCTCGACGGCGGCGTCGGGGTCGACGCGGACGGCGGCGGTGCCGGTGGTGGTCCGGATGGTCGCGAGCTTCACGAACGGTCCTCTCGTGCGGTGCGGGCAGTGCTTTCGGTGCGGGACAAGCCGAGGGCCTCGAAGACGGGGTCGTCGGAGTAGCGGAAGGCGTCGAGCCCGGAGTCGGTGTCGAACGCGAGCCCGGCCCAGGAGGGCACGCAGAACAGGTCGCCGCGGCCGACCTCATAGCGCTCGTCGCCGACGGTCACCACGCCCGAGCCCTCGAAGACCTGCCAGACCGAGGACCCCGCGGTCCGGGTCAGCGCGGTGGAGGTGCCGGCGCGCAGCCGGTGCATCTCGCAGCGCATGGTGGACAGGCAGTCCCCGGCCGTCGCGGGGTTGGTGAACCGGACGACGGCGTGCCCGGGCTCGACGACACCGGGGTACCCCTCGCGCTCCAGCTCCAGCTGGGCGGTCAGGGCGGCGTCGGTGTGCTCCCAGCGGTAGGCCATCAGCGGGGACGCCTTCGGCGCGGGTGCACCGACCGGCGTGAGCCCGGGGTGGCCCCACAGCCGCTCGTTGCGCGAGACCTCGGGGGTCTCCTTGGTGGCCAGCACGTCCGGGCCGAACTCGAAGAACCCGGCGTCGAGGGTGCGGACCAACGGGATGTCCAGGCCGTCGATCCAGGCCATCGGGTGGTCGGTGGTGTTGTGGTGCTCGTGGAAGTGCATGCCCGGGGTGAGCAACAGGTCCCCGCGCCGCATCGCGACCGGGTCGCCCTCGACGTTGGTCCACACCCCCTCGCCCTCCACCACGAACCGGAACGCGGTCTGGGTGTGGCGGTGCGCGGGCGCCTCCTCGCGCGGGCCGAGGTACTGGATCGCCGCCCACAGCGTCGGGGTGGCGTACGGGGTGCCCGGCAGGCCGGGGTTGGCCAGCGCGATCGCGCGGCGCTCCCCGCCCCGGCCGACGGGCACCAGCTCGCCGGCCTTCTCGGCCAGCGGCAGCAGGGTGGACCAGCGCCACAGGAACGGCACCGAGTCCGGCCGCGGGCTGGTCGGCATCAGGCCGCCGATCTGCGTCCACAGCGGCGTCATGTGCGCGGCGGCGAAGGCCGCGTACAGCTCGTCGAGCTGCACCTGCTCCTGCGGGGTGATCTCCGGTGCGGTGGTCATGCCGTCGTCTCCTCCTTCGTGGTGCCCGCGGTCTCCGTCGTGCCCGTGGTCGTCGTGCCCGTGGTCGTCGCGCCCGTGACGTGTCCGGACGGGACCGCGGCCGGCCCGTCGCCCCGCCGCCGCGGGACCAGGGCGATGAGCAGCGCACCCGCGAGCGCGGGCACCGCGAACCCGTAGAAGTTCCACTCGAACCCGATGCCCGAGGCCAGCACCCACCCGCCGAACAGCGGCCCGACGATCGCGCCGGCCCGGCCGACCCCGAGCGCCCAGCCGAACGCGGTGGCCCGCACCGCGGCCGGGTGGTGCACGGCCACGTACCCGTTGACCAGGATCTGCGTGCCCACGCTGCCGAGCCCGGCCACGGCGACCGCCACGAGCAGCAGCCCGGTGTCGACGCGCTGGCTCAGCACCACCAGGCAGGCCGTGGCCAGCAGGAACGCGGCCACGGTGACCGGCTTCGGGCCGAACCGGTCCGCCAGCAGCGAGGCGACGACGGCACCCACCACGGCCCCGACGTTGAGCACGAGCAGGAAGGTCAGCGCCGACCCGAGCGGGTAGCCGGCCTGCCGCATGATCTGCGGCAGCCAGGTGTTCAGCCCGTAGACCAGCAGCAGTCCGCAGAAGCTGGCCGCGCCGAACAGCACCGTGGCGGCGAGGGCGCCCCGGCGGAACAGGGCCTTCGGTCCGGCCGTGTCCGCGGCCGCCGCTCGCTCCTCGCGCAGGGCGGACAGGTCCACGCCGTACCGGGCCGCGAGCGCCGCCGCCTCGTCGTCGCGGCCCTTCGCGAGCAGGTAGCCCACGGACTCGGGCAGGAACCGCCAGGCCAGCGGCAGCACGACGACGAGCGGTGCGGCGCCGATGGCCAGCAGCGGGCGCCAGCCGTGGTCGGCGGCCAGCAGCAGCGCGAGGACCGCCGCGAGGACGCCACCCACCGAGTAGCCGGCGAACATCAGGGCGTTGTAGAGCTGCCGGCGGCCGCGCGGGGCGTACTCGACGGTCAGCGCGATCGCCGACGGGATGACGCCGCCGAGCCCCAGCCCGGCGAGGAAGCGCAACAGGCCGAGCGCGCCGGGGCTCGGGGCGAAGGCGCAGGCCACCATCAGCACCGAGAACCAGGTGATGCCGACCAGCATGATCCGGCGGCGCCCGATCGCGTCCGTGACCGCGCCGGCGCCGAGCGCGCCGATCAGCATGCCGGCCAGGGCGTAGCTGCCGATGGCGCCGGCCTGCGCCGGTCCCAGGTCCCAGCCCGGCTCGGCCAGCAGGCTCGGCACGGCCGAGCCGTAGACGATCAGGTCGTAGCCGTCGAAGACGATCGTCAGGAAGCACAGGGCGACCACGACGAGTCCGGACCGGGGGGTGGTCGGTCCTGCCGTCCGTGACACGGGCACCACGCTCCTCGTCGGTGAACGCACACCGCCGCCGTGGCGGGTGCGAACCTCACGCTACAACGCGCAGCCGACGACCGTCCAGATCATGTAACTAATGAGCGGGGTGACGGGGCTAACCCGCCTCCTCCTCCGGCATCGCCGCCCCGGTGAGCGCGTCCACACAGGCCTCGGCGGGCCCTCGCAGCAGCCCGTGGGCCTCGAGGAACACCTCGTGGGCGAGCCGCCCGCTCCAGCCCTCCGGGAGCAGCTCGGGCGGCAGGTCCGGGTCGCGGAACGGGAAGCGGCGGTAGTCGTGGATCAGGTTCATCCGCTCGACCAGCGCGTCGGCGCCCTGCAGCTCGCCCGCGCGGTACGCGGCGAGCCGGGGCCGGTAGGTCTCGAGCAGCTCCGCGTAGGCGCGGTCCAGGCCCGCGAGGTCCCAGGACCGGGCGGCGATGTCCCGGTCCGCCGCGGGCCCGGCCGACCGCGAGCGGAAGACGTCGAGCTGCACGGCCGGCTCGTCGGCGAAGGCCTCGCGGACCAGCCCGGTGCGGTCGTGCGGGCTCAGCCAGACCGCCGAGGACAGCGGCCCGAACCCGAACCACGCGAGCTTCTTGCGCAGCTGTTCGCGGAGCCCCCGCTCGGTCTCGGGCACCGAGTAGATGACCATGTGCCACTGCCCGTCCCACGGGCCCTGGGCACGGTGGAAGATGCGCTCGCGCCCCTCGTCGAGCAGCGCCCAGGCGGCGTCGGTGAGGGCGTAGACCGTCTCGCGGCCGTCCCGGCGGCTGGACAGCCAGCCCTCCTTGCGCAACCGGGTCACCACGACCCGGACCGTGGGCTCGGGGACGTCGAAGCACCCCATCAGCGACACGAGGCTGCGCAGCCGGGCCTCCCCGCCCCGGTAGCGCAGGTAGTCGCCGAACAGGTCGAAGACCAGTGACCGCGCCTTCACGAACCCACCTCCCCCGCGCGCACGGACGCCGTGCGCCAGGCCCCAGTGTCCCACCCCGGGCGCCCTCGTCGACGACGCGATCACCGGCGAGCCGCGCCGATCTCCTGCCGACCGGCGCGTGATTGACACGTACGGGGAGCGCTCACCAGGATGTGCGCACCCCACTCGACGAGGAGCACCCGATGTCCGAGACCTTCGTGCTGATCACCGGCGCCTGGCACGGCGGCTGGGCCTGGCGACCCGTGGCCGAGCACCTGCGGGCCGCGGGCCACCGCGTGCTCACCCCGACCCTCCCGGGCCTGCACGACGGCGACGACCCGACCCGGTACCACCTCGCGGACGTCGTCGACGCCGTCGTCGACCTGGTCGAGCGGGAGGACCTGCGGGACGTCACGCTCGTCGGGCACAGCTGGGGCGGGTACGTGATCACCGGCGCGGCGCCGCGGCTGTCCGGCCGGCTGCGCAAGGTCGTGTACTGGAGCGCCTTCGTGCCCGCCGCGGGCCGCTCGCTCTACGACGAGGTGCCGCCGCAGTACCAGGAGCTGTTCACGCAGCTCGCCCAGGCGTCCGGCACGAACTCCGTGGCGATGCCGTTCGAGGTCTGGCAGGCCGCGTTCATGAACGACGCACCGGAGGAGGTCCAGCGGGCCGTCCACGCGCTGATGGTGCCGCAGCCCTTCCAGTACTTCACCGAGACCGTCGAGCCGCTCGACCCGGCAGCACTGGGCGTGCCGGTCGCCTACGTGCTGAGCAGCGAGGACGTCGCCCTGCCACCGGGCGAGTACGGCTGGGACCGGTTCGCCGGCAGGCTCGGGGTCACCCCGCTCGCCGCCCCCGGCAGCCACGAGGCCTGCTTCACCGAGCCCGCCGGTCTGGCCGAGGCCCTGCTCAAGGCCTGAGCGGCGGGCCGGAGATCATCGGGCCGGGGCCACGGGGCGGGCCCCTCCGCGGCGCCCGCCTCGCAGGCAACGGGTCGACGACGACCGGCACCGCACAGCAACACACAACACATGCGCCCTCGCCCGCGGGAGCCGCGGGCGAGGGCGTCGTGCGGGGTCAGGCGGTCACGCCCGCGGTTCCTCCTGCGCCCCGTCACCCGGCCGCGGATCCTGGCCGGGCTGGTTCGGCGGGAACCGCAGCGGCGGCAGGTCCTGCAGCGGGAGCTGCGGGGCGTTGCCGACCTCCGCGGGCAGCGGCGCGCCGGCCGCCGGGTTGCCGACCGGGGCGAGCGGGTCGGCCGGGGCGTAGGTCTCCGGCCGAGCCGGGCCGCCGGAGTCGGTGCCGTCGAACGACTCCGTGCGGTCGCAGCCGGCCAGGGTCACCGTCAGCGGCCCGTCGGTGGCCACGTTCAGGTCCGCGTCGCAGTCCACGCCGGCCCGCCCCGGGTCGACGGTGACCGCGCCGACACCGGCCGACCGGACGTCGAGCACGTCCTCCGCCGGCGCCTCGGCCGCCGGGTCGAGGTGCCGGAACTCGCGCAGGTACGGGTTGACCGGCGAGAACGTCCCGTCCCCCACCCCGAGCTCGCGACCCGGCGCGGGCGGCGCCGCGTCGGTCACGCCCTTCCCGCGGGACACGACGTCGATCGTGCCCAGCTCGGGCCCGCGGGTCGCGATGTCCGAGAGCCAGTAGGCCTTGTCCGCCACGAGCCCGGACTCCGGGTCGTCCATCAGCGGGTTGCGCACGAAGGTCACGTGGTGCGGGTCGACGGCGCGCGGCGCGTCGCCCATCCACCCGGTCGCCTTGTCCCACATGCCGTTCTTGCACATCACGAGGTGCTCGGCGGCGAGCCCGACCCAGCTGTAGAACTCGTAGTCGTAGTCCCCGGCGGCGTAGGCGTCGGCGCGCTCGCGGGTGATGTTGTAGGGGATGAAGTCGTCGTTGACCCCTGCCCACTCCATCACCGGCTGGTTGCGCCGGCTCGGCAGCAGCACGGACAGCTTCGAGCCCGGCTCGTGCACCGTCAGCGTGTCCGCGCCGGCCGTGTCCCCCACCTGGTCGGCCACGCCGTTGAGGCCGGGGAACGACGGCGCCACGTTGAGCCCGTCGCAGATGAAGGCTCTGTTGAACACGTCCGGGAAGGTCAGCGACAGCTTGTTGGCCATGTAGGCGCCCGACGAGAAGCCGCCCATCGCGGTCCGCTCCGTGTCGAGGTCGTAGTGCCGGCGGGCGTCGGCGATCGCCTCGAACACCGCCGCGCCGGACTCGCCGTAGCCCCACTCGTCCTGCCCGCGGGCGTCGACGTCGATCACCATCGTCGGGTTGCCCGGCCGCTCGGCGAACTGCCGGTACAGGTCGCGGTCGCCGGCGACGTCGTCCCCGGGCCGCAGCGCGTAGCCGTTGGTCCAGACGAGCGACGCATAGCCGTGCTCCGGCGCCGGGGCCTCCGGCACGAACACCGTGTAGCGCTGCAGCCGGCCCGGCAGGTCGGGGACGCAGTCGTCCCGGCACGGCCAGCCGAAGGCCAGGCTCGGCCGGCCCTCGCTGCCCTCGCCGGTGCCGGTCTGGATGCCGCCCTGCTGCGTCCCGGAGCCCGGCGGCGGGCCGCCCGGGTCGCTCGGCAGCCGCCGCCCCTGCGCCTTCTCGAAGTGCGAGGCGAAGATCCGCGTCTGGTAGCCGCTGGTCGGGACGCCGGACTCGTCGTCGACGCCGTCGGCGAGCTTCCCGAAGTCGACCTCGGCGGAGAACGGCGACAGATCGCCCGCGGCGATCGCGCGCTTCTGGTCGTTGTCCCGGTACGGCGCCTCGAAGGGCTCGTCGAACCGGAAGGCGCTGTCGAAGAAGGCCGACGGCGTGGGGTCGCCCGCGATCGCGCCACCGGGGTGCGTCTCGTCCGCGGTGAGCTGCGGGACCAGGTAGGCCTCGCCCGCCTCGTCCCAGAGCCCGGCCGCCGCGGCCACCCGCTCGGGACCCGCCGGGTCCCAGGCCGAGTGCGGCACCCGCACCTCGACCTGCCGGCGCTCGGCGTCCACCGCGACCTCGGGCGCGGCGAGCTCCTCGCCGGTGGCCGCGTCGACGACGTCGCCCTCCGTGCCGTGCACCGTCACGAACCGGTCCGCCGGCATCACCGTGTTGGCGCCGTGCGGCGCCGCGCGCGGGGTGTCCGAGTCGCCGAGGGCGAGGGTCAGACCCAGGAGCCCGGGGTCGGTCATCGTGTTCATCGTGAACCGGAAGGCGGTGGCGTCGCCCTCGGGCTTGACCCGCAGCTCGACGATGTCCGCCGCGTTGCGCCGGTACGCCGGGTCCTCGGGGTAGGTGTACGCGCGCAGCAGGGTGTCGTCGGGCCAGCGCCACTGCGTGCCGCCGCCCTCGTCGTCGTAGACGCAGCCCTGGTGGACGTACTCGCCGTGCCGGTAGGCGCTGGTCATGCACACGCCGATCGGGTCGGCGTGCCAGATCCCGGTGTTCTGCAGCTGCGGCGCGTCCACCGCCGGAGCGCGCAGCAGGTCCGGGCCGGCCGTGTCCGGGGCCGGGCCGTCGGCCGCGAGCGCCGGGCCGGCGACCAGCGCCCCGGCGGCGAGCGCACCGGACACGAGGACCGCGATCCCGGTCCGCTTCCGCCGAATCACGTGGGGTTCACCTCGCACCTCCACCGCCGGCGCGCCGCCCGCGCCTCGATGCGCGGAGCCTCGGTCGCCGGACCGGTACCCCCGCAACGACGCGCTCCTCGACTAGTTACGCCTTCCCTCCGGACGCCGGAGAAACGAAACACGTGTGGGGGTGGGCGGCCCCCGCCGGCTGCTCAGCCGGCCGCGGAGCACGACGACGGGGCGGTGATCCGACCCACAGTTGAAGGAGTGTTCAACCGTTGACCTGATCCAGAGCGGAACCTTACGGTCCCACGGTCCGCGGAAGCGTCCGGAAGGAGCGGGTCGTGCACATCGCCGAGGGTTATCTCCCACCCCTGCACGCCGCGGCGTGGGCCGTCGCCTCCGCCCCGTTCGTGGTGCACGGTGCGCGGGCGGTCGTGCACCAGGTCCGGACGGATCCGGACTCGAAGCTGCTGCTCGGCGCGGCGGGCGCGTTCAGCTTCGTGCTCTCGGCGCTGAAGATCCCCTCGGTGACGGGGTCCTGCTCGCACCCGACGGGCACCGGCCTGGGGGCGGTGCTGTTCCGACCACCCGTGATGGCGTTGCTCGGGACGATCGTGCTGTTCTTCCAGGCGGTCCTGCTCGCCCACGGCGGGCTCACGACGCTCGGGGCGAACGTCTTCTCCATGGCGGTCGTCGGGCCGTGGGTGGCCTACGGGACGTACCGGCTGGTCCGGCGCGCGGGCGGCGGCCTCGGGGTCGGCGTGTTCCTCGCCGCGGCGCTGGGCGACCTCGCGACCTACTGCGTGACCAGCGTGCAGCTCGCCCTCGCCTTCCCCGACGCCGCGTCCGGCGTCGGCGGCGCGATGCTGAAGTTCGGCTCGATCTTCGCGATCACGCAGATCCCGCTCGCCGTGAGCGAGGGCCTGCTGACCCTGCTCGTGGTGCGGCTGCTGGTCCGGGTCAGCCCGGACGAGCTGCGCCGCCTCGGGGTGCTGCCCACCCCGCCCGCCCCGTCCGCCACCGGGGAGTCCACGGCGAAGGAGGTCGGCGCGTGAAGCGCTCCACGCTGGTCGACTGGCTGCTGGTGCTGGCCGTCGTGGCGCTCGCCGCGATCCCGGTGCTGTTCGTGCAGGGTGAGTTCGGGGGTTCGGACGGCCTCGCGGAACAAGCCGTCACCGAGTCCCACCCCGACTACGAGCCCTGGTTCACCTCGATCTACGAGCCCCCGTCGGGCGAGATCGAGTCCGGGCTGTTCGCCCTGCAGGCCGCGATCGGCGCCGGCGTGCTCGGCTACTACTTCGGCGTGGCCCGCACCAGGCGCCGGCTCGGCCGCGGCCCGTCCGTGCAGCGTCCCGAGGACTCCGCCTGATGCTGCCGCTCGACGCGGCGGCCTACACGAACCGCTGGCGGCCCCGGCACCCCGGGGAGAAGGCGCTGCTCTCGCTCGGCCTGCTGGTCCTGACCCTCGTGCTGCCCACCTGGCCGGGCGCGGCGATCACCGGCGGGGTGGCCCTGGTGCTGGTCCTCGGGCCGGCCGGGCTGCCGCCCCGCGCGCTGTGGCGGGCGGTCCGGGTACCGCTCGGGTTCGTCGTCACCGGGATGCTGCCGCTGCTGGTCGCGGTCGGCGGGGACCCGTGGCTGCGGTGGGAGCCCGCCGGGCTCCCGCAGGCGGCGCAGCTGGCCGGTCGCGCGACCGCCGCCCTGCTGTGCCTGCTGCTGTTCGCCGCCACGACCCCGCTCGCCGACCTGCTGCCCCGGCTGAACCGGCTCGGCGTGCCGCCGGCGGTCACCGAGGTCGCCGCGCTGACCTACCGCTTCCTGTTCCTGCTGCTGGAGTCGCTGCGGGCGGTCCGCGACGCCCAGGCGGGCCGGCTCGGCTTCCGCACCTGGCGGACCTCCTACCGCTCGCTGAGCGGGCAGGGGGCGGCGGTGTTCGTGCGCGCCTTCGACCGGGCCCGGCGGCTGGAGCAGGGGCTGGCCTCCCGCGGGTACACCGGTTCGCTGCGCGTCCAGGTCGCGGCGCGGGAGCTCTCCCCCGCCTTCGTCGCGGCGACGTGCCTGCTGCTCGCCGCCGTCGTCGCGGCCACGTTGCTGCTGGCCCCGCGGTGAGCCCGGTGACTCCCGCAGGCCCGATCCTGCAGGCCGACGGCCTGGTCTTCGCCTACGACCCCGCGCGGCCGGTGCTCACCGGCGCCACCCTGGCACTGCACGAGGGCAGCCGCCTCGCTGTGCTCGGCCCCAACGGCGGCGGCAAGACGACCCTGTTCCGGCTCCTGCTCGGGCTGCTCGAGCCGGGCGGGGGCCGGGTGCTGCTCGACGGTGAACCGGTCCGCCGCGACCGGCGCGGCCTGACCCGGCTGCGCGAGCAGGTCCAGCTGGTCCTGCAGGACCCCGATGACCAGCTCTTCGCCGCCGACGTCGCGCAGGACGTGTCGTTCGGCCCGCTCAACCAAGGCCTGTCCCCCGCCGAGGTCACCGTCCGCGTCGAGGCGGCGCTGGCGGCGTTGGGCATCGCCGACCTCGCCGACCGCCCCACCCACCTGCTGTCCTTCGGGCAGAAGAAGCGCACCGCGATCGCCGGCGCGGTTGCGATGCGCCCGCGGCTCCTGGTGCTCGACGAGCCGACGGCAGGACTGGACCCGGCCGGCGTCGAGGAGCTGCTCGCCACGCTCGACGAGCTGCACCGCGCCGGGACGACCGTCGTCCTCTCCACCCACGACGTCGACCTCGCCCACCGGTGGGCCGACGAGGTCGCCGTCGTGTCCGACGGCCGGGTGCGGGTGGCCCCGGTCGACGAGGTGCTCGGCGACGCCGAGCTGCTGCGGTCCGCGCGGCTGGGCCCGGCCTGGGCGCCGGGCGTCCACCGGCTCCTGCGGGCCCTGGGCTCCGCGGCGCACCCGCGCACCCCCGCCGAGCTGTACGCCGCGCTCGGGGAGCTCGGGGAGCTGACCGTCCCCGTGGGCCGGACGGAGCCCTGAGCAGCGGACCTGGGCCCGGGCGGAGGGGCCTGTCGTCCCCGCCCGCCGGGCCGTTGGGCCCTGCTGGCGACCACGCGGACACGGGACGGTCGGCTCACGGGGCCGCCCGGCCGAGGCCGGCGGTCCCCGTGGCGGAGCACGACCGGGGCGCCCCCCGTCCGGCTCCGGGCCCGGTCGCCTCGTCGGCGACCGGGCTGGTTCGGACCGCAGTCCCCGTGGTCCACACCGCCGGGACCACGGGAGTCTCATCCGTCCATGAGGACCTGCCGGACGTCCACCGTGCCGGTCAGACCGGCCGCCTCCAGCGCCCGGTGCGCCGGCCCGCCCCCCTCGCCGGTCACGACGACCAGCCGGGAGTCCTGCTGGCGGGCCAGCTCGTGGAGGTCGACCAGCGCGGCGAGGCCGCTCGGGTCGACCCGGGTCACCCCCGCGAGATCGACGACGATCGTGGTGCCGGCCCGGATGTAGGCCGTCAGCAGCTTCCGGGCGCTGCGGGTGTCGGGTGCGTCGAGCTCACCGGAGAGGCGGACGAGGGTCCGCTCCCCCACCTCGATCTCGAGCCGGCACCCCTGGGGATTCGTCATGTCGGTGATGGGCGATCGCCTCCTGCAGCAACGGACCGGGCCGGGACGGACCGGAGACGGGGCCGGCGGCCGGGGGGCGTCGCCGCCGGCCCGTCACGCTGCGTATCGGAGTAGTCGCTCGCTGTGTTACACGGTTGTCGGCACCGCCGGGAGCTCGCGCGCCGGATTGCCGCCCCACCGCGCCCCGGCCGGGATCTCCTCGCCCTTCATGACGAACGAGTCGGGGGCGATCTCGACGGCGTCCCCCAGGGTCACGCCGTAGTGCACGAAGGCGCCGACCCCCAGTGTCACGCCCGACCCGATCGCGATGTGGTCGGACTTGAAGGCGCCGTCCTCCTGCGAGTGGCACTGGATGATGCTGCCGAAGTTCAGCGTGCAGTCGTCGCCGATGCTGGTCAGGCTGCGCTCGAGGACGGCGCCGCCGTCGTCGAACACCCGCCGGCCGACCTTCGTGCCGACCAGGCGCATCAGCAGGTTCTTGTACGGCGTGCCGGCCAGCAGCCGGTCCAGCGGCGGCACCATCAGCTTCCAGTACCGCTCGTGGCGCCAGAAGCGCACGTCGTAGATCGAGCACGACTGCGGGCGCAGCCGTCGGAACCCGTTCCCCAGCCGCTCCCAGAACGCGAACCAGAGGATCGTGAACAGCAGGGTCGCGGCGGACTGCACGGCGAACGCGGCCGGGCCCCAGTCGTGGTAGTGGTCCACCGCCAGCAGCGCCAGCAGCAGCGTTCCGAGCACCTGGCCCCAGCGGACCAGCAGGAACAACCCGATGGTGCGCAGGTTGTGCCCGTTCTTGCGGCGCAGCCGCCGGCGGCGCTCCCGGACGTCGATCTCCAGCACCCGGTCCCGCTGCACGGTGCGCGGGATCTCGAAGGCGGGCGAGCCGAGCAGCCCCACGCCGTGGCGGACGGGCCCGTCGATCGGCACCGCGACCTTGGTGGCGAGCAGGCAGTCGTCGCCGGTGCGGCCGCCGATCGGGTAGGCGATGTTGTTGCCCAGGAAGTTGTTCGCGCCGATCGCCACCCGCGAGGTGCGGAACGAGGTGTTCCCGAAGTCGGCGTTGACCACCGACAGCCCGTCGGCGACGACGGTGCCGCGCCCCACCGAGGTCAGGAACGGCGTCTCCTGGGCCAGGTTCGACCCGAAGTTCGAGCCCGTCTGCTCGACCTTCCCCAGGTCGTAGCCCAGCAGGTACAGGTAGCTGACGATGTAGGAGCTGTCGCCGAACAGGTAGACGAACAGCCGCACGTTCGTCAGGCGCGTGATCGTGCGGTGCAGCGAGTACCGCCAGCCGTACAACGGGTACAGGCGGTCGGGCCGGACGAACGGCGCCAGCATCCGCGGCACCGTGAACACCACCAGCAGCCCGACGAGCAGCCCGCCGACCATCAGGACGACCGACTCGATCACCGCGTTGACGTAGAAGTGCGCGGTGGTGTGCCCCGCCGCCCCGGGCTGCAGCAGCTCCGCGAACCGCGGCACCCCGGTGAGCAGCATGAACAGGCCGCCGAAGCCCAGCGGCAGGTAGATCCCGAACAGCTTGACCAGCTGGCTCGTCACGTAGCCGGCCTTGCGCAGCGCCCGGATCCGGAGCGGTGACACCGCGCGGAAGTCCGTGCTGGTCGGCTCCGCGGGCGAGCCGTGCCAGCTCTGCCCCGCCGAGACGCTCTGCCCGCGGTGCAACGAGGAGGCGTGCCCCAGCTGGGCGCCGTCGCCCATCGCCGTGCCGATGTCCAGCACGCTCTTCTCGCCGACGACGACGTCCCGGCCGAGCGTGACCCGCCCGGTCTGGATCTTCCCGGCGTGCGCCCGGTAGCCCAGCAGCACGGCGTCCTTGCGGATCACGGTGCCCGAGCCGATGGTGAGCAGGTCGGTGGCGACGGGCAGCTGCTTGGTGAAGATCGCGACGTTCTTGCCCACCTTCGCGCCCAGCGCGCGCAGGTACAGCGTGTACAGCGGCGACCCGACCATGACCAGGACCAGCGGGTTGGCCCGGGTCAGCACCCTGACCAGCCAGAACCGGAAGTACCGCAAGCTCCAGACCGGGACCTCCCCCTCCTTCCAGCGCCCGATCAGCACCCACTTCGCCGCGACCGGCAGCACGCACATCGCCAGGAACGCGGCCGCGCCGGCGGTGGCGGAGCGCACGTAGATGTCCAGCAGGCCGGTGCTCCCCAGGATCCAGACGTAGGCGCGGTCCATCACGTAGCCCAGCCCGGTCACGTACAGCAGGAAGCTGGCGAGCTGGAGGAACCCGGTGAGCAGGTAGCCGACGGTGCTGTGCCGCACCGGGGCGACCGGGGCCTGCGGCGGGGCCTGGACGGAGGCGGGGGCGGCCGCGGCGGCCATGCCCGCGATCGTCGGGTTGGCGTAGACGTCGCGGATGGAGATCGACGGCAGGTCCTCGCGGCTGCGCAGCCGCGCGCAGAACCGGGTCATCACCATCGAGTCCGCGCCGAGGTCGTCGAACACGTTGCGGTCGACGGGCACCTGGTCCACGGCCAGCACCTCGGCCAGGACCTGCGCGAGCCCCGCGACCACCGACGCGCCGTCGGCGGGCGCCGCGGCAGGGGCGGGCGTGGCGCCGGCGAAGGCCGTGGCGAGGCCGGCGATGGTCGGGTGGGCGTAGACGTCCTTGATCGAGACCGACGGCAGGTCCTCGCGGGTGCGCAGCCGCGCGCAGAAGCGCGTCATCACCATCGAGTCGGCGCCCAGGTCGTCGAAGACGTCGAGGTCGACGGGCACGTGCTCGACGGCCAGCACCTCGGCCAGCACGCCCGCGAGCGCGGCGGCCAGGCCGGCGTGCGACGGGGCGGCCGGGGCCGGAGCCGCGGTCGGAGCCGGAACCGGCGCCGGGGTGGGCGCTGGGGCGGCCGGCGCCGGGGCGGCGGGGGCGGGGGCGGCCAGGATCTGGTCCAGGGTCAGGACCTCGGGCGCCGGAGGTGCCGCGGGCCGGAGGATCTGGTCGAGCGTGAGCACGTCGGGAAGCGGCCCGGGCCGGGGCTCGGACCGGGGCTCGGCCGGGGGCTCGGTCTGCGGCTCGGTGTGGGGCCGGAGCTCCTCGATCTGCTCCTGCAACCGGGCGTTCTCGGCCCGCAGCACCGCCATCTCGGTGCCGCTCCGCGGCGCGGGCAGGCCGGGCAGGGCGGCGCGGTCCACCCGGCCGTCGGCCGTCAGCGGGAGCGAGGCGAGCCGCTCCAGGCGGCCCGGGACGTGGCTGGCGGCCAGCCGGTCCCGCAGCCGGATCCGGAGCTCCTGCTCGTCGGCGGGACGGTCGGACCGGCAGGTGTAGTAGCCGGTCAGCTCGGTGCCCTCCGGGCCCGCGCCGTGCGCGACCACGACCGCGGACGCCACGCCGGCGACCGCCAGCATCACCGACTCGATCGCCGTGAGGTCGATGCGCTCGCCGCCCACGACGACCTGCAGCGCGATGCGGCCGCGGTACTCGATCTCCCCGCCGGCGTCGACCCGGCCCAGGTCGCCGGTGCGGTAGATCCGGCCGGAGGGGTTGCCGGGGATGCCGAGGAAGTCGTCGACGAACGCGTCGCCGGAGTCGAGGTAGCCGCAGGCGAGGCCGAGCCCCGCCACCCCGATCTCGCCGGTCTCCCCGTGCGGCAGGGCCAGCGGGAACTCCGGGTCGAGCACCACGGCCGCGTAGGTGGGCAGGGGCGTGCCGACGGTCACCGGCCGGTTCGGGTGGGCCTCGGCCCAGGCCGCGGTCACGGTCGCGCCGGGCGGCACGTACGCCGTGAGCAGGCGCCGGCCGGGGCGGTGCCACCGCGCGACCAGGCCGGGCGGGCACGGCTCCCCGGACACCAGCAGGAACCGCAGCCGGGGCAGGTCCCGCTCGAGCGTCGAGAGCAGCGCGGGGGTGGTGCACAGCGCGGTGACGCGGCGCTCGTCGAGCTCGGTGTGCAGCGCCGGGCCGCGCAGCGCGGGGCCGTCGGGCGCGGGCACCAGCGTCGCGCCGGCGGCCCACGCCATCCACACCTCCTCGATGCCGCCGCCGGAGGACAGCGCGCGGCCCTGGTAGAGGCGGTGGCCGCGGATCCCGAAGGTCTCCGAGGCGATGCGCACGGCGTTGCAGATGGCGCGGTGGTCGATGGCGACGCCCTCGGACCACCCCGAGTCGTCGGCGACGTGCACGACGTACGCGGGCCGGTCGCCGAGCCCGCCCCGCTCGGCGGGCTGCAGCCGCTGCGGGCTCATCTCCGCGATCAGCGCGGCGGCCTCGTCGACCGCGAGCACGGCGGCCCCGCCGGTGCGCAGCGCCTCCGGGCCCGCCACCCGGCCGCGCAGGTGCGAGCGGCTGAGCACGATCCGCGCCGAGGTGTCCGCGACGACGAACGCGAGCCGGTCGGCCGGCGCGTCCGGGTCGAGCGGCACGCACGTGGCGCCGATCTTGAGGACGGCGAGCAGCGCGACGTAGGCCTCGACGCGCTCGTCGAACAGCAGCGCGACCCGGTCGCCGGCCCCGGCGCCGTGCAGCCGCAGGTAGCGGGCGAGCCGGTTGGCGCGGGCGTCGAGCTCGTCGTAGGTCAGGGAGGCGCCGGGGGCGTCGACGGCGAGCTGGCCGGCGCGGCCGTACTCGCGGATCCAGTCGCACCGCTCCTCGAAGACCGAGTCGAGGCGCTCGTTCCGGCGCACCCGCCAGCCCTGCGCCTCGTGCCGGTCGACGACGACCAGCTCCGAGAGCGGCACGTCCGGCCGGCCAGGGCTCGGCGGCCCGTGCTCGCCCGGCTGCGTGCCGGATCGTGTGATCGACATGTGGTCCCCCGCTGCTCCACCCGACGCGCGGACCGCGTGGGGCGGTCCGCCGGTGGTTCGAGGGTGTCGGCGCGCCCGGATCCGGCCAATGGGGACGCGCCTCCGGTCGTCCGGGGCTGTCCCCCGGATCCGCGGGGGTTGTCCCCCGGGCTCAGCCGGGCTCGCCGTCCGTCGGGGCAGGGGCGGCGCGGCGCCCGGCGGTCGCCGCCACTCCGACGACGGCGAGCACGGCGGCCAGCGCGCCCAGGCCGGCGGCCACGGACGCGGCCGCGGCCACCACGCCGACGAGCAGCGGGCCGCCGGCGTCGCCCAGCTCCCGTCCGACCTCGGCCGAGCCCATCGTCTGGCCGAGCCGCTCCGGCGGGGAGGACGCGGCCAGCGACGCGAACGCGACCGGGGTGGCGATCCCGACCCCGAGCCCGATCACGACGGCCGACACCACCAGCGCGCCGATCCCGGTGACCACCGCGGCGAGGACGAAGCCCGCGACCATCAGCGCGAACCCGACCGCGAGCGCCGTGCGCGTGCTCAACCGGCCGCGGTCGTGCGCCCGGCCCGCGCGGGGCTGGACCAGCGTCGAGGACAGCGCGAGGCAGGCCACCACGGCGCCGGTCACGATCGGGCTGAGCCCGGACGCGGTCCCGAGCACCGGCAGGAACCCGACGGCCGTCGCCAGCGCCGCGGTGGTGCCCGCGAGCGCCGAGGTCGGGCGCAGGAAGGCCGGGGCGGACAGCCGGCGCGCGAGGTCGACCACCGTCTGGCGCTGCCGCGGCAACGCCGGCAGGGCGGGGACGGCCAGGACGACCCACACCGTCACCACGGCGGCGACGGCGGCGAGGACCACGAACAGCGCCGTGAGCCCGGCGAAGGTGATGACCACCCCGCCGAGCAGGGGGCCCGCGGTGTAGCCGAGGCCCTTCCACGCACCGTAGGAACCGAAGACGCGCCCGCGGCGGCCGCCGGCCCCCAGCCGTCCGACCATCGCCCCGGCGGCGGGCGAGAACGCCGAGGCGGCCGCCCCCTGCCCGAGCCGCGCCAGGGCCAGCGCGACGGCGCCCCCCGGGCCCGCGGCGATCCCCCCGACCAGTGCGACCAGCACGTAGGCCAGGGACACCACGACGAACGCGGCGAGGCCGCCCAGCAGCACGCGGCGCGGGCCCCAGCGGTCGGCGAGCGACCCGAACACCGGCTTGAGCAGGACCTCCGCGCCGTCGTAGACGGCCAGGACCAGGCCCAGGGCGAGCAGGGACAGCTGCCCGGCCCCCGCCTCGGCGCCGGCGCCCGTCGCGACGGCGTGCGCGCCGAAGGCGGTGACGAACCCGGCGGCGTACAGCGGGAACAGCACGGCCTGCCGCGGCGCGGCCGTGGCGGCCGTCGCGGGCGGCGCGCCCGTCGCGGCGGCGTCCGGACCGCCCGCGACGGTGCCTCGGGGGCCGTCCTCGGCCGTGCTTCCGGGGCCACCCGCGGTCGTGGTCTCCCGGCGGTCGTCCGGTTGGGCGGGGGTGTCGGCCATGCCCGGCGTCGTTCCCTTCCTGCGTCGGCCCACACCGGGCCGAGTGGCACGGAGCGGGCCGACGGTACCGGCTCCGGCCGGGCTCCGGGCCGCCCTCGCGGTCAGCCCGGCGGGCGGGACCCCTCGTCCGCCGGCTCGCCGCCCTCCCCGTCCCCGTCGTCCAGCGGCAGGAAGAGCGTCATCACCAGCGGGCTCTCCCGCGAGACGACCAGCCGGCCGCCCTGGTCCTCGGCCAGCCGGGTGGCGAGCGGGAGCCCCAGGCCGATGCCGTCGGCCGGCGTCTCGGTGCGCGGGCGGCCGTTGCGCTCGGGACGGCCGTCGGTGAAGCCCGGGCCCTCGTCGCCCACGTCGACCGCCACGGCGTCGCCGACCTCGCGCACCCCGACCCGGACCGCTCCCCCGCCGTGCCGCAGCGCGTTGTCCAGCAGCACCGCCAGGACCTGCCCGATCGCGGCCCGCGACCCCACGACCGCCGGCTCCGCGGCCCCGGGCTCGTCGACGTCCGCCCCGTCCAGCTCCACGTCGAGGCTGCGGCCCTCCGCGACCAGCCGGGGCCGGTAGGTCTCGGCCACCTCGTCGAGCACGGCGTGCAGGTCGACCGGGCCGCGCCCACCGCCCCGCGAGCGCGCGAGGTCCAGCAGCTCCTCGACCGTGCGGGTCAACCGCTCGGTCTCGACGACGGCCGCGTCGAGCGCGGGACCGACGTCGGCACCCGGCCGCGCACCGGCGTCCGCCCGGGCGTTCTCCAGCCGCAGCCGCAACGCCGCCAGCGGCGTCCGGAGCTGGTGCGACGCCTCCGCCGAGAACGCCCGCTCGCGGGCGAGGAGGTCGTCGAGCCGGGCGGCGGTGCCGGCGAACGCGGCACCGAGGGCGTCGACCTCGGCGAGCCCGGTCCGCCGCGGCCGCACGCCGAAGTCCCCGTCACCGAGCCGGTCGGCCAGCACCGCCAGCTCCTCCAGCGGACGGGCCAGCCGCCGGGCCTGTCGCCGCGCGATGACCCACGCCGCGGCGAGGACGAGCGCGGCCAGCCCCAGCATGCCCAGCCACAGCGGCACCAGCGCGGTGTAGACCGCCGACACCGGGTGCGAGGCCCGGACCACGCCGACGATCTCGTGCTCCCCGAGCACCGGCACGGTCGCGACCAGGTTGCCGCCGCTCTCGACGACCTGCGGGCCGGCACCGGCGAGCACGGCCGCGACGTGCTCGTCGCCGGTCGCGGTGCCGTCGCCGGCCACGAGCAGCCCGTCGTCGTCGAAGAGCCCGAGGGTGGTCCCGGGTGTCCCCGAGCCGGGCAGCACCGCGGGGACGCGGTCGTGGGCGAGGTCGGTGAGCACCGCCGCGGCGGTCAGGTCGGCCAGCCGCTGCAGCGTGACGCCCTCGTCGGCCACGGCGTAGCGGGCGAGCCCGAGGGCCAGCGGCACGCCGAAGAGCGTCACGGCGATCGCCGCGATCGCCACCGAGAGCGAGACGATCCGGGTGCGGACGCGAGCGGTCCCTCGCACGGTCACCCCCCAGCCCCACGCGGGTCGCGGCGGTCCCTCGGCGGTGGCACCGGCGCCGAGTTCGCCGTCGCGGAGGGGTGCAGGCTAGGCCGTCGGCGGGTCGAGGCGGTAGCCGTGCCCGCGCAGCGTGCGGATCCGGGGCAGCCGGGTGCCGGCCGGGAACCCGGACAGCCGCCGGCGCAGCGCCGCGACGTGGACGTCGAGGGTCTTGGTGGACCCGCCCCAGTGGTCGTCCCACACGTCGGCCATCAGGGTGCGGCGGCTGAGCGCGGCCCCGGGGTCGCGGACCAGCCGCTCCAGCAGGTCGAACTCCTTCGCGCGCAACACCACCTCGCGCCCGGCCACGGCCACGCGGCGTTCCCGCAGGTCGAGCTCGAGGTCGCCGAGCCGTACGGGCTCGCCGGCCGGTCCCGGGCGCCCGCGCCGGAGATGCGCCCGGACCCGCGCGAGCAGCTCCTCGCGGCGGACGGGCTTGGTGAGGTAGTCGTCGGCGCCCGCGTCGAGCCCGACGACGACGTCCATCTCCGCGCCCCGCGCCGTCAGGATCACGACCACGACATCGGTGGAGAGCGCCCGCAGCGCCCGGCACACCCGGATGCCGTCGATGTCGGGCAGCCCGAGGTCGAGCAGCACGAGGTCGAGCGGCTCCCCCGCGCCGGCGCAGTCGAGGGCGGTGCGGCCGGTGCGGGCCCACACCACCTCGTGCCCGTGCTGCGTGAGGCTCTCGACCATGCCCTCCCCCAGGCCCCGGTCGTCCTCGACGAGGAGGATGCGCGCGCTCACGACGCCATCATCCCGGGCGCGGAGGGATTCGCGGGCCGCGAACGTACGAGCCTGCTGAGAGGCCGGTTAGCCGACGGCAAAATCTTGCGTCCGCGGGCGCGCGGGCCTTGCCCGCGCTCTCCGCCGGTCGGTACACACGCAGGTAGGTGGAAGGTTCCCCCCGTCCACCTGTCCGGGCCGGGAGCCGCCCCCAAGATCTGCGGCCCCGGCCCCCGGACACCGGCCGGCCGACGTCCCGGCCCACCCCGTCCCCGCCCGCGGATCCGTGTCCCTCCGGTGTGATCCCCCACAGCCGTGGTACCGAGGAAGGTCCCACCCGGCAGGACCGGGCGAGTTGCGTACGCTCGAACGGCCCGTCACGGCGAGCAGGAGGGACACCATGTCGGAGCACGACCGGTACGGCGATCTCGGGGCTCCTCCCCCGCTCGTCGCCGAGTTCGTCTCGCTCTCCGAGAAGCTGCTCGACGCGCCCACGGTGCAGGACGTGCTCGACCGCATCGCCCAGGCCGCGGTGCGCGTGGTGAACGGCGCGGACATCGTCAGCGTCTCGCTGAGGTCGCAGGACGGCACCATCGACACCCCGGCCACCACCGACCCGGTGGGCGTGCGGCTCGACGAGCTGCAGAACGAGTTCGACGAGGGCCCGTGCCTCGACGCCAGCCGCATCCCCGGCATCGGCATCGCCTTCTCGGAGGACCTCGCCGCCGGCAAGGAGTTCCCGAAGTGGGGCCCCGCGGCCGCCGAGCTGGGCGTCGGGAGCGCGTTGGCGGTCGGCCTGTTCCCCGCGCAGGACCCGCCGCGCATCGGCTCGCTCAACCTCTACTCCCGGCGCCCGGGCGGCCTCGAGCAGGCCGACCGCGACGCGGCCCTGGTCCTGGCGGCGCACGCCTCCACCGCCATCGCCGGCTCGCTCGCCTCCACCCGCGCCGAGCTCCAGGTCACCCAGCTGACCGAGGCCGTACGCAGCCGGGACGTGATCGGCCAGGCCAAGGGGATCCTCATGGAGCGCCGCGGCGTCGACGCGGAGGAGGCCTTCCGCATCCTGCGGTCCGCCTCGCAGTCGCTCAACGTCAAGCTCGCCCGCATCGCGGAGACCCTCACCCAGCGCCGCGGCGAGCTCTGACCCCGCCCGTCCCTCACCCCGTCGGGGCGAGGTGCGCCCGCCGCGCCTTGCCCATGGTGGACGGCGGCGCTGCGGCGCCGGTGTCGAGGGAGGGCGACCGATGGCACGACCCCTGGCCGGTCCCGGACATCCCTACCTGCGGCCGGTCGCCGAGGACGGGGACCGGGCGAGCGTGCTGATCGCCGTCCTGTGTGCCGACGTGCGGGAGGCGGCACAGCACGGCCTGATCACCCGAGCCGAGTCCGACGAGCTGCTCGCGCGCCTGGCGACCGTGGTGGACCAGGCCGTCGGGGGGCAGTGAGCCGCCCTTCCCCCGATTTCTCCGGGGACGACGAACAGGAGGAGGGCCCATGACGATCGGACCGGTCCAGATGCTGGTGCTCGGGTTCGACCACCCGAACTTCCAGGGCGGGATCCGCGCGGAGCTGGAGCGGCTCCGCGCCGACGACACGGTGCGGGTGATCGACTTCCTGGCCGTGTACAAGGCGGTCGGCGGCGAGGTCAGCGTGCTGAAGGAGTCCCAGCTGGACGAGGCCGAACGGGAGGAGTTCGGCGCGGTCGTCGGCGCCCTGGTCGGCGTCGGTGCGGGGCTCACGCCGGAGGAGGGCGCGGCCCTCGGGGAGGCCGCGGCGGACCGGGGCGTGGAGCTGCTCGACGAGGAGGCGTGGGACGTCCTGGCCGACATCCCCGAGGACACCGCGGCGGCGCTGGTCCTGCTCGAGCACCGCTGGGCGATCCCGCTCCGCGACGCCGTCGCCCGCGCCGGCGGTATGCGGCTGGCGTCGGAGTTCATCAGCCCGCTCGACCTGGTCCAGGTCGGCCTGGTCGCCCAGCAGGAGGCCGAGGCACTGGTCGCATCCTCGGCCGACACGGTCTGACGGCGAGGGGGCAGGAGATGTTGGGTCGAGACCGGCGGATCGCCCGGCGCAGCGGACGCCGCACCGCCCGCCGCACATCCAGGCGCCTCGCAAGGCGCTACTGAGTACCCATCGGGCCCCGGAGGCGACGCCCCTTCCCACGAGGGGGCGCTCGCCGGTCTCGTGGGCCGGGTGTCTGCGGGTCCGGGTCCTCACCCGGGCAGCAGCACGGCCGCGCCCGTGATCCGGTCGGCCGCCAGGTCGGCCAGGACCCGGTCCGCCGTCGACAGCGGCCGCGGGTCGACGGTGGGCCGGACGTCGAGCGCGGCCGCGAGCCGCAGGAACTCCTCGCCGTCGGCCCGGGTGTTGGCGGTGACGCTGCGCAGCTGTTTCTCCCGGAAGAGCTCGCGCTCGTAGTCCAGCGCCGGGACGTCGGTGAGGTGGATGCCGGCGATCGCGAGGGTGCCGCCGGCGTCGAGCGCCCGCAGCGCGACCGGCACGAGCCCGCCGACCGGGGCGAAGGTGATCGCGGCGTCGAGGGGCTCCGGCGGCTCCGCGTCCGCCGGGCCGGCCGAGGCGGCGCCGAGCGCGAGCGCCAGCTCCCGGGCCTCCGGGGAGCGGGTCAGCACGTGCACGGTGGCACCCTGCGCGACGGCGACCTGCGCCACCACGTGGGCCGACGCGCCGAAGCCGTAGATCCCGAGCCGCCCGCCCGGCGGCAGCTCCGCCCGCTTCAGCGCCCGGTAGCCGACGATGCCGGCGCACAGCAGCGGGGCGGCCGTCGCGTCGTCGAGCTGCGGCGGGAGGGCGTAGGCGTACGCCTCGGGGACCACGGCGTACTCGGCGTAGCCGCCGTCGGCGTCCCAGCCGGTGAACCGGGCGTCGGGGCACAGGTTCTCGCGGCCTGTCCGGCAGAACCGGCAGCGCCCGCACGTCCCGCGCAGCCACGCGATCCCGATGCGGTCGCCGATCGCGAACCGTCGCGTCCCCGTCCCGAGCGCGTCGACCACGCCGACGATCTCGTGCCCCGGCACCGTGCCCGGGTGGTGCGGGGCGAGGTCGCCCTCGACGAGGTGCAGGTCCGTCCGGCACACCCCGCAGGCCGAGACCCGGACGCGGACCTCGCCGACGCCCGGTTCCGGGTCGTCCCGGTCCACCTGGGCCAGCGGGCCGGTCGTCATCGGCCCCGGTCGCCGCACGATCCACGCCTTCATCCCGTCAGCATGGCGTGCCGGAGGTCCACAGGGGAATGGTCGCGCGTCCCGTCGGTGCAGGTCCCTGGTCCCTCGCCGGAGATCACCGGGCCGTCCTCACCGCCCCGGCGGGGCCAGCCGGTAGACCGCGCCGGCCGCGTCGTCGGTCACGTAGACCGCGCCGTCCGGACCGGCGACCGCGGCGACCGGGCGGCCCCAGCGGGAGCCGTCGGCCTCCTGGAAGCCGCCGACGAGCGTCTGCTGCGGCCCCAGCCCGCCGTCCCGCCAGGGGAAGAACGACACCTCGGGCGCCCGCGGCGGCTCGGCGTTCCAGGAGCCGTGCACCCCGACCAGCGCGCCGCGCGCGAACTCACCGGGCAGGCCGCCGTCGACGAACGCCAGTCCGAGCGGCGCCGAGTGGCCGCCGAGCGCCTGCTCGACCCGCGGCAGCGCGGCGCAGTCGAGCGCGGCGCCGTCGGGGTTGGTCTGCACGTCCCGGGTGAACGGGACGTCGCTGAGGACCTGTGCGGTCCCCGCCACGCCTGGCTGCACGTCCGGGTCGGGATTGCAGTACGGCCAGCCGAGGTTGCGACCAGGGGTGAGCCGGGCGAGGGCCTCCGCGGGGTGGTCCCGCACGTAGGCCTCGACGACCTCGCCGCGCGCCGACCCCGTGATCTCTCCGTACGGCCGGTCGAAGGGATACTGGATGTTGTCCCGGTTGTTGACCGCCGTCCACACCGACCCGTCCGGCGCGATCGCCAGCCCGGTCCCGTTGCGCACCCCCACGGCGAACGGCTCGGGCCTGTGACTGCCGGGCGGCACACGCAGGATCGACGCTCGCGGCGGAACCGCCACGAGGTCCGCGTAGGAGATGTTGGCGGTCGAGCCGACGGACACGTAGACGGCACCGTCCGTGCCGACGGCCACGCTCTTCAGCACGTGCCCGTAGCGGCCTCGCAGGTCAGGACTGTTCGCATCCGGCAGACCGGTCACGACCGGCGCGGGTGTCCCCGCGCGGCCGTCGGCGTAGGGGTACGCGTCGACGCGGTCGCTCTGCGCCACGTACAGCGTCGACCCGGCGAAGGTCAGGCCGTGCGGCTGGCTCAGCCCGTCCAGCAGCGGCGTCTCCGTGGCCGTGCCCCGCCCGTCCGGCACCAGCCGCACGACCGTGCCCTCGTCGGGGACCGAGACCAGCAGCGACCCGTCCGGTGCCCACGCGGCCAGCCGCGCCTCGGGCACTCGCGCGAACACCGACATCGACCAGCCGGGCGGCACGAGGGCCTGCCGCGGGGTGTCGAACGGCCCCGAGTCGAGGCCCGCCGGGACCGCGACGGTGACCGGCACGAGGCCCGCCGGCACCGCGGCCGTCGGCGCTCCGGCCGCGGGCGACCCCGCACCCGGCCCCGCACTCGGCCCCGCGCCCGACGAGCACCCGGCCAGCAGGACCGCCGCGACGAGCGGGAGCACCCGGCGCACCGCACGCGACAGCCGCATCGACAGCCCTTCCCCCGACCGACAGAATCGGACCGATCGTCGGCCATCGGGCGTCGGGTGGGCGTAACGCGGGCCGCGTCCGGTCCGAGGACGGCTCGGGGCGGCGCGAGGGCGGGGGGACGCGCGTGGAGGACGTGCTCGGACGCGGCACCGTCATGGAGTCGCCGCGGGGCGACCGCGGACTGACCGCCGCGGAGGTCGCCGAGCGGGTCGCCGCGGGCCGCACGAACGCCGTCGACGCGCAGACCAGCCGCAGCGTCGGGCAGATCGTGCGCGCCAACGTCGTCACGCCGTTCAACGGGCTGCTGTTCGCGCTCTTCCTCGTCATCGCCGCCACCGGTCGCTGGCAGAACGGCTTGTTCGGGCTGGTCATCGTGGCCAACACGGCCATCGGCGTGATCCAGGAGGTCCGCGCCAAGCGCACGCTGGACCGGCTCGCCGTGCTCAACGCCCCGCACGCGAGGGTGGTGCGGGACGGCGAGGTGGCCGAGATCGAGGTCGCCGACGTCGTCGCCGACGAGCTGGTCGAGCTCCGCTCCGGGGACCAGGTCACGGCGGACGGGACGGTCACGGCGTCGGCCGGGCTCGAGGTCGACGAGTCGCTGCTGACCGGCGAGTCCGACCCGATCGCCAAGGTCCCCGGCGACCAGGTGCGGTCCGGCTCGATCGTCGTCGCCGGGCAGGGGCGGTTCCGGGCCACCGCCGTCGGCGCCGACGCGTACGCCACCCGGCTCACCGCCGAGGCGAAGAAGTTCACGCGCACCCCGAGCGAGCTGATCTCCGGGACGAACACCATCCTGCGGTGGATCTCGGTGATGATGCTGGTGGTCGCGCCGCTGCTGGTGTGGAGCCAGTTCCGCACCAGCGACGCCGACAGCTGGCAGGACGCGGTCACCGGCACGGTCGCCGCGCTCGTCGGGATGGTGCCCGAGGGGCTGGTGCTGCTGACCAGCCTGGCGTTCATGCTCGGCGCGGTCACGCTGGCGCGGAAGCGGACCCTCGTGCAGGAGCTGCCCGCCGTGGAGGTGCTCGCCCGCGTCGACGTCGTCTGCCTCGACAAGACCGGGACCCTGACCCACGGCGACATCGTGTTCGACCGGCTCGTCCTGCCGCGGGACGCGGACCCGCTCGCCGAGGCCGAGGTCCGCGAGGCGCTGGCACTGAGCTGCACGGAGCCGGGCGGCAACGCCACCGCGGCGGCGCTCGCCACCGTCTTCTCGCACACCTCGTGGACCGCGACGGCGAACGTCCCCTTCTCGTCGGACCGCAAGTGGTCCGCCGTCGGCGCCGGCGAGCACGGCACGTGGGTGCTCGGGGCACCCGAGATGGTCCTGCCGGAGCCCGCCGATCCCGGGTCCGCCGACCTGCTGGAGACCGCCGGGAAGATCGCGGAGGACGGGCGGCGGGTGCTCGTGCTCGCCCACGCCGACGACATGGTCGACGGCCCGGTCCTCCCGCCGCTGCTCGAAGCGCGGGCCCTCGTCGTGCTCGCCGAGCGGATCCGGGACGACGCCGCCGACACCCTGCGCTACTTCGCCGAACAGGGCGTGTCCCTGCGCGTGATCTCGGGCGACAACCCGCGCACGGTCGGCGCGGTCGCGACCGCCGTCGGGCTGCCGGGCATCACCGCCGCGGCCGACGCCGTCGACGCCCGGACCCTGCCCGAGGACCCCGACGCGCTCGCCGACGTCCTCGAGGCGAACCCCGTCTACGGCCGGGTCACGCCCCAGCAGAAGCGGGCCATCGTCGGTGCGCTGCAGCGCCGCGGCCACGTCGTCGCGATGACGGGCGACGGCGTCAACGACGCCATGGCGCTCAAGGACGCCGACATCGGCGTGGCGATGGGCAACGGCGCCGCCGCCACCCGCGCGGTCGCGCAGCTCGTGCTGCTCGACGGCCGGTTCGCGCACCTGCCCGACGTCGTCGCCGAGGGTCGCCGGGTCATGGCGAACATCGAGCGCGCGGCGAACCTGTTCCTGGTCAAGAACGTCTACTCGCTGCTGATGGCCCTGGTGGTCATCGCGACCGCGGCCGCCTACCCGCTCGCGCCGATCCAGCTCACGCTGATCTCGGCCGTGACGATCGGCATCCCCGGGTTCGTGCTCGCGCTGGCCCCGAACCGGCGGCGCTACGTGCCGGGCTTCCTGCCCCGGGTGCTCTGGTCCGCGGTCCCGATCGGCGTGGTGATCGGCACGGCGGCGTACTCCGGCGACCGCACCATCCGCTGGCTGGAGCCCACCGGCGGACTGGTGGCCGGGCAGACGGTGGCGACCGTGACCGTGCTGGTGGCGTCGCTCTGGGCGCTCACCCTGTTCGCCCGCCCCTTCACCCGGTGGAAGGTCCTGCTCGTCGGCGGCCTGGCGCTGGCCGTCGTGGTGATCCTCGCGGTGCCCTTCCTGTCCGCCACGGTGTTCCTGCTCGACGTCACGTGGCTCCGCGTCGGCGTCGGGGTGGGGCTCGGCGCGGTGGCGGGCGTGGTCATCGAGGTGATCGGGCGGGTCGTCCGGTCCCGCTCGGCGGCCGCCTGACGATCTCCCTGTTCCCTTTCGGGCGCCGCTCGCCGACCCTTCTCCCATGACGAAGAAGGCGAAGGCCCCGAAGCGCCTCCCGCGGGAGCTCTACGAGGCGGAGCTGCTGCGTCTGCAGGGACAGCTCGTCCAGCTGCAGGAGTGGGTCAAGGCCACGGGGGCGCGGGTCGTCGTGATCTTCGAGGGGCGCGACGCGGCGGGCAAGGGCGGGGCGATCAAGCGCGTCGTCGAGCACCTCAACCCCCGGGTCGCGCCGATCGTGGCGCTCCCCGCGCCCACCGAGCGCGAGCGGACCCAGTGGTACTTCCAGCGCTACGTGGAGCACCTGCCGGCCGCCGGCGAGATCGTGTTGTTCGACCGCTCCTGGTACAACCGCGCGGGCGTCGAGCGGGTCATGGGCTTCTGCACCCCGCACGAGTACACGCGCTTCCTGCGGCAGTGCCCGATCTTCGAGGACCTGCTGGTCGAGGACGGGATCCTGCTCCGCAAGTACTGGTTCTCGGTCAGCCCGCAGGAGCAGGAGAAGCGCTTCCGCGAGCGCGTCGAGAACCCGTTGAAGCAGTGGAAGCTCTCCCCCATGGACCTCGAGTCGATCGCCCGGTGGGACGACTACTCGCAGGCCAAGGACGACATGCTCGTCCACACCGACACCGACACCGCGCCCTGGACCATCGTCGAGTCCGAGGACAAGCGCCGGGCCCGGCTGAACATGATCGCCCACCTGCTGGACAGCATCCCCTGGGAACCCGTGGTCCGCGCCCCGCTCGCGATCCCCGCCCGCCCGGAGGGCCGCGGCTACGTCCGCCCGCCCCGCGAGCTCGAGCGCGCCGTCCCCGACCACGCCGCGACGCTGCTGGAGAAGGAGGAACCCGCCTGAGCGGTCACGGGTTCTCCTTCCGACGGTGCCGGGGATGCGGCGCGACCGGCTCCTCCTCGAACGATCCGACCTCCTCGACGAGCTGGGGCCGGCGGGCCCGGGCCAGCGCGTACCAGGCCAGGCCGAGGACGACGAGCCCGAGGAAGATCCAGGGCATCAGGTTGAGCGGGTAGTCGGGCACCGGGATCACGTTCTTGTAGAAGACGTAGAGCAGCGCCGCGACGACCACGACCGCGAGCACCGCCGACGCGGGGTTGAACTCGTCCCGCTTCCGCAGGAAGAACGGCAGCGCGACGGCCATCAGCACGTAGGCCAGCATGTAACCGAAGGTCCCGATCGTGCCTGTGTAGGTGAACACGTCGAGCGGCGTCATCCCGGAGGCGACCAGGATGACCGGCACCACGAGCACGACCGGCGCGATGACGGCGATCGCCACGTGCGGGGTCTTGTGCGTGGAGTGCGCCCGGCCCAGCGCCCTGGGCAGGATGTCCTCCTCGGCCATCGTGTAGAGGATGCGGGACGAGGCGTTGATGCAGGCGATCGTGACCGCGAAGAACGACGCCGTGATGCCCAGGTCGACGATCCAGGAGACACCGCCCAGCCCGTACCGGGCGGCCAGGTCGCTGATCGGCGCGGTGCTCTGGCTCAGGGCGTTCGGGTCGCCGAAGCCCCGCACCATGTCGTAGGCCGCGAAGACGTACAGGACACCGACGAGGACCGCGCTCCCGAGCACGGCGCGCGGGATGGCACGGTGCGGGTCGCGCGCCTCCGCGCCGAGGCTCGCGGCGCTCTCGAACCCGACGAAGCCGAGCACCCCGAGCACGATCCCGAAGGCGACGCCGTCGAACGACAGGGTCGAGAGGTCGAACGGGGCGGTGGCCCCGCGGCCGCCACTGCCGACCAGGACGGCGATCAGCACGACCAGGATGGCGGCGACCGAGACGATCTCGAGGACCAGGCCCACGCGCGTGGAGATCTTGATGCCGATGATCGCGAACGCGGCGGCCCCGATCGCGGCGACCGCCAGGATGATGCAGACCGCGAGCGTGCCGCCGACCGGCAGCCCCAGCGTGGTGAGGAAGCTGCCGAAGTAGATGGCGGTGCCGACCACTCCGATCATCGCGATGAACCCGTAGCCGATGACCAGCCCCCACCCGGCCGCGAACGCCCCGGCCGGGCCCAGGCCCTTCGCGACGTAGGAGTACAGCGACCCGGAGGAGGCGAACCGGCGCCCGAACTGCGTCGCGACCAGCCCGACCAGGATGACGACGACGGTCGCGGCCACGTAGGACAGCCACGCGCCCTGCCCGGCGTAGAGGGCGATCAGCGCCGGGGTGGTGGCCATCGCGGCGCTGGGCGCGATCCCGGCCACCGACTGGGCCAACACGTCGAGCTGGCTCATCGTCCCGTGGGCCAGCCCGGTGTCGGAGTGGACCGGGTGCGGCCCGGCCCCCTCCGCGCTCACGAGTCCTCCTCGCTGACGCTCGTCGGCCGCGTTCGCGGCGCTGCTGTGTGGAATGGTTCGCTCGCGAGCTCGCTCACTGGGCCACCTCCGGCGTCGGGGCCGGATGCCCGTCGCCGTGCCCGACCTGTCCGTTGCCGGTGTGGCACGCCGCGGACCGCGGCGTGTCCAGCGCCGGGTTGCCGTCGAAGAAGCCGACCGGCTTGAGCGAGAACCCGATGGTGGTCACCGGCATGACCGGCCAGTCCTCCGGGCGGACCACGTGGTGGGCGCCGAAGGAGTACCAGACGACGAGATCCTCGTTCTCCAGCGGGCGGTCCGCCTTCTGGTACTCGAGCAGCCCGCCCGGTGAGCCGTGCTGGTTCGGGTAGTCGCCGGCGGCGTAGTTCTCGCGCGGGTCGTAGCGGGTGACCCACAGGTGCTTGTAGGCGAACTGCGCGCGGGCGAACGCCTGCGACCCCTCCTGCTGCAGGGGCAGCACGTTCTCGCCCGGCATCAGCTTGTAGCCGGTCGGCTGGCCGAGCTCGTTGACCTCGTTCGGATTGACGACGTACCACACGCGTGCGACCAACGGGTCGATCAGCCGCCGCGCCTCGCTCTCCCGCGACAGCGGCGTCTTCTTCGTGACCCAGGCGTTGCCGTATGGGTTGTCGGGCCCGGGCGGCACCGCGGCGGCGTCGACCTCGTAGACCGAGTTGCGGTCGCCGTCGACCTGCATGTCCAGCCGGACGTTGAAGAAGTGCTGGTGGTGCGGCCCGTACAGACCCGGGGCCACGACGACGCCGTGGCGCGGTTCCTCGCCGTCGGCCAGGGCACCGGTGGAGAGGACGCCGGTCAGCTTCACCTCGAACTGGAGGGTGCCGTCGGTGTAGAGGTACCAGAAGAAGCCGTACTCGTAGTTGCCGACCGTCGCGATGCAGGAGATCACCAGGCGGCGCGCGCGGCGGACCTCCGCCTTCTCGGTGCGGAAGTCGGTGTGCTTCCAGGCGATCCCGTGGTCCTCCTCGTGCATGCAGATGGCGTTCGGGATCGTGACCGGCCGGCCCTCCTGGTCGTTCGCGGTGACGTCGAAGTAGAAGATCTCGCCCAGGCAGTCGCAGCCGAGGGTCAGCGGGTTGAGCAGCACGCCGACCCCGTACTCGCCCTCGTCGAAGACGTTCTTGATCCGGTGCGTCGGCGCGGGGTCGCCGTACGGGATGTACATCTCCGACAGCGAGGCCCGGTAGAGCACCGGCCGGAGCCGGCCCCGGTCCTCGTACCCCACCTGGTGCAGCACCAGGCCCTCGCGCGGGGTGTAGCCGACCCGCAACCGCCACTTCTGCCAGCTCACCTCGTGCCCGTCGACGGTGAAGCTCGGGCCCTCCGGCTGCGTGATCTCCAGCGGCTTCACGTCCTCGCGCAGCCGCGTGAACGCCGGCCGGTTGTCACCGTCGAACATCAGCTCGGGCGCGTAGTTGCCCGCCTTCGACGGCAGCGGCACGACGCCGTGGTCGCGGACGTCGATGACCTCCATCTTGTCCATGTCGAGCAGCACGACCAGCCCCTCGACCGGCCGCGCGTAGCCGTTGTCGTCCTCCCGCGAGCGGACGAACGTCAACGGGCGGAGCAGCCGGCGACCCGTGGGGTCGTCGATGTCGTAGCCGGCCGCCCACGGGTCGATCATCGCCAGCGAGAAGTCGGTCACCCCGCGCTTGCGCATCGCCTCCTGCCATCGCGGATCGGACCGCGTGATCTCCTCCGCGCTGAAGAACTCCTCGAGCATCACACTGGGCTGGACGTCGTCGATCACCTCCCAGGAGGCCACCACTCCGCGGTCGAGCGAGACCACCGCTTCGACGGTCTGCTGGTGACGGCGGTCGTACAGGATCACGAAGGCCGCCCGTTCGGGAGTCGGGCCGTCGCCACGGCCGTGGTCGAGGACCTCGCGCTTGGGGGGCTCGTGGAGCGTGACGGTCACGAAGCGGAGCCCCTGATCGATCTGTCGCTCGGCCCGCAGGATCTCCGTGGTGCGTCGGATCTCCTCGGGAGCGAGCGGCGCCAGGGGATTCGCCGTGGAGGTTGCCGGCCGCGTGCTGACTGACATCGGTACTCCTCGTCATTGAGGCGTGGTACGACGGCGCCGAGGCGGACCGCGGAAGGTGTGCCGGTACTGCGCGGCACACCTTCTCGATCATGGGTCAGAGCGTGACCGGGGCCGCCCGGGGAGGGGCGACGACGCGGACGCCCGCGACCTCTCCGATCCTAGCCCTGACCTGCGGGAGAAGGAGCGCGAAAATCACCGGACATCTCGAGGCTCATCGCCTCTCGCGTGCGGACCGGAACCCGTGCCGGTCTCCCCCGGGCCCTGGGCGACGACCCTGAGGGCGAGATCCCGCAGCCTGCGGTAGGCGCGCCTGTCCCGGCGGTAGTACCAGAGGTCGTAGATCAGCAGGTTGATCGGGACCCACAGGACCACCCAGGCGACCGTCTGCAGCCCGGTCGACAGGGCGTCCTCGATCGAGCCCGGTTCCGTGGTCCCCAGGGCGCCGACCGCCCCGTTGATGAACAGCACGGCGAGCAGCCCCCACAGGAGCGTGCGGATCCCGAGCCGCCGGACGCCGTCGACGTCGTCGTTCAGTGCGGCGATCCGGCGACGGCACTCCCGCGACAGGGCGGCCCGGGCACGCTCCTCGAGGCCGGGCGTGACGACGTCGGCCGGCAACCCGACGGTCACCTTCAGCGGGGCCTTCCGCTTGGCCCGCTGGACCGCCCGCACCATCTGCTCGAGGCCGGGTCGCGGGTCGTAGTCCTCGAGCTCGGGCGCGAACGGGTCGAGCTGCGGAGCCTCGAACAGGTGCTCGATCCGCCCCATCGGGAGGTAGAGGTCGACCTCGCGCGGGCGGCGCCGGAGCCTCACGACGCGAACCTAGCCCGCGGGGGGCCCACCGGCGCAAGCAGCGCTCCCCGACCGGGTCAGGGTGCCTCGTGCCGCAGAGTGGCCGCAGCGCCCCGGCTCCGGGCGGGCCGCCGTGCGACGACCAGCAGGGTGATGAGGATGAGCGGGAGGGCGATGTCGGCGTACAGCGCCGGTCCGGCGTTGTTCGGGGCCCAGTTGTCCGCGACGACGATCTGGTGCACGTGGCCGACGGCGTCGCCGAGGAACCACACGGCGAAGGCGATCACGGTGGCGAGCCAGAACTGGTCACGGAACCGGTAGCAGAGCAGGCCCAGCACGCCGACGGCGAGGTTGGCCACCGCCACCTCCGTCTGGAAGGGGTTGCCGGCGGGCCAGCCGATCGACGCCGCGGTGGGGTCGGCGTAGACCGTGTGCGCGAGGAAGCCGAGGACGCCGCCCACGCCGACGGCGATGACCAGGAGCCACAGCAGGACGATCTCGGCGATGCGGTTCGGCGTCCGCGGCCGGGCGTCCCGGAGCAGGTGGACGGCGGCGACGATCAGGCTGAGGACGAACAGCAGAGCGAACAGCACGGCTACCCCCCGGCGTCGTACAGAGTCGTACAGAGGCTCTGAGGTGGGAGGGCCACGGTAGGCGGAAGCCGGTGCGTCGTCATCGGCCAAGCGGCGGCCGCGTTCCGCGGTTGCCGGAGCGCGTCCGGGAGACGCCGACGTGGCCGCCGGGACGGGTGGAGCGGATGGCCTGCATCATCGCCGACTCCTGGGTGCCGACGGCCTCGATCACCGAGTGTTCGCTCCGCAGGCTCCGGTCAGCGCCTGCTCATGTGCTCCGGGTACCAGCGGGTGATCTTGAAGGCGCCCACCAGGACGACGATCGGCAGGATCCAGTTCGTCCAGTCGCTGGTCGACGGCAGCCGCACCGCGACGTAGCCCAGGAGGGCCGTGACGAGGAAGGCCAGCGCCCAGACGAGCGTCAGTACCCGGTTCACGTGCGTGAACTGCGGAGTCGACCACACCTCCTCGGGCGTGGACTCCCGGGCGTACTGCTCGGTGAACGGCACGAACGCCAGGGACACCAACGCGACCAGTCCGAGCACGCCGCTGGAGATCGTCGTCGAGTAGGTGTCGAGCACGTCGCGGTCGTGCGCGCCGAGCACCGCTCCGGCGATCGCGAGCCCGACGAAGAACACGATCGTGACGACGTCGAGCAGCTTGGTCCGGCGGTGCCGGGTCGAGGGGATCGCCAGGATGATCGCGGCGAGCGCCGCGCCGATCGCGCCGTACTCCCAGGTACTCGGGCTGCCGGCGACCACCCAGAAGATGATCCACGGCAGGAAGCCGCCGACCGGGCTCTGTGCCAGGCGCTCCACGAGCGACGACCGGCGGAGGCCGTCCTCGACGCGCTCGTCCATGGGGACCTCCGCTTCGTCGGCAAGGACCCGTGGCTGATACGCCGGACGGCGTCAGCGCGGGTCGGAGTGAACCGCTCCGAGGCGCCGGGTGTCGATACCGCGACCGGGTGACGACCACACGGCGCCGCCCCCGATACCAAGCGCCGCTACGCCTTCGTCTTCGGTGACTTCAAGCGCATCCACCGGATGGGCATCATCAGCTGTCACTACCGCGCCGCGAGTGGGGCCACAAGGACATCGAGCTCGCAGCTCACGAGCTGCTGCAGTACCTCGACGACTCGCGAAGGTAGCGGGAAGGCTCAGCCCGTACGCGGAATTCCTGCATGGTCGACGGCGGCCCGGTAGCTAGCACGAGATGGTGTCACGGCGGTCGCCGGCGAGCAGTCTCTGGGGGACTTGGGAGAAGACATAGGCAGGCCGGGGGCCGACGCTATCGCGCCTGAACACCCAGATGACATCGAAACGGTTGTCGGGCCATGTCCGCGGCACGGACTGGCCGGTTCCCGTCAGGATACGTGCGGCGATGTGAGGGATCCGGTGGTGTTCCCAGCACACCAGGACCGGTCCCGGACCTCCGTCGAGCACGGCCGCGCTGAGGTCGGCTCCCTCGTCGACGGTGGCCGGGTACTCCTGGCTGATCTCGAGGCGGTGGGCAACCCCGTCGAGCGTCTGAGTCGCGCGATGGTGCGGAGTGTGATGTCCGTAGTTCGGGCTGAACAGCCGCGTCGGCTTCGACACACCGCGTTCGGCCATGAGTGCGGGGTCGCCGAACAGGACCGCAAGCGCGCCGGAGCGCTGCCAGCCGCGCGGGGTGAGTGAGTGCTTGTTCGGCCGGCCGGAGGACTCGACGCCCCGCTCGCCGCGGCCGTCGTCCTCGGGCTTCTCCCCGTGGCGGATCAGCAGGATCGCGGAGGGAGGTTCCGCGGCGGTCATCGCTGTGCACCCGCCCTGCGTGTTCGCGTGGCCGGACATCCGACGCGAAGCCGAAAGAACACCCGGCTAGCGTAGGCGAGGCGAGGGGCCGGTACGTCAGTTCAGGGGTAGCTGGGCCAATCGCTCGCAGATGATGACGCAGGGGCGGGGCCACCGGCGCCAACGGCAACGCAGAAGCGTGTCGCCCGATAGGGCGCAGCGGCGCAGCTGAGCGAAGCCTGCGGGCGCCACCTGAACATTCGATTGTTGTGCCGAGAGAGCTGACGAGGACACTGGCCCCTCGCGGCGACGTGACCCGCCGTCCGCCCTCGGAAGCTCACTACACCGCCACGACGGGTGACGACCGAAGCACGGTGGAGAACATGAGGTTCATCTCGCGGGGATTCGTCGGTCGCCCCGAGGCCCGCGAGGGCACGGGCCCACTGCGTCCTGGGCAGTACGACAGCGAGGCGATGGTCATGCGGATCGCGCAGACGCCCGGCCACACATGGCTCGACATGAGCGGCGTCGTCGCACTCGATGTGAGCACGCGTTCGCCGCGGCGTGACCAACCCTCGTGACCCTCACGCTGTTCACCACGCTTCAGGCAACCGCTCGTGCCATGACGCCAGGCGGCCCGAGGGACAGGGGCAGACCCACCGTTCCCGACCCCAGCCACGTCGGGCACACCGCAACCAACCACACCGATCCTGAGCTCCCGTCGCGTGGAGCTCGACCCGCCAGGAGGCGCCTGATGTCCGTGCCCACCCACCCCACCTCGCGCACCACCGACGTCGGTGCGCCACCCGCGCAGCGCACCGCCCCGATCGAGGCCAACCGGACGGCGATCCGCCCGTTCGAGGTCCATGTCCCGGAGGAGCAGCTCGCCGAGCTCCGCCGCCGCCTCGTCGCGACGCGATTCCCCTCCAGGGAACTGGTCACGGATCGCTCGCAGGGCGTGCAGTCGGCGACGGTCGAGGAGCTCACCCGCTACTGGGCGACCGATTACGACTGGCGCGCGTGCGAGGCGAGGCTGAACGCGCTGCCGCAGTTCACGACCGAGATCGACGGGGTCGACATCCACTTCGTCCACGTCAGGTCTCGACACGAGAACGCATTGCCGCTGATCATGACGCACGGCTGGCCCGGCTCGGTCGTCGAACTGCTCGAGACCATCGGCCCGCTGACCGACCCGGCCGCGCACGGCGGACGCGCGGAGGACGCGTTCCACCTGGTGCTGCCGTCCCTGCCCGGCTACGGGTTCTCGAGCGAGCCGACCGAGCTCGGTTGGGACGCCGCCCGCACCGCACGCGCGTGGGCGGAGCTGATGCACCGCCTCGGCTACACCCGTTACGTCGCCCAGGGCGGCGACGTGGGGGCCCTCGTCACGGACTTCATGGGTCGCCAGGCGGTCGAGGGCCTGGTCGGCTACCACCTGAACCTGCTCACCGCGGTGCTCGCGATCGGCGATGGGCTGCCCAGGGAATCCGAACAGGAACGCGCAGCCGCCGAGGCGGTCGCCACGTTCCGGCAGGACGGCTTCGGCTACTTCCTCGAGATGGCCACGCGGCCCCAGACGATCGGCTACGCCCTCCTGGACTCACCGGTCGCGCTGGCGGCCTGGTTGCTCGACCACGACACGGACAGCTACTACAAGATCTCCCGTGCCTTCGTCGACGGCGAGCCCGCGGGCAGGCTCACGCGGGACAGCATCGTCGACAACATCACGCTGTACTGGCTGACCGGTACCGCAGCGTCGGCGGCCCGATCGTACTGGGAGGACGCACGAGCTCTGGCAACAGCGCTGGCGAGCGGCCAGCCTCCGCCCGCGGTCACGGTGCCGGTCGGCTTCACCACCTTCCCCGGCGAGATCTGGGCGTCGCCCCGGAGCTGGGTCGAGGCGGTCTACCCCGACCTCGCCTACTTCAACGAGGCTGAGAAGGGCGGGCACTTCGCCGCCTGGGAGGAGCCCGACCTCTTCGCGACCGAGGTGCGGGCCGCGTTCCGGCCGCTGCAGAAGAGCTGAGCTTGTCGAGGCTGCATGGGACAACCCGCGGGTGCGGGACGCTGCGAGCAGTTGCCCGGGGTCGGGCTGGCGGCCGGCCGCCCCGGGTCCGGGTCCACGTCTGGAGAGTGGGGCAGGTCGGGCTCGAACCGACGACCTGACGGATTATGAGTCCGCTGCTCTGACCAACTGAGCTACTGCCCCTCGCGCGACAGGCTAGCGCCCGCGTCCACGGCGACACCTCGCGCTCCGCAACTCCCGACTCGCGGTGCCGGAACTCCCGACTCGCGGGCCGGCGGCGCGACTCGCGGGCGCCGCACGACCGGGGATCGCTTCTTCGTTGAACGTTCAGCCCGCTCTCAGCAACCCTCATTACGGTCGCTCGTTGAAAGTTCAAATGCGAGGCGAACACACGATCCGGGGGTGCCCGTGAAGCTGCGGACGTACTGGAAGCGCTACCTGCTCGGCGCGGTCGCGCTGGTGGTGGTGCTGGCGGTCGGCGGGCCGCTGTTCTACGCCAAGGTGATCGAGGGCGACGCCGCGGCGCCGCTCGCCGTCGGCACCGACCGGACCGCCGCGACCGGCGAGCTGGGCGGCACCTACGCCGTGTCGGCCGGCTCCGAGTCCGGCTACCGGGTGCACGAGATCCTGGGCGGGCAGAGCATCGACGCCGTGGGCCGGACCCAGGACGTCTCGGGCTCGGCCACGGTGAGCGGGTCGCAGGTCACGGCGGGCGACGTCACCGTGCAGCTCGCCACGGTGAAGAGCGACCAGGCGCGCCGCGACAACCAGTTCACCGGCACCATCATGAACGTCGCCGAGCACCCGACCGCCACCTTCCGGCTCACCGAGGCCGTGGACCTCGGCGAGGGCTTCACCGGCGGCGAGCGGGCGACGGCCGACGCCACCGGCGAGCTGACCGTGCGCGGCGTGACCCGCCCGGTCACCTTCCCGCTCACCGCGATCCGCAACGGCGGCGGGATCGACGTCTCCGGCTCCGTCCCGGTCACCTTCGCCGACTTCGGCGTGACGCCGCCCAGCATCGGCGACTTCGTGACCGTCGATCCGACGGGCCAGATCGAGTTCCTGCTGAAGCTGACGCCGGCCGCCTGAGCGGGCCTCAGGCGAGCTTCGTCCGCAGGCCGTCGATGCCGCCGGCGTAGACGCCCTGCGCGAAGGTCCGGTTCAGCTCCCCCTCCTGGCCTGCGTCCGCGTCGTACTCCGCCCACCACTCGACGAAGCTCTCGCCGGTGTCGGTGATCGGTGCGACGCGGACCGTGGACACGTAGCGGCGTGCGTTGAAGGGGTTCGCACCGGTGAAGGCGTAGGTGAGGGTGCGGTCGGCATCGTCCATCGCGAGCAGCTTCTCGTCGAACGGGTCCCCACCGTCGGCCAGGGTGAGCCTGCGGACGGCCCCGACCGCGCCGTCCGTGCCCTCGACGATCTCGCTGTTCGCGATCGCGGGCAGGAACGCGGGCAGGTCGTTGAAGGCGCGCAACAGCGCCCAGACCTCGTCGGCGGGCGCGGCGACGACTCCACTGGCGTACGGACGCGGCATGGCTCAGTCCTCTCGGTGCAGGGCGTTCTTGAAGGCGCGGGCCTGCTCGACCAGCGCGGTCTCGGTGGGCAGGCGCTCCATGGAGGACGCGCCGTAGAACCCGTGGCAGGCCTTGGTCCGGCCCAGCACGTACGCGGCGTCCTCCGGCATGGCGATCGGGCCGCCGTGGCAGAGGACCAGCACGTCGTCGCGCTCCTCGAGGGCCGCGGCGGACCACTCGTCGATCAGCGTGACGCAGTCGTCGAGCGACTTCGCGGTCTCCGCCCCGATGGAGCCGCCGGTGGTGAGTCCCATGTGGCACACCACGATGTCGGCGCCCGCTCGGGTCATGGCGCGGGCGTCCGCGGCCGAGAAGACGTACGGCGTGGTCAGCAGGTCGAGGCGGCGTGCTGCCTCCACGAGGTCGACCTCCAGCCCGTACCCCATGCCCGTCTCCTCGAGGTTGGCCCGGAACACGCCGTCGATCAGGCCGACGGTCGGGAAGTTCTGGATCCCGGCGAAGCCGAGGTCGGCCAGCTCGCGGAGGAAGCGGTCGGTGAGCAAGAACGGGTCGGTGCCGTTGACGCCGGCCAGGACCGGCGTGTGCCGCACGACCGGCAGCACCTCGGCAGCCATCTCGACGACGATGTCGTTGGCGTTGCCGTAGGCGAGCAGCCCGGCGAGCGAGCCCCGACCGGCCATCCGGTAGCGGCCGGAGTTGTAGATCACGATGAGGTCGATCCCGCCGGCCTCCTCGCACTTCGCCGACAGTCCGGTACCCGCTCCCCCGCCGACGATCGGCTCGCCGCGGCGGGCCATGTCCCGGAACCGCTCCACCAGCTCCGCGCGGCGGAACCTCATGCCGTCACCTCCCGCCACGCGGCGACGACCGCGTCGGCGAACTCGGGATCGTTGATCGCCACCGGAACCTTCCGCAGCACGGCGTGGCTGTCCAGTCCGGACTCCAGCGCGGCGAGCAGGGCCGCGTCGGCCTCCGCGTCGTGGAACGGCTGCCCGGGCACGTCGAGCAGCGACACCCCGCCGGTCGGGACGAGGAACAGCGCCGGCCCGGTGAACGCGTTGATCTTGCGGGCGAGGAAGTCCCCGATCGCGGCGTTCTCGTCCGGCGTGGTCCGCATGAGCGTGACCTGCGGGTTGTGCTCGTAGAAGAGGCGATCGGCGAAGCGGGCCGGCACGGTGTCCCGCGCCCCGAAGTTGACCATGTCGACGGCCCCGACCGAGCCGACGTACGGCACCCCGGTGCGGGCGATCGCGTCGAGCCGGTCCTCCCCCGCCGCCATGACCCCGCCGACGAGCAGGTCGGCCACCTCGGTGGTGGTGAGGTCGAGGACGGAGGAGACCAGGCCGTCGTCGACGAGCTTCTCCATCGCCTGCCCGCCGGTGCCGGTCGCGTGGAAGACCAACGGGTCCACCTCGGACCCCAGCCGTTCGACGACGGCGGTGACCAGCGGCGTCGTCACGCCGAACATGGTCAGCCCGACGGCCGGCCGGTCCTCCCCCGCCGGGATCTCGCGGGTCAGCGCCCCGGCGAGCATGTGCGCGGCGTTGCCGAGGACGAGCCGGGAGATGCGGTTCAGCCCGGCGACGTCCGTGACCGAGTAGAGCATCGCGATGTCCGCGGCACCAACGTACGGCGCGGTGTCGCCGGACGCGACCGTCGACACCATCACCTTGGGCACGCCGACCGGCAACGCGCGCATCGCCGGCGTGACCAGCGCGGTGCCGCCGGATCCGCCGAGGCCGAGCACCCCGCCGACCTCCCGGGCGGGCAGCCAGCGCTCCAGCGCGACGGCCATCGCCGCGACCGCGGTGCCCCGGTCGCCGGTGAAGACGGCGTCGACCCCGTCCGGGTGGGCGGCGGCGACCTCGGCGGCGGACACGTCCGCCCGCGCGGCGCCCTTGTCGGAGGTGGACACGTCCACCGAGGTCACGGCCAGACCCGCGGCGCGGAGCAGCTCCGCGACGTGGCGCAGCTCCGCGCCCTTCGTGTCGTGCGTGCCGATCACGTACGCAGGACCCATCCCTGGAGTCCTACCGCACGATCACTCCTCGCGCAGCCGGTACTCGCCGCCGTGTCCCGCGACCTCGTGCAGGTCGTAGTGGTGGACGATCTTCGGCCCGCCGTGCAGGTGGACGTGCCGGACGACGGCCGGCGCCTCCTGCTCGGCCGGGCGGGTGCGGACCCGGCCGTCGAGCGGGCCGCCGACGAACCAGTAGGTGTCGCGCGGGGGCTCGTCGGCGGGGTTGGGCCGGGGCGTCCGGGCGGCGACCCAGTCGTCCCAGTCCTCCTCCGAGGCTGCGGGCATCCGGCCACGGTACGTGACGGCCCGGCGACGGCGCACGGTCGGCGGGATCGCGCCGGAGCGCGGCCCGCGAGGGCCACAGCGCGACTCGCGGTGCCGGAACTCCCGACTCGCGGTGCCGGAACTCCCGACTCGCGGTGCCGGAACTCCCGACTCGCGGGGGGCGGTGCCGCACACGGAACGGCCCCGCCACCGGGGCACGTCGGTGGCGGGGCCGGGGCTTTCCGGGCCGTACGGGTCCTGCGGGTCAGGCGACGGCCTTGGCGCGCTTGCGCGCGTCCTTGGCGATCCCCTCGACGGCCTTGGCGCCGGCGGTGCCCGCGGTCGAGCCGGCCTCGGCGGCGCGGTGGGCGACGTCGCTGCCGAAGCGCGACACCTGCTCACCGGCGTGCGCGGCGAGCGCGGTCAGCTGGTCGACGTAGCCGGGGGCCTGCTTGCGGGCCTTCTTCGCGGCCCTGCGCGCGCTCTTCTCCCACTCGGCGCGCTTCTTGTCGGCCACCTTCTCCCACTGGGCCCGCTTCTTCGACGCGGCCTTGGCCCAGGCCTCGCCCTTCTGGTCGGCGAGCTTCTCCCAGGCCTTGCCGCGCCGGTCGAGCTCCTTCTGCCACTCCGCGCTGCGCTTGTCGACCTCCTTGCGCAGCGCCGCGCCGCGCTTCTCGGCCTTCTTCGCGGCCTTCGCGGCACGCTTCGACAGGTCCTCGCCCCACACCGACGCCTGGTCCGACGCGGTGGCGGCCCAGCCGGACGCGCGGTCGGACGCCGTCGCGCCCAGCACGGAGGCGGCGGCCCCGAGGGCGGCGGCGCGCTCGGCCGCGGCCGAGCCGAGCTCCGCGGCCCGCGCCTTCACGACCGGCGCCGTGTCCGCGACGGTGGCCGACAACGAGTCGGACAGGGCGGACGCCTTACCGACCAGGTCGTGCCCGGCCGACGAACCCGACCCGCCGAGGCCGGAGACCAGCCCGGACATCGAGTCGGTGGCGCTGTGCGCCGCCCCGGAGAGGGCGTCGGCGCGCTTCTCCAGCGCGGCCGCGGCGGCCTCGGCGGCCTTCCGGCTGCGCCAGGCGACCGACGGCTTGCCGTGGGTGTCGGCCGCGGCGATCATCAGGCCGCCGAGCAGGCTGACGTTCTTCAGGAAGTGGATCTGCTGGGCCTGCTTGGCCTCCGGGTCGGACTCCTCCCAGAAGCGGTGCGCGGCCAGTGTGGTCGGGATCAGGGTGGCGGCGAGCGCGGCCGACGAGGTGCGGGGCATCTTCCCCAGCGCGAGCAGGGTGCCGGCCGCGACCTTGACGCCGGCCTCGACCTTCACCAGCGTCTCGTCGTCGGGGCGCCTCTCCAGCGGGGACATCTCCACGGCCTTGTCGATCGCGGGCGCGGCGTAGTCCAGGACGGGCTTGGCGGCCTCGGCGTGCGCCTGGGGTTGACGCAACGCGTTGATTCCGCCCGAGATGAAGATGGCGGCCAGCATGGGACGGGCCACACGACGCAACACAGGCATGGGGTCGCGTTCCCCACGCACGCGGGTGGCAAACACGGGTGCCGCTGGCGGGGGACCCCCCACGTTCGGAATCATGCCGGGGTGGCGAGACACGCGATCGGACTGGACATCGGCGGCACCAAGGTCGCCGGCGCCGTGGTGGCCGAGGACGGGACGGTCGTCGACGAGCTGACCGAACCGACTCCCGCGACCTCGGACGCGCCGACCATGTCGCGTCTGCTGCTCGGGATGATCGACACACTGCGGCGCAAGAACCCCGGGGTCGTGGCCGTCGGGGTGGGTGCGGCGGGGACCGTCGCGTGGCCGAGCGGGCAGATCCTGTGGGCGCCGAACAACGCCTACCGCGACTGGGCCGTGCGGGCCGAGATCGAGGAGGCGACCGGCCTGCCCGCGGTCGTCGACAACGACGCGAACGTGGCCGGACTGGCCGAGGCCCGTCTCGGCGACACCCTCCACAAGGAGATGGTGCTGGTCACCGTCGGGACCGGGGTGGGCAGCGGGATCGTGCTGGGCGGCCGGATCTATCGCGGACCGCACGGGCTCGGCGCCGAGCTGGGGCACATCATCGTGGACCCGAACGGCCCGCTCTGCGGCTGCGGCAACCGCGGCTGCCTCGAGTCGCTCGCCTCGGGCACGGCCCTGACCCGCACCGGCCGCGAGGCCGCCGCGGCGAATCCCGACGGGCTGATCGCCAGGCTGGCCCGCGAGAAGAACGTCGAGGTCACGGGGCAGATCGTCACGGAGGCGGCGCTGCAGGGCGACCCGACGGCGCGGCGGCTGTTCCAGACCCTGGCCCGGTGGCTCGGCATCGGCATCGCGTCCGTCACCACGATCTTCGAGCTCGACGCCGTGGTGATCGGCGGGGGCGTGGTCGACACGGGCGAGCTGCTGCTCGCCCCGCTGCGCGAAGCGGCGGCCGAGTTCGCCTACGCGAAGTCGGTCCGGCCGCTGGTCCCGGTGCTGCCGAGCACGTTCGGCAGCGCCGCCGGCAAGATCGGCGCCGCCCTGCTCGCACTGGATCACGCGGACGATCGGAGCACCCGTTAGCGTGACGGCGTGACCCTCCTCCTCGGCCCCGTCCTGCGCCACGTCGGTGAGACCACGGCCGTCGTGTGGGTGCAGACGGCACGCCCGGCCACGGTCGAGGTCCTGGGCAGCAGCGCGCGGACGTTCGAGGTCGCGGGGCACCACTTCGCGCTCGTCGTGGTGACCGGGCTGGAGCCCGACGCGCGGATCCCGTACGAGGTGCACGTCGACGGCGAGCGCGCCTGGCCACTGCCGCACAGCCCGTTCCCGCCGAGCGTGATCCCCACGCGCGGGCCGCGCACCGCCGGGCGGGCGCGGATCGTGTTCGGTTCCTGCCGGTACGTCAAGCTCTCGGACCGGAAGCTGGCCGCGCTCTTCGGCCTCGACGCCCTCGACGCCTACTCCGCCCGGATGGCCGGCCGCCCCGCCGAGGAGTGGCCGTCGGCACTGCTGCTGCTCGGCGACCAGGTCTACGCCGACGAGCTCACCCCGCAGACCCGCCGCCGGATCGCCGGCCGCCGGGACCGGCACCCCGACTGGCCGGACGACGAGATCGTGGGCTTCGACGAGTACGTCGGCCTCTACCGGGACTCCTGGATCGACCCGGAGATCCGCTGGGTGATGTCCACCGTGCCGACGGCGATGATCTTCGACGACCACGACGTGCGGGACGACTGGAACACCTCGGCGACCTGGCGCGCGGAGATGGCGCGCACGCCGTGGTGGCGCGAGCGCATCCGCTCCGCGCTGGCCTCGTACTGGGTCTACCAGCACCTCGGCAACCTCTCCCCCGAGGAGCTGGCCGCCGACCCGGACTGGACGAAGGTGCAGGCCGCGGAGGGCGACGTCTGGCCGCTGCTGGTGGACCTCGCCGACCGCGCCGACGCCGAGGTCGACGGCAGCAAGGGCCTGCGCTTCAGCTTTCGCTGGGACATGGGCCGCAGCCGGCTGGTGATGATCGACTCGCGCAACGCTCGGATCCTCGACGGCGACGAGCACCTTATGCTCGGCGAGCGCGAGTTCTCCTGGGTGGAGGAGCAGGCGACGGCCCCGACCACCGACGGGGAGGACGTGGACCACCTGCTGCTCGGCACGTCCGTGCCCTGGCTGCTCGCGCCGGCGTTGGGCGACCTCGAGACGGTCAACGAGATCGCCGCGGCCCGCCCGGGGTTGCGCGGCCGGATCGGCGAGGCCGTCCGGCAGGCGGCGGACATGGAGCACTGGCCGGCGTTCCGGGCGTCGTTCGACCGGCTGGGCGAGGTGGTCGGGCGGGCCGCCCGCGGGGCGGGCCCGCGGCCGCCCGCGACCGTGACGGTAGTGTCCGGTGACGTGCACCACAGCTACACGGCCCGGGCGGAGCTGCCCGGCGTGCCCGCGAGCGCGGCACGCGTCCACCAGGTCGTCTGCTCCCCGGTGCACAACCACGTGCCGGGGGCCGTCCGGGCCGCGTTCCGGCTCGCCTGGTCGAAGCCCGCCGCCGCGTGGGCCCGGGCCTGGGCCGCCCACCACGGCGCCCCGGCCCCCGGGCCGCAGTGGGACCGGGTCGGCTCCCCCCTGTTCGGCAACCACATCGCGACCCTGCTCGTCGACGGCCGGCACGCCGAGGTGATCTTCGAGAAGCCCCGGTCGGCCTCCGCGCTCGACGAGCGGGCCCGCGTCACCCTCAGCGCGGAGGACCACGCATGAGCACGCTCGGACACCCGGGACCCGGCGCGGTCCCGCTGCGCGGCGACGAGCCGCCGGAGACGGACGGCACCGGCGCACTGGCCGGGCAGACCGTGGTGCTGCGGCCCACCGAGCCGCGGCACGTCGGCGAGTTCCTGCAGATCCTGCAGCACCCCGAGGTCGAGCGGTGGTGGGCCGGCTACGACCTCGAGCGCGTGCGCCGGGAGCTGCTCGGGCCGCACTGCTACGCGGTCGAGGCCTACCGCGAGACCGTCGGGCTGATCATGTTCCACGAGGAGGAGGACCCCGACTACCGGCACGCGGGCATCGACGTCGCGCTGCACCCGGACGCCCACGGACAGGGCCTCGGGGCCGACGCCGTGCGCACGCTCGCCCGGCACCTGTTCGACGTGCGCGGGCACCACCGGATCGTCATCGACCCCGCCGCGACGAACGAGCGGGCGATCCGCAGCTACGAGCGGGTGGGGTTCCGGCGGGTCGGCCTGATGCGCGAGTACGAGCGCAGCCCCGACGGGACCTGGCACGACGGCCTGCTCATGGACCTTCTTCCCGGGGACCTGTAGCGAGCGCGGCGAGGCCGCTCACCAGCAGCTCGAGGCCGAACCGGAAGCGCTCCTCGTCCGTGCCCGAGGTCAGGTGGGGCAGCAGCGAGACGAAGGTCGGGAACCGCTCGGCCGGCAGTGCGGCGAAGAACTCCTGCATCTGCCGGGCCTGGTCGTCCCACTGCCCGTGCCCCTCCTCCCGCTGCGCCCGCATCGCGCCCTCGACCGCACTCGCGCTGACGTACAGCCCCACGACGTCCGCCGCCCAGGCGACCGCCTGCTCGGGGACGCCGCCGAGCCGCAGCAGCCGCATGGTCGTCTCGGTGACGCGCAGCGCGTTGGGTCCGAACGGGACCGACCCGAGCGCGGCACGGGCGATGTCCCGGTAGCGCATCAGCGCGGCCCGCGAGTCGACCCACAGCTGCGTGAGCTGCTCCCGCCAGCGCTCCGGGTCCGGCTCGGGCAGCGGGATCTCGGCGGCGACCTCGTCGAACAGCAGCTCGACGAGCTCGTCCTTGTTCGCGACGTGCGCGTAGAGCGAGGCCGCGCCGGTCGACAGCTCGGTCGCGACGCGGCGCATGCTCACCCCGTCGATGCCCTCCTTGCGCAGCACCCCCATCGCGGCCTCGACGATCGCCTCCCGCGACAGGGAGCGCCGCACCGGCTGCTTGCGCGGGGTGCGCCAGGGCGGCTCGGGCAGGTCGTGCTCCACGCCACCGATTCTATTTGACACGAACGCTGTTCGGGAGTAGAACGGCGTTCGTTTCGAACAGTGTTCGCTGAGGGGGCCCCGTGGAGACGCTCTACCGCCGGCGCTGGCTCGCGCTCGCCGCCGTACTGATCGCCGAGATCATGGACCTGCTGGACGCGACGATCGTCGGCGTCGCGGCCCCGTCGATCGAGCGCGATCTCGGCGGCGGGTCCACGACGATCCAGTGGGTCGCCGCGGGCTACACGCTCGCCTACGCGGTCGGGCTGGTCACCGGGGCGCGGCTGGGCGACCTGCTCGGGCGGCGGCGGGTCTTCCTGGCCGGTCTCGCCGGGTTCGTCGTCACCTCCGCGTTGTGCGGCCTGGCGACGACACCGGGCATGCTGATCGCCTTCCGGGTGCTGCAGGGGCTGTGCGGGGCCGTGCTGATCCCGCAGGGCTTCGGCATCGTGCGGGCGGCCTTCCCGCCCGCGGAGCTGGGGAAGGCGTTCGGGGCCTTCGGGCCCGCGATCGGGCTGTCGGCGGTGGCCGGGCCGATCGTGGCCGGGGCGCTCGTCGCCGGCGACGTGGCCGGGCTCGGCTGGCGCGCGGTCTTCCTGGTCAACGTGCCGATCGGGCTCGCGGGGCTCGCGCTGGCGTGGGCGGTGCTGCCCGGGTCGCGGGCCGAGAACGTGCCGGGCGGGGTCCGCTCGCTCGACCTCGGCGGGATGCTGCTGGTCGGGCTCGGCCTGGCCGCGGCCGTCGTCCCGCTGGTGCAGGGCCGGGAGCTCGGCTGGCCGGCGTGGGCGGTCGCACTGCCCGTCGCCGCCGTCCCGCTGCTCGCCCTGTTCGGGGGGCACCAGGTGCGACGCGCGCGGACCGGGCGTCCGCCGCTGGTCGAGCCGGCGCTCTTCCGCATCCGGGCGTTCACCGGCGGCACGGTCGTCGGGCTGGTGTTCTTCGCCGGGATGACGGGCCTGGTCCTGGTGCTCGGCCTCTACCTGCAGCTCGAGCTCGGCTTCGGCCCGCTGCAGGCCGGCCTCACCCAGGCGCCCTGGGCGTTCGGGGTCGCAGCCGGGTCGGTGCTCGGCGCGGGCGTGCTCGCCCCGCGACTCGGCCGGGGCGCGATCCAGCTGGGCGCCGCCGTGATGACCGTCGGCGTGCTGGGCGTGCTCGCCACGCTCGGGTTCGCCCCGGTCACCGGGTGGACGCTGGCGCCGGCGCTGGTCGTCTGCGGCGTCGGGATGGGTGTGCTGCTCGCCCCCTTCTTCGACATCGTGCTGGCGGGCGTCGACGGCCCGCTGGTCGGCTCGGCCTCGGGCGTGCTCAACGCCGTCCAGCAGCTGGGCGCCGCGGTCGGCGTGGCCACGCTGGGCACCATGTGGTTCCAGGTCGCGGCCGGTGCGGGCATGACCGCCGGCTTCCGGGTGGTGCTGGTCGCGGTCGCGGTGACGACCGTGCTGGCCGGCGCGCTCACCGTGCTGCTCCCGCGGCGCGCCGCGGCCCCGGAGGAGACACCGGAGGCCGCGGCGGAAACCGCGCCGGCCTGAGGTCAGAAGGGGGTGGCGGCGAGCCAGGCGTCGAACACGGCGGGCTCACCGAACACCTCCAGCCGCGGGTCGCCGGCGGGCAGCCGGCGCAGCGTGGCCAGGTAGAGGACGGTGGCGGGCCCGCGGACGGCGACGGTGCCCTTCGCGTGCCCGTGCTCCCAGGCGATCCCGGCCCGCTCGCCGGAGCCGTCGGGGCGGACCGTCCACTCCCCCGCCGGGCCCAGGTCGCCGTCCTTGGCGTGCAGGTGCAGCGAGGCGCCCTCGGGCAGCAGCTCCCGGCCACGCCGGGCAGCGACGAGGTCGAGCCACTCGGACAGCCCGTCGGCGGCGAGCGCCGGCGCGAGGTCGCTGTCCTGCCCCAGCGCGAGCTGCGCGTCCGCGCGGTGGGCCGTCTCCTCGTGCAGCCGGCGGCGGATCCACCAGGCCGCGGGCTTCGGCCCGGTGAACGACCACGCCGGGGCGTCCGGACCGACCGCGTCGACGGCGTCGAGCACGGCCTGGGCGCTCTCGCGTAGCCACGCCACCGTCCCGTCGAGGTCGGCGGGCGGCTTCCCGCCGGGGACCTGCCGGGGATCGAGCGCCTCCGTCACCCGCTCGGTGATCATCGTGGCGGCCCAGCGGTGGCCGCGCCCGACGTGGCGGAACAGCTGGGTCAGCGTCCAGCCCGGGCAGGTCGGGATCTCCGTGCCGTGGTCGGCGGTGCGCACCAGCTCGGCCAGCCGCGCGTTCTCGTCGAGGAGGGCGGCCCGGACGTCGAGCGCGGTGGTGGGGGCGGCGTCGCTGCTCATGTCCGGAACCTAACCACGCCGACGGGCCGGCGGGTCCCACGCTCACAGGGGATTCCCGGGCCGCAGGCATGATCCCCGATCGCCGTGGGTAAGCGATCCACATGGCGCCCGAGCATCACGACTGGACGCGCCACGGTGCGGGTCGATCCCTGCTGTGGTGGCCGCTCTCCTCGTTCGTGCTCATGGCGGTCTTCCCCGACGCCGGCATCCTGCCGATCGTGCTGTCCGGCCTCGCCCTCGCCCTCGTCGGCGTCACGGGCACGGTGGCCGCCCGGATGCTGCGCCGCCGGCTCCGGGCCCGCCGCGCGGAGGGCGTCCCGGCCGCCCTCACGGCCGCCGTCGGCGACGTGGTCGACGAGGCGGTCGAGAAGGTCGAGTCCGTCATCGACCCCGCCGCCGAGCCGGTGGCGCAGCGCCGCGCTGCCTGACGTCCGACCCCGGCCCCTCCGTCCGCGGAGAGTGACCGAGGGACGAACCGGGCGATCCGCGGACATTCGTCGTGACGGCTTTCACACCACCTCTGCGCGCCTCACGGTGCGCGCAGTGATCGATCACGGTCTGATCACATCACCCGACCGGGCGGTGCTCGCCCGGACGCCGCATGCCCGACGTTCACCGACCGTTTAGCCCGATCGAGTGGCGTGTCGAGAACGTCGCAACCTCTTTCCCGTTCGCGCTTTAGGCGAGATACGCGGTGCGCAATAGCGGACCGCGTCCCCGGAGAAGGAGAAGCAGATGGACTTCCTGGCTCTGCTGCCGCTCGGTGGCGGCCCGAAGAAGCCGAAGAAGCACGACAAGTGCTCACACTCGAAGAAGTCGTGGAGCAAGTCGCACGGCAAGAAGGACAAGAAGCACGGGCACAAGTGACCCGGGTGCTCCCAGAACGCTTCTGAGAGCGATGAACGTGCGGCGGCCCCTCCCGCGCTGCGGTGGGAGGGGCCGCCGTCGTCTCCCCGACCGATCTTCTCGCCCGACGTTCCGGCCCCCGCACTCCCCCGTTCTCACCCGGACCACCGGAGGCACGTGAAGATGCCGTCCCCCACCGCCCGTCACCGCGCGACGAGGCGCGGTTCCGGCCGCGCGACCCGGCCCGTCACCGAGGTCAGCGAGGTCGCCGAGGTCGCCGAGGCCCCGGAGCCCGCTCCCGGGCCGGAGCCGACGCCCGAGCCGTTCCCCGCCGTCGACGTCGCGCCGTCCGACGTCGCGACCACAGCTGTTCCCGTGACCAGCGCCGATACTGCCGCGGAGCCCGACCTCGACACCGGTACCGACGGCCGTGTCGACGCCGTTGCCGACGACCACGCGGGCGACCGCGCGGCCCGCACCGCGGACACCCTGCTGCCCGAGGCGCCCCACCTGACCGTGCGGCAGATCTTCCGCCGGTTCTGGCCCTACACCGCCGGCTTCCGCGGCCGCTTCGCGCTCGGCCTCGTCCTCTCCGCGCTCAGCCCGCTGACGATCGCCGCCAGCCTGTGGCTGTTCATGATCCTCATCGACGACGTGCTGACCCCGCAGAACTACGCGTTGCTGCCGTGGGTGATCGGGGCCTATCTCGCCGTCTCCGTCCTCGGTGCGGTGATCGACTATTTCGACTCGTACGTCGCAGCGTGGGTCGGTGAACGATTCGTCCTCGTCCTGCGCACGCGGGTGTTCGCTCATCTGCAGCGACTCTCGCTCGGATTCTTCGAACGGCGCCAACTCGGCGACGTGATGTCGCGGTTGTCGAGCGACATCGGCGCGATCGAGGAACTCGTGCTGACGGGAGTCGCAATGGCCGTGACGTACGGCGTCCAGGTGATCGTCTTCACGACCCTGCTCTTCTCCCTCAACTGGCAGCTGGCGTTGATCGCCATCGCGGCCGCACCGGTGTTCGGCCTGGCGTCCCGGTTCTTCGCGCGCCGGATCAAGGCCGCGTCGCGGGAGAAGCGGCGGCGCACCGGCGCCATCGCGGCCGTGGCCGAGGAGAGCCTCGGCAACGTCGCCCTCGTGCAGGCCTACGGCCGGCAGGCCAGCGAGACCGAGCGCTTCCACCGGGAGAGCCGGGGTGCCTTCGCCGCGCAGATGGTGGCGGTGCGGCTCAAGTCCCTGTTCGGGCCGCTGGTCGGGATGCTCGAGGTCGTCGGCGTGCTGACCGTCCTCGGCGTCGGCATCTGGCAGATGGCCCGCGGCAACCTGACCCTCGGCGGGCTGCTCGTGTTCACCGGGTACCTGAGCCAGCTGTTCGGCCCGGTCCGCGGCTTCGGCGAGATGGGCAACACGATCTACGCCGCGGCCGCCGGTGCCGAGCGTGTCATCGAGCTGCTGGACGAGGAGCCGCAGGTCACCGACCGGCCCGACCCGATGCGGATCGAGCGGGCCCGCGGCGACCTGCGCCTCGAGGACGTCACCTTCACCTACCCGGGCACGACCGAGCCCGCGCTGGAGCAGGTCTCGATCCTCGTCCCGCGCGGCCACACTGTGGCGGTGGTCGGCCCCAGCGGTGCCGGCAAGACCACGCTGACCAAGCTCCTGTTGCGCTTCTACGACCCGGACGCCGGTTCCGTGGTGCTCGACGGCCACGACCTGCGCGAGCTCGCCCTGGCCGACGTCCGGCGCAACGTCGCGGCGCTGCTGCAGGAGACGCTCGTGTTCGACGGCACGGTGCGCGACAACATCCTCTGGGGCCGGCCCGACGCGAGCGAGGCCGAGATCGTCGAGGCCGCCCGGGCCGCCGACGCGCACGAGTTCATCACCGCCCTGCCCGACGGCTACGACACCCGGGTCGGCCAGCGCGGCCGGCTGCTCTCCGGCGGGCAGCGGCAGCGGCTGGCGATCGCGCGGGCCATGGTCCGCGACGCGCCCGTGCTGATCCTCGACGAGCCGACGACGGGACTCGACGCCGGCGCCACCGAGCGCGTCCTCACGCCGCTGCGCCGGCTGATGGAGGGCCGCACCACCCTCGTGATCAGCCACAACCTGCTCACGGTGACCGACGCCGACCAGATCGTCTACCTCGAGGACGGGCGGATCACCGCCTCCGGGCGGCACCGCGAGCTGCTCACCCGCAGCCCCGGCTACGCCGAGCTGTACCGGCTGCACCACCCCGGCGCGGACACCGCGGACGAGCACCTGCCCGCCGCCCTGCGCCACGCGTTCGACGGCCTCGACGCCGACGGCGGGTACGAGTACCAGGACTACGAGGACTGCTTCGAGAACGACCTCGACGCCGACCTCGCCGCCCTGCAGACGGCGTCCTGGCCCGCCGACCCCTGGGCCGAGACCACGCTGCTGCCGACCTTCCGCACCCCGGGCGCGCACGTCGGGCTCTCCGAGCTCGCCCCGCTCTCGGGCCCGGAGGCGCTGTCCCGCTGGGCGCTGCCCGCGCGCCGGACGGCGGTGGCCGAGCCGCTTCCGACCCGGGTGGCGGAGCCCACAGCCGGACCGGACGCCGCACCCACGGAGCGTTTCGTCGCGGTCACCGGGGCCTCCGAGATGCCCGGCGGGCGGCACCGCGCGAGGATCGACCGCGTGGGGTTCGACGGTGCGGGGGTCGACGACGTGCGGGGCGTGCAGGCGGGCGCCCACGACACGGTGGGGACGGACGGGGTGAACGGCACGGACGGACCGATGGACGTGGACGCAATGGACGCGCTGTACGCGGCCGACGCCTACGGCGAGCGCACCGGCTGGAGCGTGCGCCACGGCGGTCCGCGATGACCGACCGCCGCGGCACCCGGCGTAGGGCCGCGCGATGAGTGCCGCCGCCGTGGAGCCGGATCCGCACGCGGGTCCGGCTCCCGGCACCCTCCGCGAGGTGGGGACCCGCAGCACGACACGCGGAACCGACGGGCCGGTGACCCGGTCCGGCCTCGACGGCCCGCCCCCGCTCGCGCCCGGCCGAGAGGTCGCGCCGGGCTACAGCGTGGTCCAGCACCTGCGGCGCGGCGAGGACTACGACACGTACGACACGTGGAGCGCCGTCCACCACTGCCACACGGTGGCGAAGGTGCTGCGGCCGGACCTGGTGGGCGACGCCCGCACCCGGCGCGGGCTGCTGCGCGAGGCCAAGCTGCTCCGCTCGCTGCGGCACCCGTACATCGTGCGGCTGCTCGACCTGGTCGACGAGCGCGGCCCCGACCCGGTGATGGTGCTGGAGTCGCTGCCCGGCGGGACCCTGTCCGACGCGCTGGACAGCTACGGCCGCTTCCCGGAGGCCGCGCTCGCCCACCTCGGCCAGCAGCTCGGGGCGGCCCTGCGGTACCTGCACGAGCAGGGCCGGGTGCACTGCGACGTGAAGCCCAGCAACATCGTCGTCAGCGCCGGGGTCACCCGGGTGATCGACCTGGCGCTCGCCCGCACGCCCGGCCCGGCGCCGGCCGAGGTCGGCAGCGCCCGGTACATGGCGCCCGAGCAGATCCTCGGCGGGGTCGTCACCCCCGCCACGGACGTCTGGGCGGTCGGGGTGGTCCTGCACGAGGCCGCGACCGGCGTCCGCCCCTTCCCCGACGGCGTCGCGGACCCGGAGCAGACCGGCTCGCACAGCCTCTCCCGCACCGACTCGACGCACCCGCGCGCCGAGCTGGGCCGGCTCTACCCGCAGCTGCTCAGGCCGGCGCCCCGGCTCCGGTCCCGGCGCCGGCTCCCGGTGCGCGTGGCGAGCGTCCTCGACGGCTGCCTGCTCGTCGATCCGGCGTCCCGGCCCACCCTCGCCGAGGTGCACACCGCCCTCGACACCCTCCTGTGAGCGCCGACTGCCGCTAGAGCGGCAGTTGGCGCTCACGACCGCCGCTGACCTGCGGAGACGCCTCCGACCGACGTCACATCGCGATCTCTTGTACGTCCGATACTAGGATGTCAAACTAAATGTGCGGGGTACGTCGTCGTGCAGGAGGTCCGATCCATGGGTGACAGCGAGCTCTACGTCCCGAAGAACCCGATCCGCTTCGTGACGGCCGCGAGCCTGTTCGACGGGCACGACGCGGCGATCAACATCATGCGGCGCATCCTGCAGCGGCAGGGCGCCGAGGTGATCCACCTGGGTCACAACCGCTCGGTCGACGAGGTCGTCACCGCGGCCATCCAGGAGGACGTCCAGGGCGTCGCCATCAGCTCCTACCAGGGCGGGCACGTCGAGTACTTCTCCTACCTGGTCGAGCTGCTGCGCGAGCGCGGCGCCGGGCACGTGAAGGTGTACGGCGGCGGGGGCGGCGTGATCGTCCACGAGGAGATCGAGCTGCTGCACTCACGCGGTGTCTCGCGGATCTTCTCCCCGGACGACGGCCAGCGCCTCGGCCTGCCGGGCATGATCAACCTGATGATCCGCGAGTGCGACACCGACCTCGCGGCCGAGCCCCCGGCGTCGTACGACGGGGTGTTCACCGGCGAGACCGCCACCCTCGCGCGGGCCCTGACCCTGGCCGAGTCCGGAAAGCTGCCGGCCGAGGTACTCGAGCGGGTCAAGGCCAGCGAGAAGCAGGTCCCGGTCCTGGGCATCACCGGTACCGGCGGTTCCGGCAAGTCCTCGCTGACGGACGAGCTGGTCCGCCGCTTCCGCCTCGACCAGGAGGACAAGCTCCGGATCGCGGTGCTGGCCGTGGACCCGACCCGGCGCAAGGGCGGCGGCGCGCTGCTCGGCGACAGGATCCGGATGAACGCCCTCAAGGGCGACCAGGTCTACTTCCGCTCGCTGGCCACCCGCGGCAACGACGGCGTGATCCCCGAGAACCTCGGCGACGTGATCTCGGTGCTCAAGGCGGCGGGGTTCGACCTGGTCGTCGTGGAGACCCCGGGCATCGGGCAGGGCGACGCCGGCATCGTCCCGTTCGTCGACCGCTCGCTGTACGTGATGACGCCGGAGTTCGGCGCCGCGTCGCAGCTCGAGAAGATCGACATGCTGGACTTCGCCGACGTCGTGGCGATCAACAAGTTCGAGCGCCGCGGGGCGGAGGACGCGCGCCGGGACGTCGGACGCCAGCTCGTGCGCAACCGGGACGCGTTCGGCGAGAGCTGGGAGGACATGCCGGTCTACGGCACCTCCGCCGCCACGTTCAACGACGACGGCGTGACCGCGCTGTACCAGAAGCTCGGCGCGCTGCTGGCGGAGAACGGCCTGACGCTGCACGAGGGCCGGCTGCCGAAGGTGGACCGCAAGACCTCCACCGAGTACGCCGCGGTGATCCCGCCGGAGCGGGTGCGCTACCTCGCCGAGATCGCCGAGACCGTGCGCGGCTACCACGCCGATACCGAGTCCGAGGCGACCAAGGCCCGCGTCCGCCAGCACCTGCGCACCGCGAAGGAGCTCGTCGGCGAGTCGGTCGACGAGGCGCTGCAGAAGGCCGAGCAGGACCTGTCCGCCGAGACCGCGCAGCTGATCGACAGCTGGCCGCAGGTCGTCGAGGACTACTCCGGCGACGAGCTCGTGGTGAAGGTCCGCGACAAGGAGCTGCGCACCCAGCTGACCCGGGAGACACTGTCGGGCAACAAGGTCCCGCGCGTCGCGCTGCCGCGCTACACCGAGGACGCCGAGCTGCTGCGCTTCCTGCGCAGGGAGAACCTGCCCGGCAGGTTCCCGTTCACCGCCGGGGTGTTCCCGTTCAAGCGGGAGGGCGAGGACCCGGCCCGCATGTTCGCCGGCGAGGGCGACCCGTTCCGCACCAACCGCCGGTTCAAGTACCTGTCCGAGGACTCGGACGCCAAGCGGCTGTCCACGGCGTTCGACTCGGTGACCCTCTACGGGCACGACCCGGACACCCGCCCGGACATCTACGGCAAGGTCGGCACGTCCGGCGTCTCGATCGCGACGCTCGACGACATGAAGGAGCTGTACGCCGGCTTCGACCTCTGCTCGCCCACCACCTCGGTGTCGATGACGATCAACGGCCCGGCGCCGACGATCCTGGCGTTCTTCCTCAACGCCGCGGTGGACCAGCAGGTCGAGAAGTTCCGCGAGGAGGAGGGCCGCGAGCCCGACGAGGCCGAGCGCGAGGAGCTGACCGCCTTCGCCTACGCCAACGTCCGCGGCACGGTGCAGGCCGACATCCTCAAGGAGGACCAGGGCCAGAACACCTGCATCTTCTCCACCGAGTTCTCGCTCCGGATGATGGCGGACATCCAGGAGTGGTTCATCCAGCACAAGGTGCGGAACTTCTACTCCGTCTCCATCTCCGGCTACCACATCGCCGAGGCCGGGGCGAACCCCATCAGCCAGCTCGCGTTCACGCTGTCCAACGGCTTCACGTTCGTGGAGAGCTACCTCGCGCGCGGCATGGACATCGACGACTTCGCGCCGAACCTGTCCTTCTTCTTCTCCAACGGCATGGACGCCGAGTACACGGTCATCGGCCGGGTCGCGCGGCGGATCTGGGCCGTGGCGATGCGGGAGAAGTACGGGGCCAACGAGCGCTCGCAGAAGCTGAAGTACCACGTCCAGACGTCGGGCCGGTCCCTGCACGCGCAGGAGATGAACTTCAACGACATCCGGACCACGCTGCAGGCCCTCTGCGCGCTCTACGACAACGCGAACTCGTTGCACACCAACGCCTACGACGAGGCGATCACCACCCCCACCGAGTCCTCGGTGCGGCGCGCGATGGCGATCCAGCTGATCATCAACCGCGAGTGGGGCCTCTCGATGAACGAGAACCCGCTGCAGGGCTCGTTCATCGTCGACGAGCTGACCGACCTCGTCGAGGAGGCCGTGCTCGCGGAGTTCGACCGGATCGCCGAGCGCGGCGGCGTGCTGGGCGCCATGGAGACCGGCTACCAGCGCGGCAAGATCCAGGACGAGTCGATGCTCTACGAGCACCGCAAGCACGAGGGCACGCTCCCGATCGTCGGTGTGAACACCTTCCGCAAGCCCGGGGCCGACGACGAGGAGCCGCAGGAGATCGAGCTCGCCCGCGGCACCGAGGCCGAGAAGCAGTCGCAGCTCGACCGGCTGGCGGACTTCCAGGCCCGGCACAAGTCCGAGGCCGAGCAGGCGATCCGCCGGCTGCAGGACGTCGCCACCGGCGAGGGCAACGTGTTCGACGAGCTGATGAAGGCCGCCCGGGTCTGCTCGCTGGGGCAGCTCACGGACGCCTTCTTCGAGGTGGGGGGCCAGTACCGGCGCAACATGTAGCCGGTTCACCCGCCACACCCGCGTCGCCCCGCACCTGGTCAGTGCGGGGCGACGTCCCTGTCGGCCCCACGGCGAGCGAACGGCGCTCTCGCTCACAAGGGTCCGAGCGACGGTGCCGTTCGCTCGTCGAGGGTGTGACGGCATGCCCCCGCCCCCTGCCGGGTACGCGAGAGCGAGCGACTCGAAGGGGGAGCACATGGCGCGGCCGAAGGTCGTGGTGGTCGGCGGCGGGGTCTACGCGGCCCGTCGGCTCGCCCGCGCGGACGCGGACGTCACCCTGCTCGACCGGACCACGACCTCGTTGTTCCAGCCGCTGCTCTACCAGTGCGCCACCGGGCTGCTGTCCGAGGGACAGATCACGACCCCGCTGCGCACGCTCATGCGCCGGCACCGCAACGTGCGCGTGGTCCTCGGCGAGGCGTGCGATCTCGACGCGACCGAGCGGGTCCTCACCGCCCGCCGCCCGGACGACACGACCTTCGAGCTGCCCTACGACCAGCTGATCATCGCCGCGGGAATGCGGCAGTCCTACCTCGGCCACCCCGAGTTCGCGGTGCACGCGCCGGGCATGAAGACCATCGACGACGCGCTGGCCATCCGTCGCCGCGTGCTGGGGGCGTTCGAGATGGCGGAGACCCTGCCGGACCCGCGGGACCGGGCGGAGTGGCTGACCTTCGCCGTGGCCGGCGGCGGCCCGACCGGCGTCGAGCTGGCCGGGCAGATCCGCGAGCTCGCCCTGCACGCCATCGAGCACGAGTACCGGCACATCGATCCGCGCGAGGCGCGGGTGGTGCTGTTCGACGGCGGCGACCGGGTGCTCAAGTCGTTCGGGCGCAACCTCACCGAGAAGGCACAGCGGGCCCTCGACCGGCTCGGCGTCGAGACGGTGTTCGGGGTGCACGTCACGGACGTCGACGAGCGCGGGGTCGTCACGACCGCGAAGAAGCCGGGGCCCGACGGCCGGCGGGAGCAGCGGCGGTACGACGCGCGCACGGTGCTGTGGACCGCGGGCGTCGAAGCCGTTCCGTTCCTGCAGAACGTGGCGAAGGAGACCGGCGCCGTGCAGGACCGGCAGGGCCGGCTCCCCGTCGAGCCGGACCTCACCGTCGCAGGGCATCCGGAGATCCGCGTGGTCGGCGACGTCATGAGCCTCGACGACCTGCCCGGCGTCGCCGAGGTGGCGATGCAGTCCGGGCGGCACGCGGGCGAGGACGTCCGGCGGGTGCTCGCCGGGGAGCCGACGCGGCCCTTCCGGTACCTCGACCTCGGCAACGCGGCCTACATCTCCCGGCGGCACGCGCTGCTGGAGAAGGGCCCGGTGCGGGTCGACGGGTTCGTCGGCTGGCTGCTGTGGGGCGTGATCCACATCGCGTTCCTGGCGGGCGTGCACAACCGGTTCACCACGCTGCTGAACTGGGCGACCGCGCTCGGCGCGAACCGGCGCGGGGAGCGCGCCTACCCGCTCGGCGAGCCGACGACCGCCGAGCGCCCGTACACCGCGGAGTACGTCCGGCAGAGGTGAGCGAACAGCGCTCCCGCTCCCGAGGTCTGAGCGAGACCGCCGTTCACCGGGCTCAGGCCGGGGTGGGGATCCGGCGCAGGGTGAGGGCCAGGACGAGCGCGCCGGCGAGCAGCACGGTGAGGTAGCCGACGACCCCGTTCCAGCCGGCGACGTCGAACACCACCCCGCCGACGGTGCCGCCGACGCTGCTGCCCGCGTAGTAGCCGAACAGGTACAGCGACGAGGCGATGCCCGGCGAGCCCTCGGGCAGCATCGACGAGCGGCGGCCCACCCAGCTGCTGGCCAGCGAGTGCCCGGCGAAGAACCCGACCGTGATCAGCAGCAGCCCGGCCAGGACCGTCGGCAGCCGGTCCGGCGCGGTGACCCACGCCCCGGCGACCGCGACCACGATGCCGATCCACATGACCTTCCGGCGGCCGAACCGGTCCCCGAGCCGGCCCGCCGCCGTCGACGCGTAGGACCCGGCCAGGTACCCGAGGAAGATCAGCGCGACCAGCGCAGCGGGCAGCCCGAACGGGGCGCGCAGCAGCCGGAAGCCCAGGTAGTTGTAGACGGTCACGAACGAGCCCATCAGCAGGAAGCCGATGCCGAACAGGCACAGCAGGCCCGGGTCGCGCAGGTGCCGCAGGATCGGCCCGCCGAGCTCGCCGAGACGCACCCGCGGGGCGGCCGGCGCGACCGACGGCGGCAGCAGCAGCCGGAACGCCACGGTGCAGGCCAGCGACACGAGCCCGACGGCCAGCAGCGCGAGCCGCCAGCCCGCGACGTCGGCGACCGCGGTGGCGATGAGCCGGCCGGAGAGCCCGCCGATGGTGTTGCCGGCGATGAGCAGCCCGACCGCGCCGCCGAGGTGCCGCGGCGCCACCTCCCGGGTCACGTGGGACATGGCCAGCGCCGGCAGCGCGGCCAGCGCGATCCCCTGCAGCGCCCGGATCCCGACGAGCACCCCGAAGGTCGGCGCGAGCGGCGCGAGCAGGCCGAGGACCGCCGAGGCGGCCAGCGCGGCCGTCATCACGCGGGCGCGGCCCCAGGCCTCGGCCACCGCGGACAGCGGGACGATCGCGAGCGCGAGGGTCAGGGTGGTCGCCGACAGCGCGAGGCTGGAGGTCCCCGACGAGACGTCGAACTCGTCGGCGAGCGTGGGCAGCAGCCCCTGCACCGCGTAGACCAGCACGAACGTCGCGAGCCCCGTGCACCACATCGCCAGCCCGAGGCGGCGGTAGCCCGGGCTGCCGCGCTCGTGACCGAGCGCGGCGGACAGGGCGGGGGCAGGGGCGGTCGTTGTCATCGCTAGCGACCGTACGACCAGGATCAGCATGCGTCCAATGCATCTACTCGGGTGCGATGATGCATTCATGGATGAGTCGGTGGTCCTGGCTGCGCTCGCACCCCGGTTGCGCTGGTTCGTCGCCGTGGGGCGGGCCGAGCACGTCACGCACGCCGCGGACGAGCTGGGTGTGCCGCAGTCCACACTCTCGCGCGGCATCGCCCGCCTGGAGCGGGAGCTGGGGACGTCGCTGTTCGTCCGCAGCGGCCGCACCGTGCGGCTCACCCGCGAGGGCCGACTGCTGCTGCGCTACGCCGAGCGTTCCCTCGCGGAGCTGGCCACGGGCGCCCGCGAGCTGGCCGGCGAGGTCGACAGCGTGCAGGGACGGATCACGCTGGCCTTCCTGCCCACGCTGGGCACCGAGGTCGTCCCGCGCCTGGTCGGCGAGTTCCGGGCGGTGCAGCCGGGGATCCGGTTCGACCTGCTCCAGGCCCCGCACCACACGTTGCTGCAGTGGATCCGGGAGGGCGCAGCCGATCTCGCGCTCACCTCTCCCCTGCCCGAGGAGGCCGCGTTCACCGCGGAGCCCCTGGGCGAGGAGGAGCTGCGGCTCGCGGTCCCCGCCGACCATCCGCTGGCGGAGCACCGCGCCGGGCTCCCCCTCGCCGACGCCGCGGGCGAGCGGTTCATCGGCTTCCTGCCCGGCAACGGCCTGCGCGCCGCGGTCGACCGCTGGTGCCGCGACGCGGGATTCACGCCGCGGCTGGCGTTCGAGTCCGGGGACTCCGCGACGGTCCGGGGGTTCGTCCGGGCGGGCCTGGGGGTCGCGCTGGTGCCGGTGTCGCACCACGGGCCGCCACCGGGCGTCGTCGAGCTGCCGGTGACGAGCCCCCGCACGATCCGCGTGATCGGGCTCGTCCGCTCCCGGGAGCGGCGGGCGAGCGCGCCCGCGCGGGCCTTCCGCGACTTCGTCCGCCGCCACACGCCGCTGTTCGCCAGCGTTTGACACCCTTCGCGCCGATTCCTACCGTCCGACCCGAATGGGCGACGGTGCCGCATTCCGGCGCCGCCCCCGTCCTCGGCTCGAGGAGGGACCGGCGGTATGCGACGGCGAACGGTCTGGGCGCTCCTCGCGGTGCTGTGCGTGCTCCTCGCCGGCTGCGGGCTCCGCGGTGCCGGACAGGCGGGCGGCAGCGACACCTACGTGCTGCGCTTCTCCCACGTCGTCACGGCCAAGACGCCGAAGGGCAAGGCGGCGCAGCGGTTCGAGGAGATCGTCGAGCAGCGCTCCGGCGGCCGGATCGCGGTCGAGATCTACCCCAACTCGGAGCTGTTCGGCGACGAGGACGAGCTGCAGGCCCTCCAGTCCGGGGCGGTGCAGATGCTGGCCCCCGCCAGCGCGAAGTTCACCACGATCGCCCCCGAGCTGCAGGTGCTCGACCTGCCGTTCCTGTTCCGGGACGTCGAGGACATCCCGCGGGTCGCGTCCCCGGACACCGCCGTGGGACGCGCGATCTTCGGCAACCCCGAGCTGGCCCGCCGCGACATCGTCGTGCTCGAGCTCTGGGACAACGGGCTCAAGCAGCTGTCCTCGAACACCCGGATGACCGCGGCCGAGGACCTCGCGGGGCTCCGCTTCCGCATCCAGCCCTCGGACGTCCTGCGCGCCCAGTTCGCCGCCTGGGGCGCCCAGTCGACCCCGCTGGCCTTCGCCGAGGTCTACAACGCCCTGCAGCAGGGGCTGATCGACGGCCAGGAGAACCCCTGGTCGAACATCGAGTCCCAGAACATGCACACGGTGCAGCGGTACATCACCGAGTCGGACCACGGCTACGTCGGCTACGTCCTCACGATCAACCGGCCGTTCTTCGAGGGGCTCCCGCCGGACCTGCAGCAGGTCGTCCGCGAGGCGGCCACGGAGTCCGCCCACTACAACCGCGAGGTCGCCGCCCAGCTCAACGAGGAGGCGAAGAAGACGATCGCCGAGGCCGGCACCACGGAGATCGTGCAGCTGACGCCCGAGCAGCGGGCCGCGTTCGAGGCCTCGGTCGTGCCGAAGGTGTGGGACGAGCAGGCGGACGTCATCGGCCGGGACGTCGTCGACGAGCTGCTGGCCCAGCGTCGGGCGGGTGGTGCGTGATGGCCGGGTTCGACCGCGTCCTGACCCGGGTGGAGAACGTGCTGGCGGCCGGGTCGCTGGGGCTCGCCGCGCTGGTCGCGATCGTCGCCGTGCTGCTCCGCACGATCACCGGGCAGATCCTCTTCTGGTCGGAGGAGGCCGTGATCCTCCTCGTGATCACGTCGACCTTCCTCGGCGCCGTCGTGACCCTGCGCTACGACGAGCACGTCAACGTCGACCTGGTCGCGCTGTTCCTCGGCGAGCGCGGCAAGCGGGTCCTCGCCCTGGTCGGGATCGCCGTCACGCTGGTCTACCTCGGGATCGTCGGCGCCTTCGCCTGGCTCGTCCTGGCGGAGCCGTACGCCCGGCTGACCCTGACCCCGGCGTTGAAGCTCCCGCTCTGGCTCGCGACCCTCCCGGTCCCGGTCGGGTTCACGCTGATGTTCGTGCGGGCCTGCGAGATCGCCTCCCGCATGCTCCGGGGCCGCGACCCGTATCCCGAGAAGACGGCCGAACGGGAGGCGGAGCAGGCCGCGGAGCGGGAGGCCGAGGGCGCCGCCGCGCGGGACGACGAGCCGGGGCCCCGGCGCGCGGACGACGGCGACGGGGAGGCCGGCCGATGAGCGCCGCGGCGATCGCCCTGCTGGTCACCCTGCTGGTCCTGCTGCTGTCGTCGGCCCCGATCGCCGTGGCCCTCGGGCTCACCACCTTCCTCTACTTCTTCTACTTCACCACCATCCCGCTCACCCAGGTCCCGGAGACCCTGACCAACGCCCTGAACAGCTTCCCGCTCGTCGCGATCCCGTTCTTCGTGCTCGCCGCCACGATCATGAGCCGGGGCGGGATCAGCAGACGGCTCACCGAGGCCGGGCTCGCGGCGGTCGGCGGCTACCGCGGCGGCCTGGCGATGACGGCCGTGCTGTCCTGCGTCTTCTTCGCCGCGATCTCGGGCTCGAGCCCGGCCACCGTCGTCGCCGTCGGCACCCTGCTCATCCCCGCGATGATCCGGGCCGGCTACGGCCGGGACTTCTCGACCGGGCTCATCGCGACGTCCGGGTCGCTGGGCATCCTCATCCCGCCGTCCATCCCGCTGATCGTGTACGGCATCGCGACCGAGACCTCGATCGGCGACCTCTTCCTCGCCGGGATCCTGCCCGGCCTGCTCGCCGGCGCCCTGCTGCTGGCGATGGTCGTGGTCGTCTCCCGGCGGCGCGGCTACGGGACCGGGGCGACGGCCGTCGACATGACCCGGGCGGAAAAGGTCCGTGCCTTCCGGGACGCGATCCTGTCGCTGCTGCTGCCGGTGTTCGTGCTGGGCGGCATCTACGGCGGCTTCTTCACCCCGACCGAGGCCGCGGCCATGGCCGTGGCCTACGCGCTGCTCGTCAGCCTGCTCGTCTACCGGGAACTGTCGTGGCGCGACATCGGGCCGATCCTGCTGCGGTCGGCCCGGACCTCGGCGATGGTCATGTTCATCATCGCCAACGGCATTCTGTTCTCCTTCGTGCTCACCTACGAGCGCATCCCCGCCGAGGTCACCGGCGCGCTGCTCGCCCTGAACCTGCAGCCCTGGCAGTTCCTGCTGCTGGTCACGGTCCTGCTGCTGATCGTGGGCTGCTTCATGGAGACGTCGAGCGCGATCCTCATCCTCGCGCCCATCCTCTTCCCCATCGCGACCGAGCTCGGCGTGAACCCGGTCCACCTCGGGATCATCATCGTCATGAACCTGGAGATCGGCATGGTCACGCCGCCGCTCGGGCTGAACCTGTTCGTCGCCAGCGGGATCTCGCGGATGAGCGTGCTGCGCGTGGCGCGGGCGGCCCTGCCCAGCGCCGGGGTCCTGCTGATCGCCCTGCTGATCGTCACCTTCGTCCCGGTGATCAGCCTCGCGCTGGTGGAGTGACTAGCCTGGCCGCATGCCCATGGTGATCGACGACGAGGGCCGCGAGGTCGACGTCCCGGCGAAGGTCGAGCGGATCGCGTCGATCGTGCCCTCGCTGACCGAGGCGGTCGGGGCCACGGACGTCTCCCGGCTCGTCGCCGCCACGGACTGGTGCACCCACCCCGGGGACCTCGACGTGCCGCGGGTGCGCGGCACCAAGAACCCGGACGTCGAGGCGATCGTCGCGCTCGAGCCGGACCTGGTGCTGGCCAACCAGGAGGAGAACAAGCCCGGCGACCTGCAGCGGCTGCGCGACGCGGGGCTCGCCGTCTACGTGACCGACATCCGGACCGTCGACGGCGGCCTGGACTCGCTCGGCCGCATGCTCGCGGCCTGCGGGTTCGACGAGCCGGGGTGGCTCGCCGAGGCCCGCCGCCTGTGGGCCGCCCTCCCGGAGCCGGCCGAGCGGCGCCGCGCGGTGGTGCCGATCTGGCGCAAGCCGTGGATGGCCTGCGGCTCGGACACCTTCACCGGCGCGGTGCTCGCCCGGTTGGGCGTGGACAACGTGCTCGCCGGCTCCCCCGAGCGCTACCCGCGGTTCGACCCGGCCGACCTGCCCGCGCACGATCTCGTGGTGCTGCCGGACGAGCCGTACCTCTTCACCGCCGACGACGGCCCCGAGGCCTTCACCGCCCCGTCCGTGCTGGTCAGCGGGCGGCTGCTGACCTGGTACGGGCCGAGCCTGGTGGAGGCGGCGCGGGTGCTGCCCGCGGCGTTGCGGGACCAGGTGCGGCGCGGCTAGGACGCCTGCGGGAGGCGGGCCTCCCGCAGCGCGCTGCGGCGGACCTTGCCGGCGTCGTCGCGCAGGGGGTCGGCGGTGAGCTCGACGGTCCGCGGCACCTTGTACGGGGCGAGCCGGCCGCGCACGAACTCGCGCAGCTCCTCCCCCGTGACGTCGCCGTCGTGGTTGCCGCCGACCTGCACGATCCCGTGGACCACGCTGCCGTAGTCCTCGTCCGGGAGCCCGATTACGGCGGCCGAGAGCACCGCGGGGTGCTCGCACAGCGCGGACTCGACCTCCGCCGGGTACACGTTGGCCCCGCCGACCAGGATCATGTCGGTCTGCCGGTCGGCGAGGAAGAGGTAGCCGTCGGCGTCGAAGGAGCCCATGTCCCCCAACGACTCCCACCCGTCGCGCTCGCGCGCCTCGGCGCCGATGTACCGGTAGGTCGTCGCCTCCCCGTCCGGCCGCATCCAGATCTCGCCGACCTCGCCGGGCGGGAGCTCGCGGAAGTCCTCGCCGCGCACGCTCATCCGGCCGCGCTGCACGCGCCCGACCGAGCCCGGGCGCTCCAGCCACTCGCGGCCGTCGATCATGCAGTTGGCCTGCGCCTCGGTGCCCGAGTACAGCTCGATCACCGTCTCCGGCGTCGCCACCCAGTCCAGCCAGCCCCGCTTCACGTGCGGCGGGCAGGGCGCGCCGACGTGCAGCACGGTCCGCAGCGACGACAGGTCCGCCGCCTCGCGGACCGCCGCGGGCAGCCGCAGCATCCGGCCCATCATCGTGGGCACCACGTAGAGCCAGGTCGCGCGGTGCCGGGCCACGAGGTCGAGCGCGCGGGCGGCGTCGAACCGTCCCATGAGGACGACGTGGTGCCCCTGCAGCAGCGCCATCAGCGAGAACATGTACGGCGCGTTGTGGTAGAGCGGCGCGGTCGACAGGAACACCCCGTCCCGGTCGATCCGCAGCAGCGGGGCGCGCGCGAGCACGGCCTCCACGCTCGCCACCTGCCCCGCCACGATCAGCTTGGGGCGGCCGGTGCTGCCCCCGGAGGTGGGCGCCTTCCACGAGGGTCCGACGACGTCGGGCAGCGGCGTCGCCTCGCCGGTCGTGAGGTCCTCGTCGCCGGTCAGCCAGGGCCGGCCGTCGCCCGGGTCGAGGCCCACGACCAGCGCCGGGTCCGCGATCTCCACCAACGCGGCGAGCTCCGCGGGCGGGAGCCGGTGGGACAGCGGCTGCGGCACCGCGCCGAGCTTCCACGCGGCCAGCGAGCACTCGACGTGCCGGATCCCGTTGGGCAGCGCGATCGAGACGAAGTCGCCGTGCCCGACCCCGAGCCCGGCGAACCGGCGGGCCAGCCGGGTGGAGCGCTCGTCGAGCTCCCGGCGGGTGACCCGGCCGTGCTCGTCGGTGAGCGCGACGGCGTCCGGCGCGGCGGCGGCCAGCTCCCGGAGCCGGACGGCGAGTGCGGTCCCGTCGCTCACGTGCGTGCCTCCCGCACAGCGGGGCCGGGGGCGGGCTTTCCGGGCGGCGTCCGGGTCGGAACGTCGGTGCGCGAGTTCGCGGGGCAGCGCATGCGCGGCCGGTGGGCGTGAGCAGACATCTCCGCGAGCATCGCTCACGGCCTCCTGCAGGGCAAGGTCACCGAGGGGGGCCGAGTGCCGACCGCTGCGCTGACCCGCGGCCCGTCCCCGGTACCGATCGTCCCGCGACGCCCTCATCGGGGCTTCCGCCCCCTCCCGGATCGGCCGCCCGGCACGGTCCCTCGGCCCTGTCGGCCGCCGACGCGGGCTCTCTAGCGTGGGCGTCCCCGTCCGGTTCCCAGAGGAGGCGACGATGGACCTGCAGACGATGTTCGACCGCCTGACCGACGCCTGGAACGCCCACGACGTCGACGGGTTCGTGGCCCCGTTCGCCGAGGACTGCGAGCTCACACTGCCCGGGTTCGACGCCAAGGGCCGTCAAGGACTGCGCGACTTCTGGGCCGAGAACGAGAAGTCCTTCCCCCGACAACCAGGTCGTCGTGCACCGCACCTACCTGGACGGCGACACGATCGTCGAGGAGTCGCTGTTCCGGGGGACCAACACCGGACCGCTGGGCAACCCCGACGGCACGGAGACCCCGGCGACCGGGGCTCGCATCGAGGTCCCGTTTGCCGGCGTCTACACGGTCCGAGGCGACCAGATCGTCCGTGTTCGGTATTACTGGGACCAGCTGGACATGATGGCGCAGCTCGGCCTGCTGCCGCAGTAGACGGTCGTGCCGCGCGCCGCCGAGGAGCCCGGTCGAGCCCGCCGCGGGCTCCCCCACGGCGCGCGGCGGCCCTACCGGCTCGCCTTCAGCAGGTCGGCGCACTTCTCGCCGACCATCATCGTGGTGATGTTGGGGTTGATCGCGGGCAGGAAGGGCAGCACCGACGCGTCGGCCACCCGCAGGTTCTCCACCCCGCGCACCCGCAGCTGCGGGTCCAGCGGCGCCTTCGGGTCCGTCGCCGGACCCATCTTCACCGTGCACGCCGGGTGGTAGACGGTGTTGTGCGTCTTGACGATGTAGTCCTCGATCTCGTCGTCCCGCACCGCCTCCGGCCCCGGTGCCAGCTCCCCCGCCACCCACTCCTTCAGCGCGGGCTGCTCGGCGACGCGCCGGGCCAGCCGGATCCCCTCCGTCATGACCCGCATGTCGTGGCCCTCCGGGTCCGTGAAGTACCGCGGGTCCACGCGGGCGCGGTCGCGGAAGTCCCGGCTGCGCAGCCGCACCGTGCCCCGCGACCGGCCGCGGGTGACGTTCGGGGTGAGGCAGAAGCCGTTGTCCGTGGTCGGGTAGCCCCAGCGCACGGTGTTGAGGTCGAACGGCACGGACCCGTAGTGCATCATCAGGTCCGGCCGGTCGAGCCCCGGCTGCGTGCAGTGGAACAGCCCGATCTCCCACCACTGCGTGGAGCGCTCGACCATCGGCCGCGCGGCGTCCCACATGACCAGGCCCTCGACGTGGTCGTCGAGGTTGGCCCCGACGCCCGGGGCGTCGACCAGGACCTCCACGCCGAAGTCCCGCAGGTGCTCGGCGGGTCCGATCCCGGAGAGCATCAGCAGCTTCGGGGTGTCGATCGCGCCGGTGGAGAGGATCACCTCGCGGTTCGCGCGCACGACCTGGCGGCCGGGCCCGATGCCGCGCTGGTACTCGACGCCCGTCGCGCGCGTGCCGTCGAACAGGACCCGCGAGGCCCACGAGTCGGTGCGGACCTCCAGGTTCGGGCGCGTCGCCATGATCGGGTGCAGGTAGCTGACCGACGCCGACGACCGGGTGCCGTCCGGGAACGAGTTGATCTGGAAGAAGCCGGCGCCCTCGGTGATCGTGACGCCCTCGTTGAACCGCACGGTCGGCATCCCGACGGCCGCGCACGCCTCGAGCACCGCGACGCCGCACGGGTCGTCCGGCGGGACCTGCATGAGGTTCACCGGGCCGGAGCGGCCGTGGCCCTCCCACGGGCCGTCGTTCGTCTCCAGCCGGCGGATCAGCGGCCAGCACTCGTCGGCCGACCAGCCGTCACAGCCCAGCGACGCCCACTCGTCGAGGTCCTCGCGCGGGGTCCAGAACGCGATGCAGGAGTTGTGCGAGGAGCAGCCGCCGAGCACCCGGGCGCGGGCGTGCCGCAGGAAGGAGTTGCCGTTCTCCTGGGGTTCGACGAGGTAGTCCCAGTCGTAGCCGGAGTCGAGGAGGTACATCCAGTCCTCGAGGCGCAGGATCGCCGGGTCCCCGACGTCGGACGGGCCCGCCTCCAGCAGGCACACGGTGACCGACGGGTCCTCGGACAGCCGGGCCGCGAGCGCGCAGCCCGCGGAACCGCCCCCCACCACCACGTAGTCGAACGTGTCGCCGTCGCCGTTGCCCGGCGCCTCCCCGATGTGCGCTCCCGTCACGGCAGCTCCCCCTCCATCTGCTCCATCTGCCGGGCCATGTGCTCGGGCAGCGTGCCGAGCCGGTGGCGGCCCTTGAGCCGGAACCACAGCAGCCCGATCAGCGCCACCGCGCCGATGAAGATGAACGCGATCCAGCGCAGGACGCCCTCGCCGTAGACGTCCGCGCGGGGCCAGGCCAGGTTCAGCGCCATCGCGGCGCCCCACAGCACGGCCAGGATGTTGACCGGCAGGCCCAGCCTGCCGAGCGAGAAGTAGCCGCTCGTCCGCGCCTCGGGCCCCGGCCACTGCCCGCGGAGACGCTTGAGCAGCATCGGCCCCGTGACCAGCAGGTACGCCAGGTAGATCATGATGATCGCGACGCTCGTGACGGCCGTGAAGATCGCCGGCGAGCCGATGTTGACCACCAGGATCAGCACGGACGCGACGCCGATCAGGATCGCCGGGACGACCGGCGTCTTCCGCTTCGGGTCGATCTTGGCCAGCCGGGCGCCACCCGGGAGCGCGTTGTCGCGGGCCATCGCGAACATCAGCCGGATCGCCGCGGTGTGGACCGCGAGCGCGCAGACGGTGATCGCGATGATGATCGTGACGAGGAAGATCTTGCCCAGCGTGCTGCCCAGGGCCTGGATGACGATCAGCTGCAGGCCGCCGCTGCTCTCGCCCAGCGCGGGGTCGGCCAGGTTCGGTGCCGCGAGGATGCCGAACAGCAGGATGAGGCCGCCGATGACGAAGGAGGCGATCACCGCGCGCAGGATCGCCGTGGGCGCCGTCCGCCGCGGGTCGACGGTCTCCTCCCCCAGCGAGCTGGCGGTGTCGAAGCCGTACATCACGTACGCGCTGGCGAGCGAGGCGACGAGGAACGCCGCGAAGTAGCCGCCCGGCTGGCCCGCGCCGATCCCGTTCGTGTCGAGCAGCACCGACGGCGGGTTGACGATGTTGACGCCGAGCAGGATCACCAGCAGCACGGCCGCGATCAGCTCGATGAACACGCCGGTGCTGTTGATCCGCGCCATCAGCTTCACGCCGAACGCGTTCACCAGGGTGGTGAAGAGGATGAGGATCGCACCCCAGATGACGGCGCTGACCGCGAAGTCGGTGTCCCCGGTGCCGTCGCCCACGAGCTGGAAGCCGGACCAGATCTGCGGCAGCGTGACCTGGTAGGCCAGCACCACGGCGGTCAGGGTGACCACGGACGCGGTGAACATCATCCAACCGGCGAGCCACGACGTCGTCGGACCGGCCAGGCGCTTGGACCAGTTGTAGACCGAGCCCGCCACGGGGTAGCGGCCCGCGAGCTCGGCGAAGCACAGCGCCACCATGATCTGGCCGGCGAACACCATCGGCCAGGACCACCAGTACATCGGGCCGCCGAACCCGAAGCCGAAGTAGAACAGCTGGAAGGTGCCGGTGAGGATCGAGATGTAGCTGACGCCGGCGGCGAAGCTGGCGAACTTGCCGATGCTCCGGTCGAGCGACTGGCTGTAGCCGAACTCGGAGAGTCCGTGGTCGTGCTGCTCGTTCTCGGTGGTGCTCACACAGGCCTCCGACGAGGATCAGCCCTTGAACCACCCCTGCGGCGCGGGGGCGGTGTTGTGCCACACGTGCTTGGCCTCCTGGTACTCGTGGAGGCCGGCGTGCCCGAGCTCGCGGCCGTTGCCGGACCGCTTCATCCCGCCCCACTCCGCACCGGGCACGTACGGGTGGTAGTCGTTGATCCACACGGTGCCGTGCCGCAGCGCCGAGGCGACCCGGTGCGCGCGGCCCATGTCCCGGGTGAACACCGCGCCGGCCAGGCCGTACTCGGTGTCGTTGCCCAGCTCGATCGCCTGCTCCTCGGTGCTGAAGCGCTCGACCGTGAGGATCGGCCCGAAGGTCTCCTCCCGGATCACCCGCATGTCGCGGGTGACGTCGGTGATCACCGTCGGCAGGTAGAAGAAGCCCTTGGCCAGCGCGGGGTCGTCCGGGCGGGCGCCGCCGCACACCACCGTCGCGCCCTCCTCCCGCGCCGCGCCCACGAAGCCCTCGATCTTGGCCCGGTGCGCCTCGGACACCAGCGGCCCGACCTCGACGCCCTCCTCCAGGCCGTTGCCCAGCCGGATCCGGCCGGCGCGCCGGGCGACCTCGGCGACCAGGTCGTCGTGCAGGGAGTCCTCGACGATGAGCCGCGCCCCCGCTGAGCACACCTGCCCGGAGTGCAGGAACACCGCGAGCATCGCGTAGTCCACGGCCAGCTCGAAGTCGGTGTCGGCGAAGACGATGTTCGGGTTCTTGCCACCGAGCTCCACGGCCGTGCGCTTGATCGTCTCGGCCGAGGCGCGGATGATCGCGCGGCCGGTGGCGAGGCCGCCGGTGAAGCTGACCATGTCGACGTCGGGGTGGCCCGTCAGCGGGGCGCCGACCGTGGGCCCGTCGCCCAGCACGATGTTGACGACGCCGGCCGGGACCCCGGCCTCCTCGCACAGCTTCACGAGGTGGATCGAGGTGAGCGGGGTGACCTCGCTGGGCTTGATCACCATCGTGTTGCCCGCCGCCAGCGCGGGCGCGACCTTCCACGACAGCTGCAGCAGCGGGTAGTTCCACGGCGTGACCAGCGCGCACACGCCGACCGGCTCGTGCACCACCCGGCTGACGACGGCCGGGATCCCGGTCTCGACCAGGCGTCCGGCGTCCTTGTCGGCCAGGTCGGCGTAGAAGCGGAAGACCGCGGTGACGTCGTCGACGTCGATCCGGCTCTCGGGCAGTGTCTTGCCGGTGTCGAGGGTCTCGGTGTGCGCGATCTCCTCCTTGTCGCGCACGAGGAGGCCGGCGATGCGACGGAGCAGCGCGCCCCGCTCGGGTGCCTCGGTGGTCCGCCAGGGCCCCGCGGTGTCGTCGAAGGCCCGGCGCGCGGCGGCCACCGCACGGTCCACATCGGCCGCCGAGGCCTGGTCCACCGACCGCACCACCGAGGCGTCGAAGGGGTTCACCACCTGGGCGGACCCACCCGACCCGGAGGTCCACCCGCCGTCGACGAAGAGGTCTGGCACGGCGGTGAGAGTGCTCCGATCACCCTGCACGGTCAAGCAGATCGGGCGACACGACGACTATAGTTCCGCCATGAGCAACACGGAGCGCCCACGCGACGGGGGCGTGCAGTCCGTGGACCGCGCCATCACCGTCCTCGAGATCCTGGCCCGCCGCGGGGAGGCCGGGGTCAGCGAGGTGGCCGCCGAGCTCGACGTCCACAAGTCCACCGCCTTCCGGCTGCTCGGCGCGCTGGAGGACCGGGGACTCGTCGAGCAGGCCACGGACCGCGGCAAGTACACCCTCGGGTTCGGACTGATCCCGCTGGCCGGCGCCGTCTCCGGGCGGCTCGACGTCACGCGGCTGGGCCGGGAGGCCTGCGAGCGGCTGGCCCAGGAGTTCGGCGAGACCGTCAACATCGCCGTGCTGCAGGACCGGCACGCCGTCAACGTGCACCAGGCCCGCGGCCCCTCGACCGTGCTGACCTACAACTGGATCGGCCGCATCACCCCGTTGCACTGCACGTCCAGCGGCAAGGCACTGATCGCCTGGCTCGAGCCCGCCGACCTGAACCCGCTGCTCAAGGACGTGCTCGACCATCCGGAGCGGTTCACGGAGAACACCCTCACCACCCGCGACGAGGTCGTCGCCGACCTGGGGCGGGTCCGGGCGACGGGGTACGCGGTCGTCGTCGAGGAGTACGAGGTCGGGCTCAACGCCGTGGCCGCGCCCGTCCGGGACCAGACCGGCGGGGTCGCCGCGGCGCTGTCCCTCTCCGGCCCCGCCTACCGCCTCCCGCCGGAGCGCCTCGAGGACCTCGCCCCGACGGTCGTCACCGCCGCCCGGGACATCAGCCGCAGGTTGGGCTGGTGGGACCAGGAGTGATGTAGCCTTACATCATGCACCGCACCCAGGTCCTGCTCGAGGACGAGCAGTACCTGCGCCTGCGCGAGGAGTCGGCACGTACCGGCCGCTCCATCGGCGACCTCGTGCGCGATGCGGTGGAGAAGCGGTACGGCACGTCGCGGGCGGCCCTGCGCGCCGCACTCGACGGGGCGTTCGGCGCGGCGGACGAGGGCGACTTCGACGACCTGGCCGGCGAGGAGTACGTCGACCGCGCCCGGGGTGCCTGGGCCGATCGCGACGCCCGGCTGGGGTGGACCCGCTGATCCTGCTCGACACGTCCGTCCTGGTCGACCTGCTGCGCGGCCACGAGGGCTGCCGGACGGCGCTCGACCGCGCCTACGACGAGGGCGAGCAGCTCGCCGCGGCCACGCTGACGAAGGTCGAACTGCTGCGCGGCATGCGCAGCCCGGAGAAGGCCGCGGTCCGCGGGCTGCTCGACGCCCTGCTGCTCGTGCCGCTCGACGACGCCGTGGCCGAGCGGGCCGGTGCCTACGCCCGCCGGTACCGGGCGTCGCACCGCGGCGTCGACGTCCCGGACTTCGTCATCGCGGCCACCGCCGCCCACCTCGATGCACCTCTGTGGACCCGGAACGTGAGGCACTTCCCGATGTTCGAGGGCCTCACCGCGCCGTACTGAGCGCGGTCGGTGGCGCTCCGGCACCACCGACCGCGGACGGGCGGGTCAGCGCAGGCGGTCCTGCACCCAGTGGTGGAACTCGGCGATGTGGTGCTCGCTGGGGACCAGCGCGCCGCCGTGGGCGTAGACGCGGCTGGACATGGCGGGCTGGGTGCGCTCGCAGGCGGCGAAGTCCTGCTCGTTGACCCGGTGGAACAGCTCCACCGAACGGTCCAGGTCCACACCGGACCCCACGACCTCCGGCAGGAACAACCAGTCGCACTCGACCAGGGTGCGGTCCGCCGCGACCGGGGTCATCCGGTGCATGATGACGTGGTCGGGCACGAGGTTCACGAACACACCGGGGCGGATCGTGATCGCGTAGTACCTCCGGTCCTGGTCCTCGGCGATGCCCGGGATGCGGGCGTGCCCGGCCGAGCCGTCGACCGTGAAGCCCTGCACCTGCTCGCCGAACTCGGCGCCGTGCCCCACGTAGTACTGCGCGGCGTACCCGTCGGCGAACTCCGGGAGCACCTCGGTGAGCTCCGGGTGGATCGTCGCGCAGTGGTAGCACTCCATGAAGTTCTCGACGATCAGCTTCCAGTTCGCCTGCACGTCGTAGCTGATCCGCCGCGCGAGCTTCAGGTTCTCCACGCCGTAGTGGTCGATCGACTCGACGTCCCCGAGCCGGGTGATCACCGCGCCGATCACCTCGTCCTCGAACGAGGGCGGCTGCTCGGCCACGCAGACCCAGACATAGCCGAGCCACTCCCGGACCGCGACGGGCGCGAGGCCGTTGGCGAACCGGTCGACGTCCGGCATCTGCGTGAGGTTCGGCGCCGCGATCAGCTTGCCGGTGAGGTCGTAGGTCCAGGCGTGGTACGGGCACTGCAGCTTGTTCCGCACCTGTCCCGCGGGCTCGACGCACAGCTGCGCGCCGCGGTGCCGGCAGACGTTGAAGAAGGCGCGGACCTGCTTGTCCCGCCCCTTCACGACGACGACGGACTCCCGCCCCACCTGCACCGTGCGGTAGGCGCCGGGGGCGTCGAGGTCCGCGGCGAGGGCGACGCACACCCACCCCGCCTCGACGATGCGTTCCTGCTCGGCCGCGAAGATCGCGGGATCGGTGTACCAGTGCCCGGGCAGGGTGGGCACGAGGCTGCCGCCGGAGGCGGAGCCTGCGGAGCCGACCATCGGGGCGGAGGCGGAGCCTGCGGAGCCGACCATCGGGGCGGAGGCGGAGCCTGCGGAGCCGACCATCGGGGCGGAGGCGGAGCTTGCGGAGCCGACCATCGGGGCGGAGGCGGAGCTTGCGGAGCCGACCATCGGGGCGGAGGCGGAGCTCACGGAGCTCGCGGGGCCGACCGTCGGGGCGGTGACCGGGGGCTGCTCGAGTGCGGTCATGGGCGGAGGCGCTTCCCCTCGGGGTCGAACAGGGGCTCGGCGGCGACGACGCCGGGCAGGCGGGCACCGAAGTACTCGACGGCCACCGGGGTGCCCGGGGCGGCGAGGTCGGCCGGCAGCCAGGCGTAGGCGATGCCGGCGTCGATCGTCGGGCCGTAGGCCGCGCTGGTCACGTACCCGACGGCGGTGTCGCCGGAGTAGACCGGCTCGGCGCCCATGACGATGTCGCCCGGGTCGTCCATCAGGACGGGGACCAGCCGGCGGCGCGGCTCGGCCGACACCGCCGCGGCACCCGGGTACTCCCCCGGCTTGACGGCGAACGCGAGCCCGGCCTCGGCGGGCAGGTCCTCGCTGGTCATGTCCACGCCGCTGGCCCGGTAGCCCTTCTCCAGCCGCAGGCTCGTGAACGCGTGCCGGCCCGCGGCGACCATGCCGTGCTCGGCGCCGGCGGCCCACAGCGCGTCCCACAGCGCCAGGCCCTGGTCGGCGGAGGTGTAGAGCTCCCAGCCCAGCTCGCCGACGTAGGACACGCGCAGGGCGAGCACCGGGACCGCGCCGATGTGGATCCTCTTCGCGCGGAAGTAGCCGAAGGAGAGGTCGTCGGCGCTCACCGACGAGAGGACGTCGAGGGCCCGCGGGCCCCAGAGCCCGACGCCGCAGGTCCCGGCGGTGACGTCCCGGACCGAGACCCCCGCGGGCGCGAGCCGGCGCAGCCGGTCGACGTCCACCTCGCCGTTGGCCCCGACCTGGAACAGCTCCTCGCCCAGGCGGGTCACGGTGAGGTCGGAGAGCACGCCCCCGGTCTCGGTGAGCATGAGGGTGTAGACGACCCGGCCCACCGCGACGTCGACGTTGTTGCTGGTCAGGCCGTCGAGGAAGGCACAAGCGCCCGGCCCGGAGACCTCGACGCGGGTCAGCGGGGTCATGTCGTAGAGGCCCACCCGGTCCCGCGTCGCGAGCGCCTCGGCCCCTGCGACCGGCGACCAGTGCCGCGCGGCCCAGCCCTCGCGGGTGGGGATCCGGCCGACCTCGGGCAGGTCCGCGTTGGACGCGAACCACAGCGGCCGCTCCCAGCCGCCGATCTCGGTGAACACCGCGCCGAGCTCCTGCTGGCGCAGGTGGAACGGGCTGGTGCGCATCGGGCGCGGCCCGGCCGGCGGGTCCAGCGGGTGGAGGATGTCGTAGACCTCGGCGAAGTTGCGGGACGCGCGCTGCTCCACGTACGCCGGGCTCCGCTGCGCCTCGGTGAAGCGGTTGAGGTCGCAGGCGTGGACGTCGAGCGACGGGTGCCCGTCGACCAGCCACTCGGCCAGCGCCCGGGCGACGCCGCAGGAGTGCGTGACCCACACGGCCTCGGCGACCCAGTAGCCCTGCAGGTCGGGGTGCTCGCCGAGCAGCGGCATGCCGTCGGCGGTGAAGGAGAACACGCCGTTGAACCCGTGCTCGATCTCCACGCCCTGCAGCGCGGGCAGCAGCGCCTGCGCGTCGGCGTAGGCCGGCGCCCAGTCCTCCGGCGTGAAGTCGAACGACGACGGCATCTCGGTGTGCGTCGGCAGGTTCGCCGGGTCGATCGGGATGGGCCGGTGGGCGTAGGAACCGATGCCGAGGCGCTCGCCGTGCTCGCGGAAGTACAGGTCGCGGTCCTGGTGGCGCAGGATGGGCGCGACGGCCTCCCGCGTCCCCCGGTCCCGCAGCCCCGGCACCGGCGCGGTGCGGGCGTACTGGTGCGCCATCGGCAGCAGCGGGGTGGGCAGGTCGACCAGCGCGCCGGTCAGCGGACCCCAGAACCCGGTGCACTGCACGACGACGTCGGCCGGGAAGGTGTCCTCGCCCCGCCCGTCGGCGGCGGAGGCCGACTCGGTCCGGACGCCGGTCACCCGGCCCTTGTCGCGCAACACCTCCACGACCCGCTGCTCGCCGAGGAACCGCGCGCCGCGGGCGATCGCCCGCCGGGCCTGGGCCTCGACCGCGCGGGGGGCCTTGGCCAGGCCGTCCGTCGGGATGTGCAGGCCGGCCAGCACGCGGTCGGCCGGGACCAGCGGGTGCAGCGCGGCGCACTCGTCCGGCCCGACGACCGCCGACTCGACGCCCACCGAGCTCAGGAACCCGTGCCGGCGCCACAGCTCGTCGACGCGCGCGGGCTCGGTCGCGACCTCCAGGCCGCCGACCGGGTTGAAGCACCACCGGCCGTCGAGGTCGAGGGAGCTCATCTTCTCGACGGTGTACGTCGCGAACCGCGCGAGGGTGCGCGAGGGGCTCGCCTGGAACACCAGCCCGGGTGCGTGCGAGGAGGACCCGCCGGGCAGGGACAGGGCGCCCCGGTCCAGCACGGTGACGTCCGTCCAGCCCCGCTCGGTCAGCTCGTCGGCCACGGCGGCCCCGACCACGCCGGAGCCGATGACCACGACACGGGGAGAGGTCGTGCCGCTCATGAGGCCACGTACCGGCGCGCGCCCGCGGGCAGGTGCGGGATCTTCTCCGAGAGCTTGACGTACACCGCCCCGTCCTCGATCACCACGGTGTGGGTGCGGACCGGGTACTGGGCCACGAGCCCGTCGGCCTCGCCCGTGCGCAGGTCGAAGATCGCCGCGTGCAGCGGGCACTCGACGGCGCAGTCCTCCACGAACCCGTCGGCGAGGGAGGCGTCGGCGTGGGTGCAGGTGTCGTCGACGGCGAACAGCTCGCCGTCGTCGGTGTGGAAGAGGGCGACGGGCGGACTTCCGGGGAGGTCCGTGAGTCGCAGGGCGGCGCCGCGCGGGAGATCGGCGAGCTGGCAGGCGTAGTTCATGTGCCGCGTCCTCGAAGGCCGGTGTGACAGGCTCTGTGCGTACTGCGGAACGCGCAGCATCACGCGCAACACGTTGAGGGCAGACGCCACCCACTGTCAAGGTGAGGAGGACAACCGGTAACAGGATGTCCGGAATCGATCCGGACCGGAAAAGAGCCGGTAACAGGCGCTACGCCGGACGGCCGAGCAACACCGGGTGGCAGGGGGTGGCCGGCGGCCTCGAGGACACGGGCGGCGTGAGGGGGCTCCGCGAGGGAGTGGCTTTCGCGCTCGGGGGCACGGAGGCGGGTTCCGCATTCGGGGGCGCGGAAGGGTTCCGCGCTCGGGGGCGCGGGGGGCGGACCGGGCGGGCCCGCCCGACCCTCGAGGGACCGGGCGGGCGGCCGCGGTCAGCGGGCGCGGCGGCCCCGGTTCCAGCCGCCCAGGATGCCCAGGGCGTCGAGGAGGCCGGCGCTGAACTTGCCGAGTGCGCGTCCGAGGTTCTTCACGTGCGTCTCCCGAGATACGTGCGGACTGGGGGCGGACACCCACACGGTCTCAAAAGGGTGACGGCCGTGCACGCCTGGGGGCCACGAGTGGGTGAAGGTCGTGACCCGGGGTCCCCGGAACGACGCCGCTGGTCCCCGGCCGTGCCGGGGGCGCGCGCGCCTTCGGGCTGGTGCCGGGACGGCGCGGACCGCTGCGGTGGACGTGCGCCACGGATCGGTGGGCGGCGGGGAGGGCGGCCGGGATGGGATGCTGGCCCCCGACCCCCGGAGATCGAGAGCAGGAGCGCACGTGACCGTCACCGTCGTCGTCGGCAACCCGAAGCCCGCCAGCCGCACCCTCCAGGCCGGCAGCGCGCTGGCCGAGAAGCTCACCGGCGCCGCGCCCGACCACGTGATCGACCTCGTCGAGCTGGGCCCGGGCCTGCTCGGCTGGGGTGACGAGGCCGTGGCGGCCGCCGTCAAGTCGGTGCAGGAGTCCTCCCTGGTCGTGTTCGCCAGCCCGACCTTCAAGGCGACCTACACCGGGCTGCTCAAGCTCTTCCTGGACCAGTTCGCGGGCGGCACCGGGCTGCAGGACGTCGTGGCCGTGCCGCTGATGCTGGGCGCCGGGCCGGGGCACGCGATGGCGCCCGACCTGACCCTCAAGCCGGTGCTCTCCGAGCTGGGCGGCACCTGCGCGCTCCCGGGCCTCTACCTCATCGACGCGACCTGGTCCGAGGCGCCGGAGCTCGACGCCTACGCCGAGCGCTGGAAGCCGGTGGCCACCGCCCTGATGGCCCTGCGGTGACCGGTCCGGCCGATCCCGCGGTGACCGCCCTGCGCGAGCTCGGCTCGCAGCTCGACCGCACGCTCGCCGACCTCACCGAGGCCCGCCGGCGCGTCGACCAGCTCGAGCGGCTGCGCGCCGACGGCATGAGCTGGCACGACATCGTCACGCAGGAGGAGCGGCCGCTGGTCGTCGAGGCGGTCACCCGCGCGCTCGACGACCTCGGCAGCGTCGGCGGGCGGTTCCGCCGCGAGGAGGCGCGGGCGCTGCACCGCGAGGAGGTGTCGATCACCCGGATCGGCAAGCTGTTCGGGGTGAGCCGGCAGCGGGTGTCGGCGATCCTGCAGGAGCCGCTGCGCCCGCGGGGCGGGGACCTCAGCGCCGGTCGGTGATCTCGACGCCCAGCGCCGCGAGGAGCAGGGCCCCGACCGGCACGAGCTGGTCGGGGCCGATCCGGCAGCCGCGCAGGGCGAGCGGGCCGCGCAGGTCGTCGACCGTCGAGCCGTGCAGGTCCGTGCCGGCCAGCCGGGCGTCCTCCAGCGAGGCCTCGCCGAGGTCGCAGCGCAGGAACGCGCAGTCCTGGGCCGTGAAGCGGTAGAGGTCGGCGCCGCGGAGCGAGGTGTCCTCGACGTGCAGGAACGCGCCCTTCGCCATCCGGAAGCGGGCCAGGTCCGCGCGGCAGCCGGAGATCCGGACGTCGTTCAGCCCCGCGCCGTTCAGCTCGGTGCCGGTGAACCGGCAGTCCGTGAAGGTCACGCGCGTGAACACGGCGTCGTCGAGCACCGCGCCGGAGAAGTCGCAGCGGTGGAACTCGGTGTCGCGGCAGTGCAGCCCGCTGAGCGTCCGGCCCGCGAGATCGACCCCGGAGAACCGGCACTCGTGCAGCCGCAGGTCCGCGACGTGCTCCGGGAAGAGCACGTCCGGCCCCGCCTCGACCCCGTCCCACAGGTCCCCGGCCTCGGGCGGCCCGGTCGCCGGGTCGTACGACGACGGCAGGTCGGGCGGGTCGGGGCGGGTCTTGGTCGTGCGGGTCGTGCGGGTCCGGCGAGCCACGTCGCGACGCTACCGGGGCTCCGCGCACGGACCGGGCACCCCCGCCTGCAGGTCCGGCCCGGGTGTGGGAGAGGCCGGAGACCGACCGGCTCCTTGACCGCCTCCTTGACCGCCTCGACCGGCGCGAGGACGGTGGACGGCCCGGCGGGCCACCGGCTGGCGACCACGGCCCGGTGGACCCACCGTCCCGCACCACGACTCCACCGCCTCGCTCCATCGCACGACCCCCGCCACACGACCCACCGCCACACGACCCACCGCCGCACGCCCCACCGCCGCACGGCTCCGGCGCACGGGCTCCACCATCCGGCTCCACGATCACAGCCCCACCGCCCGCAAGCCCACCGCCCGAGCCACAGGGAGTGTTCATGTCCTCGCAGACCGGCTTCTTCTCCCGCTTCGGCGACGCGTGGTGCACGGGGAAGGTCGACGTCGTCGACGAGCTCTTCCCCGCCGACGTCGCCTACCACCTCCCGCCTTTCCCCGACATGGACCGGGAGGGCCTGAAGCAGCTCATCACCGGCTTCCACCAGGCGTTCCCCGACTTCTCGCTGACCATCCACGAGGAGATGCGGGACGGCGACACGACCATCGCCCGGTGGAGCTGCACCGCGACCTTCACCGGTGCGTCACCGTTGCTGCCGCTGGCACCCACCGGCCTCGCCACGGAGGGCAGCGGAGCGCACGTCCTCCACTGGTACCGCGACACGCCGATCGAGGTGTGGCACTTCGGGGACTGGCTGGGCTGGCTGCAGCGCTGCGGCGTGATGCCGCCGCTCGGGTAGCTCCTCAGCGAGAGAGCCGTCAGCGAAGGACAGCCGTCAGCGAGGGACAGCCCTCAGCGGCGGCCGGCGGTGCGGCGGTGGCGGAGCACCGCCAGCGGCCGGACGAGCAGGGCGGCGACGCAGAGGCCCAGCACGAGGGCGGGCGGGGCGCCGGCCGAGACGGCGGCGAGGAGGCCGCCGGCCAGCACGACCATCACCACGGCGGCGACCACCGCGAGCCGGACGGAGGGCTCGGCGACGCGGCGCCGCACTCGTCGGACGGGGCGGGCGGACGGTGCCAGGCAGGCCCGGCGGAGCACCCGGAACTCCCGGACCGCCGGCCTCGCGTTAGCCATGTCTAACTGCTACCCCTCGGCGCCCCTACAAAACAAGGGGAATCTCAATTTCGGACGCACGTCTCACGCGCCCGGAACCCCCAGCACACGGTCCAGATAGGCGTTGCGGAAGCGGCCCTCGGGGTCGAGCCGGTCCCGGAGGGCGACGAAGGCGTCGAAACCGGGATAGAGCGGGCGCAGCTCGGCGGCCGTGCGACTGTGCAGCTTGCCCCAGTGCGGTCGGCCGGCGAGCGCCGTCATCACCGACTCGACGGCCCCGAAGTACGCCTCGTGCGGCCGGCCCCGCGCGACGTGCACGGCGAGGTAGGCGGTGTCGCGGCCCGACGCCGTCGACAAGGGGACGTCGTCGGCCGCGGTGACCCGCACCTCCACCGGCACCGTCACGTCCCCACCGTGTCGCGCCGCGGCGGCCCGCAGCCCGGCGAACGCCTCCCCCAGCGCCTCGCGCGGCACCGCGTACTCCATCTCGAGGAAGCGCACGCGCCGCGGGCTGCAGAACACCCGGTACGAGCGGTCGACGTACTCCGGTGCGGCCATCCGCCCCGCCATCAGCCGGTTCAGCCGGGGCACCAGCGTCGGGACCCGCGCGCCCAGCCCGCAGACGGCCGCGAACCCGGCGTTGCCGAGCAGCTGGTCGCCGACCCACTCGGTCGCCCGCCCGCGTCGGGGCCCGTCCGCCACCGTGCGGTTGTTCCGCTTGAGCACGGCGAGCTCGGTGTGCGGGAACCAGTAGAACTCGACGTGGTCGTTCGCGGCGGCGAGCTCGTCGAGGCCGTCGAGGACCTCGGCCAGCGGCAGCGCCCGCTCCACGGCGTGCAGCCGGAACGCCGGCACGGTCTCGAGGGTCACCGCGGTGAGCACGCCCAGCGCGCCCAGCCCGACGCGGGCGGCGTGCAGGACCTCCGGGTTCTCGTCCGGGGTGCAGCGCAGCACCGACCCGTCGGCCAGGACCATCTCCAGGCCCCGGACCTGCGCGGCGATGCCCCGGTACGTCGCGCCGGTGCCGTGCGTGCCGGTGGAGATCGCACCCGAGATCGTCTGCGCGTCGATGTCGCCCAGGTTCGGCAGCGCCCGGCCCTGCTCCCAGAGCAGCGCGTTGAGCGCGCGCAACGTCAGGCCCGCGGGCACGGTCACGAGGTCGCCGTCGAGCGAGAGCCCGGGGCCGGCGGGCGGCCGCACCGCGACGCCGTCGGGCACGCCGATCCCGGTGAACGAGTGGCCGCTGCCCAGCGCCTTGACCCGCAGCCCCTCCCGCGCGGCGGCCTTGACCGCCGAGGCGACCTCGCCGGCGTCGTGCGCCTCGACGACCCGGACGGGCCGGGTCTGCTGGTTGCCCGCCCAGTTCCGCCAGGTCACGACGCGCTCAGTCGACGGTGCCGGCGAGCAGCGGCTCGAACCGGACGTCCGGGAACTTCCGGATCACGACGTCCATCCGCCACTTGTTGCTGAACACCGCCAGCCGCACCCCGTCGCTGCGCACGAGCACCTCGCACTCGGACTGGCGGGCCAGCGCGATCTCGCCCTCCTCGTCCGTGACCCGGGCGACCTGGTAGGGCAGGTGCTCGAGGGTGATCGGGGCGGAGAACTCGGACGCCATCCGGGCGGCCACGACGTCGAACTGCAGGGGTCCGACGGCGGCGAGCACCGGCGCCTGGTCGCCGCGCCGGTCGGAGCGCAGCACCTGGATCACGCCCTCGCCGTCGAGCTGCTCGATGCCGCGGCGGAACTGCTTGCTCTTGCCCGCGTCGGCGCAGCGGGCGACGGAGAAGTGCTCGGGCGCGAAGCTGGGGATGGCCGGGTAGTGCACCGGGTCGGCGGCGTAGAGGGTGTCGCCGGGCCGCAGGGCGTTGGCGTTGACCAGGCCCACGATGTCGCCGGGGAACGCCTCCTCGACGGTGGTGCGCTGGTTGCCGAACACGGACTGCGCGTACTTCGTGGCGAACGGCTTGCCGGTGGCGGCGTGGGTGAGCACCATGCCGCGCTCGAACCGGCCGGAGTGGATCCGCAGGAACGCCATCCGGTCCCGGTGCGCCTTGTCCATGCCCGCCTGGACCTTGAAGACCAGCCCGGCCAGCGGGGCGTCGAGCGCGCGCGGCCGGCCCTCGGCGTCCTCGCGCTCCGACGGCGGCGGGGCCAGCTCGACCAGCGCGTCGAGCAGCCGGGCGACGCCGATGTTCGACAGCGCCGCGCCGAACAGGACGGGGGTGGCGGTGCCGGCCAGGAAGTCCTTCTCGTCGAACTGCGCGCCGATCTCCTCGAGCAGGGCCAGCTCGTCCTGCGCGGTGGACCAGAACTGCGGCTCCTCGGCCGCGATCACCTCGGCGGGCACCGCCTCGGCCGCGGCCCGGGTGGCCCCGCCCGCGGCACGGGTGAAGCGGGTGAACTCGCCGGTGGCGACCTCGATCAGCCCGCGCAGCTCCCCCGCGACGCCGAGCGGCCAGGTGACGGGCATCGGTCGCAGCCCGATCGTCTGCTCCACCTCGTCGAGCAGCTCGAGGGCCTCGCGCCCGGGCCGGTCCCACTTGTTCACGAAGGTGAGGACGGGGATCTTGCGCGAGCGGCAGACGTCGAACAGCTTCAACGTCTGCGGCTCGAGGCCCTTGGCGGCGTCGAGCAGCATGACCGCGGCGTCGACGGCCGCGAGCACGCGGTAGGTGTCCTCGGAGAAGTCGCCGTGGCCCGGGGTGTCGAGCAGGTTGATCACGGCGCCGCCGTACTCGAACTGCAGCACCGCACTGGACACCGAGATGCCGCGCTGGCGCTCCATCTCCATCCAGTCCGAGGTGACGCCCTTGCGGCCGGACTTGCCGTGCACCGCGCCGGCCGAGTCGATGACCTCGGCGTGCAGCGCGAGCGCCTCGGTGAGCGTGGACTTGCCGGCGTCGGGGTGGCTGATGACCGCGAACGACCGCCGCCGCCCGGCCTCCGCGAGCACGTCGCCCGCCACCCGCTCGGCCGATCCGACCTGCACCACCTGCGCACTCCCTCCGCCGCGGCCCCGTGGCACGCGCCGTGATCCAGCGTAACCACCGGTCGGGGTTGCCCGACGGCTGCGGGTGCCGGGCGGATCGTGTCGTCGCGCACCCGTCCGTCCCCCGCGGGCCTTCCGCTCCGGTCGTCCGGGCTGTCACGATCGCCGGGTGGGGACGCTCCTCGAGCGCGCGGCGGAGCTCGAGGCGCTGGAGGAGGCGGTCGCGGGGGCGGCCTCCGGCGCCGGCTCGGTCGTGCTGGTGGCCGGCGAGGCCGGCATCGGCAAGACCAGCCTGGTCCGCGCGTTCGCGGCCCGGGTCTCCGCACGCGCCCGGGTGCTGGCCGGGGCCTGCGACGACCTGTTCTCCCCGCGGCCGCTCGGCCCGCTGCGGGACGCGGCGCGGGACCCCGGCGCGGGCCCGCTCGCCGCGGCGGCGCGGACGGGCGACCGGGAGGCCGTGATGGGCGCCGTCGTCGAGGAGCTGGCCGGGCCGGGCCCGCCGACGGTGCTGGTGGTCGAGGACGTGCACTGGGCGGACGAGGGGACCCTCGACGTGCTGCGGCACGCCGGGCGCCGGGTGCCCGACCTGCCCGCGGTGCTCGTCCTCACCTACCGCGACGGGGAGGCACCGCCGGGACACGCCCTGCCGACCCTGCTCGGCGCGCTCACCGGGCCGGCGGTCCGCCGCCTGACCCCCCGGCCGCTGTCGCCGGCGGCCGTGGCGCGGCTCAGCGCGGGCACGGGCGCCGACCCCGCGGCGCTGCACCGCTCCACCGGCGGCAACCCCTTCTTCCTCAGCGAGGTGATCGCGTCCGGGACCCCGGCGGACCTCCCGCCCGCCACGGTGGTCGACGCCGTGCTGGCCCGGATCCGGACGCTCGACGATCCCGCCCGGGAGGCCCTGGACCGGCTCGCCGTGGTGCCCGGGGAGGTCGAGCTGTCGCTGGCCCGGGCGCTGGTCGACGACCTCACCGTGGTCGCCGAGGCGGAACGCCGCGGGATCCTCGAGGTCCGTCCGACGGCCGTCGCGTTCCGTCACGAGCTGGCCCGCCGGGCCGTCGAGGAAGCCCAGCCGGTGCTGGGCCGCATGCGGCACCACGCCCGGGTCGTCGCCGCGCTGCTCGCCGCCCCCGAGCCCGACCTCGTGCGCGTCGTGCACCACGCGGTGGCCGCGGGCGACGAGCGCGCGGTGGCCGAGCACGGGCCGGAGGCGGCCGCGCAGGCCTGCCGGGCCGGGGCGCAGACGGAGGGCGCGCGGCTCTATGCGGAGGTGCTGCGGGTCGCGCACCTGCTCGACGAGCCGACCCGGATGGCCGTGCAGGACGCCTACTCGTGGGCCCTGTTCCACGCCGGTGCCGGGGAGGGGGTGCGGGCGGCGGCCGAGGCCGTCCGGCTGCGTGAGGACGGCGATCCCCGTGCGCTCGCGCACGCGCTGGCCGTGCTGTCCGTGCAGCAGTGGTCGGACCAGCAGCCGGCCGCGGCCCTTCGGTCGGCGACGCGGGCGGCCGGGCTCACCGAGGCCGGCGACAGCCCGGAACGGGTCTTCGCCCTCACCCACCTGGGCACCCTGCTCGTCAACCTGGACCGGGAGGGCGAGGCGCTCCCGCCGCTGGAGGAGGCGGTCGCCGTCGCGCGGCGGGCGGACGGGCGCACACCGCCGGTGCCGCTGGTGTTCCGCGGCCGGGCGCGGATGGCGCTCGGCGACGAGGACGGGTACGCCGAGGCGCGCCGCGGCCTCGCCCTCGCCCGGGAGGCGGGCGACCAGGACGCCGCGATGATGGGGTACCTCAACACCGCGATCGCGCTCTGGCAGCGCGGCCGGTACGACGAGATGGACGCGCTGCTGGCCGAGCGGGAGGAGTTCGGGCGCGGCCGGGACTTCCCGTTCTTCGACCACTCCTGCCGCTCCTACCGGTTGCGGCTGCGGGCCCTGCGGGGCGACTGGGACGCGGCGGAGGCGGAGTACCGGGCGATCCTGGAGCGGTCCGGCGGCCGCGGGGTGCTGCTGCGCTACTGCCTGCCCGGGCTGGCCCTGCTCGCCGTCCGTCGCGGCGACGACGACGCCCCGCGGCTGCTGGCCGACGCCCTCGCCTACACCGAGGACTCCGGCAGCGCCTTCCAACTGCTCCCGGTGCTCGCCGCGGCCCTGGAGCACGCCTGGCTCGCCGGCCGGCCCGCCCCGGCGCACGTCGCCGCCGCCCGCGACCTGCTCGCCCGCACCGACCGGCCGGGCCGGGAGCGGGAACGCGCCGACGTGCTGCGCGCCCTCGCCCGCCTGGGCGAGCCCGTCGTCCCCTTCCGGGGCTGCCCGCCCGAGACCCTGGCCGCCCTGCGCGGGGACCGGCTCGAGGCCGCGGAGGGCTGGGCGGCGATCGGCGCCCCCTACGAGCGGGCGCTCGAGCTCGCCGAGTCGGGCGAGCCCGGGCGGGCGGCCGCGGCGCTCGAGATCCTCGACGGTCTCGGCGCCCGTCCGGCGGCGGCGCGCGTGCGCGGCGCCCTGCGCGGGCTCGGGGTGCGGCAGGTCCGGCGGGGCGCGCGGGCGGCGACCCGGGCCCACCCCGCCGGGCTGACCCCGCGCCAGGCCGAGATCCTCGCGCTGGTCGCCGAGGGCCGCACCAACACCGAGATCGCCGAACGGCTCGTGCTCTCGATCCGCACCGTCGACCACCACGTCTCGGCCGTCCTCGCCAAGCTCGGGGTCGGGAGCCGCCGCGAGGCCGCCGACCACGTGGCCGCCGCCCGCGCCGGCGCGGATCCCGACGCCGACGCGAGCTGATCCGCCGCGTGCCGGGCCGTCGCGCCGGCGCTGGCATCGGCGTGTCGGCGGTCGAGCTCCCCGTGCCGCGACCGGGCGTGCCGCGCCACCACCCGGGCCCCGGTCGGCGAGGCGACCGCGGCGTCCGCGACGTCGAGCCGGTCCCCGTACGGGGCGAGCTGGCTGCGGGCGTCGATAAGCGTGTCGCGGCGCGTGCGGTGGCTGACGGTCTCGCCCCGCAACAGCCGGACCAGCACGGCGACGTCCTCCTCGAAGGCCTCCCGCTTCGGGGTGGTCAGCGGCCGGCGGGGGCGGGTTCGGCGGCGGTCTGGCGGGCCAGGCGCGCGGCCGCCCGCCGGCTCGGCACGCCGAGCTTCTGCAGGATCGCCGAGACGTGGTGGTCGACGGTCCGCACGGACACCACGAGCCGGGCGGCGATCTCGGCGTTGGTCAGGCCCTCCCCCAGCAGCTCCAGCACCTCGCCCTGGCGGGCGGTCAGGCCGGCGGGGTGCGCCCGGGTGTCCGGGCGGGGCCCGCGGGGCACCCGGTCGACGCCCAGGTCGCGCAGCCGGGTGCGGACGAGCCGGGCGGCGGGTCCGGCGCCGAGCTCGTCGAGCACGGTGAGGGCCTCCAGCGTCGGCCCGGGCTCGCCCGACTCGGCGAGCTCGAGCGCCCGCTCGTACGGGTCGCCGATGCGGGCCCACTCGGCCGCGGCGCCGCGCCAGTCGCCCCGCAGGCCGAGCTGGTGCTCGGGGCGGCCGCAGGCGTCGTCGACGGTGAGCCCGCACCGCCGGGCGTACCGGAGGACCTCGCCACGCTGGCGTTCGACGCCGGGCCGGTCCAGCCGCCGCAGCAGCAGCGCGACCCGCTCGCGCTCGCCCCCCGGGTCGCCGGCGAGCCACGCCCGCTCCAGCAACGCCAGGCCGGCCGGCACCAGCACCGGCAGGATGTCGGTGCGCGCGGCCAGCGCCCAGGCCCGCTCGAGCAGCCCCTCTGCCTCCGGGTCGCCGCGCCGCACGAGCAGCCGACCCAGGTGCGGCAGCGTCTCCCGGTGCAGGATGCCCGCCTGCGGCGCCGCCTCCAGCAGCTCGCGGAACCCCTCCTCCGCCTCGTCCCAGCGGCCCTCCTGGGCGCGCAGCTGGCAGAGGTGCGCCTCCAGCGTGTAGCCGTGGGCGCGCAGCTCGATGCCCGACGTCCGGGCCGCACCCAGCTCGGCGTACCGGCGGACCGCGTCGTCGCGGCCGAGCCGGCGGGCGGACTTGACCAGGGCCGTGTAACCCAGCGCCACGAACTCGCGCTGCCCCTCGGCCGACGCGTCGGCCACCCCCCGCTCGAGCAGGTCCAGGCCGGCGGGGTCGCCGAGGAAGGCGGTCGCGAGGCCGCGGTAGATCGCGCGGACGGACGCCAGCCGGCCGGACCCGCCCAGCGCGTCGAGCTCCGCGAGCCCCTCCCGCTCGCGGTCGGCCAGGACCAGCAGGAAGCCGCGGTAGGACCGGGCGAGCTCGACCACCTCCGCGTCGCCGGCGGCGCGGGCGACCTGCACGGCCTCCTCTATCGTCGCCGCCGCCCCGGCGACCTCCGCGGCGAGGTAGCGGTGCCACGCGAGCCCGACGAGGGCACGGGCCAGCGGCGCGGCGTCGCCGAGCCCGCGCCGCAGGGCGACGGCCTCCTCGGAGAGCGCGACGGCCTCGTCGAACCGCAGCGCGTTGTACAGCTCCCAGGCGTGCTCCTCGGTGACCGCCGCCCGCTCCTCCGGGCCGAGCAGCCCGGCGTAGGGGCGCAGCTGCTCGTAGCGGGACAGCGCCTGCTGGTGGGCGCCCGCCCGGGCGGCCCGGCGCGCCGCGTCGGGGCCATGGGCGGCGACGGCGCCGGCGTCGCCGCAGAGCACGGCGTGGTGCAGGATCCGCGCCTCGTCCCGCGGCTCCTGCGCGAGCAGCGCGGCCAGGACCGCGGCGCCCAGGCCGAGGCGGCGGGCTCCGGGCAGCACGTCGGCGACGGCCATCCGGGACAGGTCGTGCCGGAAGTCCAGCCCGCCGTCCGCGAGCTCGACGATCCCGCGCCGCTCGGCCGGCTCGGCGTCGACCGCCCAGTCCGGGTGGACGGCGTCGAGCAGGGCCCGGTCGACGCGCGCGGGGACGACCGCGAGCAGGTCGAGCAGCGTCCGGGTGCGCTCCGGCAGCGTCGCCACGCGCTCGAGGACGACGTCGCGCACCGAGGCGGGCACGCCCTCGTCCTCGGCCGCGAGCATCTCGGTGACGAAGAACGGATTGCCCTGGGTCACCGCGTGCAGCCGCAGGCCGAGGCCCGACCCGCCGGCCAGCGCGGACACCGCCCGGGCCGAGAGCGGGGCCAGGGCCAGCCGGAGCCCGGCGGGCGGCCGGACCAGCGCGAGCAGCCGGCGCAGCGGCGAGCCGGGCAGCACCTCGTGGTCGCGGCAGGTCAGGACCACGAGCGCGGGCAGGGTCTCGAGGCGGCGGGCGAGGAAGGCCAGCGCGTCGACGGTCGCCTCGTCGGCCCAGTGCACGTCCTCGACCACGAGCACGGTGGTGGGGACCGACACCTCGGCCAGCAGGAGGTCGCGCACCTCGTCCGCGGAGCCTGCGGCCAGCGCGGCGGCCAGGTCCGTCCGGGCCTGCCGCGCGACGTCGTGGAACGGGCCGTGCTCCCGTGCCGTCAGCAGGTGGTCGCACGAGCCGCGCAGGACGCGCACGGCCCCGTCGGCGGCCGCCGCGGCCGTGAAGGCCCGCACCAGGCTCGTCTTGCCGATGCCCGCCTCGCCGGCCACGAGCACCACGCGGCCCTCGCCGCCCTGCGCGTCGGCCAGGGCCGTGCGCAGCGTCGCCAGCGCCGCCTCGCGTTCGAGCAGGTCCCGCCGTCCCTCCACCGTGCCTCCCCCGCATCGCCGCCGGGCACCGAGTCTCGCAGCGGGGCGGCACACCGGACATGGGTGACCGACCACCTAGGTACCGCCCACAGGTGCCCATCTCCCGCCGCTACGCAGAACTCCGTATGGAGCCGGGGCGGTCGCCGGACCACGGTCACCTCGTGGCCGCGACGGGGCGGCCCGCCCGGGTGAGGAGCACCGCCATGACCGACACCGCACCAGCCGACACCGCACCGTCCGGCTCCGGACGGCCCGCCCTCGGCGGCTTCCACCACTTCTCCGCGACGGTGAACGACGTGGAGGACAGCGCGGCCTGGTACGAGCGTGTCCTGGGCCTGCAGCGGATCCCGGCCTCGTTCCCGCACGCCGACGAGGCCCGCTCCGGCTACGGCGTGGTCCTCCTCGACGCGCAGAGCGGGGTCATCCTGGGTCTGCATCATCACGAGGGCCACGAGCGCGCCCCCGCGGACGAACGGCGGACCGGCCTGGACCACATCGCCTTCGCGGTGCCGGAGCGGGCCGACCTCGACCGCTGGGCCGAGTGGCTCGACGGGCTCGGGATCGCGCACCGCGGGGTCGCCGACGAGACCGATCCCATGCCGTACTCCGTGCTGGTCTTCCGCGATCCGGACAACATCCAGCTCGAGCTCGCCCACATGCCGGGCTGACCCGCGACCGCGGCCGAGATGGGTGGCCGTCGCGCCGGGATGGGTGGCCGGCACCGATGAGCCGGGGCACCCCGGCGCCCGATCCTCGTCCCGGGGCCGCCACCGGGGAGGCCGCGGGAGGGCGGGGCAATGACGACGACCACCATCACGGCGACGCGGACGCACGAGGCCGGGCTCGCCCGCGTGCAGCGGCGCACCCTGGCCGTGCTGGTCGCGGCGCAGGTCGTCGGCGGCGCGGCGGTGAGCACCGGGGTCGCGGTCGCGGCGCTGACCGCGGCCCGGCTGTCGGGCTCCGACGTGGTCGGTGCGTTCGCGCTGACCTGCACGGTGCTGGGCGCGGCGCTGGCCGCGGTGCCGCTCGCCCGGACGGCGTCGTGTCTCGGCCGGCGCGCCGCGCTCGTCGGCGGCTCGGCGACGGCGACCGTCGGCGCCGCGGGCGGGGCGCTCGCGGTCGTCCTCGGGAGCTGGCCGCTCCTGCTGCTGGCGTGCGTACCGTTCGGGACGGGGACCGCGACCGGCCTGGCCGCCCGGTTCGCGGGCACCGACCTCGCCGCCCCGGACCGGCGGGCCCGCGCGCTCGCCGTGGTCCTCGCGGCGACGACCGTCGGCGCCGTCGGCGGGCCGCTCCTCGCCGCTCCGGCGCAGCGTGCGGCCGCCGCGGCCGGCCTGGTCCCCGGCGCCGGGCCCTACCTGCTCTGCACCGTGCTCTTCGCGTCGGCCGCGACCACCGTCGCCGCCGGCCTGCGCCCGGATCCGCTGCGGCTCGCCCGCACGCACCACCGTGCCGCGGACCCGGGGCCCGAGGAGCCGGGGGCGGGTGCGCCGATCGCGCCCCTCTCCCTGGCCCTCGCCGTGGTGGTCGTCGCCCAGCTGGTGATGATCGCCGTGATGTCGATGGCGCCCGTCCACCTGGAGCACGGCGGCGCCGGGCTGGGGGTCGTGGGGCTCGCGATCGGCGCGCACTCCGCCGGGATGTACGCCCTGAGCCCGGTCTTCGGCTGGGCCACGGACCGGTTCGGGCGGCTGCCCGTCCTCGCGGTCGGGGCGGGCCTGCTGGTGGCCGCCGGCGTCGTCGCGGGCACGGCCGAGCCGCACGACCACCTCCGCCTGACGGCCGGGCTCGTGCTGCTCGGGCTCGGCTGGTCCGCCGCACTGGTCGCCGGGTCGGCGCTGCTCGTCGACGCACTGCCGCCGGCTGATCGGCCGAGGTGGCAGGGCCGGGCGGACATCGTGGTGAACCTCAGCGGCGCGCTCGGCGGGTCGGTCGCGGGCCTCACCGTGGCCGCGACCTCGTACGAGGTGCTGGCCCTGGGCTGCGCCGGGCTGGCGGGCGGGGTCCTGCTCGCCGTGCTGCGCCGGGCCCGCCCCGCCTGACGCCGTCAGGTCCGGGCGGCCACCGCGGCCTCGAGCGCCCGGACCATCGGCCCGAGCCGGGCGCGCTCGGGCTGGACGTTGGGCACGCCGTGGGCCTCCAGCGGGGCCGCGGTCACCGGCCCGACGCAGACCACGAGGGTGCGCCGCAGGGCCTCGACCACCTGCTCCCGCAGGTCCCGCTCGTCGGCCCGGCGCAGCAGGCCACCCACCGCGGGTGCGCTGGTGAAGGTCACGGCGTCGAGCCCGCCCGCCAGCAGCCGGTCGGTGAGGTGGTCGACGGGGCCGAGGTCCGCAGGCAGCTCCCAGCGGTAGACCGGCACGGTGACGACCTCGGCGCCGGCCGCCGACAGCGCGTCGACCAGGCCGGTCAACGGGTCCCCGTGCAGCTGCAGGGCGATGCGCAGGCCGGCGACGCCGCGGTCCAGCAGGTGCTCCAGCACCTCGGCGGACGACTCGGTGGCCGGGGACCAGGCGTCGGTCAGGCCCGCGCCGCGGATCGCCCCGCGCGCCTTCGGCCCGCGGGCCAGGATCTCCGCGCGGCCCAGGGCCGCGACCAGCTCCTCCCGCAACCCCCACCGCTCGGCCCCGGCCAGCCAGCCGCGGAACCCGACCCCGGTCGTCGCCACGACGACGTCCGGCGGCGCCGCGAGCAGCCCCCGGGTGACGTCGACGATCCGCTCGTCGTCCTCGACCTGGACGATCCGCACCGCCGCGCCGTGCAGCACGCGGGCGCCGCGCCGCTCGAGGAGCCTGGCGAGCTCCTCCGCCTTGCGCTCGGCCGTCACCCCGACGGTGAGGCCGTGCAGGGGCGCGGCCTGCGGGGAGGCCGTGTCCGTTCCCGACGCTGCTGCCATCGGAGCATGGTGACGGGCCGGGGGCCCCGAAGACGAATCGGGCACCGCATCGTCACGCGACGGTCACACCGGCGCCGCGAGTGGATGTCCGCGCGTCGGGTAGCACCCCCGTATGAGCCGTGACGAGGACCCGCGCCCCGAGCGGGTGCGCACCCTGCACGACACGACGACCGAGGAGCGGTCGCCGGCCGCACCGCCCGGGTCGGCGCCCGACGACCAGGCCGAGGGCGTGGAGCCCATGGCCGAGGTGCCGGGCGGCCCGCAGGTCGACGTGCCCGCCGCGCAGGGCCACATGCCCGAGGACGACTCCACCGAACGGGGCCGCGACTGACGGTCCGGCCCGTCCCGACGTGCCCCGGGCCACGTGAGAACGGCGGGGCACCGGGTACGGGCCTGCCATGACCACGCAGACCCCGCTCGACAGCCCGCCCGGCCGCACCGGCGAGCCCGGCCTGCCACTCGCCTCCGGCCGCGACACCCTGCGCATCGCGGGGGCGATCCTGCCGATCGTGGCGCAGGGGGTGATCGCCCGGCGCCGCAGCGTCGTCGCGCTGGCCGGCAAGCTCGACGCCGACGGCCGCGGCGTCCGTATCCTCCAGGACGTCGCGACCCGCTACGGGTCCGGTCCGGTGCGGCTGCGGCTGCCCGGGCGGCGGGCCGCGCTCGTGCTCGACGGCGAGGGCGTCCGGCGGGTGCTCGACGGGACGCCGGACCCCTTCGCACCGGACACCTGGGAGAAGCGCAGGGCGCTCGGCCAGTTCCAGCCGCACGGCGTCCTTGTGTCGCACGGCGAGGTCCGCGCCGAGCGGCGCCGGTTCAACGAGGCCGTCCTCGACATCGGCCACCCGCTGCACCACAACGCCTCGGTGATGGCCCGCGCGGTCGCCCAGGAGGCCGAGCAGCTCGGCCGCGAGGTCGACCGCAGTGGCGAGCTGGACTGGGACTCCTTCATCCGCGCCTGGTGGCGGGTCGTGCGCCGGGTCGTGCTCGGCGACGGCGCCCGCGACGACCACGACCTCACCGACGAGCTGACGCGCCTGCGCAACGCCGGCAACTGGTCCTTCCTGCTGCCGCGGCACCGGGCCCGGCGGGAGCGGTTCCGCGACCGGGTGCGCGCGCACCTGGAGCGCGCCGAACCCGGCAGCCTGGCCGAGATGATCGCCCGCACCCCGGCCGACCCCGAGGTCGATCCCGTCGACCAGGTCCCGCAGTGGCTCTTCGCCTACGACCCCGCGGGCGCGGTGGCGCTGCGGGCCCTGGCCGTGCTCGTCGCTCACCCCGCGGAGCTCGCCCGGGCCCGCGAGGAGATCCACGACCGCGACCTCGCCCTGCCGCAGGACCTGCCCCGGCTGCGTGCCGCCGTCCTCGAGTCGGTGCGGCTGTGGCCGACGACGCCGCTGTTGCTGCGCGAGACCACCCGCTCCGTTCGCTGGGACGACGGCGAGCTGGAGGAGCGGACGGCATTGATCATCCCGACCTGGTTCCTGCACCGCGACGGCCGCACGCGTGCCGACGCGAACCGCTTCGACCCCCAGCAGTGGCTCGACGGCGCCGCGCAGGAGGACCCGGCCCTGGTCCCGTTCAGCGCCGGTCCGGGCCGTTGCCCGGGCCGTGAGCTGGTCCTGTTCACGACGTCGTTGTTCCTGGCGCACCTGCTGCGCGGCCGGGAGCTGGAGCTCGCGGTCCCGGAGCTGGACCCGCAGGCCCCGTTGCCGGCGGGGGTGGACCCCTTCGCCGTGCGCTTGCGGGTGCGACCGACCGGGTGACCTGCGGTGTGTACCGCCGGGTGCCGGGGGTAGCCGAGGGCCATGACCAGCTCACTCCATCCAGACCAGCGGGGCGGGACCGCCCGACCGGACCCGGCCGAGCTGTCCACCGCCGACCTCCTCCGGCAGCTGTCCGACCAGGTCCGGACCCTCGTCACCGACGAGGTCCAGCTGGCGAAGGCGGAGGTGACGGCCAAGGGCAAGGCGGTCGGCATCGGGGCCGGACTGGCCGGCGCGGGCACCATGCTCGCGCTCGCCGGCGGTCTGGCGTTCGTCGCCGCCGCGATCGCCGCGTTGGCCCTCGTGCTGCCGGTGTGGGCGTCGGCGCTGATCGTCGGCGCGGTGCTCGTGGCGCTCGGCGGCGTGCTCGCGCTCGTGGCCAAGAAGCAGATCGGCCGAGGCACCCCGCCGCTGCCGGAGCAGGCCATCGACAGCACCAAGGCGGACGTCGAGACGATCAAGCGGGAGGTCCACCGGTGAGCGAGCCGACCCCCGAAGAGCTGCGGGACCGGATCGCCGCCGAACGTGAGGAGCTCGGCCGCACGGCCTCGGCGCTGGCCGACCGCGTCGACGTCGGCTCCCGTGCCCGCGCCGCTCGCGACCAGGCGACCGACCAGGTCAAGGCGGGCGTCGGGCGTGCGACCGAGCAGGTCAAGGCCGGCGTGGGCCAGGCGACCGAGCAGGTGAAGGCGGGCGCGGGCCAGGCGACCGAGCAGGTCAAGGCGGGTGTCGGTCAGGCGCAGGTGGTCGGGCGCGAGGTGCTGACCCGGACCGCCGGGACGGCGAAGCAGGCCGTGGGCACCCTCGACTCGGCGCTCGGGGGCCGGGACCGCACGTCGGCCGTGGCCGCCGGAGCCGGGGCCGCCCTCCTCGCCGTGCTCCTGGTCGTGCTGCGCAGGCGGCGGAGGTGAGGGTCTCGTCCGGGACGGGATGAGGGGCGCGATCCGTGGGGATCGCGCCCTTCCTCTGTGTGGGGCATGAGTGCGGTTCGGGTTCGGGTGGCGGTGTCGGGGTCGGGCGGTCGAGCAGCCGCGCACCTGGCGGCCATTCAGGTCATTGAGCATGTTCGTGGGGAGCGGTGAGTGGGACGCGACGAGCGGTTGAGGCTCTGCGACACCTGCTCGTGGGGCGCCTCCAGTTCGCGCTGAGTGGCCGCTGACCTGCGACGATAAGCCACTGTTCGAACACTAGTTCGAGTAAGATCAAGGCATGGACGCAGGGCCCGTCGGTGCCGCGCGCGACCGCCTCCAGCAGGCCATCGCGCAGCTGACCGATGCCGCCGGGCCCGCTGCCGGGGCCGATGAGGTCATCGACGCGCTGCGGGTGTGCGAGGAGGCCCGGCGCGCTCTCGACCGGGCCGTGGTCGAGGCGACCGCCGATCTCCAGCGGCGGGGTGTGTTCGCCGAGCGCGGCTACCGCTCGCCCACCGGTGCCCTGTCCGATCTACTCGGATGGGAACGCTTCGAAGCCCGCCGCCGCGTGATCGCCGCCGAGAACGTCTGCGAACAGATCGGGCTCGACGGCACGGCGGCCCTACCCGCCCGGCTGCCCGCGACCGCGACCGTGTTCGCCTCCGGCGAAGCCGGGCTCCGCCACGTCGAAGTCATCGCCCGGCTGCTCGACAGCGGCCCCGCCCGCCGACTCGACCCGAAGACCTGGGCCGGCGCCGAAGTCCAACTCGCCGCCAACGCCGCGATCTCCACACCCTCCGAGCTGCACACCTGGGGCACCCAACTGCTCGAGCTCCTCGACCAGGACGGGCCCGAACCCGACGACACCCCACCCGCGCAGCTCAACGAACTGCGGCTCTCGCGCTTCCGCACCCGCCCCGGCGGCAAGCTCGCCGGCCGCTACGACGACGCCGCACTGTTCGACGCCATCGCCGCCGCCGTGGATGCCGGCGCCTCCCCGCGCGACGCCGACGACCAACGCAGTGCCGCCGAGCGGCAGGCCGAGGCGCTGGCCGAGGTGTGCGCGCAGGTGCTGTCTCGCGGGCGGCTGTCCGAGGCCGGGGGCCGGCGCCCGCAGTTGACCGTCACGGTGCGGCTGGAGGATCTGGAGCGCCGCGCGGCAAACGCATCGCTGGAGTTCGGCGGCCAGCTCACCCCGCAGACCCTGCGCCAGTTGGCGTGTGACGCGGCGGTCATCCCGGTCGTGCTCGACGGCACCGGGGTTCCGCTCGACGTCGGGCGGATCTCCCGCACCGTCCCGGACGGGCTGCGCCGCGCGGTCACCGTCCGCGACCGCGGCTGCGCCTTCCCCGGCTGCGACCGCCCACCGTCCTGGTGCGACATCCACCACGTGCGCGAGTGGCAGCACGGCGGCCCCACCGCCCTGCACAACCTCGTCATGCTCTGCTCGGTCCACCACCGGCTGATCCACCACTCCCACTGGGAGGTCCGGATGGTCGACGGGCTGCCCGAGTTCCTCCCCCCGAGCTGGATCGACCGCAGCCGCACACCCCGCCGACGACCACCACCGGTACTGACGCCGTTGGGATGAACGAGCATGCGAGCCCTCAGTGGGGGCCTACCTGTGCTGCCCGAAATCCTTACTCGTGCGTCGACGACAGTTCCCGAGCCGCTTACGGCCAAGAATTCCCGGTGAACCGGAGAACCTCGGCCGCGAAGAGGTCGGTCCCGGTGTCGATGGCCACGTGCCCCTGCCCGGGCATGACGACGATTCGAGAGTCCGGCACCGTCTCGTCCACGGCCTCTTCGGCCATTCGAAAGCCGGGCGAGCTCTCGCTTCCGTTCAGCAGCAGCGTCGGTACCGCGAGATCGCGGAACCGCTCCGGATCGAACCGGTACGCTTTGACCGCGCGCAATTCCCGCGGAATCGTGTGCGCCGCCGCCACACGTGCCTGCCATGCCGGTAGGGATCGCATGTACGCCACCACCTCCGGCGGCACTCCTGCGACCTGACGCGCCATGGTCGCCGCGATTTCGTCCGGTTTCGCCAGCTCCCGAGCGAGTCCACCACCGCGCCCACGTCCTCGAACTCCCGCTCTATCGCAAAGTTCTCCGAGTCGCCGCTGCCGCCGCGACCGCGACGGTCGATGGCGTGGACCGTGTGGCGCTGCTCGAATGTCGGCAGGACGGGAGCCCACCGGCTGTGGTCGGCGGATGTCCCGTGCACCAGCACGAGCGGCGGTCCGTCGCCACTACGCCAGTAGGCGATTGGTGTGCCGTCCTTGGAAGTGACCTTTTCCTGGGTCATGAGGTCTCTCCGGAGCATGTTCCGCGGTGGATGATCTCGCTGATGACGAGAGCCCTACCAAGGGAAGTCTCGTCGAGAACGAAGCCCGCCACGACCGCCGTTGGGAACCCGGGTGCGGACGACATCGGCGACCAGCCGGGTCCAGAGCCGACGTCGGCGCCGCTCGAGGCGCCGGCCACCGCACCACACCACCCCCGGACACGGCGAAGGGGCGCGACCACAGTGGATCGCGCCCCTTCCGCGGACCGGTCAGCGCCGATGCTCGCTCCGCAAGCTCCGGTCAGCGCCGATGCTCGCTCCGCAAGCTCCGCTCAGCGCCCATGCTCGCTCCGCAAGCTCCGCTCAGCGGTCGGCGTCGACCTGACGCCGCTCGTGCTCGGTGCGGGCCTCGAGCTCGTCGTCGTCGACCGGGTGCGGCGTCTTGGCGTGCTCGCGGTGGTCCGGGTGGACCTGCTCCTCGGGGACCATGACGTCGCGCACCTCGGGCTCGTTCTCTCGGGGAGTGCTCATGCGACAGGGATTCCCACTGCGCTGATTTCCACACCGGACGAGGTGCCGGCGAGGTCGAGGGCGGCGGTCACGACCTCGGCCGGCGGCACGTCGAGGCACTCCAGCGCGAAGGGGCAGCGGAACTGGCGGCACGGGCTGCACGAGACCGGGCGGCCGAGGACGGCGGCGGGCACCGACCGCGGCCGGTACTGGTCGACGTCCTCGGTGCCGGCGAACAGCACGGTCACCGGCGTGCCGACGGCGTCGGCGAGGTGCATGCCGCCACTGTTGTTGGTCACGGCGACGGCGGCTCCGTCGAGCAGGCCGGCCAGGCCCGGCACGTCGAGCGTCCCGGCCAGCGGGAACACCCCGGGCAAGCCGTCGGCGATCGAGCGGACCAGGTCCTCCTCCGCCGCCGGCCCGGAGACGACGACCGGGAGCCGGCTCCCCAATCCGGCCGCGACCTCGCGGAACCCCAGGTACCGGCGGGACGGGCAGGAGGCGCCGGGCAGCAGCACCGCGTACGGGCCCGGCGGCAGCCCGAGCCCGGCGAGCGCTTCCCGGGCCTGGCTGCGGCCCGCCGCGGGGACCGCGGCGTGCAGGGTGCGGGCCGCCGCGGGGATCCCGAGCCGCCCGAGCAGGTGGAGGGCCCGGTCGACCTGGTGGAGGCCGTCGTCGGGCGCGGGCACCCAGTGCGTGAGGGCGGTGCCGCCGAACTCCTTCGACAGCCCGGCCCGGATCGGGATGCCCGCCCGCCGGCAGACCTCCGCGGCGGGCCACGGGGACTGCGAGAACGAGGTCAGCAGCACCGCGGCGTCGTAGGCGCGGTCCGCGAGCTCGGCGACCAGGTCGGCGTCCGGGTCCCGGTCCTCGCCGGTCGGGCCGTCGATCTGCTGCCAGGACACCCGCGCGACCACGGCGTCGTCGATCTCGGGCAGCAGGGTGGCGGCGGCCCCGCCGCCGGGCGAGGCGAGCAGGTCGATCCGGGCGTGCGGGGCCGCGGCCCGGAGGGCGGCGAGGGCGGGGCCGGTGAGCAGGACGTCGCCCAGGTTGTCCGGCCGCACGACCAGGATCCGGCGCAGCGCCGGCCAGTTCACGGGGGCGCCCGCCAGGGCCGCCGGATGTTCGAACACGATCGGTCTGTTCCCGTCCTGCTTCCCGTCAACCCCGCACAGTGGACCACCGCTCGTCCGGGCGCGTTTCCCGGGCGGCTCCTCGGGAACCGTCCACAGGTGATCGTGATGGTGCAGGGCGGAGCCGACCCCGCCCGCGACGGCGTGGCCGACTACACCGCCCACCTGGCCGAGACGCTGCGGGAGTCCGGCGAGCACGTCGAGCCCGTGAGCGTGGCCGGATCGCCGGCGAGTGTCGCCCGCGCGGCGCGGCGGATCCGCGCGCTCGGGCCGGATGTGGTGCACGTGCAGTTCGCCCCCTCGGCCTTCGGCTTCTCCCCCTGGCCGGGTCTGCTGCCCGACCTGGTCCGGGCCCCCGTCGTGACGACGGTGCACGAGTACGGCTGGTGGGCCTCCCCGTCCTGGGTGCCCCGCCAGGTGTGGCGCGCGGTGGAGCGCCGCGGCATCGACCGCGAGACCTGGCGGCTCGTCCCCCGCAGCGCCGCCGTGCTCACCACGAACGCGGGCCACGAGCGGACCCTGCGCGAGCGCATGCGCGTCGAGCCGGTGCTCGTGCCGCTGGCGCCGAACGTGCCGGACCTCGGACCGGCGCCCCGCACCGACACGCGCCGCCGGCTCGGGGTGCCGGACGACGCCGAGGTCGTCGCCTTCTTCGGGTTCGTCCACCCCGTGAAGGGCATCCGGTACCTGGCCGAGGCGCTCGCGCGGCTGCGCGCCGAGGGCCGGGACCGGCTGCACCTGCTCGTCGTCGGCGGGTTCACCTCGCTGGCCCTGCCCGAGGACGAGGCGCAGGCCTTCCGGTCCGAGCTGCTCGGCCAGATCGAGGCGGCGGGCGTCGCGGAGCACGTCACGGTGACCGGGCACCTGCCCGAGAAGGAGGTCTCGGCCGCGCTGCACGCCGCCGACCTCGCCGCGTTCCCGCTCACCGCCGGCGCCACGACCAAGAGCGGCGCGCTGCTGTCCGCCTTCGCGCACGGCCTGCCGACGGTCGTCACCCGCGCCGACCCGCCCGATCCCGAGCTGGTCGACGGGGAGACCGTGGTGGTCGCCCCGACCGTCCGCGACGGTGCCGCCCTCGCCGACGCCCTCCGCCGGCTGCTCGACGACCCGGCCCTGCGCCTGCGCGTGGCCGCCGGCGGGGAGGCGGTCGGCGCCGCGCGGAGCTGGGAACGGATCGCGGAGCTGCACCGGAAGATCTACGCCGAGGTCTGTGCGGGTGCCTGACGACATCCTGGTCATCGACCTGCTCGGCGGGCTGGGCGACCTCGTCATGGCGCTGCCCGTGGTGCACGGGCTGGCCGAGCGGTTCCCCCGGGCCGCGCTGCGCGTGCTGACCCACGATCCCGGCGCCACCCTGCTCGACTCCGACCCCGCGGTGGCCGAGGTGCTGCGTGCGGAGAAGGGGCGGGAGCGGGAGGCGGTCGAGGCGGCGCTGGAGAACACGGACCTCGTCGTCAGCACCACCCGGCTGCACGGGATCCCGGACCTGGTCGAGGAGCGCGGGATCCCGGGCGTCACGAACCTGTGGCGCTCCCCGCCGCCCGACGAGCCGGTCTCCCGCCGCTACGTGCGGATCCTCGTCGAGGAGGGGCTGGTCGGGCCGGAGTACCGGCCGCCGCGGATCCACCTGACCGACGCCGAGGTCCACGCGGCCGACGGCGACCTGCCGACAGGCGTGCCCGTCGTGCTCGTACCGGGCGCGGGGATGGCGGTGAAGCTGTGGCCCCACTGGGCCGCGCTCGTCGACCTGCTGGACGGCCTCCCGGTGGTGGCCGCCGGTCCCGGCAGCCCCGTGCCGGAGCTCCCGCCGACGGACCTGCGGGGCCTCGCCGCCCGGTTCGCCGCCGTCGCGCGACGCGGCGGGGTCGTGGTGGGCGGGGACACCGGCCCGGCGCGCGTCGCGGCGGCGGTCGGCGCGCGGACCGTCGGCCTGTTCGGCCCCACCCTCGCCGCCCGCTACGGGCTCGACGACCCGGCCACGAACCTGCAGGGCCTGCCGGAGTGCCCGCACCGACGGCCTACGGCGATCACCGAGCAGGTGTGCTGGTGGGAGGCCCGATGCCCGCTCACCGCCACCGGGGGGCCGGCCTGCATGGCAGACATCTCCCCGGCGGCGGTCGCGGCGGCGGTGCGTGCGGCGCTGCTGGTCCCCCGATCCCCGGTGTTCAGCCCCTGAGCACGCCGTCGGCGGTCACCGGACGGTCCGGGATCGTGGTGTCCGACTCCAGGTGCACGGCACCGGACGGCAGGATCCCGGCCCCGCCGAACTTCGCCATGACCCGCTGCTCGGCCACGACGTCCTCGCCCACGGCCTCCTCCGGCACGTCCCGCCAGAAGTCGAAGCCGCCGACCGCCACGAGCGCCTCGCGGTCGTAGAGCACGCAGCCCGCCACCCAGGCGATCTTGTAGGCGAGCCACCGCTCGCCCGGCCGCAGGTGCCGGCGGGCCAGGTGGACCGGGGTGGCGGCGTTGTGCAGGCGCCAGCGCTCCCACTCCGGGGTGTCCGGGTACAGCGTCTCCGGGACCGGCGCGCCCTCCCAGCGCTCGAACGGTTCCTGCTCGGCGCGCCGCTCGTCGTCGAGGTGCGACAGGCCCTGCATGGCCGCGCCGACCATGCCGCAGCCCAGCTCGACGATCGCCTCGTGCAGCAGCGCGATCGTGCCGGGCGCGAGCCAGACGTCGTCGTCGAGGAAGAGCACGTACCGCGCGGTCGAGGCGTCGAGGAGCGCGGCGCGGTGCTCGACGACGCCGCGGCGGGGCAGGTGCCGCCGGGTGCGGACCCGGTGGCCCCGCAGCTCGAGGACCCGGATCATCGCCTGCGCAGGGTCGGTCTCGTAGGAGGCGGCGGCGTCGGACTGATCCGAGACCACGACGTCGAAGGGGTGATCCTGGGCGGCGAGGCCGGCCAGCGTGGTGGCCAGCTCCACCGGACGGTTGCGGGTGGGCACCAGCACCTCGACGGCCGCCGCCCCGGTCCTCTCCCCCGGCTCGGCCTCGATCCGGCCAGGATTCGTCGCGCCGGTCACGCCGCGGGGTCCACGACGACCTTGGTCCACCCCGGTTCGTGCCGGTCGAAGGTCTCGTACGCCTCGATCGCCCCGGTCATGCCCTCCTGCTTGGTGACGGCGCGGCCCGCGTCGAGCCGGCCGGAGGCGATCAGGTCGATCATGCGCGGCATCAGCGCGCGGTGCGGGCAGTTGCCGGCCTTGACGGTGAGGTTGCGGTTCATGACCTCGCCGATCGGATACGTCGCGGCGGTCTGCGGGTAGACGCCGACGATCCCGATCGACCCGGCCTTCGCCACGGCCTGCACGGCCCACCGCGCGGCCTGCGACGGTGCGTCGCCGGCGTTCCAGGCGGTCGGACCGCCGCCGCTGACCTCCTCGAGCTCCTCGGTCCGCTGCTCGACTGCGGCGTCCTCGGAGTCGGACGGGGCGTAGGCGTCGACACCGACGGCGTCGATCACCCGGTCCACGCCGATCCCGCCGGTCAGCTCGCGGATCGCCTCGACCGGGTCCTCGGCGGTGTAGTCGACGGGCTCCACGTGCTGGCGGCGCGCCTTCTCCAGCCGGCTCGCCACGCCGTCGACCACGATCACGCGGGTGGCGCCGAGGTTGCGGGCGCTCGCGATCGACAGCTGGCCGACCGGTCCGGCGCCGAACACGGCGACCGTGTCGCCGGGCGAGACCTCGGCGAGCTGCGCGCCGTAGTACCCGGTCGGGAAGACGTCCGAGGCGATGATCGCCTGCTCGTCGGTGACGGCGTCGGGCAGCGGGACCAGGTTGGCGTCGGCCCACGGGATCCGCGCGTACTGCGCCTGCAGCCCGTCGAACGGGCCGGTCGGCTCCGGTCCGCCGAAGAACGACGTGCCGACGAGCGGGCCGTTCGGGTTGGCGGCGTCGCACTGCGAGGTGTAGCCGGCGCGGCAGTAGGAGCAGCGCCCGCAGCAGATCGTCGACGGGATCACCACGCGGTCGCCCGGCCGGAACGCCCGCACGCCCGCGCCCACCTCCTCCACGACGCCGACGCCCTCGTGCCCCAGCACGGTGCCCGGGCGCATCCCGGGCATCGTCCCGCGGATCATGTGCAGGTCGGTGCCGCAGATGGCGCTGACGGTCAGCCGGACCACGGCGTCGCCGGGATCGCGCGGCGTGGGGTCGGGCACGTCGGACAGGGCGATGTCGCCGGGCCCGTTCCACACGACGGCCTTCATGCTCGTCCACCTCTCGGTCGGGGTCGCTCGGGCCGCGGCTACCCGGTCGACGCCGACGCATGCCCTCCGGCGTGGGCCAGGCCGGGTGCATGCCCGGCGCTGGACCGGGTAACCGCGGAGCCATGACGGTGCAGGTCGTGAGGCGTGTCGCGGGGGGACGGTGAGATCGTCGTGGCGGGTCCCTGCGATCCCTGGCTCGTGGCCGTCGCGGCCCGCGGGCGGTTCACCGGCGCGCCCGCCCTCCCGGTCCCGGACGTCCGGCGTTGCGTGGTCGCGACCGCCCACCTCCACGAGGAGCTCTGCGCCGCGGGCGGGCTGATGGCGACGCTGGCCGAGGCGGGCTGCGCGGTCGAGGCCCTCGCCGTGACGGACGGCGACGGCGGCCCGGAGCGACCTGGCGCCCACTCCCGCGAGCGCGCGGGGAACCGGCGCGACCGGCCGTCGATCGCCCGCGGCTACACCGCGCTGGGTCTCGACCCGCTGCGCCGCTACCGGCTCGGCCTGCCCGCCCCGCTGCCCGCGCCGGACGACGGCCTCGACGCCGGGTCGGACGTCGAGGCCGCCCTGGCCGACCTGGTCCGTACGGACGCGGAGGGCACGCTGCTCGTCGCGCCGTGGGAGCAGGACGGCCACCCGGACCACGACCTGGTGGGCACGGTGGCCGCCCGTGTCGCCCGGGAGCACCGCGTCCGGCTGCTGCGGTACATGCTCGAACCGTGGCGCGACGACGGCACACCCTCCGGGATCGCGCTCCTCCCCCGGCAGGCGGTACGGCGGTTCCGGCTTCCCGGCGGGGTGCTGCAACGCAAGGACCGGGCCGTCGCCGACCTCGCCGCGGGGCGCGCGGACACGGGGCCCGGCTGTGCCGAGGCGGAGCTGTTCCTGGTGTGACAGCGGCGCGGATGTGAGCCGCGCCGGGGTGTCGGCGGCGCCGTGCCGGGCACCCCTCCCCCATGGCCACCCCCGACGCACCGGTCCGCCCGGTCGCCCTCGTCACCGGCGCCAGCCGCGGCCTGGGCTACCTGATCGCCCGCGAGCTCGCCGACCAGGGCCACGACCTGCTGCTCTGCGCCCGGGACGCCGAGGGGCTGCAGCCCGCCCGCGCCGACCTCGAGGCCCGCGGCGCGCGGGTCGTCACGGTGGCGGCGGACGTCGGCAGGCCCGAGGCCGCCCGCGAGCTCGTCGGCACCGCCGAGCGCGAGTTCGGCCGGCTCGACGTGCTCGTCGCCAACGCCGGCATCATCCAGGTCGGGCCCCAGGCGGACCTGCGCGAGGAGGACTACGAGCAGGCCATGGACGTCATGTTCTGGGGGCTGGCCCGGCCCGCGCTGGAGGCGCTGCCGGTGCTGGCCCGCACCCATGGCCGCATCCTGGCGGTGACGTCGATCGGCGGGAAGCTGCCCGCCCCGCACCTGCTGCCGTACGGGGCGGCCAAGCACGCCGCCGTCGGGTTCGCGGAGGGCCTGCGGCTGGAGGCCGGTCGGCAGGGCGTGTCGGTGACCGTCGGCGTGCCCGGGCTGATGCGGACCGGCTCCTCGCGCAACGCGCTGGTGACCGGGAAGGCGCAGGCGGAGCGGTCCTGGTTCACGGTCGGCGCGTCCCTGCCGCTCGTGTCGATGGACGCCGAACGGGCCGCCCGCCGCCTGGTCCGCGCCACCCTGCGAGGCACACCGGAGATCATCCTGACGCCGCTGGCCAACATCGGGTCGAGGGTGCACGCCCTCGCACCCTCGACGACGTTGCGGCTGCTCACCGCCGTCGAACGGCTGCTGCCCGGGCCGACCGGCACCGGCGGGCCACCCCGCCCGGCCTACACCGCGCCGCTGCCCGGCTGGCTGCGCAGGCTGACCGGGCTGGACAAGGCCGCCGCCGAGCGCTGGCACGAGCACACCGACCCCGCCCCCGACCGGGGGCCCGGTGTCGGTCCCGAGCAGCCGGGTACTCCCGGACGATGACGCGCACCCGTGCCCTCGTGACCAACGACGACGGCATCGACTCCCCCGGCCTGGCCGTGCTGGCCGAGGCCGCGAGCGAGGCCGGGCTCGACGTCGTGATCGCCGCCCCCGAGCACCAGTTCTCCGGCGCCAGCGCCTCCATCACGGCCGTCCAGGAGGACGGCCGGACCGTGGTGCGGGAGGTGGAGAGCCCGTCCGGGCTGCCGGCGTACGCCGTCCGGGCCGCGCCCGCGCACATCGTGGTCGCCGGCCTGCAGGGCTGGTTCGACCCCGCACCCGACCTGATCCTCTCGGGGATCAACCGGGGCGGGAACGTCGGGCGCGCGGTGCTGCACTCCGGCACGGTCGGTGCCGCCCTCACCGCCGGCCTGCACGACCGGCGCGGCCTGGCCGTGTCGCTCAACGTCGCGCTCGGCGCCGAGGAGGAGGAGCACTGGGAGGCCGTGACCGGGTACCTCCCGCGGGTGCTGGAGCTTCTGCTCGACAGCCCGCTCGGGACCACGCTCTCGCTCAACGTGCCCGACCGGCCCGTCGAGGAGCACCGCGAGCTGCGGCTCGCCCCGCTCGACCCGCGCGGTGTCGTGCAGACCCTGGTGGAGGACTCCGACGGCCAGGGCCTGCTGCTGCGCGAGGCCGAGACCGGCGACCGGGCCGAGCCGGGCAGCGACCGCGCTCTGCTGGACGCCGGCCACCCGACCCTGACCGCCCTGCGCGGCCTGTGCGAGGACCCCGATCTGCTCGTGCCCGAGCGCCTCGCCCACTCCGCGCGGCTGACCGACGAGAGGACGCACGCATGAACACCACGCAGGCCCGCGAGAAGCTGACCGCAGAGCTCGAGCGGCTCGACCACGAGGCCGGCGAGGAGGCCCGCGACCAGGAGGAGCAGCGGGACTCCGACGAGCTGTCGGGCGGCATGGACTTCGGCGACCGCGGCTCGCGGGAGACCGAGGCGATGGAGGACGACCTGGCCCTGGGCACCCTGCGGATGCAGCGCGCCGAGGTCGTCGCCGCCCTGGAGCGGATCGAGGCCGGCGAGTACGGCCGCTGCGCGGTGTGCGGCAAGGAGATCGACGACGAGCGGCTGGAGGCCCGGCCGGAGACCGACAAGTGCCGCGACCACGCGGACACCAGGTCGCCGAGCCGGCCGGGCAGCGTGCCGCGCGTCGACACGTGAGAACCCGTCGGCCCGGGATCGCGGCGGTTCCTTGCGACGGTCGGCCGGAGTAGGGGCACCGACGGGCGGGTACGAGACCGGTATGTCGGATTCGTGCCCGCCCGTCGTGGTGTTCGCCCCTTCCCCCATCATCACCGTCACCATCGAGGACCGCGCCGGACAGCCCGAGCTGCACGTGCACGCCGGCGGGCAGGGCGTCTGGCAGGCGCGCATGCTCGCGGCCCTCGGGTCGCCGGTGCGGCTGTGCGCCGGGCTGGGCGGGGAGACCGGCCGGCTGCTGGAGCGGATGATCGCCGTCGACGGCGTGGAGCTGCGGTACGTCGAGACCGCGGCGCGCAACGGCGGGTACGTGCACGACCGGCGGGAGCCCGACGACGAGGGCCGGGTCGAGATCGCCGCCGAGCTCCCGGCCCCGCTGGACCGGCACGAGCTCGACGGCCTCTACGAGCTCACCCTCGCCGAGGGGCTGCAGGCCGGGACCGTGCTGCTGTCCGGCCCGCAGTCCGAGACCGTCGTGCCGTCCCGGCTGTACCAGCGGCTGGCCGGGGACCTGCGCGCCAACGGCGTGCGGGTCGTCGCCGACCTGGCCGGCGAGCGGATGGAGGCGGTCGTCGAGGCCGGCGTCGACCTGCTCAAGGTCAGCGACGAGGAACTGGTGGCGCACTCACGGGCCGAGTCCACCGAGGTCGACGACGTGGTGCCGGCGATGCGGCAGCTGCTGAAGGACGGGGCGCGGGCCGTCGTGGTGAGCCGGGCGGGCGAGCCCGCGCTCGCCCTCGACGGCGAGTCCGACACCATCCTCACCATCACCCCGCCGCCGGTCCAGGCCAACGACCCGCGCGGCGCGGGCGACTCGCAGACCGCCGGGATGACGGCACGGCTCGCGGCGGGCGGGTCGTGGGAGGAGGTGCTGAAGGTCGGTGCGGCCTGCGGCGCGCTCAACGTCGTCCGGCACGGCCTCGGCACCGGCGGCGCCGAGGCGGTGCAGGTCCTGGCCGACCGCGTCCAACTCGCCCCCCTGAAGTAGCGCGGCACACCCCGCCCCCGCGAGTCGGGAGTTCCGGCACCGCGAGTCGCGAGTTCCAGCAGCGCGAGTCGGGAGATCCAGCAGCGCGAGTCGGGAGATCCGGCAGCGCGAGTCGCGAGATCCTGCACCGCGAGTCGAGAGATCCTGCAGCGCGAGTCGGGAGATTCAGCAGCGCGAGTCGCGAGTTCCGGGAGTTCGGCATGGGGTGTCCGCTCCGGTCGGGCACGGTTGGTGGGGCGGGCAGCGGGTAGTCGATCTCCGTGGCGGACCCTGTCCTGCTCGCGCTGCGGGCGTTGAACCTCGGCGACCTGCTGACCGTCGTGCCCGCGCTGCGGGCGTTGCGCCGGCGCCACCCGGGCCACCGGATCGTGCTGGCCACCGCAGCAGTCCTGGAGCCGCTCGCCGCGCTCACCGGCGCCGTCGACGAGCTGCTGCCCACCCCGGCGCCCGACGCGCTCGCGTTCCCCGGACAGGTCGACGTCGCCGTGAACCTGCACGGCGCGGGGCCGCAGAGCCATCGAGCCCTCGAGGCCCTGCACCCTCGTCGTCGCATCGGCCTGGGCCGCCCCGAGCTGGGCTGGCCCGGGCCGCCGGCCGAGGAGCTCGACACGCTGCACGAGCGGGTCCGCTGGTGCACGATGCTCGCTCACCACGGCATCCCGGCCGACCCGGAGGACCTCCGCCTCCCTGCGCCGCCCGGCATCGCCCCCGGGCCCGCATCTCCCGTCGTCATCCATCCCGGCGCGGCCTTCGGTTCCAAGTGTTGGCCGACCGACCGTTTCGCCGCCCTGGCCCGCCGGCTCGCCCCGCTGGGACCCGTCGTCGTGACGGGCGGTCCGCAGGAGCGGTCCCTCGCCGAGCGGGTCGCGGCGGCCGCCGACCTGTCCGACGAGCGTGTCCTCGCCGGGCGGACCTCGATCGCCGAGCTCGCGGCCCTGGTCGCCGGTGCGGCGCTGGTCGTCAGCGGGGACACCGGGATCGCGCACCTCGCCACGGCGTTCGGGCGGCCGTCGGTCGTGCTGTTCGGGCCGGTCGGGCCGGAGCGCTGGGGCCCGCCCGCAGGTCCGCACCGCGCGCTCACGCATGAAGAGGTCCGCCGCGGTGACCCGTTCGCCGACGACCCGGACCCGGCCCTGCTCGCGATCGGCGTGGACGAGGTGGAGGCGGCCTGCCTCGACGTCACCGCGTCGAGCGGGTGTGTCGAACCCGCCGCCACGGGTACGAAGGCCACATGAACGAGCCGAACCGCGAGAGCCGTGACGACGTGACCCGGCCCGACATGATCGCGCACGACGAGATCGCGACCGACCCCGCCGCGGACCTCGAGGACGTGAACGGCCGCGGCACCGGTCTCGACACCGAGGAGATCGACCCGAACACCGAGGCCGACCCCTACGACGTGCTGGAGCAGCACCGCGAGGTCCCGGTCGACGACGACGAGGCTCCGCGCGGTTGACCCGTCCCCAGGGCGACATCCTCGGATGCGATGATCGCCGTCCTGGACCCTTCGGCGCCACATCCGGCCGCAGGCGGTCCCGGACGGCGATCACGACCCGAGGTCCTGGCTCGCGGACATTCAGTGCGCGACTCGCCGGGGCCAGAGCGCGACTCGCCGGGGCCAGAGCGCGACTCGCCGGGGCCAGAGCGCGACTCGCCGGGGCCAGAGCGCGACTCGCCGGGGCCAGAGCGCGACTCGCCGGG
>NZ_BSFQ01000004.1:0-8369 GCF_027922425.1 Pseudonocardia halophobica | reverse complement strand
GCCGGGGCCAGAGCGCGACTCGCTGCCAGAACTCCCGACTCGCGCTGCCAGAACTCCCGACTCGCGCTGCCAGAACTCCCGACTCGCGCTGCCGGAACTCCCGACTCGCGGAAGCCCAGCTCACCCCCGGTCGTGAGTGCGAAGTGCCCCTCTAGCGGCACTTCGCACTCACGGATCAGGAGGCGCGTTCGGACACGCTCGTCGGCGACACCTGGGTCCACCGGCCGTCGAGGCAGCGGACGGTCGCGGCGCCACCGGCCTCCACGAAACGCCCGGCCGCCTCGACGGCACTCTCCACCGCTGCAGGCAAGGACGACCCGCCGGCGAGGGCGGCCGCGAGCCGGCCCGCGAAGGCGTCGCCCGCGCCGCAGGGGTCGCCGCCCGTCACGTCCAGGGCGGGCACCGCGACCCGGTCCGACGCGGTCACCAGGACCGCGCCCCGCTCGCCCCGCGTCACGACGACGGCGTGGCTCTCCCGCCGTCGCCGCAGCTCCGCGGCACAACCCACCGGGTCCCCGCCCGGCAGCCCGAGCGCGCCCGCGGCCTCCTTGGCGTTCGGCGTCATGATCACGCCGGGCACGGGATCGGAGCCCTTGGGGTGCGGGTCCCACACCACCGGCGTCCCGGCCGCCACGGCGTCGGCGAGCATCCGGCGCACCTGGGGATCGGCCGTGACGCCGCGGCCGTAGTCCGAGACCAGCACCGCGCCCGCCCCGTCGAGCGCCCGGCTCAGGTCGGTGCGGACCGTCTCGCCGAACTCGCCGGCCGGGCGGCCGCTGCCCGTGTCCGTGCGCAGCAACGGGCCTTCGGCGGAGTGCCACCGGCACTTGACCGGGGTCCCGCCCGTCGCGGGCCCGGTGATCAGCTCCAGCGCCGGTGCGAGCAGCCCGCGCACCCGCTCGCCGTCCTCCGCGAGGGCCGTGACGAGGGTCGTCCGCACCCCGGACCCGGCCAGCAGCGCCGCCGCCAGCCCGGCCCCGCCCGGCCGCGCCACCTCGCCGGTGACGTCGAGGACGGGGACGGGGGCGTCCGGGCAGAGCCGCTCGACCTCGCCGTGCACGTCGACGTCGAGCAGCACGTCCCCGACGACCACGACGGAGCTCATCGCCCCGCCCCCTCGGCCGCCCGCGCCACGATGGCGCTGGTGGAGTGGTCGGCGAGGTAGCCGAGGATCCGGACCTCCCCGCCGAGGCGCTCCACGACCGGCGTCTCCGGCAGCATCTCCGGGGTGTAGTCGCCGCCCTTGCAGTAGACGTCCGGCCGGACGAGGTCGAGCAGCTCGACCGGGCTGTCGGTGTCGAACGAGGTCACCAGGTCGACCGCGGCCAGCGCGCCGATCACCCCGGCGCGGTCCTCGAGCGGGTTGACCGGGCGCGTCGGGCCCTTGAGCCGGCTCACGCAGTCGTCGCTGTTGAGGGCCACGACCAGCACGTCCCCGAGCTCGGCGGCCTCCCGCAGGTAGGCCACGTGCCCGCGGTGCAGCACGTCGAAGCAACCGTTGGTGAACACGATCCGGTGCCCGGCCGCGCGGTGCTCGGCCAGCACGGTCAGCAGGTCCCGGTGCGACAGCACGCTGCCCGGGTCCCCGGCGGCGAGCCGGCTGGTCAGCGCCGCAGCCGTGCACACCGCGGTCCCCGGCAGCGTCACGACGACGTCGGCGGCGGTCTGCGCCAGCGACAGCGCCTCCTCCCGCGGCGTCCCCGACGCGACGGCGGCGGTCCACGCCGCGGCGAACACGTCGCCGGCCCCGCAGGCGCCCGACGGTGGGGCGTGCTCCCCCGCCGGCCGCCGCAGCGGCCTGCCGTCCGCGGGGAGCCGCACGGACCCGTCGACGTCCAGGGTGAGCAGCACCTCCGACGCCCCGGTGGCCGCGCGCAGCGCCGACGCGTACTCGAGCCCCCACGCGAGCCGGTCGTGCTCGGGCAGGTCGACGCCGAGCACGGCGGCGGCCTCCTCGACGCTCGGGGTGACGGCGTCGGGCCGCAGCTCGGCCCACGGCGCGAGGTCGTGCGCGTCGACGACCAGCAGCGGGATGCGCCCGCGCGCCCGGGCGATCCGCCGCCGGACCGAGGGCGCGAGCGCGCCGAGCCCGTAGTCGGCGACCAGCACCGCGTCCGGCCCGTCGGCCAGCGCCGCGGTGGTCTGGTCGGCGAGCGCGCGGACGGTCGCGCTGCCGGGCAGGCCCGGCGGCACCACGTCGTAGCGGGCCACGGGCTGCCCGGGCGGGTCGCCGGCGACGATGCGGCGCTTGGCCGCCGTCGCGCGGGCCGGGTCGAGCACGCACCGGTCCGTGCGGACGCCGGCCTCGGCCAGCGCCGAGCGCAGCGTGCGGCCGTCCGGGTCGTCGCCGACCGTGCAGACGATCTCGACGTCGGCGCCCAGCGCGGCCAGCGCCACCGCGGCGTTGCCCGCCCCGCCGGGCGCGACCTCCTCGGACGACGGTTCGACGACCGGGACGGGCCCGTCGCGCGCGACCCGACGGGCGCTGCCGCGCACCCAGCCGTCGAGCACGACGTCGCCCAGCACGAGCACCCGGGGCCGCCGGTCGGGGATGCGTGCGGCCGCCGCCACGGAGGCGACCGGGGCGCACGCCACGGGGATCAGGGCCACGAGGGCTCCTCGGACTGGCACACCACCAGCTCGCGGACCTCGCACCCCTCGGGGCGGGTCAGCGCGAACAGGACGGTGGCGGCGACGTTGCGCGGGTCGTTGAGCTTGGCGTCCGGGCCGGGCCGGTACTGCTCGGTGCGGCCGTCGAAGAACGCCGTGTTCATGCCGCCGGGCACGAGCGTCGTGAGCCCGACCTCGCCGGCCAGCTCCGCCGCCAGCGCGCGGCTCATCCCGAGCACGCCGAACTTGGAGGCGCAGTAGGCCGAGGCGTCGGACAGGGCGCGCAGGCCGAGCGTCGAGGCGACCGTCACGATCCGCCCGCGGCGCTCCTTCAGGCTCGGCAGCGCGGCCCGGATGACCGCGGCGGTGCCGAGCAGGTTGACCTTGATCACGCGTTCCCAGTCCTCGGCGGACACGTCGTCGATGCGGCCGCAGGCGTCGGTCCCCGCGCAGGTGACGACGCCGTCGACGCCGCCGGCCCGCTCGACGAGCCCGCGCACGGCCTCCTCGGCGGCGCGGGTGTCGGCCAGGTCGGCGAGCGCGTGGGCGGCGTCGGCGGCCTCGGTCAGGCCGGGCGTCGGGTCGACGCGGTCGACGAGCAGCGGTGTGCCGCCCGCCGTGGCGACGGCCTCGGCGACGGCCCGGCCGAGGCCGGAGGCGGCGCCGGTGACGAGCACCGTGCCGAGCGGACGGGACGTGGGGAGCCCGGGCTCGGCGGCGGGCGTGGTGTGGGGTGCCGTGGTGTCGGTCAGTGTCATGCGGGTCTCCTCACGGTCGTCGGGGCGATCGTCGGGTCGAGGGCGGGTGCCCGGCGGTGGGCCCGGTGCCGGGCCACCAGCCCGGCCGGGACACCCGGCGCGGCGGGCAGCTGCGCCTCGAGGGCCCGGCAGAGCATGTGCACCGCGGCGAGGTGCGACTCCTGCACCGTCGCGGTGTCACCCGGCAGGCAGACGGCGTCGGTGGCGCGCCCGGCCAGGGGGTTCGGGCCGGGCCCGGTGAGGGCCCAGCAGTCCATGTCGAGCTCGCGGGCGGCGTCGGCCGCCGCGAGCAGGTTGGGGCTGCGGCCGCTGGTGGACAGCAGCAGCAGGACGTCTCCGGGGCGGCCGTGCGCGCGGACCTGCCGCGCGAACACCTCCTCGTAGCCGTAGTCGTTGCCGATCGCGGTCATCGACGACGTGTCGGCGTGCAGGGCGATCGCGGAGAGCGCCTGCCGCTCGCCGTCGAACCGGCCGACCAGCTCCGCGGTGAGGTGCTGGGCCTCGGCCGCGCTGCCGCCGTTGCCGGCCGCGAGCAGGCGCCCGCCGCCCGGCAGCAGCCCGGCGAGCGTGGCACCCCAACGCACCAGCGTCGGCGCCGCGGCGCGCAGGGCGGGCAGGGCGGCCTCCAGGCGGTCGACGTGCCCGCCCAGGACCTGGTGAGGAGTCACGTCGGCCATCACCGCACCCCCGTCCGCGCCTCGCGCGACACCGGCGCCCCGGCCTCGCGGCCGGCGATCGCCTCGCGGTAGGCCGCCGCGGTGGACCCGGCGACCTTCGCCCAGGTGTAGCGGGACAGCACCCGGCGACGCCCGGCGGCGCCGAAGTCGGCCACCGCCTGCGGGTCCTCCAGCAGCGCCCGCAGCGCCGCGCCCAGTGCCTTCGGATCCCGCGGCGGGACCAGCAGCCCGGTCTCGCCGTCGACGACCGTGTCCTTCATGCCGCCGACCGCCGTCGCGACGACGGGCCGGCCGCAGGACATGGCCTCCAGCGGGACGATGCCGAAGGGCTCGTACCAGGGGGCGCACACCACGGCGTCGGCCGAGCGGATCAACGCCGGGACGTCGGGTCGCCGGACGGCGCCGAGGAACCGCACCCGGCCGGCGACCCGCATCCGGCGGGCCAGCTCGCGCAGCCGGTTCAGCTCCGGGTCGGCCATCAGGTCCACCCCGGCGGGCGGCCCGCCGGCGACGACGAGCTCGGTGTCGGGGACGTCGCGCAGCGCCTCGACGACCTCGTCGACGCCCTTGCGCCGCACCACCCGGCCGAGCGCGAGCAGCCGCTTCCGGCGACCGCGCCGCGGCGTCGGTCCTTCCGGACCGAACTCCTCGGGGTCCACCCCGCACGGCACCACGGAGATGCGGCGGCGGTTGGCGCCCAGGCGCAGCAGCTCGAACAGTTCGTCCTCACAGGACGCGGTGAGCCGGTCCGCGGTGCGCACCAACGTCTCCTCGGCGGCGATGCGGCCGGACGGGCTGGTGTCGTCCGCGCCCTGCTCGCGCTTCTTGACGTGGCCGAGCGCGTGGAAGGTCTGCACCAGCGGCAGGCCGAGCATGCCGGCCGCACCCCGGGCGGCCAGCCCGGACATCCAGAAGTGCGCGTGGACGACGTCCGGCGGATCGGCCCGCCAGGCCCGCTCCAGCTGCTGGGCCAGCAGCGGGACGAAGGGCACGAGGTCGTCCTTCGGCACGGGCCGCGCGGGGCCCGCGGTGACGTGCCGGACGCGGGCCCCCGGTCCGAACGCGACCACCTCCGGCAGGTCCGGGTCGTCCCGGCGGGTGTGGACGGTGACGTCGTGCCCCGCCCGGCCGAGCGCCAGGCTCAGCTCCCGGACGTGCACGTTCTGCCCTCCCGAGTCCGGTCCGCCGGGCTCGGCGAGGGGGCTGGCGTGTTCGGACACCATGGCGATCCGCATGGGTCAGCTCCTTCCGGTGAGAGCGGGTCTCGGGGCGGGGGCGGGGGCGGTGTCGGTGACGCGGGCGAGCACGCCCTCCCAGTCGTGCAGGAAGCGCTCCACGCCGAAGCGGGCGAGCGCGGCCTCGCGCGCCGCCCGGCCGGCGGCCGCGGCCGCCTCCGGGTCGGCGACGAGCTCGGTGAGCCCGCGGCGCAGGCGGCGCAGGTCGGTGGAACACACGCCGGCGGCCGGGGGCACCCGTTCCGGCGCCTCGGTGGTGCCGACCACCACCACCGGCATCCCGAGCATCATCGCCTCGATCAGCGAGAGCCCGAGCGAGGTCCAGCGTGCGGTGTGCAGGTAGACGCGGCGGCGGGCCAGTTCGGTGTGCATCCGGTGCTGGGGCAGGTCGCCGCAGCTCCGGACACCCGGTAGGTCGAGGTCGTCCGTACCGATGCCGAAGACGTCGACGGGAACGTCGGCCGCCAACCGGGCGACGATGTCCGTGCCCGTGATCCTGTTGCGCCGCAACGGCTCGTTGATGCACGTCGCCGCCGAGGCCAGGTCACCCGTGTACCGGTGCCCGGGGTCGAGGACACCGTGCTCCACCACCGTCGTCGGTGTGCTCCCCGCGTCCCACATCAACGCGTTGAAGTGCGTGACGTGCACGAGCAGCAGGTCGTCGCGATCGGCCATCGGGTGCCGCGTGGTCGCCGCGCCCTCGCGCGGGGCGTTGTGCTCCAGGTAGATCGCCGGCAGGTCGCGACCGGGCACCCGGCCCAGCCACTCCGCGGCCAGCTCGAGCTCCTCCGGCCGCTGCAGCACGACCAGGTCCACGTCGGACTCCGCGAGCTCGGCGGGCGAGCACTCCACAGCGGACGCCGGCCAGTCCCAGGCCGCGGGCCGCCCGCCGCCCCAGGGCCCGCGCTCGGGCAGGGTCGGCAGCAGGTAGCGGTGCGCGCCCTGGACGAACGCCGTCGTCCAGGAGCCGTGCACGTGCCAGATCAGGATGTTCACGCGGGGATCTCCTCCGTGAGGGGTCCGAGGGGAACGGCGGGGTGGATGAGGCGCCGGACGGCCGCGACGACGTCGTCGGGCCGGACGGAGGCGAGACAGGGGTGGCCGGCGACGGGGCACTCGCGCGCCCGGGTGTCCCGGCACGGGGCGTCCTGGTCGCCGAGCAGGACCTGCGGGACCCGGTAGGGCCGCCAGCGCACGGCGGGGACGACCGGCGCGAACAGCGAGACCACCGGGGTGCCCACGGCGGCGGCGAGGTGGGCCGCCGCCGTGTTGCCGACGACGACCGCCGACGCCCCCGCGAGCACCGCCGCCAGCTCGGCCATCGACGTGCGTCCGCCCAGGTCGAGGGCATGGTCGCCGGCGACCTGCGCGGTGAGGTCGCGCTCGCCGGGCCCGCCGGTCACCGCCACGCGCCACCCCTCGCCGGCCAGCCGCCGCACGGCCTCGGCGGCGTGCCCGGCCGGCCACCGCCGGGCGTCGACCGCGGCGCCCGGGTGCACCACCACGTCCGCCGGGGCCTCCGGGAGCGGGGACGGCAGCCGGACGTCCAGCCGGCCGTCGTCGCCGGGCGGGAGGGGGTAGCCGGCGGCCGCGGCGATCGCGCGCATCCGTTCGGGTTCGGGCTGGTCCTCGTCGAGCGTCTCGCCCGGCCGCAGCCGGACGTCGAGCAGCGCGCCCGGGTAGTCCGCCGAGGCGCCGGTGATCCGCGGCACGCCCGCCATCCGCAGCACCAGGGCGAGCGGCAACGGCGACTGGTGGAAGGACGTGAGCACGACGGCCTCGTCGAAGCCGGCCAGGTCGTCGGTCAACGCGTCGATCTCGCCGCGCCGTACCGGCGGCGGGTCGCCCAGCACCCACGGGCAGGCCCACACGCGGACCTCGGCGACCCCCGGCAGGAGCCGGGCCGCCTCCTCCCCCGCGGGCCCGACCAGCATCGTCACCCGCGCCGAGCGCGCGATCGACCGCACCGCGGGCCCGGCGAGGAGCACGTCCCCCGCGCCGTCGAGCCTCGCGACGAGCACCTTCCTCACGCGGCGGCCCCGAACGGTCCGTACATCAGGTGGTCGACGGCCCTGACCAGGTCGGGGGCGACGACGGGCGCCGCCTGGATCTCCTCGACGCGGGTCACCGGCGTCGGGACCAGCACGGCGACGGCGCCGGCGGCGTGGGCCGCCCCGACGTCGGCGCCGATGTCGCCGATCACGGCGACGCGGCACGCCGGCACGCCCAGCTCGGCGGCCGCGGCGAGCACCATGCCGGGGGCGGGCTTGCGACAGGCGCAGCCGTCCCCGGGCGCGTGCGGGCACACCTGCCAGGTGGCGAAGGGCCCGAGCTGCCGTTCGACCTCCCGGTTGACGGCGTCGACGTCCGACCGGCGCAACAGGCCGCGCCCGATGCCGGACTGGTTGGACACGACGCCGACCGGGATGCCCGAGGCGCGCAGCATGCCCAGCGCCCGGCGGGCACCGGGCATGGGCCGCACCGCGGCGGGGTCGTCGCAGTACGGCACGTCCACCACCAGCGTCCCGTCGCGATCGAAGAGGACCGCGGCGGGCGGTGTCCAAGCCGGAGTCATGATGGACGAATCACCGCTGCGGATCCGAGCAAACTCCTCGGCGCAGACTACTACTCTCCGTAGTTCCCGTGACACCGAGTGACGGCCCTGGTTCGTGACCGGGGTCACGGGTATCCGCCGGGGATGTTCGAGAAGCTGCGGTCCCTGTTCGGTCGTCCGCCCACCGCCGAGGACGACGTGCGACCCGATCCGGCCACCGCCCGGACCCGCGAGACCGGCGGCCGGCCCACCCAGCGGGGCGACGCCGCGACGACGACCGGGACCGGCACGACCGAGGACTTCGTCGGCCGCCCGGCCGGTCAGGACGAGGGGATGGCCGGCGAGTCCGGCGCCGAGGCCCGCCGGGACGGGTAGCTCAGCGCGTCATCCGAGCGGCGGTGTCGGGTGACCGACGGCGGGCGCCGAACCAGGCCAGCGCGGCGGCGAGCACGTCCTCGGCGATCGCGCCCGGCCGGTCGGAGCCGAGGCGGCGCGCGGCGGCGGTGCGGGCGCGCTCGCCGAGCACCGCGGCGAC